>JACKBK010000040.1 GCA_020634555.1 Caldilineae bacterium
TAAAGAAGGGAAAAGAGGGAAAACGAAGACACCTTCCATAGGCCTCCGGTTCGCTCTCCCTGTGGGACTGCTTGCGCCCCGGAGCGGGGAGGGTTAGGGTGAGGGTTCGTCTTCGTGTCAAGTCCTGAAATGCGTTGACACAAAATAGTGGCTACTTCACATAGTTATGGTTAACTTGGTTGTTGGTCAAAGCACGCTGACCAGTATGGACGCTTGGTCTGTGGAAATGTGGAAAACCCTCCGCTGTTCTACGGGTTTCCCACATTACCACAGACTCTACGACGGCGAGGTCTGAGCCCGGACTTGTGGACCCAAGTGGACCTGCGCAGGTTTGCGGTAACGGAGTGACAGATGCGGTCGTTCATAGTTGTAGAGCCAGATTGTTTCATGAACCGACTGAGCGGCGTGATCAAAAGTCACAAACAGGTCATCAAGGCCGTATTCGCACTTCAGGATGCCATTGACGCGTTCGGCCAGGGCGTTGTCATAGCAGTTGCCAACTTCGCCCATGCTGGGACAGATGCCAAGAGCCTGAAGGCGTTCACGATAGGGCCAGGCGGTGTACTGAACGCCGTGGTCAGAGTGATGGATCAGTCCTTGAAGCGAACTACTGGCCGTCTGGCGAATGGCTTGCTCCAAGGCTCGCTGACATCCTTCAACGGCCAATGAGACAGACAAGTCATAGCCGACAATGAAACGTGAAAAGGCATCGGTCACCAGAGCCAGGTAGATGAACCCTTCTTCAGTAGAAAGGTAGGTGATGTCGGCAACCCACACCTGGTTGATCTGTACGACTTCCAGACCCACCAACCGGTTCGGACAGCGCCAAAAGCCGGATCGGGTGGTTCGTCGGCGGTTGCGGCGAGTTGGCACCAACAAGTCATGGACAGCAAGCAGTTCAAAGAACGCATCTCGGCCGCGGTGGATGCCCAGAGCAGCCATGGGTTCTTGCAGTTCGTGCAGCAATTTGCGTCCACCAATCCGTGGATGGCGATGTCGAATGCCTTGGACCATTTCCACCAGCAATTGGTCCTCAGCCGCACGTTTCATCTGCCGCTTTTGAGCCTGATAATACGCTTGCCGACTGATACCAAACCAGGTGCTGGCTGCCTGTTTGCTTACGTGCCCGGTCGCTGTGGCTTGTTCGATGATGGCTTGCCGAAGTTTTTTTTCAAGTCTATTCCCAAGCTTTGGCTGGCTACCTCCACTGTGGCTTTCAACATCTGGTTTTCCAGCACACTGTCGGCCAATGCCTTTTCTAACTCGGCGATCCGCTGTTTCATCGCTTTGACTTCAAGTTGGTCGTCCACGGTTTGGATGACGACCAACTCGCTTCGATAGCCAGCTCGGGAATAGCGATCAATCCAGCGCTTCACCGTTAGATGGCTGCCGATCCCGTACTTTTGCACCAACTGATAGATACTGGTGCCGCCTTCATACTCGCGAACAACCTGAAGCTTGAAGGCTTGGCCGTATCGTTTGACAATTTCCTTTTCCATAGTTTCTCCGTCCTGATAGTCATTATATGTGTAAACTATATTCAGGACGGGTCAATGATACGTGATCTCACGTTTCACGCTTCACGTTTCACGTCATCCGCTGCCCTACTGGCTCAACAACCCCTGCGCCGAAGCGCGGAACTGCTGTGTCTCGTCGTCGGCCATGGTTCGCGTCAACGCCAAGTATTCCTCCAGCGCCGCACGGCCATCCAGCGTCCTGCCCTGCTCCAGATACAGTTGGCCCAGATGGAACACGCCGGCCCGGCAGCCCGGATCGGGCTGGTCGACTGCCTGCGACCGGATGCTCTCCAGCTCCTGCAACGCGCGGTCCTTGGCGCCGCCGAGGTAGAAGATAACAGCCAGGTTGTTGGTGAAGGAGCAATAGTTGTACGGCACGCGCTCGCGCCCGGCAACCAGGATGTTAGCAGCGTCGTTCAACCGGCCGGCCGCTTGATAGGCGACCGCCAGTTGCTCGTAGGCCTGGATGTTTTCAGGCTGGCCTGCCAGCACCGTGTTCAGGTCGGCCTCGGCGTCGTCGAAGCGCCCCTCATCGATGGCGATCTGGGCGCGGTTGATCAGCGCGTTAGGCGTCGAGCTGGCGTCCAGCGACACCAACGATTTATCCAGCGCCGCGCGAGCTTCCGCAGGCCGGTCCGCCGCTGTCAGCGCGTTGCCGTACTGCGCCCAGTTGAACTGTGACGTTGGATCGATCTTGACCGCCCACGCCCACAACGACACCTCGTCCAGCCAGGCTGTGTTGTAGCGCACGGTCTGCGCGCCCAGCAGCAAGCAACACACTACAGCTACACCGTAGCCGGCCAGCCGCGTCCACGGCGCGTCGCGGTGGATCAGCCACTGCACCAAGGATACAATCGAGGGCACGACGATCATCAGAAAGCCCAGCAAAGGCAAGTAAAGGTAGCGGTCGTGGACCAGTTGCTCAGCCGCAAACGCGTTGATGTTCAGCGTCGGCAGCAGCGGCAGGATAAACAGCGCCGCGCCGATCTGCTGCACCGGCCCTTGCCGCGCCGCCCAAGCGATCAGCACCGCGGCGACGATGACCACCAACAGCGGCGCCCAGAAGTTGGCCAGCGTCAGCACGTCGGCGTGAACTGCCCGCAGCGGATAGGAGGGACCGATCGACAGCGGGAACAGCGACTGGCGCAGGTAGAACGCCAGCAGCGACGGCGCGCTGAGGATCACTGCGCTCAACGGTTCGGTCGTCGCGTCGGTCTTGGCAACCTGCCCCAGCACCAGCGAGCGGACCACGAAGTAGACCACGGCGATGACGATGAACGGCAGCGCGACGCGAATGCCGCGCACCGTGCGCGCCTGCCAGTTCGACGCGCCGCCCGCAGCGGCCCCGGCTGCCGCCACGAAGATCACCGCCGGGAAGACGATCGCCACTTCCTTGGCCAGCAGCGCAACGACGAACAGCACAGCCGCACCGGCCATCTTGCGCCGGTCCGGACGCACCAGTGCCGACAACACCAGCCAAAGCGCGCCCAGCAACGCCGCTGACATCAACAGGTCGGGCGAGCCGGAGATCCACGCCACCGACTCGACGTGAACAGGATGGACGGCGAAGATGAAGACGATCACCCCGGCGATCGCGCGCGACAGCCGCAGTTGCCGCAACATGCCATAGGCCAGAAAGATCACCAGCGCGTGCAGGAGAAGGTTGGTGATGTGCCAGCCGGCCGCGCTGCCAACGCCAAGCAGGGCGTTGTTGACAATCAGCCAAACGACAAAGGTGGGACGCCAATAGTTGCTCCACGCCTGGCCGGCATCGCCCTTGAACGCCCAGACATCGGAAACCAGCGCCTTGCCGAAGAAGCGGCCGTCCTGGATCAGTTGGTTGCCGACGATCTGCTTGGTGTCGTCGTACACGAACTGGCCGCTGACCGCGTTGGCGTAGACCAGGAACGACACCAGGATCGCGCCCAGCACGATCAGGACGTCGGTGCGATTGAAGCGCTCGCGGCGTCCTGCCGTCGGCGGCGCGGCGGTCGTGATTTGAGGCTCCGGCTGGGCAGCCGGCGTCCGGCGCTGTTTGCGCGGCCGTTTCGACACGAAGTCTCTCCTGTCTCTTGTGGAGTCATACGGGACGGCAGTCGCGACTGCCACGAAAGTTGCGCAAAGTCTAGCACGCCAGTGGAGAACGGTCAAAAGCACGAACCTCGGATGAGGTCCGGAGACCGCACGGAACGCACTTCCCGTGGGTACTTTGACATCGCCTATCAACGATGCTAGACTGCTGGCATCGTCAACTTCTGTGGTTCAAGGAACAAAAGCGATGGCCTATTCTGCCTGGTTTCAATGTGTGCGCGGCTGTGAGGGCCGCTGGTCGCTCTACGAGGTGATCTACCGCTGTCCCACCTGCGGCGGGCTGCTGGAGGTGATTCACGACGTCCCTGCGCTGCACGACCGCGGGCCGCGCGCCTGGATGCGCCTGATGGACGACCGCGTCGGCACCACGCAATGGCCCTATGGCAGCGGTGTCTGGGGCAAGAAGGAATGGGTCGTGCCCGACCTGCTGGAAGACAACATCGTGTCCATGTTCGAGGGCAACAGCAACCTGTTCTGGGCGCACCGCCTCGGCCTGCAGATCGGCGTCGAAGACCTGTGGGTGAAGATGTGCGGCAACTCGCACACCGGATCGTTCAAGGATCTGGGCATGACCGTGCTGGTCAGCGTTGTCAACCAGATGATGCGCAGCGGCGCCAGCCCGGTCAAGGCGGTGGCCTGCGCCAGCACAGGCGACACATCGGCCGCGCTGGCAGCCTATGGCGCGGCGGCCGGCATCCCGGCCATCGTCTTCCTGCCGAGGGGCAAGGTCAGCGCGGCCCAGCTCATCCAGCCCATCGCCAACGGCGCGCTGGTCCTTGCGCTGGACACCGACTTCGACGGCTGTATGCGCATCGTGCAGGAGGTGACGGAGGACAACAGCATCTACCTGGCCAACAGCATGAACAGCCTGCGCATCGAGGGCCAGAAGACCGTCGGCATCGAAATCGTGCAACAGTTCGACTGGGCTGTGCCTGACTGGATCGTCATGCCGGTGGGCAACCTGGGCAACATCAGCGCGCTGGGCAAAGGACTGTTGCTGCTGCGCGAGCTGGGGATCATCAGCAAGCTGCCGCGGCTGGTGGCTGCACAGGCTGCCAAGGCGAACCCGCTGTACCGCAGCTACCAGGCCGGATTCCAGGAGAAGGTGGCGGTCCAGGCGGAAGCGACACTGGCCTCGGCCATCCAGATCGGCAACCCGGTCAGCTACGAGAAGGCAGTCAAGGTGCTGGAACAGTTCGACGGCATCGTGGAGCAGGCAACCGAACACGAGCTGGCCAACGCGGCCGCGCGCGCCGACATGACCGGTATGTATTGCTGTCCACACACCGGCGTGGCACTGGCGGCGCTGTTCAAGCTGGTGGATCGCGGTGTGGTGCGCAGCAACGAGCGCGTTGTGGTCATCTCCACCGCCCACGGCTTGAAGTTCACCCAGTTCAAGACCGGCTACCACGAGGACACGCTGCCGGAGGTGGAAGCGCTGGCAGCCAACCCGCCCGTCTACCTGCCGGCCGATGCCAAGGTGGTGCGGCAAACTATCGAACGGCGGCTGGAACAGCGCGCATGACAGCAGCAAATTCTGAGGCCCTGCGCTTCCAGACCAGCCGTACCTTCCAGTTTCTCTACCTTTTGCCAGTCCTGCTGCTGGTGGCACTTCTGGCTGATCTGGTCGTTGGCGGCAGCGCGTCGAGCTGGCCGTTGATAGCCGGCGCGCTGCTGCTGGCGCTGTTCACTGTGCCGCGCGCGCTGGCCCGCGTCGAACTGGCTGATAACCGCCTGATCCTCTCCACGCCGCTGCGCGCGCCCCGCTCCATCGACCTGCGCCAGCTTGTGTCCTACGAGCGCTCGGGCCGCATCGGCCACTCGTTGATCCTGCGCTACCGGCCTGCAGACGAACAGGGCCGGCAGGACGTTGACAATGAACAATTTCTTGGGCTGCCGCCGCTGGACCGGCAGTTCGAATTAGAAGAGCGGCTCGACGCTGCTGTCCAGTCGTGACAACTCCTCAAGCGAAGATATCGTATGACTGCAACTAAGCTCGTAACAAGTATGTGGAAGTCGTTCTCCGAGATCGACATCGGCAGCATGCGCGAGGATGCGCAACTGACGCCGCGCCTGGCTGTGATCGGCGCGCGGGACCGCACTACCCTGTTGGAGGCGGCTTTGCAGCATGGGCCGCGAACCGAGGGACAGACGTTGACAGCGCTGGCGTCCTACCGTCTGCCGCTGGATCCCGCCACGCTGAACAACCTGGCCCAGTACGACCTGCGCATCCTGCTGCTGGACAACCCGTCGGAGCTGACCGACGAGGACGTCCAGGCGCTGACCACCCAGGCTGTCCCCCTGTTCGTGATCATCGACCGGCCGGGCGACGATGCAATCGTCGTGGAGCCGGAGGTTTCGACGGCCGACCATGTCACGGTCGTCTCGGCGCTGCTGGACGACACAAAAGCGGTGCAGAAAACGTTGCTGCCAGCTCTGGCCAACGCGTTGCCAGACGGAGAGGTCGCGCTGGCGCGCGCCTATCCCGGACTGCGGCCGACGGTCGTGCAGCAGATGATCCAGCGCACCAGCATGACCAACGCCATGTACGCGGCGGGGACGGGCGTCGCTGAGATGGTGCCCGGACTTGGCATCCCCTTCGCCGTCGCCGACATCATCATCCTGACCAAGAACCAGTTGGTGATGGCCTACAAGATCGGGCTGTCATTGGGCGAAACCGGCGAGTTTCGCGAGGTGATTCCCAAGATGGCCGGCGTCGTCGGCGCCGGGTTCATGTGGCGTCAGGTCGCGCGGGAGCTGGTTGCATTCCTGCCGCTGGGCGTGGTACTCAAGACCGCCATCGCCTACGCCGGCACCTACGCCACCGGGCAGGCTGTCTACCAGTGGTACGTCACCGGCGAAAAGCTCGACCGCAAGGAGTTGCGGCGCATCTTCAACGATGCCCTGGAGCGCGGCAAGGCTGAAGCAGCAGGCATCGTGGCGCGCGCCCGCCGGCAGAAACAGTCACAGCTGAACGAACCGCCGGCGAAACAGCGTCGCCGTATCCGGTTGCCGTGGAAGCGCGGGCAGATCGAAGCACCCGGCACGGGCGTCTGATCGAACACGAATCTCATTTGACAGCCACCGGCAGGTGTGCTATAAGCATGGTGCTTGTCCCGACAACGGACAACGTACGAATAACCATGAACCAGCATTCCTTTCTCCCCAGGAGGCCTCGCATCATCGACCGGACGTAAGTCTGGGTAGTGGCGCGTGAGCCGAGTTTCGAGGACGAAAGCGGCTGCGAAGCTCTCCAGACGGAGAGCTTTTTTTGTTGTCAGAAAGGTGTGTCATGCTGAAAGCAGGCATCATCGGTGCAACCGGATACACGGGGATCGAACTGGTCAAGCTGCTGCGCGGCCATCCTGCCGCGGAGATCGGCTGGTTGACCAGCGAAAGCTACGCCGGCCAGCGGCTGAGCGATGTGTTCCCGGCGCCGTGGGATGACCCGCTGCTGCCGCTGGAGGCTGCCCCGCTGGAGGCCGCCGACGTGGTGTTCCTTTGCCTGCCGCACGCCGCATCCATGCCAGCAGTCGCCGCCGTGCGCGCGGCCGGTGTCAAGGCCATCGACCTGAGCGCCGACTTCCGTCTGCACGACGCGTCCGTGTACCAGCGCTGGTACAACCACCCGCAGAGCCAGCCGGCGCTGTTGGCCGAATCAGTCTACGGCCTGCCGGAGCTGCACCGGACCGAGATCGCCGCCGCCAGCCTGGTCGCCAATCCGGGCTGCTACGCGACCAGTGTCATCCTCGGGCTGTGGCCGCTGGCGCACGCGGGCTGGTTGACCGGTACGGTGATCGCCGACAGCAAGTCGGGCGTCAGCGGGGCGGGGCGCAAGCCGAGCCTCACCACCAGTTTCGTCGAAGCCAATGAGAACCTGTCGCCCTACAACATCGGGTACGCCCACCGCCACATCGCCGAGATGGAGCAGGAGTTGCACGCGGCAAAAGACACGGAGCAAGCTGCGGGCTGGCACCTGGTGTTCTCGCCGCATTTGCTGCCGGTGAACCGGGGAATCCTGTCCACGATGTACGTCAGCCTGCCCGATGGCGTCGATGAAGCGGCGGTGCGCGGCACGTACGATGCGGCGTTCACCGGCGAGCCGTTCGTCCACGTCCTGCCCGCCGGCCGCCTGGCCACCTTGCAGCACGCCGTCAACACCAACCGCTGCGCCATCGGGCTGACGTTCGTCCCCGGCCAGTCCACCCTGATCGTCACCAGCGCCATCGACAACCTGCTCAAAGGCGCATCGGGCCAGGCCGTCCAGAACATGAACGTGATGTTCGGGCTGGATGAAACGAGCGGGCTGCCGCAGTGAAACGTGATGCGTAAAACGTGATGGGCATTGTGCGTAATGCGTATTGCGTATTGCGTAACCGGAAATGCCTCACCTTTCAAGCTCATCACGCCCATCACGAAATACGCAACACGAATCACGTTTCACGAATCACGTTTCACGCAACACGCAACACACACCACCATGACTCTCCCACCTACCCTCCCATCCGTCTCCATCCTCAAAGTCGGCGGCAACGATATCGATGACAGCGCGTTTCTGGCTGAGTTCGTCGAGACCGTGGCCGAGCTGCGCCGGCAAGGCCCGTTGGTGATCGTCCACGGCGGCGGCAAGGAGATCGGCAACCTGCACGAGCGGATGGGCGTCAACTTCGAGATCGTCGAAGGGCTGCGCGTTACCACCTACGACAGCTTGCGGCTGGTCAAGATGGTGCTGGGCGGGCTGGTCAACAACCGGCTGACCCGCTGGCTGGTCAACGCCGGCATCGACGCGCTGGGCGTCAGCGGCATCGACGCCGGGCTGGTGCGCGTGGAGCCGCTACGGCCGGGCGGCCAGGACATCGGCTTCGTCGGCCACGTGGTCGAGGTACGGGTCGATGTGCTGCAGCGCTGGCTGGCTGCCGGCTTCCTGCCGGTGATCTCCCCCGTGTCGCTGGGCATCGACGGCCACTCCTACAACGTCAACGCCGACCAGGTGGCCAGCGGCATCGCCGCGGCGGCCGGCGCGCGGCGGCTGGTCTTCGTCAGCAATGTGCCCGGCGTCCTCATCGACGGCGCGCTGGCGCCCTGCCTGACCGTGGACGACGTTGCCGATCACATCGCCAGCGGCCAGATCGCCGGCGGCATGATACCCAAGGTCCGTTCGGCGGTCGAGGCGGTGCAGGACGGTGTGGCCGAAGCCGTCATCACCAACCTCGCCGGCCTGTGCAGCGGAACGGGCACGGCGATTGTGGCAAGCGGAGCGGACGTGAAGCGTGAAGCGTGAAACGCGAAACGTAACCACGAGCACTACGACGTAACCACCCGACCACCACCAACCTAACAACCCGACCAATTTACCAGTTTTCCAACCTACCAATCTACCAACCCATGAACACCCACGAAATCATCTCACTTGAACACGATCATCTCTTGCAGGTCTACGCCCGCGCCGACTTTGTGCTGGACCACGGCCACGGCTGCATCGTCGTGGATACGGACGGCCGCGAGTACATCGACTGTGTGGCAGGCATCGCCGTCAACGCGCTGGGCTACGGCGATCCCGATCTGCAGGCAGCGCTGGATCAGCAGGCCGGCAAGCTGTGGCACGTCAGCAACCTCTACCACACCGCGCCGCAGGCTCGGCTGGCCAGGCTGCTGTGCGAGACGAGCTTCGCCGACAAGGTGTACTTCAGCAACTGCGGCGCCAGCGCCAACGAAAGCGCTTTCAAGTTCGCTCGCCGCTATGCATACGACCGGGCACGGTCAGAGACCGGCCCTAGCGGCAAGCATGTTATCGCTGCGTTCAGCGGCGGATTCCACGGACGGCTCTTCGGCTCGCTGGCGGCCACCGACCGGCCCAAGTACCAACAACCCTTCGAGCCGCTGATGCCGGGCGTGCGCTTCGCCGCGTTCAACGACCTGGCGTCGGCTGCCGAGGCGATCGGGGACGACGTCTGCGCGGTGATCGTCGAGCCGGTGCAGGGTGAAGGTGGTGTGCATCCGGCCACGCCGGAGTTCCTGGCCGGCCTGCGCGATCTGTGCGACCAGCACGACGCGCTGCTGATCTTCGACGAGGTGCAGTGTGGGCTGGGACGCACGGGAACCCTGTGGGCGTATCAAGGCTACGGCGTGGCGCCGGACATGCTCACGGCCGCCAAGCCGCTGGCCGGCGGGCTGCCCATGGGCGCGGTGCTGATGACCCAACGCGTCGCCGATGCCATCCATCCCTTCGACCACGCCAGCACCTTCGCCGGCGGCCCGCTGGTGGCTGCCGTAGCAGAAACGCTGGTCGGCAAGGTCAGCGATCCGGCCTTTCTGGAACGGGTGCGCGACAAGAGCGTCTATCTCGGGGAGAAGCTGGCCGAGATCAACTCGCCGCACATCGTTGAGGTACGCGGAGAAGGGCTGTTGCTGGGCATCGAGTTGGACATCCCCGCGGCGGACGTGGTCAGCGCCGCCTACCGCCACGGGCTGTTGACGGTAGGCGCCGGTCCCAACGTGCTGCGCCTGGTGCCGCCCCTGATCATCGAATACGACGAGATCGACCAGGTCGTCGAGCGGCTGAGCGTCGTGCTGGCAGAACTGTGAGCCGAGGAACCATGAATTCAACGCCAGGCAATGCCTCTATCAAGGTCCGGCCGGCCGTCGAGGCCGATGCGCCGGCCATCGCCGCGCTGGTCAACTCGTTTGCAGCGCGCAACATCATGCTGCCGCGCAGCGAGGAACAGGTGTTGGTTGCGCTGGACAGCTTTCTGGTCGCCGAGGCTGATGGCGCGCTGGCCGGCTGCGGCTCGCTGATCGCGCTGACGCCTGTGCTGGCCGAGATTCGCTCGCTGGCGGTTTCGTCCGAGTACCAAGGCAACGGGCTGGGCGGCGTCATCGTCGCGGCGCTGCTGGGGATGGCGCGGGCGCTGGATTATGACCAGGTGTGTGCGCTGACGCTGCGGCCGGCGTTCTTCCAGCGCCAGGGCTTCGACATCGTCGATCGCTGGGCGCTGACGCCGAAGATCTGGCAGGAGTGTGTGTTCTGTCCCAAGTTTCACCACTGCGACGAGATCGCGATGCTGCTGAATCTGGTGGAGCCGGCGACAGCAGACACTGAACCACGCCCACTGCCGTGGCGTATGAGCGGTGGCCAGCCGGTGTTCCCACTGCTGCCTGCGTGACAGGTGACTGGCTGGCATCTGTGGCGATTGCGGGTATAATCCGGTCAGACCACTGATCTTAAGCAAGTGAGTATTTGCCCATGACCGCCGCTCAACCACCTGCCTGGAACCGCGACACCAAGCGCATCGTAGCTGTTGCCGTGCTGATTACGTCCCTCGCGCTGGTCTATCTGGCGCGCGGCGTGATTCCGCAGTTAGTGCTGGCCGGCGTGCTGGCCTATCTGTTTCAGCCAATAGTCGGCGGGCTGGCACGACGGCGCGTCCCGCGCGGTCTGGCCGCCGCGTGCTGCCTTCTGATCTTGATATTGTTGGTAGCAGTTGTCCCGATTCTCCTCCTGCCGGCTACCATCCAGAGTGTCGGAGCGATCATCGATGTCTTCAGCCGCATCCCAGAGCTAACCACAGCGCTGGATAACGTGGTCGAAAAAGCGCCGACCATCAATCTGCTTAATAACCAGATCGATCTGGGCGCGATGATCCTGGCCGGGCAAAGTTCCCTTGAACATAACCTCCAGGAGTTCCAACTTCCCGACATTCAGGCGCTGATCAGCTACGGGCTGGAAGGGCTGCGCGCGGCGACGAATGTGGTGCGAACCGCTGCCGATATCGCCTCGGTGGTCATCTCGGTGGTGCTGACCGGCCTGCTGCTGCTGGTTTATACGTTCTATCTCACCAAGGATGGCAACCAGTTGACCCTCTGGTTCACCCAATTGATAACGCCTGCCTATCACGACGAGATGCAGGAACTGGGACATCGGCTGAACCTGACCTGGAAACGTTTCTTTCGCGGCCAGTTGTTGCTATCGCTGACGGTGGGAACGGTGGTTTTCCTCGCCACAACTCTGCTTGGCTTGCCAGGCGCGCTGATTCTCGGTTTCCTGGCCGGGGTTTTGGAAGTCATACCAAACCTGGGACCGGTACTCGCATTGATTCCGGCGGTGATCATCGCGTTGATTCAGGGACCGTCCTACCTGCCCGTCGGCAACCTGGTATTCGCCGGTATCGTGGTCGCGGTCTACGTCGTTATCCAACAACTCGAGAACAACATCCTGGTGCCTCGCATCATGGGCCATAGCCTCAACCTGCATCCGCTGGTGGTGCTGGTCGGGGTCGTGGTAGGCGCCAGTTTTGCCGGTATACTCGGCGCATTTCTGGCCGCTCCGACTCTGGCGTCCATCAAGATCCTCGGCTGGTACGCACACGCCAAGCTCACCGACCGCCATCCATTCCCCAAGCACATAGCCGACACCGACATCGATCCGACAGCCATGTATCCGGTCACCAGTGCTGCCGAAAACGGTTCTGACGACGCGGTGGCATTGGAGCAGCCGGCCAGGGAAACGACACCTGTCATAAGCGACTCACCCG
This sequence comes from Caldilineae bacterium, assembly GCA_020634555.1. Lineage (GTDB taxonomy): Bacteria > Chloroflexota > Anaerolineae > JAAEKA01 > JAAEKA01 > JACKBK01. The sequence goes on from JACKBK010000040.1 coordinate 12,140, forward strand.
CTTCCATCGCCCAACAGTCGGAAAAGATTGCATGAGCGACCTCTCCTCTGCCTCGCTTTCCCGCAACGTCCAAACCGTAGACCTGATCCTGGTCGGCCTCGGCAACGTTCACCGGCGCTTCCTCCACCTGCTGGATAGCCGCCGGGATACCCTGGCCGCGCGCTATGGGCTGCGCCTGCGCGTGGTCGCCGCCAGCGACAGCCGAGGAGCGCTGGCTGATCCGGCCGGTATCGACCCGGCAGCGCTGTTGTCTCACAAGGAGGCTGGTGGCAACGCGGGCAACGCACCAGGCGGCCAGCCCGGTGCGACAGTATTAGATATTTTAGGCCAGGCCCGCGCCGATGTCCTGCTGGAAGCATCGCCGGTCAACCTGGTGGACGCAGAACCGGCGTTGAGCTTCGTTTTGGGCGCGCTGAACCGTGGCATGAATGTCGTGCTGGCCAACAAGGCGCCGCTGGCATTGCGGTATCGGGATCTTCAGCGCGCGGCTGATGCCAACGGCGCGCGGCTGGCGTTTTCGGCGACGGTGTGCGGCGGGCTGCCGGTGGTCAACGTCGGCACACGCGACCTGGTCGCGGCAGAGATCCGGCGGGTCCAGGGGATTTTCAACAGCACCAGCAACTACATCCTGACCGAGATGGCCGCCGGCCAATCCTACGCCGACGCGCTGGCCGAGGCGCAGCGGCGCGGCATTGCCGAGACGAACCCGCGCCTGGACGTGGAGGGCTGGGACACTGCCAACAAGCTGACCATCGTCGCCAATGCAGTGTTGGGCTTCGATTGTACCGTGCGCGATGTGCAGCCGGTTGCCGGTATCGGCGCCGCGGACGGGCTAAACGAGGGGATTGTCAAGTTGCTCGGCGTGGCGGAGCGGCGCGCGGATGGAAGCTACGACTTGAGCGTGCAGCCAGTATCGCTGGCGATTGACCACAAGCTGGCGCAGGTCAGCGGTTGGCAGATGGGCGTGATGTTCGAGAGCGATCTGTTCGAGGAAGTGTTCATCGCCATCGACGAACGGGGGCCTACAGGCACAGCCGCGGCCATGCTGCGCGACGTGGTCAATCTTTATCGGGACAGGTAGCCGGATGCAGGTCGATTTTGGCAGGACTTCAGAGGATTATGCGCGCTACCGGGCCGGCTTTCCTGCGTCGCTGTTCGAGAGACTGGCACAGCGCGGGATCGGACTGCCCGGCCAACAGATCCTCGACCTGGGAACCGGCACAGGCACGCTGGCGCGCGGTTTTGCCCGCCGCGGCTGTGCAGTGACCGGCGTCGATGTGGCCGCCGAGCAGTTGGCTCAGGCTGACGAACTGGACCGGCTGGCTGGCGTGCAGGTCGAGTACCGGGTCGCCCCCGCCGAAGACACACGGCTGCCAAGCAACAGCTTCGATGTCGTCAGCGCCGGCCAATGTTGGCACTGGTTCGACCGCCCGCGCACGGCTGCGGAGATCAGCCGCCTGTTGAAGTCCGGGGGCACGCTGGTGATCGCACACTACGACTGGCTGCCGCTGCCCGGCAACGTGGTGGCGTTGACCGAGGAACTCATCCTTCGCTACAATCCTGCCTGGCATTTCGGCAGCGGCACCGGCATCTATCCGCAGTGGTTTGGCGACGTGGCAGTGGCGGGTTTTCAGGAGATCGAGAGCTTCACCTACGACGAGCCTGCCATCTATAGCCACGAAGCCTGGCGCGGCCGCGTGCGCGCCAGCGCTCCCATCGGCGGGAGCCTGCCAGCCGAGGATGTCGCCCGGTTCGACGCCGATCTGGCGGCCGCTCTTGAACAACGATTCCCCGACGAACCGCTGGCCGTGCCACATCGCGTGTTTGTACTGACGTGTCGTGCCGACGCGAATCGTGAATCGTGAAACGAAAAATGTGATTCGGCAGGTCCTTGCCATGATCGGCGCAGTTCATTAGTTTCACGTTTCACGTCTCTCAAGTTCTTAAAAGACCAAAACCTATATCACAAAGGAAACATCTCATGCCCACACAATCGGTAAACAAAGTCGTACTCGCCTACTCCGGCGGCCTGGATACATCGGTGATCGTGCCCTGGCTGCGCAACAACTATGGCTGTGAGGTCATTTGCTTTACTGCAGACCTCGGCCAGGGAGACGAGTTGGGCGGTCTGGAGGAGAAGGCCATTGCCTCCGGTGCCAGCAAGCTCTACGTGGAAGACCTGCGCGAGGAGTTCATCACCGACTACCTCTATCCCATGATGCAGGCCGGCGCTATCTACGAACGCAAGTACCTGCTGGGGACCAGCGTTGCCCGCCCACTGATCGCCAAACGCATGGTCGAGATCGCTGAACTGGAGGGCGCGGATGCAGTCGCCCACGGCTGCACCGGTAAAGGCAACGACCAGGTGCGCTTCGAAGTCACCGTGATGGCGCTCAACCCGCGGCTGCGCACCATCGCGCCCTGGCGCGAGTGGACGATCCGCAGCCGTAAGGACGCCCTCGACTACGCCGCCGAGTACAACGTACCGGTCACAGCCACCGAGAAGTCGATCTACAGCCGCGACCGCAACATCTGGCACCTGAGCCACGAGGGCGGCCTGCTGGAGGATCCGTGGAACGAACCGGAAGAGGAGATGTACCAATGGTCGGTCAGCCCAGAATCCGCGCCGAACACCCCCGAGGAGGTTGTCATCGACTTCCAGAGCGGCATTCCCAAGCGCATCAACGGCATCGCGATGGGACCCATTGGCCTTCTGACAACCCTGAACGAACTGGGGGCCAAGCATGGCGTTGGCCGCATTGATCTGGTCGAGAACCGGCTGGTTGGCATGAAGTCCCACGGCGTCTACGAAACGCCCGGCGGAACGATCCTCTACACCGCGCACTCAGGGCTGGAGGAGCTTTGCCTTGACAAGCAAAGTTTACAATACAAGCATCAAATAGCGCTGAAATACGCCGAACTGACCTACAACGGCCTCTGGTTCACCCCGTTGCGGCGCGCGTTGGACGCTTTCGTCCAGTCCACCCAGGAGAACCTGACCGGCAGCGTCCGTCTGAAGCTGTACAAGGGCAACGCCATCCTGGTCGGCCGGCGGTCGCCCTACTCGTTGTACCGGGAGGACTACGCCACCTTCGGCCAGGAAGACGTCTACGACCAGAAGGACGCCGAGGGCTTTATCAAGATCTTCGGGCTGCCGCTGAAGGTGGAAGCAATGCTGGATATCGCCGGCCTGGGCGCCAGCAAGTACCGCACCCTCGACTACTCGACCTTCAAGCGCGACTGACGAATCTTACTTGATCGATAAACCAGCAAAACGCGTCGGAAAAGCCACATCTGAGACAACCATGCGCTGTTCGCACAACCATTAATGAAAATCCCCGGCTCCGGTCGGGAGACCGGCCGGAGCCGAATTTTCAAATCTGGATGCCCGCCCGGCGTGGCAGAACGTCAACAAAACCAAACCATCGAAGCTGATCATGCCCTCGCCTTTCAAGACGCGCGTCGCCCAGGCTCTCGCCGACTCCGATCTGCGAACGAGCCAGGCGCGCGCGTCCTCCCGCCTGCAACGCTGGCGCAACGCCTCCTTCGACGAGTTGGAGACGCCCTGGCCTGATCTGCAAGCCGCAGCCGCAGCCAGCCGGCGTGCCGCTCTGGACGATCTACCGCGGCTGCTCCAACAACTGGAAGCCCGGCTGGTCCAGCGCGGCGTCGAGGTCGTCTGGGCGGAGGATGGCGCAGCAGCCTTTCGCTACATCGCGGCGCTGGCAACCGCCCGTGGCCTTGACACTGCCCTGCGCAGCCGCTCGCCGTTGGCGGAAGAGATTGGCCTGAACCCGGCCCTGGCGGAGGCCGGCATCCAGGTCACTAACACCAATTTCGGCGACTACATCCTGCAGCTCGCCGAGGACCGCTCGTCACACCCCCACTTTCCCGCGCTGCACCAGAGCGCCGCCGATGTGGCTAACCTGTTCGAGCGCAAACTCGACATGCCCAAGACGCTGGATCCCCAGGCCATGGGGAGCATGGCTCGCTTCCGGCTGCGACGCGAGCTGCCGCGCCACGGGATGATGATCGGCCAGGTGGCGCTGGCGGCTGCTGACAACGGCATGCTGGTCCTCGTCAGCGACGCCGGCGAGGATCGGATCGCCGCCAGCCTGGCACGCATCCAGGTGTTGCTCATGGGCATCGACCAGGTGGCCGCCACGGTCGATGAGGCGCTGTTCCTGGCTCAGATGGCGAGCAGAAGTGCCGCGGGCCAGGACATGCCCGGCGCGGTGACGATGCTCAGCGGGCCGGCGCGGGCTGGCGATCCCGACGGGCCGGGCGAGCTGCATCTGGTGATTGTGGACAACGGCCGCAGCGCGCTGTTAGCGACGCCTTTCCGCGACGCACTGGCGTGTATCGGCTGCGGCGCCTGCCACAACGTCTGCCCGGTGACGCGGGAGATCGGCGGCCAGGCCTACGGCGATGGCTACACCGGCCCGATTGGCGCAGTGCTGGCGCCTCTGATCGCGCGGGCGCCAACGAAATCACGGCGGCCAACCCGAGATACCGTGCCCCCCGTGACAGCAGCCGGGATTCCGCTGCTGGACCCGACGGCCGCCGACCTGCCGCTGGCCAGCACCCTGTGTGGCGCATGCGCCGACGTCTGCCCGGTGGGCATCGACCTGCCGGAGATGCTGCGGTCGCTGCGGGAAGCGCGGCTGGCAGCCGGCCGGCCAGGCTTGGTCGACAACACAGTGCGCGCCGCCTTTCGCTGGGCCACCAGCAATCCAGCGAACTATCACCGGGCGCACGGTTGGCTGCAGCGGCGTCTGACCGGCAGCATCGCACCGCCGTTGCGCGCCTGGCGCGATGGACGCGACCTGCCAACGCCGGCGGATAAGCTGTTCCGCGACCGGTGGGCTGAGCGCAACCGGCCATGAACAACGCCCGCGACGCGATTCTTGCCCAACTGGCGCAAGCCAATCCCCAGCTGCCGCAATCAACGGCGCAAACGCCGCTGCCGGGGCTGGCGCGCCTGGCAGATACCGATGCGACGCCAACAGACCGCCTTACAGCGGCGCTGGAACGGATCGGTGCTACCTGGGAGCTGACTGACAGCCCGGTCAGCGCGCGGCTGCTTCTGGCTACAGCGCTGCAGGCCGACAACGTGACTCGTGTGCTGACATGGGACGAAGCGCATCTGCCGTCGCCCGGCTTGCTGGACACACTGAACGTTCTGGGCATCGAGACGATGATACCCGATCTGCGGGCCGCGCCGCTGCGGCTGCGCCCTCAGGATCTTGACAGCCGCGGCGACTTGCTACAGGCAGCCGCGGGCGTGGAGGTCGGAGTCGTGGCTGCCGAGGTTGGCTTCGCCGACACCGGCGCCCTGGCTGTACGTGGCGGTGCAGGACGCCCGCTGCTTTCAGCTTTCCTGCCACGCCGGGTGGTGGTGCTGCTGCCGGTCAGCCAAATCTTTCCATCAGTTTCGCGGTGGTTGGCGCGTAAAAACCCGCTTCGTAATGACGCTGTTCTGACCTTCCTGTCCGGCCCCAGCCAGTCTCTCGATCTGGAGTTGATCCGCGCGGCCGGCATCCATGGCCCGCGATTGGTTCATGTCGTGCTGATCGGAGGGTCGGCGTGACAACCACCAAAGGAGTTTCCCCTGTGCGCACCAAAAACACATTGATAGCTTTCCTCTTCGTACTCGTGTTTGCCAGTCTCGTAACTGCCGGCTGTGTCGGCGTGCCCCAAGACATGGGCGGTAGCGCTGCCCCATTGGGGGTCGAGGAGGCCACGTTCCCGGTAGTGGAGTTTCGCCGCGCCGGCGGACCGGACGGGCTGGACGAATACGCGGTGATGTACCTGGATGGACACGTGGTGTTGGAACAGGCCGGCGACGAGCCAGTAACCTTCCAGCTTTCTTCCGCGGCCCAGGACCAGATCGACGCAGCCTTTGATTCAGCCAGTTTCTTCGAGAACACGCGCGCGGCCCTGACGCCAACTCCGGTTCCCGACGGCGCAACGACCTACGAGATCAGCCGGCACGGGCTTCTGCTCCAAGGCGCGCTGACCACCAGCGAAGCTACTGCGCCAGAGTGGGCGCGGCCGCTGATACCCCTGTTGAACAACTTGCTGCTGACGCCGGATCCCGCGGCGGTAACGGCCTATCGTCCCGAACAGCCAACGCCAACCACCGCGGCGACCATCAGCGCGTCGCCGGCCGCGCCATCGCTGGTGCTGGTGGAGTTCACACGCAACAGCCCTGACGGCGAGGAGCGAGTGCTGCTCAATCTGGACCGCACCTACAGCGTTGCCCGCGGCGGCCAATTGAGCGAAGGAACGCTTTCCGAGGAGGAAATGGCTGTGCTGCTCAAGGAACTGGAGGATGCTAACTTGCGCGAGCAAGCCGGCGACTACTTCGACGACACGGACTGCCCCGACTGCGCCATCTACGAACTGGTCTACCGCAACCTGTTCGGCGAGCATACGTTGCGCACCGCGACTGGCCAGGAACCTGCCTGGTCATTGCCCGTCCTGGACGCCTTAACGGCGCTGTTCTTGCCGGAAGAGCCCGTCGCAGCAGCTTCTGCCACCGTGACTGCCACGGTACAAATTCTGGCAGACGCCAGCGCTACCAGCATGCCATCGCCGCAACCGTCACCGGCCACCACGCCGACCGCAGCAGCAACGCACACACCTACCGCCATCGCGCAACCGGCCGCATCTCCGACACCTTCTGCGACCTCGACCGGATCAGCCGCGTCCCAGTATTCGACATTGGACTTGCTGGCGGACCTGGCCGATTCGGACGCGCAGGTGGAGGTCACCCCAGGGCGCGTCGTCAAGCCCTATCTGACTGCCTATGGATTGATTGTGCGTGTGGATGGAGAACCGCTGCAGGTGTTCCAGTACCCCGATGAAGCCAGCCTGCTGGCAGATGTTGCTTCACTGGACGCCAGCGCGTCCAGCATAAACGGCTTGCCCCTGGTTTGGCCGGCTGCGCCTCATTTCTGGCGCAAAGGCAGTTTGCTGGCGCTGGCGGTAACCGATGAAGGCGACTTTGTTGATCTGATCAGCCAGGTGCTGGGAGAGCAGTTCGCCGGCCAATAGCCGGCGGCGCCGGTCACTTGTCGAGCTCGAAGGTCAATCGGATCTTGCGCGGCTCGCGTATCTGCTGGTCGTTGCGCTGATAGACCACGTCGTAGTACGCAGGCGACTGTGCCACCATCGCGTCCACGATCTCCTGCTGGCGCCCGCGCAGTTTTTCTTGTTCCAGGCCGGTGAGAAGAACGAATCGCTTCTGGGCCAGTTCGTCGATATCCTTCTGGTCGAGTTTGTTCCGCGCTTCGATGCCCAAGGCAAACACAACCACGTTGGATCGCACCAGCTTATCCTGTAGCAACTTCAGCGTCAGGTCCGAGTAGTTGTCCCGGCCATCGGTGAGCAATAATATCCAGCGCCGGTCGAATGTGAAGCGAGGATCTTCGCCAGCGCGCTGCAACTCGAATGCGTCGAACGTGTCGCACGCGCTGGCAATCACATCATAAAGCGGTGTGTAAGGCACTGGCTCCAACTGGGAAATGTAGGAGTTGACCTCGGCGAGGTCAGTCGTGAAGGGAAGATAGTATGCGGCGGGATCCAACGGTGCGACGCTTACCCAGATATGATCTCCCCAGCGGCTTTCCAGCAAGGCGGCAAGATAGGTCGCCGCGGCTTTGGCCGGGCCAAGCTGCTGGTCGATGGACTTGCTGCTGTCCACAATGACGCTGATGCCGATGTTGGCGATCTGGGCCGGCCGTGCGTTGAACTCAGAGAGCTTCACCCATTCATCGCCGATCAATTCCTCGGCGGTCACTTTCGGCTTGATCCGGTAGTTGGCGGGCAGTCTGGCCGTCGCCGACATGCTTATAGTGTCGCGGATACCCAGTTCAGCCGCCGGGTCGAACGGAGTAACATCGATGGAGAGGTCGTTGAGCGCGATAGTCACCTGCTGCCCATCGACCCGCACTGGTTGCTTGTGATAGACGATATAGGGGCTGGATTCGCCGGGCAGGACGTGAAACTCGGGTTTGCCGTCATGATAGCTGTACTCGCCAACCAGTTGCAGCGTGTCAGGCGGACGACCGGGCAACCCCCAGCAACTCGCCAGCGATACCAGCAAGCCAAAGGCAATCAAGAGATGGAGCGAGCGTCGATGCATGGTTCCTCCCAAAGCGTCAACGAAAGCCGAGTTAACCGGTAGCGGTAGCCAGAATCACCGTTCCCGACCGTCTCACACTCTACACCCAAACAGTGAGTTAGTCAATGATTTACATCATAAATGGCTAACCGAAATATCTGCTTGTTGCCACACCCACGACAGGACGGAGTAGGGATTTGCGAATCGACGCAAAACTGCCGGATGGATTGACACCTCGCCAGCAGCGCACTATAATGCCTCGCAGATTATCCTCACGGTGCCATTACCTGCCTTTACCCACTGACAGGAGGAGGGCCATGCACGCACTTTTCAAGGTTCTTGCGTTCGGATTTTTGCTTGTTCTGGCCGCGGCCTGCGTGGCGCCGCCGCCTAGCCCGGAACAGGCGACGGCCTACGCCCAGATAGCAGAGTCGCGCGCGACGGAAGCTGCTGCCGCAGAGAGAATCGCGGCCGCGAAGGCCACCGAAGCTGCCGCGGCACAGCAGATCACCCAACTGACAACTGAAGCAGCGGCCAGCATGGCCGTCACCACCACGGCCACCGTCTCCCCAACGATCCTCATTTCCAGCACGATTCCCGCCACCAGCACCGCTGTGCTGTCGCCCACCGTCCAGGTGTCGTTGACCCTGACCGACCTGCTGGCAACGCCGATAGTAACAGCCACGGTCGAAGTCACTGCAACACCGGAGGTATCGGCGACGGCGCTTGCCGGACCGCCCGTGACGGCGACCCTCGCTGTCACCAACACTGCAACGCCGGCTGTCTCGCTGACTGCCACCGCCACGCCAACAGTGACTGCACCCCGTGCCGTCACAATCACAGCGACGCCCCCGCCAACTGTAGCTGTTGACCCAACGGCGACGTCAACCGTGACACCAGCCACACCGCTGCCGGCCGCCGCTGGCACAGGCTGGGTCTGGCCCGGTCTGCCTGCTTCCGAGCCTTCAGGACAGGTGGCTGCGGCAACGCCAACCCTCGCGCCTACACCGGTCAGTTTCGGCACGGCGGTCGTCACCTCGCAACAGGCCAACGTCCGCGGCGGTCCAGGGACGTCGTTCCCGGTCGTCGCCACGGCGCGCCAGGGGACGAGTCTACAGGTAACCGGCAGCAACGAGGGACAGTCCTGGTGGCGCGTGTGTTGCGTGAACGACCAGGCTGGCTGGATTAGCCAGACCATCGCGCGCTTCCAGGGCGACAGAGAGACCGTGCCCGTCGCCGGCCCGTTGATGCCGGACGACTTGAGCGCCTCGTGGGAGTTGCGTTGGGAGTGCCATGGAAGCGGCTGCAACCAGGCAGAGTGCCTGGGACAAAGCGAGGCAAACGCGCTGCGGGTCCTCGACGACCGCTGGCTGGAGGTAGCGCGCGAGTCGTCGTGGCCAGAGGAGTGCGGCGAGCCGGAAGATTGGCTAACCCAGATCGACCGCTACACCGGCAAGGAGCGGCAAAGCTCTGCCAGCGCCACCTTGTTCAACATCTGGGAGGGGGCAAATCCCGGCGAGAATACCCGCACGGTAGATCTGCTCGGCTCACAGCTTGCCGTCTGGTGTACCGACACCCGCACCCAGGAAGTGGAACAGCAAGACGGCTGGACGGTCCTTTACGAGGGACAGGCGTGTTACGACACAAAGGCCGGCGTGCTGGCGCTGATGCAATATGTCAAGCGATGGCTGTTCTCGGGAACGGTGAACGGCCAGACTTTCGACAGGGAGTACTTCGGCGACTATGAAGTGTACCAGCAAGTGCTGACCGGCACCAACGCGCCCTTGAGCGACAGGTAGAAGTTCAACACCAAGACGTTCGAGTTGTGGGAAAACTCGAACGTCTGAGCGTGCAGTTGTCTGTTTGCAACCAGAAGCTCGACTTTGCCGAAAAAGTCGAGCTTCATCATGCAAGAAGCCCGGCTTTGTGGAAAAGCCGGGCTTCGTCGAGTCGAGTGTCGTTACGCTAACCCTCGTACGGCTCGCCGTCTACCCAAACCTGAACGTTGTCAAAGTAGCCATTGACGTTCTCGGCCAGAGGGCTGATCACCTGCAGGAAGATCATGATGCGCCCCTCAGGCCCGGCGGTGATAGTGTGTTCCAGCGGCAGCCACTGGCCGTGCCACGGACCGTTAACCCACTCGGCGTCCATGTCGTCGCACTTGATGCCCAGCGCAGCCCAGTCGTAGGTCCAGACCTCGCCGCCGTGCAGTCCACCATGGTCGTAGAGCAGGTACATGGTGCGCACCTTGACCTCGGATCCCGGCGGCACGGTGATCTCGCGCGAGATACCGGCCTCGAACGGCACGCTGGCTGCGATCTTCATCGAGTAACTGCCATCGTACGGGCCCTCGTCCTTGACAACCTGCTCGCGATCGAGGGTGACGCTATCCGCGCCGCGGTAGGCATAGCCGCCCCACCCGTCGGGGATCATGCGCCAGGTAATGCCGTGGAAGTTGTCGAAGGTCTCGAAGAAGGGGCCGGGATTGGCGGAGTCGAGCAACTGGTTGCCATAGGCCCAGTCGTTGCGGGCAGCCAGGCCCGTCTTGGCAGGACCATGTCCCACAATAGTAGAGTGGTCATCGCCCCGCGCGACCTCTTCCGCGTGGGCCGCCATGGATGGCTCGGGTAGGGACGGAATCATGTTGACCCACGCTTGCAGTGAAGCGCTGGATGGGGACTTGGTGGGGATGGGAAGCCCATCAGGACTGCCCGGCCCATCGGCAGACGGTGGAACAATAGGGGTGAAATAGGCCTGCCAGCTCGACCAGTCAGAGACCGGCGCGCTGCCAGATGCGCCCACGACGCTGGCCGACATAGCCAGCAGGGCAACTACAACCAGTAGGACGAAAAACCGATGCTCACGTCGCTTCATAGGACTCCTCCCTGCGCGATAGGCGGCATCATTGCCGCAGATCAAAAACTCGTGCTTATATTATACGATCTGCAGCACAGGGAGTCAAGAGGATTCGCGATTCTTCGCGCCACTACCCGAAACTGCATCGCTGGCAACGGTTTTTCGATGCATCTTGGCTGTTCCCACCCATTGATGAAGGTTAAGGTTACTGCTCACCCGTCACGCTTCGCGCCGCGAAGGCGGGAATCCAGGTCTGCGAGGAGTGGCGTCATTTCCGCAGAGTTCCCGATGCCATCACAGACGGCATGCGCCGTGGCAAGAAACTTCTTCATTGTCTTTCTGAATGGGTCGAGCACGCGACCCACACGAGGCCGAACCGCTAATGAAGAATCTCTCCGTGGTCGTTTCCAGACAGGCGAGAATCCAGGTCTGCGAGGAGTGGATTCCCGCCTCCGCGGGAATGACGGGGGAGTAGTCACGTTTCAGGATTTAAGCTGGTATTTGGCTTGACACGTCCGCCGGGATGCTGTGCAAAAGTCGTTCACGCAGACTTCGGAAGTCGCCGGGTTCCCAGACGGAGGATATTTCAGCGGTAGCAGACCGGGCGGTCCTCGCCTGTGCCCAGCACGGCTTGAGCGCGTATCGGTCAATCGCCCAAGTTGGTGCCCACAGCACGCGCGCTGGCAATCCATGGATGGTCCAGGGGAACAGTCTTCAACTTGCCGGCGACCTGTTCCAGCGGGACCGGCTCGGCACGATCGCCGCGAGCCGCCACCATCACGCCATAGACGCCGTCGTTGATAAAGCTGGAGCAAGCGGTGCCGAGTCTTGTGGCCAACAGCCGGTCGGCAGCCGAGGGCGTGCCGCCGCGCTGAAGGTGTCCCAAAATGGTCAGCCGAGACTCGAGACCGGTCAATTCCTCAAGGGTTCTTGCCAACCGCTGTGTGCTGTCTGCCTGCTCGGCGGCCAACTGATTTCGACGCGCCTTGGCCTCCCTGCGCGCTTTCTTATCGCTCGCGGCTGCTATCTTGTCCATTGCCTTGGCCATTGCTTTCGCCTCGGCCTGCGAGCGGGCGCCTTCTGCTACAGCGATAATGCTGAAATGCTTGCCGGATTGGCTGCGCTGCCGCACCGCGTCAGCAACCACCTCGACATCGTAAGGGATCTCCGGGATCAGGATCACGTCCGCGCCGCCTGCAATGCCGGCGCCCAAGGCCAGCCAGCCGGCCCGGTGGCCCATCACCTCGACCACGATGATGCGATGGTGGCTGTGCGCCGTGCTGTGCAGACGGTCCAGCGCCTCGGTGGCGATGCCCAGCGCGGTGTCGAAGCCAAAGGTAACGTCGGTCATGGCAACATCGTTGTCGATCGTCTTGGGCAGGGTGATGATGTTGAGACCGTTGCGCTGCAAGTGCAGGGCGTTCTTCATGGTCCCGCCACCCCCCAGACAAACCAGCACGTCCAAATGATGGCGGTGGTAGTTGGCGACGATGACGTCAGTCATGTCGCGGCTCTTGCTACCGACCGGCATTTTATGCGGCTTGTCGCGGCTGGTACCCAGAATGGTGCCGCCGACGGTGAGGATGCCGGAGAGAGCCGCGCTGTTGAGACGAACAGTGCGGTTCTCCATGGTGCCGCGGAAACCATCCCGGAACCCGATCACCTGCATACCATACGCGCCCTGCGCCGATTTGCCGATGCCGCGAATCGCCGCGTTCAGACCGGGGCTGTCGCCGCCGGCCGTAAGCACACCTACGTATTTGGTCATGGGTATCCTCTCTGGTTTGTAGCTAGGGTCAATCCACCGGGTCAGGATGGCTCAACAAGTCGCGGTACTGTGGATGGCGCTGGATGTAGCGATCGACGTACCAGCAGATCGGGTCAACATGCAAACGTCGCACCCGGGCTGACTGAAGCGCTTGCTCCGTCAGCAGCGCGGCAATGTTCTGGCCGCGCGCTTCTGGCGTCACATAGGTATGCGGGAGGCGCATCACGCCATCGCGGATCTGGTAGGCGATATATCCCAGCATCTTGCCATCGTAGACGGCCTCAAATCGCCTAGCATCCGGGTTGTCGTTTAGCGAAAGAAGTGCGGAATCGACGTTCATGGTATTGTCAGGCAATTGTACAGCCCTGCGGCCCGTCCAACAAATCGCGATAATTGCACAAGGTGTCCCGTGCTTCGCCTGCCGGTAGCAATTGTGGTACACTCACGACACTTTTCTGAGGAGGAACGTCAAACAATGACCGAGAAACAACCGACAGGAGCCGAGACAATTAGCTGGGATCTGACTGATCTCTACGCCGGAGCGGATGATCCGCTGATTAACGCCGACCTCGACGCCTGCGACGCGGAGGCAGACGCGCTGGACGCGGCCTACCGCGGTCGAATCGCCAATCTGACGGCCGCAGAGCTGGCTGCCTTGATTGTCCGCTACGAGACCCTGGTAGAACGCGCTCACAAGATCGCTTCCTTTGCGTCGCTGAACTGGACTCAGGACACGCAAGACCCGGCACGCGGCGCGCTGCTGCAACGGGTCACCGAGCGCGGCTCACGGCTGGAGCAAAAGCTGGTCTTTCTGGAGTTGGAGCTGGCCGCGACGACTGACGAGGCGGTCGCCGGCTGGCTGGCCGATCCGGCCGTCGCTCACTGGCGCCACTGGCTGGAAACCGTGCGCATCTACCGGCCCTACCTGCTGAGCGAGGCGGAGGAGAAGTTACTGTCGGAGAAGGCTGTCACCGGCCGCAACGCCTGGGACCGCTTCTTCGACGAGGTACACGGCGCGGCGCGCTACGAGTTCGAGGGCGAGAGCCTGATGCGCGACCAGTTGCTCAACAACCTCTATTCACCGGACCGAGACCGGCGGCAGCGCGCTGCCGAGGTTGCTTCCACCGGCCTGCGCGCCATGCAACGCACCACGACCTACGTGTTCAACACCGTCCTGGCCGACAAGTCCTCAGACGACCAGTTGCGCAACTACCCAACCTGGATTTCATCGCGCAACCTGGGCAACCAGGTTGATGACGCGACGGTGCAAGCATTGGTAGACGCGGTCACGGCGCGCTACGACATCGTCGCCCGCTACTATAGACTGAAGGCGAAGCTGCTGGGGCTGGACGAACTGTACGATTACGACCGCTACGCGCCGCTGCCGGCCGCCGATCACATGTACACCTGGGAGCAGGCGCGCACGCTGGTGCTGGATGCCTACGGCCGTTTCCACCCGCGCATGGCGGAAATCGCCGGCCTGTTCTTCGAACACGGCTGGATCGATGCGCCGCCGCGGCCGGGCAAGATGGGCGGCGCTTTCAGCGCCGGCACCGTCCCCTCGGTTCACCCGTACATCCTGATGAACTACGATGGGCAGGCGCGCGACGTCATGACGCTGGCCCACGAGCTGGGCCACGGCGTTCACCAGAAGCTGAGCGGCAAGCAGGGCATGCTCCAGATGCACACACCGCTGACGACGGCCGAGACCGCCTCGGTGTTCGGGGAAATGCTGGTCTTCCAGGCGATGATGGCCAACGAGACAGATCCGGCCGTCCGGCTGGCCATGCTGACCGCCAAGATCGAGGAATCCTTTGCGACCGCGTTCCGCCAGATCAGCATGAACCGCTTCGAGAACGCCATCCACACCGAGCGACGCGAGCAAGGCGAGCTGACCACCGAACGCTTCAGCGAGCTGTGGATGGAAACCCAGCAAGCCATGTTCGGCGACAGCGTGATGCTGACCGAAGGCTACAGCATCTGGTGGAGCTACATCCACCACTTCATCGGCGTGCCGGGCTACGTCTACGCCTATGCGTTCGGCGAGCTGCTGGTGCTGGCGCTGTATGCCCGCTACCAGCAGGCGCCGGATGGCTTCGCCGACGCCTACGTCGAGATGCTCAGCAAGGGCGGCTCGGACTGGCCGCATGAAATCGTCAAGCCACTGGGCGTGGACCTGACCGATCCCGGCTTCTGGGGCGAGGGGCTGCAAATCCTGGAAAGCTGGGTCGAGCAGGCAGAGGCACTGGCGGCCGCTGAGTGATCAGTGTTCAGTGATCGGTGATCGGTGATCAGTGGTCAGCGATCCAGTTACCGGCACCCAGAACGCGTCTATCAACTAGTTACCGCTTTGGCCGGTCTTCTGCCCGAGCCAACACAGGGAATTTGCTTTTAGACACGTCCTTAACATTTGTCATGCTAAACGGGTCTGACAGCCGCCGTCGTTAACGCAGGCAACCGGCAAGGCGTCGAGATCATTTGGGTGTGTTCAAACTCGGTTGATTGGTGTTCCCTGCGGTCTCCTGACCGCTCCGGGGTCGCTCGGTGGCTGCGCACAATCCTCGCTCAACCCGTTTTGAATACACCCAGATCATTTGGGCTGGGTCAACAGTACAAGCTGGCCCGGCTCGACGCGCACATCTTCCACGTACCAATCGCCGGCGGCCGCTGCCAGGAACTGGTTGATCAGGGGAGGGATGAAGTTGGTGGCAAAGCTGGACGGCTCGATGCGGGTTGCATTAAAGACAGGCACACCGCCTTCAGCCCGCAACGTGCCTTCGACCAGCACATCACTCAGGTTCAACACCCCGCCATAGCTGAGCTGCTCCGCGCGCAGCGTCATGCGGTCCTGGTCGAACTGGACCTCCAGTCCCTCGATGGTCGCGCCCTCCAGGCTGACCGATCTCGCGCCGGCTTCGATGTCCGCCTCGGTGATCACCACCTTGACCTGCGACGGCGTCGCCGGTGTGACAACGGCCGACAGGGGCTCGGCTGACGCCGGCGTGGACGTTGATGGTATAGGAACAGCGGTATGCGTAGGCACTTCGGCTGTGCGGCCGCAGGCCAGAGCCGGCAGCGCAATCAACGCAACGATCAACAATCCAACAAGTCGGTGTGACGATTTACGACGGTTCATAGACAGTAAAGCCTTCCAATCTTTCAAGCTGTCCGGCCACACTACCGTTCGCCGCCGGTTTGGACAAATCTGCCCCTGGATAGACGATCTCTTCCCACCAATTCCAAAAGCATCAGCCAGCTATTTGAACATCTCCAGCGTTTTGCCCGCGTTCCTTGTCCAGATATAACGAGCGCACAATCCTCTCGTGAAAGATGAAGCACCGAACCATGACCAACGAGTTGCTTAAAAGGCTGTTTGAAAAGTCGTCCACACAGACTTCGGAAGTCGCCGGGTTGCCAGACGAAGGATGTTTCAGCGGTAGCAGGCCGGTCGTTGCAGGAAATCGGCGACTTCCGAAGTCTTTTCAAACGGCATCTGGACATACACATAGAAAGTGTTTGAACAGATTGTTGGCAGAAAAGCTACCGGGAGCTCAGCCAAGCAGTGCAGAAACAGCGTTGGAAGCTACATGAGTTATGTCAACGGAACTCTCACGGACGATCAGTTCCGGCTGTAACACCACAGGTGGAATAGGAGCGTCATCGCCGTTGCTGATCAGCGCCAGCAGTTGTTGAACGCCCTGGTGCCCCAACTCGGCAACATCCTGGGAGACAGTACTGAGCGCTGGGGAAAAATACGGCGATTCGGGAATGTTGTCGTAGCCGACGATGATCAGGTCCTGGGGAATCTGCCGCCCCATTTTTTGAGCTACCTTCATCGCGCCAAGGGCCATCTGGTCATTGCAAGCGAAGACGGCGTCAAGCTCCGGATGCCACTCCAGCAACAAACGAATACTACGTTCTCCACTGCTGGGGCTCCAATCGCCGTTCGCAATGTAGCTTTCATCTACGACACGGTCGTTTTCCGTCAACGCTGCTCGCCAACCTAATTCCCTCTGTCTGGCTTCCCGCCAATCCATCGGCCCGGTGATAATGCCGATGTGTTGCCGACCCTGATCGACGAGGTGTTGGGTGGCGATGCGCCCGCCCAACTTATTGTCCATAACTACCGTGACCAGATTGGGGCGTGGCTGCACATTCAAAAAGACAATCGGCACGGCTAGACCATGCACGGCTTGTTGGATCCAATCCTGGTTTTGTCCGATTTCAGGCACGGCCCACAAGATCCCGTCCACGTGATACGACAAAATTTCTCGCAAAACATTTTCCGCGTCGTAGACTTCAGGATCATGCAAGACGGTAAGCATCAAGGAATAGCCAGCCTGTACGGCCGCCTTCTGAATCCCTTGCAGCACCAGAGAGGGGCCAAAGAAACTGCCAAGTCCGTAACTAACAACCCCCAAAGAACAGCTTTGCCCCTGGATAAGACTCCGCGCAATCTTGCTGGGTTGATAGCCTAGCTCCTTGATAACCGCCTGGACATGCTTTCGGGTTTTTGCGGCGACATCGGGATGGTCGTTGACTACCCGGGAAACTGTTTGTGTAGACACGCCGGCTGCTCCAGCAACCTCTTTGATCGTAACACGTTTGCGTCCCATTGTGATCCTCTGAAATAGTTTCTGCGCTAGTTCATCAAATTGTTATCGTTATCAAAAACAAGTATACTACGATTAAGAGGCGATGTCAACTGGCTAATTACAGGCAAGAAATGTCAAGATCGAGCACATAAAACCTACCTGCGCTTACAGATCAAAGGCAATTCCGTTAGATTCTTCGGCAACTTCGCCAAATTCATCCCAATCTTTCCAATTTAGTACTTGACACCGAGGAAATTTCATGTTATATTGTTATCGATACCGGGAACGATAACAATTTGCGATCTGGCCCACCTATCCCCTCAAGAGTCAAACCTATCTGACGGAGAATGTGTATGAAATAAGATGCCATAGATGCCATCTATACCTGCGCAGCAGATGCATTTCAGCCAAGCAATTCGCTGCAAATGCACATACGCCCTGACAAGTGACCACGGCGTACAAACCCACCATACCCAAGGAGTGAAACAATGAAACGTTCAAGCCTAATTTTAGGTGTACTAGTCCTGTCGATTGCGTTGATCCTAAGCGCCTGTGGCGGGGGAACCCCGGCCCCAGCCGCCCAATCCGAAGCAGCCCCTACCCAAGCCCAAGCCGCTGAAAGCACC
>JACKBK010000041.1 GCA_020634555.1 Caldilineae bacterium
CTCAGATGCGGGATTCGAGCCAGAACCGGCGTCTGTGGATGCATGCCCCGCGTGTCAAAACGTTACCGCGGCGAGCGCATTGACGGTCGTGCTTGCCCGCGAGCGATCGGAAGTGACACTGATGAAACGACATTACCTCGGCCCAGTTCTCCTCCTGGTGCTGGTGGCAGGGCTGGTAGCTGGCTGCGCAGGGACTCCATCCCCGTCGCGGCCGCTGCCAGCGCCTGCGACGAATACCTCCCCGCAACCGGTTTCCAACGCATCCATTGACGAGCGTGTCGATGCGCTCCTGGCACAGATGACGCTGGCGGAGAAGATCGGCCAGATGACGCAGGTCGAGAAGGACAGTATTTCACCCAGAGACGTAACGCGCTACTTCATTGGCTCCGTACTCAGTGGTGGGGGCGGGTCGCCGGCCAGCAACACCCCTGAAGACTGGCTGTCCATGGTCAACGGCTTTCAGCAAGCGGCCCGCAAGACGCGGCTCGCCATTCCGCTGCTCTACGGCGTTGATGCGGTGCATGGACATGCGGCCGTGGTCGATGCCACGGTGTTTCCCCATAACATCGGGCTGGGAGCGGCGGGCGATCCCGATCTGATGCGGCGTATCGGCGAAGCGACCGCGGCTGAGATGGCAGCGACCGGCATCCGTTGGAACTTTGCCCCTGTCGTGGCCGTGCCGCAGGATATCCGTTGGGGACGCACCTACGAGGGCTACGGCGAAGATCCCGAACTGGTCAGCCGGCTGGCAGTGCCATATATCGAAGGGCTGCAGGAGGACGCGAGTGGCCGGCTATTCGGCGATCCGGCCACCGTACTAGCTACGGCCAAGCATTTCCTGGCCGACGGCGGCACGGCGTTTGGCAGCTCGACCACCGAGATCATCAAGCCCTACCTGCTGGACCAGGGTGACGCGCGCATCGACGAGGCAACCCTGCGTGCCGTGCATCTCCCGCCATATCAGGCCGCGGTCGATGCCGGCGTCGGGAGCGTCATGGCCTCTTTCAGCAGTTGGAACGGGGTCAAGATGCACGCTAACCGCGACCTGCTGACCGGTGTCCTGCGCGACGAGCTCGGGTTCGAGGGACTGGTCGTTTCAGACTGGCAGGGCATCGATCAGATACCAGGCGACTACTATTCCGACGTGG
This sequence comes from Caldilineae bacterium, assembly GCA_020634555.1. Classification (GTDB taxonomy): domain Bacteria; phylum Chloroflexota; class Anaerolineae; order JAAEKA01; family JAAEKA01; genus JACKBK01. The sequence goes on from JACKBK010000041.1 coordinate 1,149, forward strand.
TGACTGCCATCAATGCCGGCATCGACATGGTGATGGTGCCCTACGACTATAAGCTGTTCATCGACACCCTGACAAGCGCGGTCGAAAAGGGCGACGTGTCACAGGCGCGCGTCGACGAAGCGGTGCGGCGTATCCTGCGCGTCAAGGCTGCGATGGGCCTGTTTGACGCCATCCCGTTGCAGCCCGGCGCACCCATTGAAACAGTCGGTTCACAGGAGCATCGCGAGCTGGCAAGAGAAGCTGTGCGCAAGTCGCTGGTGCTGCTGCAAAACAACGACGAGACGCTGCCGCTCTCCAAGGACGCGCCGCTGATCTACGTGGCCGGAGAAGCTGCGGATGATATCGGCATCCAGATCGGGGGCTGGTCGACCGAATGGCAGGGAACGGCGGGTGACATCACCGCGGGGACGACGATTCTGGGCGGCGTCGAGGAGATCGCCGGACTGAATGCGCAGATCGACTACAACTCTGCTGGCAGATTCGACCGTTTCACCGACGACGCAGGGTTCCGGTCATCGCCGACGTGGCTGGCTATCTCTCGTGGCTGGCGGCCCTACGCCGAGGTGTCTCGGCGACTGCAAAGCCGATCTCTCTCGCGTTGCCGCCGGGAGGATCTGGCCATGGTGCGGCAGGCGCGCAGGCAAAGGGAAGTTAGTGCGCTGAGTGGTGGTGTTAGCCGGCCGGCCGGTAGAGATCACCGATCTCTTGCCGCCGTTGGCTGGCGCGGCTGGTTGTCGCAGCTGCCCGGCGCAGAAGGGGCAGGGGTGTGGCTGACGTGCTGTTCGGCGACTTCCGTTCACCGGCAAGCTGCGTACCAGCCGCAGTCAGCGTAGCAGCTTCACTCGACCTGCATCGTTGCCCGTTGATGGACCAGACGCCCTCTTCCCGCCGGGTTCAGCCTGGGGCACCGCTAAAACCAGATGACACGGTGCTTGTCACCAGCCCGGTGTGAAACGATGAGCAGCTCTGCTGGCATCCTGTTGCTGATCCAGCGGCTCTTGTTGCCAGCTGCGTGTCGGCACAGCCACTAATGCCGACCTCGACTCGTCTTACGCTTGAACAAACGAAAGTACCACATGAACAACCTTATCCGTTGCCGTTTTCCCATTTCAAACGGCAGTACATTTACCCGCCTGAAACAGTCATCCGTGTCGAGAATTCATCCGTCGGACGAGATGCTGGCCAAACCAGTTCGTTACCTGGCGCCGCGCTGGCCGCGGCCGTTGGGATCAAAACTGCCGGTGCCGCTGGCCGGTGAACCTCAATGACAAAGCATCGTGCTTCCACGGCCGATGCCGATCCGTCGCTGGGACAGGAAGGCTACGAACTTACGATTTCACCGGACCACGGTGACGATTGAAGCGCAGCGCCGGTGGCATCTTCTATGGCGTGCAGACGCTGCGCCAGTTGCTGCCGGCCGCCGTCGATCCGCGGCTGCCCAGCCGGCAAACTGGCTGCTGCTGCCCAGCGGCTCATCCGCGATAATAACCGCGCGTTACGCCTATGGCGCCGTGCATGTATGCGGACAGTAACGCCATTTCCCGTCCGGGAAGTGGACGACGTCAAGCGCCTGATCGACCTGATGGCGTTGGCCTGGCTGAACCGGCTGCACCTGCACCTGACCGATGACGGGGCTGGCGGCTGATGATCGGTCCGTGGCCGAAGCTGGCCGAGGTCGGCGGCAGTTCCGCTGTGGATGGCGATCCCGGCGGTTACTACGCAGGCCGAATACAGCGAACTGGTCGAGTACGCCCGCAGTCGCTTCATCGACATCGTGCCGGAGATCGACATGCCCGGCGCAACGCGCCGCTGGCCTCCCTATGCAAGGCTGAACTGTGACGGCCAGGCGCCTGATCTCGCAGCATCGAGGTCGGGTTCAGCTCGTTCTGCATCGACGGAACTGACGCAGGTTTTCTGGACGACGTGATCCGGCAGCGAGCTGGCCGCGACGCTGGCCATACATCCCATCAGCGGCGACAGGCCGCACAGCACACCTGCCGACTACCGCCGCACGCTAATCGAAGCGGTGCAGCCATCGTCAGGCGCGGCAAACGGATGCTGGGCTGGGCTGAGATAACTGAGCCGACCTGGCGCCGGGAACGGTGGCCTCAATACTGGCAGGCGACCGGCGCACTTACGCAGTGACGCGCAGGGCGTCAAAGGTGATCATATCGCCGCAGCCACAGCTACCTGGACATGAAATACGACGACACGACGCCCATCGGCCAGAACTGGGCCGGCAACATCAGCGTCGAGCACGCCTATGACTGGGATCTGCTACGGTGCGGACGCCCGGCGTCACCGAGCAGGCGATTCTGGAGCGTCGAGGCGGCGCCGCCAGCGGAACGAAACCGTGCGCACGATGCGCGATCTGGAAATACCTCGTTTTCCCCGCTTGCTTGGCTATTCTGAAGGATCGGCTGGTCGCCGGCCGAGGAGGCCGGGCCGAAAGCGGGACTTGTACCAGCAACGACTGGCTGCTGACCCACGGTTGGAGGCACAAGGAGTGGACTACCTGCGCGCCGGAGGGTTCCTGGCGAGACTGAAATTCTCTTTATCTAAGGAGGTAATCGTGACTGCAAAGCAGATATCAATCGTCAACGGTGCCGTTTGCCCTAACATCCGTGGGAGGACCTGACCAAAGCCGCTCAAACGACTGTCTGGCGCTCAACGCAATCCGATCATTCCACGACCCGCAGTCCCGTCGTCAACAGCATCTTCAACAGCGGCATAGTGCCTTATCAAGGCAAGTTCGCGGGTGTCTTCCGCTGCGACGACACTGCGCTGACCATGCAGCTGCGCCATACAGCGACGATGGCGTGACCTGGACCATCGGGCACGAAGCGGATCGGTTCATGCCGACAGCGAGCAGTGGCCGAGATCAGCAGCACTTGCTCCAGTATTCCTGACCGCAGGTGGTTTTGGATCGACGACGCGCTACTATGTGACGTGGTGGCGGCTGTGGACCGACCATCGGCGTCAGCTGCACGACTTCGAGACGTTCACCAACTGGAGAACGCCTTTTGCCCTTCAACCCGCAACGGTGTGCTCTTGCGCGCAAGATCCAACGGCCGTTTCGCCATCTTTCAGCCGTCCCAGCGGGCAACGGCCACACACCCTTCGGCGTCTGCGCCTGGCGAAAGCCCCGACGGCAGTTCTGGGGCCGCTATGTGGCGGGAACAGCCACCGGCGGCTGGCGATCAGCCAAGATCGGCGGGTCCGATCCATGGGAACAGGGCTGTGCTGATCTACCGGCGTCTGACAGCCTCGTGCAACGGGTTCGTCTACAGCTTCAGTTGGCGCTGCTGGTTGTGTTAACCGTGGAAGGTGATCGCGCGCAGCGAGCCATATCGCGCCGCAAGCGCCCTACAGGCACACCGGCGACGTGCCCAACGTGGCATTTCCTGCGCCGCGCGCTGGTGGACAGCAGCGACACGGGACGCATGGCAATCTACTACAGCAACGGACACCGTACGTGCACCATGGCGCCGCCGTGGACGAGATCCATCGATTTCAAATCCACGAGACCAATAACAACATGCTACAGCGCCCAAGACGGTGCCAAATCGTCCCTATGCGCTCACGAGCACAAGCGGGCGCCGTGAATCCGTTAACGGTCGGGCGGCCCTCGCCAACCTATTACCGGATCAAATTCTTAACTTTCATGAAAATCGTTGGTCGCTGAGCGGCCCGTAGCCACACTTGCGGAGAACACTATGAAGCGATTGACTATCCTGTTGACTATCGGCATACTTGGCCTGACAGCCTGTTACGCGCCATCCAGCCCACAGCCAGCCGCTACCGCCATTATTCCGGCAGCACCAACTTCAGCGACTGCGGAGCCTGCCGCATCTGTGCCTGCTGCCAGTGCAGACGAAACGGGCGACATACCAACGCCCGGCACCCTGGTTGTCGATCCATCGGTGGACCTGGGACCGATCAGCCCGTACATCTACGGCACCAACTACGGGCCGATGCACGCCGTGCCCATCGAGATGATGCCGGACATCATCGATTCCGGTTTCACCGCGCTGCGCTGGCCGGGCGGCGCATGGACCGACACCGTGGATATGCAGCCATTCCAGCTCGACCAATTCGTCTGGTTCTACGAGCAACTGGGCGCGTTGCCGACCGTCAGCGTTCGCCTGCACAACGGGTCACCAGAGACGGCAGCTAATCTGGTGAGCTATGCACGCGACAAGGGCTACGGCATCGAATACTGGAGCATCGGCAACGAACCTACGCTGTACGAAGAGCAGTTCAACGAGTCGTACGACGCGGAGCGCCTCAATCGCGAGTGGCGCGCGATCGCCGAGGCCATGAAGGCCGCCGATCCGTCCATCAAGCTGATGGGGCCGGAGCTGCACCAGTGGAACAGTAGCCTGGCGACCACGCTCAAGGACTCTGCCGGCCGCGACTGGATGACGGAGTTTCTCAAGGCGAACGGCGATCTGGTGGATGTGGTCACGGTGCATCGCTACCCGTACTGGAGCGCCACAAACGAACCGGCTACCTTCGATGAGATGCAGGCCACCGCCGCGGCGATGAACGCCGAGGTTGTCTACCTGCGCGAGTTGATTCAGGAAACCACAGGGCGCGATCTACCAATCGCCATCACCGAGCTTAACTCGACGCCGACTAGCGTGCAGAACCAGCCTGCCAGCCCCGATTCGTTCTTCAACGCGGTCTGGTACGCGGACGTGCTGGGCCGTCTGATCGATGAGGACGTGTGGATGGTCAACCAGTGGGTGATCTCCCAGCGCAGCACCGGGCTGGGATTGATCAACGGCTTCACCATTCGGCCGACGCTGTACACGTTCCGCATGTACAAACATTTCGGCGACCAGCAGGTCTACGCAGCGTCGGGCGTCGACAATGTCACCGTCTATGCGGCGCAGCGCGACGACGGTGCGCTGACGGTGATGGTGGTCAATCTGGGCGACGTCGAGCAAACGGCCACGCTCAACATCGCCGGCGAGAAGCCTGCGGAGGCCGAGGTCTGGCTGCTGGACAAGGATCACAACGCGGAGAGCCTGGGCGTTCAGCCATGGCCGGCCGATGGTTTGGTCACGCTGCCGGAGCAGTCGGTGACGTTGTATATGATTCAGTAAGCCGCTCGTCATTCCCGCGCAGGCGGAAATCCACTCTTCGTGGTTCTGGGTTCCCGCCTGCGCGGGAACGACGGAATAGGCGTACAGAATCCTGAGGTTCGCAAGCAGGTTCATTGAGTGCGCTTCAGCGCACTTCGCTTTATCAGACAGGTGCTTCAGCGCCTGGCCTTCTGGAGAAATCCATGCAATACGGTTACTTCGACGACGACACAAAAGAATACGTTGTCACCCGTCCCGACACGCCCCAGTCGTGGAGCAACTACCTCGGCTCCACGGAGTATGGCGCGATCATCACCAACAACGCCGGCGGCTACGGCTTTTACAAATCTGGCGCGCGCGGACGATTCCTGAGGTTGCGCTTCAACAGTGTGCCGCAGGACCAGCCGGGTCGCTACTTCTACCTGCGCGATCGGGACAGCAGCGACTATTGGTCGGCCTCGTGGCAGCCGGTGGGCAAGCCGTTGGGCGCCTACGAGTCGACCTGCCGCCATGGCACCGCCTACACGACCATCGAGTCGAGCTATGCCGGAATCCGCACGGAGACCACGTATTTCGTGCCGCTGGATCAGGACTTCGAGTACTGGCGGCTGAAGGTCACCAACGAGAGCGACCGGCCGCGCCGCCTCTCGATCTTTTCCTACTGCGAGTTCACCAACCAGTGGATGACCCAACAGGACCAGGTCAACCTGCAATACTCGCTGTTCATCGTCAAGGGTGGCCTGACCGACGACGGTCTGTTGCGCATCGCGATCCACGACAACTTGACGCCCGAGGCAGGCACAGGTCACGAGGACGACATCGGTATGCACTCGTGGATAGCGTTGGTGGGCGCGCCACAGGCAGGCTACGACACCAGCCGCGAGGCGTTCCTGGGCGGCTACCGCAGCTACCACAACCCGCTGGCGGTAGAAGAGGGCCGTTGCATGAACAGTGACGCCTATGGCGACAACGCCTGCGGTGTATTGCAAAGCGACCTTGACATCCCGCCGGGCGAAAGCCGCGAGCTGCTGGTGATGCTGGGCATCGGCGATGCCAACACAGTCGGTAAGCGAACAGTGGCCGAGTATGGATCGCTGGAGCGTGCAGCCGCGGAGCTGGCTGCTGTCAAGGAAAGTTGGCATGGCAAGCTGGGCAGTCTGGTGGTGGACACGCCGGACCCCGCCCTCAACCATACGGTCAACGTCTGGGGACTTTACAACTGTCTGATCACCTTCGCCTGGTCGCGGGCGGCCAGTCTGGTTTACAACGGCGAGCGCGATGGCCTTGGGTTCCGCGACTCCGTGCAGGACATCCTGGGCGTCGTCGCGGCGATTCCCGAGGAGGCGCGCGAACGACTGGCGCTGATGCTCACCGGCCAACTGGCCAACGGCGGCGCGATTCCGGTCATCAAACCCTTCGAGCACAGCCCCGGCCACGAAGCAGCACCGTCATCCGATGAACTGCGTTCCGATGATTGCCTGTGGTTCTTCAACGCGGTGCCGGCCTACGTGGCTGAGACCGGCGACTTCGACTTCTACAGCCTGGTGCTGCCTTACGCCGATCAGGGTGAGGACACCGTCTTCGGCCACCTGCGGCGCGCGTTGCAGTTCAACCTGGAGCGCCGGGGTCGCAATCAACTACCCTGCGGGCTGGCCGCTGACTGGAACGACTGTCTGGTGCTGGGCTACCATGGCGAAAGCCTGTTTGTCGCCTTTCAACTGCGGCTGGGGCTGACGGTCTATGCCGAGGTGGCTGAACGGTTGGGCAAGCCGGAGGAAGCGCGCTGGGCTATGGCGCATCGCAAGCGACTGGATGCTTACATCCAGAGTGTGGCCTGGGATGGCGACTGGTTCATCTGGGCCATCACCGAAGATGGCACGATCTACGGCACCAAGGACTACCCTGAGGGCCAGGTCTACCTCAACACCCAGGTCTGGTCGGTCCTCAGCGGCGCGGCGACGCCCGCCCAGGCCGAGCGCTGTATGGAGACTGTGCATGAACGGCTGGCGACACCTTACGGCCTGATGCTGTCCGCGCCGCCCTTCGTCAAGACCCCGGTGCAGGTGATGCGGTCCGTGGTGTTCAACCCCGGTATCAAGGAAAACGCCGGCATCTTCAACCACACGCAAGGCTGGGGTGTGATGGCCGAGTGTATACTGGGCCACGGCGACCGGGCGTACGAGTATTACAGCGCCGCCATGCCGGCAGCCTGGAACGACCGCGCCGAGATCCGCCAGTGCGAGCCGTATGTGCAGGGCCAGACCACCTATTCGATCTATTCGCCTCGCCCCGGTAACACCCGCACCTCGTGGCTGACCGGCGCGGCGGCGTGGTCGTATTACAGCGCCACGCAATACATTCTCGGCCTGCGGCCAGAGGTGGACGGCCTGCGAATTGACCCGTGCATCCCGCACGACTGGCCAGGTTTCACGGCAACCCGTCGTTTTCGTGGTAAAATCGTCGATATCGTCGTGACGAACCCGGACGGCGTCTGCCGTGGCGTCCGGTCGATCACACTGAACGGTGAAGCGCTGGCCGACAATCTGGTGCCGGCCGGCTCGTTGGCCGACCACAATCGGGTCGAGGTCGTGTTGGGGTAGGTGGCTTCAGACCGCCCGGCACGGTCAGGAGACCGGCCGCAGCGATGGTTGAACCGATGAGAAGAATCCGACAAACGTATCTTTTGTTGTCCGCCATACTGGTGATCGCTGTGGTCGTAGCTGCATGTAGTTCGCAGGCAACGCCTACCGCTGAAACGCCGGCCGCTGGAGCTACGGCCGCGCCGACCAGCGCCGCGACGGATACGCCTGAACCCGCCGGCGCGTCCGTCAACATACCTACGATCAGCGCGGTGACGCTGGATCGCGAGGCGTTGCCGCGCTACGAGACGCTGGAACTGGTGGTCGAGCTGGACGCGGCGTATACCAATCCCTACGACGCGCGCCAGGTGGCGCTGGATGCGACGTTCACCGCCCCGGATGGCTCGATCTGGCCGGCGCCGGGGTTCTGGGACGGCGAGGAAGCGTGGCGGGTGCGCTTTACGCCGTCGCAGGAGGGTGAATGGCGCTACGCGGTGACGGTGCAGGACAGCAGCGGCGCCAGCCAGCCGGCCGCGGGATCGTTTCAAGTGACACCGTCCGACCACCACGGCTGGGTGCGGATCGGCAACCAGGTTGATCCCGCCTACAGCAGCCGCTATCTGGTCTACGACGACGGGACGCCCTTCTACGGGGTCGGCCACGCCGATGCGCTGAACATCCTGATCGACGGCTTCAGCCTGGACAACGGCGTCGGCCTCTTCAGCACCATGCAGGACGCTGGCGAAAACTACGTGGTCTGGTGGCCGTTCTACAGCCTGTCGCCGGTCAGCAGCAGCTACGACAGCTACTCTGTGCAGAACCTGAAGGTCATCGACACCATCCTGCGCGACGCCGAGCAAAAGGGCGTCAAGGTGATCTTCACCGTCTGGGATCACCCGCAGTTGCGCGATGATACCCACGCGTGGGGCGATGGCCGCTGGGCGGTCAGCAACGGTTTCAACAAGCTGGGCAGCCTGGACAGCTTCTTCACGTCCGACGAAGCGTGGGCGTGGCAGGAGAACCTCTACCGCTATCTCATCGCGCGCTGGAGCCACAGCCCGGCCATCGCTATGTGGCAGACCGTTTCCGAGATCAACGGCACCAACGCCTATGCGCACACCGACACGTGGCATGAAAAAGTCAACGATTACTTCGTCGAAAACGATCCCTATCGCCATCCCACTACCGCCAGCAAGTCGGGCGATGTGGACTGGCTGGCCGGCTGGCAGGCCATGGACGCGCCGCAGGTGCATCTCTACGAATTCGACGACGGGGCGGTGTCGGCCGCCGGCGTGCTGGCAGACTGGACGCGCCAGATGTGGGACGCCGAGGCCAAGCCCAACTGGGTGGGCGAGTTTGGTGTCACCGGCAACGAGCAGTACCCGGAGCTGTTCCACAACGCGATCTGGGCGGCGCTGGGCGCGGGTGCGGCCATGACGCCGGCCGAGTGGAACAGCGGCGGCAGCTTCGGCCGGTTGACCGACGCCATGACGGATGACCTCCACCGGCTGGCGGTCTTCGTCGATGAGATTCCGCTGGCAGCGTGGAACCCGCAGCCGCTGGACATCCACAGCAGCGATCCCGCCGTGCGCGGCTGGGGTGTCGCCGGTCCTGAGGGCGGGCTGTTCTGGGTGCAGGACGCGTCGCTGGAGGGGCGACCCATCGCCGAGGTGCGCTCGGAAAGCGTGGCGCGCTCTGGTATCCAGCTAAGCATCGATGGCATGGCCGGCGGAACCTACGCCGTCACGCCCTACGACACATGGCAGGGACGCTACCTCGATCCTATCTCCGTGGCCTGCGCTGCGGACCAGCCTTGTGTTGTTGACCTGCCAGAGTTCACGGCTGACATGGCGTTTCACGTCAGGAGCGCCACCTGCTGCAAGGAAAGGCCTACCGGCTACGGTCCGACACCGTCGCCACAGCCGGCGGTCGCCGGTTCGGAACCACCCCTCAGCGTCTCCATCTGGGCGCCGGTGGCCGGCTTTTTGGAGCAGCAGACCCTGCAACAGAACGCCGACGTGCTGGATGAGGTTAACTTCTTCTGGTACACTCTGGGCGCGGACGGCGGCATCGAGGGCGGTATCATGGCGGCCGAAGCAGTCCGTGTGGCGCGCGCCGCCGGTCTGCGTATCGTGCCGTCCATCGTCAACGGCGGGTTCGACGCGCAGCGGGTCAGCGATGTGGTCAACGATCCGGCGCGGCGCGCACAGCACATTGCCGGCATCCTGGCGCTGATGCGCGACAACGACTATGACGGCATCGACATCGACTACGAGAGCCTGAACCCGGCCGATCGCGACGCCTTCAGCCTGTTCATCGAAGAGCTGGCTGCGGCGCTGCACGCCGAGGGCAAGCTGCTGTCCATCGCCGTTCACGCCAAGACCGACGACGCCGGCGCGTGGAGCGGCGCGGCTGCGCAGGACTGGGCGCGGCTGGGCGCGGCGGTGGACGAGTTCAAGATCATGACCTATGACTTCCACAACGGCGCCAGCGAGGCCGGTCCCATCGCGCCGCTGGACTGGGTAGATGCTGTGCTGAGCTACGCCGCGACGGTGGTGCCGCCGGAGAAGACGTGGATGGGTGTGCCGTTCTACGGCTACGACTGGACCGGTTCCACCGCCCAGAGCCTTAACTGGCGGCAGGCGCTCAAGCTGGCCGAGCAGAACGGTGTGACGCTGCAGCGCGATCCATCGTCCGGCGAGGCGTGGTTTACCTACAGCGATGGCCGCCGCACGGTCTACTTCAACGATGCCGAGACCTTGGCAGCGCGGCTCGACATAATCACAGATAGCCATTCCAACATTGCCGGCATCGCCATCTGGCCGCTGGGCGGTGAGGATCCGGCCAACTGGACGGCGCTGAGGGAAGCTAAGGAGCAGTCATAAGACAGAGCGTTAAGGAGGAAGTGCCTATGACACGACGTTTCGATGGAACACGGTTCGAATAACCCGATTCAACATCTCAAGGAGAAGACACCATGATCTCAGCGAAGAGACTTTGGACAACGACCAGTCTATTGCTTGTTCTGGCGCTCGTAGTAGCCGCTTGCGGCGGAGCGCCCGAGCCAACCCCTGAACCTGCAGCAGCCCCAACGACTGCACCAACTGAGGCTCCGGCGGCCGAGGCAACAGAAGCCCCAGCCGCTGCGCCGTCCGATTCAGGCAACTTTCTTGAGCGCGCTAAGGCCGGTGAGTTTGCCGGCACCAGCGTGACTGTTCTGGGCGTGATGGTGGACGAAGAAAAGGTCAAATTCGAGGAGTCGATGAAGCCCTTCGAAGAGGCCACGGGGATCGACGTTCAGTACGAGGGCACCAAGGAGTTCGAGCCTCAGGTTGCGGTACGCATCGAGGCTGATGATCCGCCGGACATCATCGACTTTCCTCAGCCTGGGTTCCTGTCCACCTTTGCGAAGTCCGGTGATGTGATCGACATCAGCACCTTCATCGACATGGAACACCTGCAGGAGAACTACATTCCCAGTTGGCTGGACATGGCGACCATGGCCGGCCCAGATGGCCAGGACATCATGACCGGCGTCTGGCACCGCGCGGCCGCCAAGAGTATGGTCTGGTATCCCAAAAAGGCGTTCGATGCCGCTGGCTACACCGTGCCGACAACCTGGGACGAGTTGATGGCGCTTACGCAGCAGATCGCCGACGACGGCGATACGGCCTGGTGCATCGGTATCGAAAGCGGCGCGGCTACCGGCTGGGTTGCCACCGACTGGATCGAGAACATTATGCTGCGCACCACATCGCTGGACAACTACGACAAGTGGGTGGCTGGCGAGCTTCCCTTTGCCTCGCCCGAGGTCAAGCACGCCGCCGAGATCATGTCGGACATCTGGCTGAACGACGACTACGTCAAAGGCGGCACCGATACTATCGTCACGACGTTCATCGGCGACTCGCCGGTGGGCATGTTCGCCGATCCGCCCGAGTGCTGGCTGCACGTGCAGGCAAGCTGGATCACCGGATTCTTTGGCGATGGGTTGACGGCCGGCGAGGACTACGATTTCTTCTACTTGCCGCCCATCGACGATGCCTATGGCAAGCCCGTGCTGGTGGCCGGCGACATCATGGCCATGTTCAACGACCGGCCCGAAGTACGGGCGTTGATGGAGTACTTCGCGACGGGTGAGAGCGTCGAAGCCTGGATCCGCACCGGTGGTACTCTGTCGCCGCACAAGGACGCCAGCCTGGACTGGTACAGCGATCCCATCGAGCGGAACGTTGCCGAACTGCTTCAGAACGCCACCAGCGTGCGTTTCGACGCCTCCGACCTGATGCCGGGTGAGGTTGGATCGGGCGCTTTCTGGAAGGCTATGGTAGACTACATCATTGGCTCGGTTGATCTCGATACTGCGCTGCAGGAGATCGACGCTGCCTGGCCAAAGAACTAAACAGTCGTGGTAACCTGACTTCCTGCAAACGTTGGAGCGCCGGGCTGGCGCGTTCGATGAACGGCCAGCCCGGCATCATGCTGCTGAACGGAAAGGACCCAGTTGTGTCATCAGCATTGACGTTAGTTGCCCCCTCCTTCCGTCCTCCTCTCGATCCAGACTTCCGGCCGGCTGTGCTGGCCAACCGCACCTTTCGCCGCGAAGCCAGGGAAGCGGGCGCGGCTGTGCCGTTGGTGATCGCGCTGGAACGCTCCGACGGGGCGGTTTCCCGGTTCGACACTTTGGCGTTTGCGGCGGACCATCCGCGCGCCGCTGCCAACCTGCTCTATGCCGAGCGGCTGGTCAAGTTCCTGCTCTGGGCCAGAGGCGGCTGGAAGGTGACGATCGGTGGGCCGGCAAGCATCGCCAACCACATTCGACGCGTCTACTCGCCCGCGGGGCTGCGCGCGTTCGACTACCAGTTCATGGGCGAGACGGTCTACCAACAGCCGTTCATCGTGGTCGCCTGCGCGGCTGAGGATGCGCCGCCGGCCCGCGAGGCCGGCCAGTCCCTGGGACGCCACCTGGACGGCTGCCGCATCGGCTTCGACCTGGGCGCATCCGATCTCAAGGTGTCGGCGGTGATCGATGGACAGCCGGTTTGGAGCGATGAGATAGTCTGGGAGCCGGTGGAACAGACCGACCCGACCTACCACTACGAGCGCATCGTCGCGGCGCTGCGTTTGGCGCAAAGCAAGCTGCCGCGGCTGGACGCCATCGGCGGCAGCTCGGCCGGCGTCTACGTGGACAACCGGCCGATGGTGGCTTCGCTATTTCGCGGTATCCCGGCCAATCGCTACGACGAGATTCGCAGCATGTTCCTGCGCATCCGCGACGAGTTTGGCGTGCCGTTGGAGGTGATCAACGACGGCGACGTGACCGCGCTGGCCGGTGCGATGTCGCTGGATGACGACGGCGTGCTGGGCATCGCCATGGGCAGCAGCGAGGCGGTGGGCTACGTGAACCGGGAAGGCGCGGTGACCGGCTGGCTCAACGAGCTGGCCTTCGCGCCGGTGGACTACAGTCCCAGCGCGCCGGTCGACGAGTGGTCGGGCGACCGCGGCGTCGGCTCGCTGTATTTCTCGCAGCAGTGTGTCTTCCGTCTGGCGCCCAAGGTTGGGATCGACCTGCCCGGCGGTCCGGATGTTACCAAGGCAGAGAAACTCAAGCACGCCCAAGGCTTCCTGGAGACAGGCCACGAGGGCGCCTTGAAGATCTGGCAAACCATTGGCGTGTATCTGGGCTATGGCCTGGCCCACTATGCCGAGTTTTACGACCTCAATCACGTGCTCATCCTGGGACGCGTCACCAGCGGCACCGGTGGTGCGTTGGTCCTGGACGGTGCACGTGCAGTGCTGGCCGCCGGGTTCCCAGAGCTGGCAAATCGCGTCAACATTCAACTGCCCGATGAAAAGAGCCGGCGGGTAGGACAATCCATCGCCGCAGCGAGCCTGCCGGCGACACAGAACAGGCGAAAATGACCGTGACGAAGCAAATCACATTTCCACAAAACTTTATCTGGGGTGCGGCTACCGCAGCCTATCAAATCGAGGGCGCCTGGGATGAGGACGGCGCGGGCGAGTCGATCTGGGACCGCTTCAGCCATACAGAGGGCAAGGTCCATGAGGAGCACTGCGGTGACACCGCCTGCGATCATTATCACCGCTGGCAGGACGACCTGGACCTCATGCAGTCGCTGAACCTGCGCGCCTACCGCTTCTCTATCGCCTGGCCGCGCGTGCTGCCTGACGGCCGCGGCGCAGTCAACCTGGCCGGGCTGGACTACTACGACCGGCTGGTGGATGGCTTGTTGGCCCGCGGCATTCGGCCTTTTGTCACCCTCTACCACTGGGATCTGCCGCAGGCGCTGGAGGACACGGGTGGCTGGCCGGCTCGCAGCACGGCCGAGGCTTTTGTCGAGTATGCTGATGTGGTCAGCCGGCGGCTGGGCGACCGGGTGACCGACTGGATCACGCACAACGAGCCATGGTGTACCGCGTTCCTTGGTCACATGTTCGGCGTGCATGCACCTGGCCACCGTGACGCTGCCAAGACGGCCGCGACTGTTCACCACACCCTGCTGTCTCACGGCTGGGCTGTGCCTGTTCTGCGGCGTAACAGTCCCGGCGCGCGGGTTGGCATCGTCCTCAATCCGGTGGATGTTACACCGGCAACACAAAGCCAGGCTGATCTGCAAGCCGCCGTTTTGCAAGATGGGTTAATGAACCGGCTGTTCCTGGATCCGTTGTACGGCAGGAACTACCCTGCGGATGTGGTCGCGTATGTCGAGCAGCAAGGCGCGACGTTTAAATCGGTGCAGCCGGGCGATCTGGAGGCTGTCGCGGCGCCGACCGATTTTCTGGGTATCAACATGTACTCGCGTGCAGTGGTGAGCGCCGCCGACGCGCCTGACGGCAAGCCGATGGTAACCGATAAAGACGTCGAACGCACCGAGATGGGCTGGGAGGTGTATCCTCCCGCGCTGTACAACTTGCTCTGCCGGCTGTATTTCGATTACAAGCCCGCCAGCCTCATTATCGCTGAGAACGGCGCCAGCTACTCTGACGGGCCGGATGAGACGGGTCGGGTCGTTGACACGCGCCGTCTGCGTTATATCCGGGACCACCTGGCTCAGGCGCGGCGCGCGATGGACGCCGGTGTTCCGCTGAAAGGCTACTTTGTCTGGTCGTTGATGGACAACTTCGAGTGGTCTTTTGGCTACTCACAGCGTTTTGGCATTGTCTGGGTGGACTACGACACGCAACAGCGAATACCCAAGGACAGCGCATTCTGGTATCGGGACGTAATTACCAACAACGGCTTCGACCTGATTTGACGGGCGTCTGCGTGCAGGATAGACTGAAGGCGTATTGCGTGATGCGTATTGCGTATTCGGCGTGACTTCGTTTCCGCCGTAGGATAGCCCCTTGTGGGCGTTCGGTCGATCCCGGAACGGGCACAAGGCCCTATCCTACAACAGAGGCCGAGTCGTTTCCGCTGTAGGATAGCCCCTTGCGGGCGTTCGGTGGTCCTCGGAACGGGCACAAGGCCCTATCCTACAACAGAGGCCGGATTGTTTCCGCCGTAGGATAGCCCCTTGCGGGCGTTCGGTGGTCCTCGGAACGGGCACAAGGCCCTATCCTACTGAGCGAAGACACACGCAACACGCAATACGCACAACTTTACCAGAGAGGCATTCTGATCAATGAAGATCGTTCCGCAACTCACTGTCGAGCAGGCCGCGGCATTGGTCCCTGATGGCGCGGTGATCATGGCCGGCGGGTTTGGCATGACCGGTAACCCGGTGCATTTGCTCAACGCGTTGGCCGAGCAGGGCGTCGGCAATCTGACAATCATCTCCAACAACGTGGGCGAACCGGGGCTGGGCGGCGGCCGGCTGCTGCGCAACGGCCAACTGCGCGGGGCCATCGGCTCGTTCTTTACCTCAAATCCGGAAGCAGTGCAGGCCGCGCAATCGGGCCAGATCGACATCCAACTGATCCCGCAAGGCTCCATGGCCGAGGCGATCCGGGCCGGCGGCGCTGGTATCGGAGGTTTCTTCACGCCGACATCAGCCGGGACGGTGCTGTCCGAGGGCGCGGAGACGAAGACCATCAACGGCCGCGAGCACGTTTTCGTGCCGGCGTTGCGTGCCGACGTGGCGCTGGTACGCGCCTGGCAGGCCGACGAGGCCGGCAATCTGCGCTATCGCATGACCGAGCGCAACTTCAACCCGCTGATGGCCACCGCGGCCGATCTGGTCATCGTCGAGGTGGAGGAGATCGTGCCGCTGGGCGCGTTGGGACCGGATGACATCCACACTTCGGGCTGTTTCGTGGATTATCTCGTCAAGGCCCACACCTCCCTGGAAGACCTGGGCACGTCGGCGGGCGGCGATGCCGGTGGCAAGAAGGCCGAGGACGAGCGGATGGCCATTGCCCGGCGCGCGCTGGCCGCACTCCAGCCGGGCGACGTGGTCAATCTGGGTGTCGGCATCCCGACCCTGGTGGCCGACCTGATCACGCCGGAGCACGGCATAAACCTGCACACCGAGAACGGCATGTTGGGCGTCGGACCCGCACCGGACAGTGGGGGGGCGCTGGAGTATCCTGTCAACGCCGGCAAGCTGCCGGTAACAGCCTTGCCGGGCGCCAGCTACTTCGACAGCGCTACCTCGTTCGCCATGATCCGCGGTGGGCATGTGGACGTGGCGGTGATGGGCGGTTTGCAGGTGGACGAGGCGGCCAATCTCGCCAACTGGGCGGTGCCGGGCCGGCCGTTGCTGGGCGTGGGTGGTGCGATGGATCTGGCGACCGGCGCCAAGCGGCTGATCATCACCATGACCCACAGCGCCCCCAAAGGCCGCTCGAAGATCGTGCCCGAGTGTACCCTGCCGCTGACAGCCCGCGGCGCGGTGAGCATGATCATCACTGAGTTGGCAGTTTTCGAGTTCCCGGACGGCCAGTTGACGCTGACGGAGTTGATGCCGGGCGCGACGCTGGAGCAGGTGCGGGAGAAGACAAGCGCGCAGTTTGTGGAGCGATTGGGGGAGGCGTAAGCCGCGGAACGTGGCCAGGGGATGGCGTCCGGCGCCTTGTTCACCGGTACCAGGTTATTGTTTATCGTTCGTCGCGGCTGCGATGAACTGGCTGAACAGCCGCTGGTGCCGCGGGTCAAGCTCGTAGAAGCGTTCAGGGTGCCACTGCACGGCCACGGCCCAACGGGCCGTCTCGCTTTCCATTGCTTCAACCAGTGTCGGCGATTCGACGGTCAGCCCGCTGGGCCGAAAGCCGTTGGCCAGCGTGTCCAGAGTGACAGCCTGGTGGTGATAGGTATTGGTGGACAGCGGGCCTGTCTGACCCAGCACACCCGCCAGCAGCGTTCCGGCGCATACGTTCACGTTGTGGTAGTTGGCGCGGTCGGTGGGCGACCGGTGGCCGTCGATGTGCTGCAAGAGAGCGCCGCCGGCTGCGATGTTTAACACCTGCATGCCGCGGCAGATGGCAAGGATCGGCATGTCAGCAGCCAAAGCAGCCCGCGCCAGCGGCAGCTCCAGGTTATCGCGCTCGATCTGGATGTCGTTGGGGTCGGAGCCATTGATCGGTTGGCCGTAATAGCGCGGATGCACATCACCGCCTCCCGAAAGCAACAGGCCGTCCCACTGTGCCAGTTGCTCGTCCGGTGCCAGCAGAGCAGCCTCCGGTGTCACCATCACCGGCTGGCCGCCCGCCCAGGTCACAGCCCACCAATAGTTGCGCACCAGCCGGTCGAAGTAGTCGCGGGCGGTGCTCAGCGTCGTGATGCCGATGCGGGGTGGCTTGTTCATGGCAACTCGCTGCTTTCGTCCCACAGGCCAGGCTGCTGGGTAGGCGACGTGACATCGCCCGTCCACACAACGCCCAAATGCTGATAGGCCAGTCGGGTTGCAACACGCCCGCGCGGGGTTCGGTCCAGGTAGCCAAGCTGTAAGAGGTACGGCTCCACTACCTCCATGATGGTGCCCGAGTCCTCGCTGAGACTGGCGGCTATCGTTTCCAGGCCCACAGGTCCGCCGTCGAATTTCTCGATGATCGCGCGCAGCAGCTTGCGGTCCAGGTCATCCAGGCCCTGTTGATCGACCTCCAGCAGCGCCAGTGCTTCCTCGGCAACGGCGCGGGTGATCGTGCCGCCGGCGCGCACCTGCGCGTAGTCACGTACACGTCGCAACAGGCGCAACGACACCCGTGGCGTGCCCCGCGCCCGGCGCGCGATCTCGGCAGCGCCGTCGTCGGTGATCTCTACCTTAAGCAGGCCGGCTGCCCGGCGCACGATCTCCTCCAGAGCCGGCTGGCCATAGAAGTCGAAGCGGTAGACTGCGCCAAAGCGGGAGCGTAGTGGGGCAGTCAGCAGTGCGAGTCGCGTTGTTGCCCCGATCACGGTGAAGCGCGGCAGCTTGAGGCGAATCGAGCGTGCGCTGGGGCCCTTGCCGATGACGATGTCCAGCGCGAAGTCCTCCATTGCCGGATAAAGGATCTCCTCGACGACCTTGCCCAGCCGGTGTACCTCGTCGATGAACAGGATGTCGCCTTTGCGCAGATTGGTCAGAATCGCCGCCAGATCACCGGCGCGCTCGATGGCCGGCCCGGCGGTGATCTTCATGTTGACCCCCATCTCGTTGGCCAGGACATGCGCCATGCTGGTCTTGCCCAGGCCGGGCGGGCCGTAGAGCAGGATGTGGTCCAGCGCCTCATTACGCAGCCGCGCCGCCTCGATCAGAATCCCCAGATTGTCGCGCAACTGGTCCTGGCCGATCATGTCGGCCAGGTTTTTGGGTCGCAACGCCGCGTCAACGGCGACTTCTTCGGGGCGTTTTTGGGTAGAGATGGTGCGGTCGTCCATGAGATGGTATCGTACTCTGGCAGGGCTGGATAGTCAGAGTGGTCATTATACCGCAGATGGCGCAGATTTCAGAAACATTTGTGCGACAAAAAAGCGGCTCCGCTGCATTTGCAGCGGAGCCGCTTTTTCTTACTCCTACTCCTCCTCATCCTCCTACTCGTTCCGGCTCAGATGAGTAGGAGGATGAGGAGGAGTAGGAGTAGGGGGACAGAGCGTTGATCCTACAACCAGCGTTGATCCTGCAGGAACTGGGTCAGGCCGGGGATGCGGAAGCGCTTGCCGTTGTAGGCCAGAATGGCATAGTACAGAGGCAACAACCACAGCACGATCATCGCAGGAATGAGGAAGCACAGGCAAAGCCACAAGATGAAACTCGCAACCGCCACGCTGGCCGACATCACCAGCGCCAGTTCCAGCCCGTAGATCACCACAGCGACCGCGATCGACTGGATCGCGTGGTAACGTTGGAAAGGCCGGCGCTTACTCGTCTCCGAGATCAGAATGATAATCGGCACGATGAACGGCAGGATAAGCTGGGTCGCGTACGCCAGGGCGGCCATGACTCGGTCGTCGTTGGTTGCATCTGGGTCGTACTCGGTATCGCTGGCCAGCCGGTCCATGATGGTCGGCTGATCGGCTGTCTGGCTGGCCGTCTCCTGCGATCCTGGTTGACCGGTAGTTTCCTCTGGCCCGGACTGGCTCTGCGGTGCGCCAATCGGCGTCAACGCTGTGCTGTCAGCGTCATCCGCCGCCCCTGCCGCGGCTTGCGCGCCGCTTTCTACCGCCTCCTGCACGGCATCCAATGCATCAGCCGTGGGTTCCTCCGGCGTTTGCGGCGTCTCTGGCATGTCAGGCGCCTTATCTTCGTTCGTTTCGTTCAACTCAGTCACATAATCCTCCTGCACCAGCGACGCAGCCCGCGGCCGACCGGTTGCTGGTGACTTGTTTATCTACACGCTTTACGAACCGCCCTCACGAAGGTTTCACACCCAGCAAAAGTCTTCGCTGCTCCCCTCCGCCCCTCTGCTCCTCCGCCCCTCTTTCCTTCATTTCCCTGATTTCCCTCGTTTTCCCCTTCCTCCCTCCCCGTGCTACAATCCCCCAAATGACACGAGTAATTTTCATGGGAACACCTGAGTTCTCAGTCCCCTCCCTGGCAGCCCTGGTCGATGCGGGCTACGATGTGGTGGCCGTGGTGACGCAACCCGACCGGCGCAGTGGCCGCGGCCGCAAGCTGGCGTTGTCACCAGTCAAACAAGCTGCGCTGGAACGCGATCTTCCTGTCCTACAGCCGCGCTCGCTGCGCGACCCCGGTGCGGCGGCTGCGCTGGCCGAGCTGGCGCCGGACGTGATCGTTGTCGCGGCGTTCGGGCAGATACTGCGATCCGACGTGCTCGACCTGCCGCCGCACGGCTGCATCAACGTCCACGCGTCGTTGCTGCCGCGCTGGCGAGGCGCCGCACCGGTACAGGCCGCCATCCTGGCCGGCGACCAGGTGGCCGGCAGCACTATCATGTGCATGGATGCCGGCA
The DNA here is from genome assembly GCA_020634555.1 of Caldilineae bacterium. Classification (GTDB taxonomy): domain Bacteria; phylum Chloroflexota; class Anaerolineae; order JAAEKA01; family JAAEKA01; genus JACKBK01. The sequence goes on from JACKBK010000041.1 coordinate 21,169, forward strand.
TGGACACCGGCCCGATCCTGGCGCAGGTCGCGCTCCTCATCGACCCGGCTGACACCGGCGAGTCGCTGATGCATCGACTGGCCGAGCAGGGCGCGGCTTTGCTGGCCGAGACGCTGCCGCGCTGGCTGGCCGGCGAGATCACGCCGCAAGCCCAGGATCCGGCGTTGGCGACTCTGTGCCGGCCGCTGCGCAAGGAGCAGGGCATCATCGACTGGACGCAGCCGGCTATCCAGATCGAGCGCGCGGTGCGGGCCTTCAATCCATGGCCGGCCGCGACGACAACCTGGAACGGCGCGGGCCTCAAGGTGTTGGAGGCAGCGGCTGAACCTGATCTTGAGGCAGACCAGCCGCCGGGCACGGTTGTAACGGCCGATGGCCGCGTTCTGGTCAGTACAGGCGCCGGGTTGCTGCGGCTGGAGCGGGTGCAGTTGGCCGGGCGCTCGGCCATGGCAGTGAGCGATTTCCTGCGCGGCCAGCCCGATTTTGTAGGCGCCAGGCTGGGCGCGGCCTGACAGTCATTTGGTGGATTCCGTACCGCCATGCTATAATCACCCAGATTGTCGGGGCGTGGCGCAGACTGGTAGCGCGCTTGAATGGGGTTCAAGAGGTCGGAGGTTCAAATCCTCTCGCCCCGACCAAATGGAATTACATGATCCCAATTGATGGCTCTGCCCCCGGCAGGGCCGTCGCTGTTTCTGGGGTTGAAGCAAGCAAGTTTGTGCAGTTGATCTGATGCAACGAACATCGTTGCTTGTAGCTGGTGCAGATCAATGGTACACTTTGTTAGTTCCCGGTTCGCCGGCTTGAACCACTGGCGACTTGTGGGCTGATGGCAACGGCGCTGTCGGTCTAGTCTCACGAATATGGCTTCTGCTGTTCAATCATCCACTGCACTCGACCAGAACGCGACCTTTGCCGGATTGACGGCAGAGGACGCTGAGTTGTTGCAGCGCGTGCAGCAGGGTCTGTCTATCACCGCTGATGTCAGCCGCGCCGATATCTGCATGGTTGTGGGGGCAGACGATGGCATGCAGATCATCGCTCAGGCGTTTCCCCACTCCATCACCTCCCTGTACAAACAGTCATGGGTAGGTCGCATCCTGCCTAGCGACGAGAACCCGTTGCTGGCAAGTGCGTTGGTGCAGGGGCGCAAGGGCAAGACCCAGGTCAATCTGCTGGAACAGGGTACGCCGGTAGTGCTGGAGGTGTTTCCTGTCGTTTCGTCCCAGGGCCGCGTGATTGCTGCCCTCAAGGTAGAGACCAACCTGATCGCCTCGGAACGCCAGCACCGGCGCGACGACATCTTTAAAAAAGCCGTGATCTGGCTGCAAGGGATGGCGCTACGCGGTGACTTGGCCGGCGCGGTCGAGCTTAGCCCGTTCAGCGAATGGGACGGCGTGGTCTTTGTTGATGACTCGTTCAAGATCCGGTATGTCAGCGGCATTGCCAACAATCTCTACCGGCGGCTGGGCTATCTGGACAACCTGCAGGGCAAGCACATTGGTGACCTGCAGACCAAGGATGTGCATCTCATCACCGAAGCGTTTCGTACCTCGCGCTGCCAGGAACACCAGGTGATGGAGGGTAGTCGCTACTGGACACGCAAGGTTGTGCCGGTGTGGTCTCCCGGCTCCAATTGGTGGCCGTTCCGCAACAGCAACTCCGGCAAGCCGATCCTGCGCGGCGCGCTGGTTCTGGTTCACGACGAAACGGAGCAACGTGAGAAGGCCCGCCAGCTAGCAGTGCTCTCCACCATGATTAAGGAGGTGCACCATCGGGTCAAGAACAACCTGCAAACGGTGGCCTCGATCCTGCGTATGCAGGGCCGGCGCAGCGACGATCCGGAGACGCGCTTGCAGTTGACGGAGGCCGTCAACCGTGTGCTGGCAGTTGCCGTCATCCACGAGTTCCTTTCGCGCGAGGACGACCAGATGATCAACGTGCGCGATGTATGCCAGCGGATCATCACGCAGACACAGCGGGCGGCCGTCTCGCCTGGCAAGATGATCAGCATGAACGTCCAGGGTCCGCCCATTCACCTGCCCAGCCAGCAAGCTACTGCCTGTGCATTGGTTGCCAACGAACTGGTGCTCAATGCTCTGGAACATGCCTTCACCGGCCGTGAAAGCGGATCGGTTACTGTGCAACTGAGCGACAAAGGTGACCAGGTGGTGTTGGTGGTGGCGGACGACGGTGTCGGATTGCCAGAGAGCGACGAACAGTTGGACAGTCTGGGATTGACCATCGTGCGCACCCTGGTGGAAGGCGACCTGAAGGGTGAGTTTACCATGGAACGCGCTGAGCCTGGCACGCACGCCAGCGTGACTTTCAACAAGGAAGTGTCCAACAGGATATAAGAAATGACCGGGTCAGGGCCGCCTGGTGTTTGGTTCAGTCATCGGGCCCACATCACCGACCGTGTTGACGCGCAACGAGGCGCATCAAGAGGTAAATCCAAGTGGAACAACAACGCAAACGTATCGTTATTGCAGACGACGAAGCACTTATTCGCCGAGATTTGCGGGAGATGCTCACCAATCTGGGCTATCTGGTGGTCGGCGACGTGGGCGATGGCCGCAGCGCAGTCAATCTGGCGCGCGAGCTGAAGCCTGATCTGGTGATCATGGACATTCGTATGCCGGATATGGATGGCATCGAAGCTGCCAAGCTGTTGACCGAAGAAGGGATCGCACCCGTGCTGTTGCTGTCAGCCTACAGCCAGCGCGACTTGGTGGAGCGAGCCGCGGAGGCCGGTGTCTCCGGCTACGTCATCAAGCCCTTCGACGAGTCCAACCTGCTGCCGGCCATCGAGGTCGTCATGGTCCGTTTTCATGAGTACCAGATGATCTGCAGTGAGGTGGCCCAGTTAGAGGACCGTCTGGAGACCCGCATCGCTGTGGACCGGGCCAAGGGCATCTTGATGGACCACCGCGGCATGAACGAGCAGGAAGCCTTCAGCAGCATCCAGCGCATGAGCATGAACAGCCGTAAATCGATGCGAGAGGTGGCCGAGGCCATCATCCTCGCGCATCAGATGACCGTTTCGCATTAGTGTTTGTCGGATCCATTCTTATCCACGATGGCGCGCCTGGCATATGCAGGTCATTCGATGTGGGCTGTACTGATTACGCCCAGCTTTGAACATCGCTCAACCTGACTTCGTACACCTGGAGGGATTGGACAGGCCGCAATAAGTGTGTTAGAATCATTACGGTTTTTGTTATTAAGACAAAACATGTGGCAACGTCGTAGCAAAGTATTGATACGAGGGAGTTGGCGGACTAAACGAGTCGTGATTGGCGTCCTGTTTTCGGGGCGACTGATTGATTGATGAAGCAAGTAGGAAGACATTGGCTGCGGGGCAACGTTTCGGGCCCGATTTCTTTTTTGCCCTCAGTGCTTCCACCGGCTGGGATATCTCCTCTCACAACCTTCAATTCAAGATAACCTATTGATCGACGTTGCCTCAAAGGCCATGGATAGCCATAACGGGCCGCAGTTTTCTGCTACCCGCCAGCGGCTGCCATGGATCTCGAAAGGAGCAACGTAGAGAGAACGTGTCAAGATCACAACGAAATAGTAGCAAGGCCAAGCGCCAATGGTGGGCAATTGATTTGCACCTGCACTCCATGGCATCGGCCGACTGGAAAGAGCCTGGCGCGACCTGGCTCGACTGGTTGTATAAGTGCGAGCAGCGCGGGCTGGATGTGGTGGCAATCACCGACCACAACACCGTAGCTGGCATCGCTAGTTTGCGAGCGGAGATCGAGCGGCTGCAATGGCTGGAGATCGAGAACCGCCTGCGCCCCAACGAACGCCGTCAACTTGACGAATATCGCAGGCTGGGCGAGAAGATTTTGGTGCTGCCGGGCTTCGAGTTTACGGCCACCTTCGGATTTCACATCATTGGCCTCTTCCCGCCTGAAACCTCCGTGCGGCAACTCGAGCATATCTTGCTTGACCTGAACGTGCCGCCCGACCGGCTTGACGGGGGGTCCACCGAAGTAGGCGCCACCGCCGATGTGCTGACCGCATATCGGATCATCCACGCCGCCGGCGGCATCGTCATTGCAGCTCACGCCAACTCAACTCACGGCGTCGCGATGCGCGACTTCCCCTTTGGCGGGCAGACCAAGATCTCCTATACCCAGGATGCACATCTGCACGCGCTGGAGGTGACCGACCTGGGCAGCCGCAGCACGCGCGCCACAGCCCGCTTTTTCAACGGGTCGAAGCCGGAGTATCCGCGCCGGATGCATTGCATTCAAGGCTCAGACGCACATCGAATCAACCGCGATCTGAACGACAAGAATCGTCTTGGCATCGGCGACCGGGTTACGGAGATTCAGCTGACCGGCCCGGTTTCATTTACGGCCATCAAGAAAGTCTTCGAGTCCAACGATTTTGCACAGACTCGTCCACTTCGACGCCGCAAAGAACCCTTCGATCATGTGACCGAAGCCCGCCAGCAGGGGCCAAGCATCATCCAGTCCTTCCATGAACGGGCAACTCGCCAGGGTGGCCGGCTTTATGCGGTGTTAAGCGATGTCGTGGCCTTTGCCAACACCCAGGGTGGGACTGTCTACGTCGGCGCAAGTACCCATGCCGGGCCGCCGCGAGGCGTGGATGATCCCGACGAAATGATTGTCATGCTGAGGGAGGAGATCGAAAGCAAGGTCGTTCCGCCGCTGGCGGTTGAGATCGACTCTCTGGAGAGCCAGGGACAGAACGTGTTGCGCATTCAGGTTCCACCGGGTATAGAGCGGCCCTACTGCCTGGATGACAGCCGCATCTACCTGCGCCAGGAATCTGACAGCGTGTTGGCTGTGCGGGACGAGATCGTGCAGTTGGTGCGCCGGTCGTTGCTGGAAAGCGGTGACATCATTGAAGCGCCGCAGCACGAAGCGGCGGCCGAAAGATCAACCAGCAAGCGCAAACGGGGCAGCAGACGCAGCACAGGCGCTGACAAGTCAGCCGAGGCCGCGCAAGAGGATGAGTTGGCTGAAGCGGCAGCGACCCCTGACTCCTCTGTCGAGCAAGCAGAAGAGGAACCAGGCGCCCAGGCCAACGGCGTGGACGGTGTTGCGCCGCCGACCATTGGCGTGCAGGTTGTCGAGGTGAAGGAGCGCGGCGGTACGCGTTACTACACCATTCGTGACCTGCGCAACGGCAGCACTGTCCAGAATGTGACACTCAAGTCGGCCCGCCGCCTGTGGCGCTACGCAATCAGCCAGCACGAGCAGAACCCGCCCGACGCGCAGAAGATCGAATGGCAGGATGACGTGGCGTTGCTTCGGTCGGAGAAGCGCGCCGGCAAGCGTCGCTACGATTTCGTACAGCGTTTCCCGGATAGCAGCATGGCTGTTTATTACGGTGTTACGGAAGAAGGCTGCGACGAACCGTGGCGAAGCTTCCTGGTGGGAGCGGACGCCGAGTGAGCCAGTCGTAGATAAGGACGCGTCTAAAAACAACTTCCCTGTGTTGGCTCGGTCAGGAGACCGGCCAAAGCGGTAACTTGTTGCTAGACGCTCCCTAAAGAAAAAAGCCAGCGCCGCAGTTGAATTCAACTGCGGCGCTGGCTTTTGGGTGCGAAACGGTGCCGGCGTCAAGCGAGATACAGCACGGCAATCACGGCCAGCACCCACAGGACGCCGGTGATGAACATCGGTTTATCCTTGAACACCAGCTCGTCTGGCGCTCCGCCTTGCTTCTTGACGTGGATCAGATAAAGATAGCGGAAAAGGCCGTACAGCACAAAGGGGATCGTCAGCATCATCGTGTGGTTGGCAGGCAGGTTAACCGCCGAGAAGGTATACAGCGAGTAGAACACCACCAGCGTCGATGTTACCAGGCCGATCAGTTGGTCGAGGAACGGAACAGTGTACTCGGCCAGGATGGCGCGGTGGGAACCGGCGCCGTTTTCCAGCAGTACCAACTCGTGACGCCGTTTGCCAAACGACATGAAAAGTGCGCCTACGGCGATGCAGAGATAGAGCCAGGGCGAGAAGCGCTCCACGTTGACCACCGCCACGCCGCCGGCTACCCGCAACACGAAGCCAGCCGCGAGCACCAGCACGTCGATGATTACCAGGTTCTTCAGGTAGAAGGAATAGGCGATCATCAGCCCCAGATAGCTGTACAGGATCAGGAAAAAGCTGCTGTCCAGCCAGAGCGCCAGCGGGACGCTGATTACAACCAGCACAACCGCGGCTGCAATCGCCACCGATGGAGCCAACTCGCCGGCCGCCAGGGGACGGGTCCGTTTCTTGGGATGTAGCCGGTCTTTTTCGATGTCAGCCAGGTCGTTGATCAGATAGACCGCGCTGGAGATCAGGCAAAACAGGACGAAGGCGACGGTCGTTCGCAGCAGGAGTACCGGATCGAACATCTTGCCGTCGAAGACCAGCGGCGCGTAGACCACAACGTTCTTGACCCACTGCTTGGGCCGCATGGTCCTGAACAGCGCCTTAGCGGTCGATGCTGGCGACTGTGATTTCGGAGAGTCGGCGGCTCGCGGAGCGGCTGCCGGCAGGTTAAGATCCTCGTTCATGTTGCTAGATGATACCCAAAGCATGGAAACCCGTCAATTCGGATGTTGACGAACCACGGGGCCGCGGCTATGATGGCGGCATGGCTTACACTCGTAACAAACGGGGCCGGCAGCGCCTGGACGTGTTGCTGGTCGAACTTGGCCTGGCAGATACACGTGAAAAAGCGCGTGCGCTGATCATGGCCGGCGCGGTGCTGGTCAACGATGAACCGGCGACCAAACCGGGCAAGGAAGTGTCGGTTGCCAGCGATGTCCGGCTGCGCGCGCAGCTGCCCTACGTCAGCCGCGGCGGCCTGAAGCTGGAAGCTGCGCTGGATGCCTTTGATATTACTACGGATGGTGTGACCGCTGTGGATGTCGGCGCGTCCACGGGCGGGTTCACGGACTGCCTGTTACAGCGCGGCGCAGCTCAGGTGGTGGCCATCGACGTTGGCTATGGCCAGTTTGCCTGGAAACTGCGCCAGGACGAGCGAGTGACGGTGTTGGAGCGTACCAACGTGCGTTACATGAGCGGGATTCCCGATGGCCGGCTGGCTGATCTGGCCGTGGTCGATGTCTCGTTCATCGGCCTGGAGTTGGTGTTGCCGCCGGTTGCCAGCTTTCTGGTCGACGGCGGATCGGCGATTGTGCTGATCAAGCCGCAGTTCGAGGCCGGCCGTGACCAAGTCGGCAAGGGGGGCGTGGTACGTGATCCCGCCGTTCACGAGGCTGTCTTGCGGCGCGTTCTGACCTGGGCTGAGCAGCACGGCTGGGAAATCCGCGGCCTGATTGCATCACC
>JACKBK010000042.1 GCA_020634555.1 Caldilineae bacterium
AAAGATCTTCGTGAGTGCGATTCTCTTTGTGTTTGCTGCGTTTGTCGCCTATGGACGGTGGGCGCTTGTTCCTGCATAAGGGGCGCGGTCTTAGCTAAACCGGCGGCTGGATACGTTCGCCACGGTGAACGGCCGATCTTTTTTCGCGCAACAATTCAGGCCCTTGCCGCCCGCAGCCGCGGCGCACACCACAGGCAGCACGCCGCTCGCTGACCCAATGGCTGGACAGGGTTGGGCATCCTGGTCATCATCCCTGACAGCGCGGCTATTTGTCCGGGAACTCCTCGCCCGGCAGCCGCTCCCGTACCTCATCGATCACGGTCACGCTGCGCGTCGACCAGTCGATGGTCGCAACATCCCACACCTGCCCGCTGCTCATCTGCTGTGGACCGAAGTCGAACTGCTGGCCGGCCACCCAGACGCGTACTCTAGGACTGCCGGGACCCTGGCCGTGGTCGGAGTAGTAGTGTACCTTGATGGTATAGACACCGTTGAACGCATCCTGCAACGTGATGTTCTCGATAGTGCAGGAAGTGATGCAGTCCACGTCCAGCGCAGGGTTGTCGTTCGTGTTGCCTATCTCGCCCCAATCGGGGTTGCGGTTGCGCCAGTGGCAGTCGTCGGGAATCGCATTGTAGACGCCGCCGGGCCGGATGAAGTGCAGGTCAAAGTCGGAACCCAGTTGCGGCCAGGTTAGTTGCACGTGGATGTCCAAAGCGTCGTTGTCGCACTCGACCGTGGTGAAATCGTTGCCGACGCCGTACTCGTTGCTGGCCGTTACCTGCACAGTGTTGTCGCCTGAGAAGATCGGCACCTGTTGGCTGAAGTTGAAGTTGGGCCGCGTGCCGGACGTGGTCAGCGACAGCAGATTGTTGCCCGACTCGCCGGTAATGATGGCGTTCACCTCCTCCAGATCGGCGTCGCTGGTAATCGTTCCCTGGAGCCGGACGCGGCATTGATCCACCGTGCCGCCGTTGGGCGCGGTGATGTCCACCTCCGGCGCCTCACACTCCCGCTCCTGATCCTCCGACGGATCGAAGTTGCTGGTCTCGTTGGGTGGATCGTAGAACCCGTTGTGGTTCTCGTCCTCGCAACCATCGCTGGACCCGGTATCCCAGAAGTTGTCGTTGTCGGGGTCCGTCTCTTTGCGGTCGCCGTCGCCGTCCCAGTCGGCGCGCCAGCGGCTGTAGGCGCCGGCGTTGTTGAAGACGTGGGCGCGCATGTCGGCCTTGTCGGTGATTCCGTCGCCGTCGGAATCGGGGTTGCGCGGATCGAGATTGCGCAGATTGCCGCGGAAGCGGTGCTGCTCATCGAAGTCCGAAATGCCATCTCCATCGCTGTCGTCGATCAGGTCGGAGATGCCGTTGTTGTTGGTGTCCGGGTCTGAGCGCGGGATCAGCGGCGGCGCCAGGTTCGGCGGCACGTGATATTCGCTGATGTTCCACGATACCAGCGACACCCAGCCGCCAGTCGCAGTCCAGGGATCGGTGCGATAGACCAGTTGGCCGGCGGTGTTGTAGCCGTTGAGCACCACGCTGTGGGCGTCGTTGTTCTCGACGACCAACATGGGGCGGTCGGCGTCGATCCACGCCTTGATCTGGTTGAAGGTCGGCTTGCCGCGGCTGGAGGTGACCGCGTTGCCGTTCATGGCCCAGTCGAAGACCTTCTTGCCGGTGCCGGCCGCGATATTGCCGTTAGGCCACATCCCCTTGCCGTGGCCAAGATCGCCCTCCGGGTCGCCCTCGCCACGGTACCAGTAGGAGATGTAGTCCATGCTCAGGTTGCCGCCCTGATAGGCAACCAGCATCGAGATCGACGCCCGGGTGCAGTACATGTTGTCCAGCGCGCTGGCGCGCACCGGTGTGCCGTTGCCGATCGTCCAGTCGCCATCGGTCTCGTGTGACGAGTCCCAGCGGCTCTGGCCGGTCTCCGGGTCGCCATCCAGGTTCAACGTATGGGTATCCTTGTGTTGCAGCTTGGGCGGGATGTTGATCAACTTGCTGGCTTGCGGATCATCGGAGGTGGCCAGCAAGCTGGCGCAATCCAGAATCGTCGCGGAGTAAACCGCCGACCAGGCGCTGTCACCGTTTGCGCCGCCCAGGGCTTTGACGCGGAAGTAGAGGACGCCCAGCGGCAGGTTGCTGCCAGGCGTGTAGGCGCTGGTGTTCAGCGTCGTGTTGACCAGCGGCGAGCTGAAGTTGCTGTTGTCGTCGATCTGGAAACGATAGGCATCGATGCGCGACAACGTTTCCCAGCCAAAAGTCGGCCGCCGTTCACAGGTCGAGATGCCATCGGTCGGGTTACGCAGGAATGGCGCGGCCGGCAGGTTGACACCGCCCTGATTGCCCTCGCCAGGTCGGTAGACCGCCCAGTCCGATGGCGATCCACTGTAATGGCTGGGACGGCGGCCAATGGTTCCGCCGCGCTGTGCGCGTTCTGGTCCCGGTTCCGGCTGGGTGTCCACGTAGGTCTCAACCGGCCACACACCGGAGAAGGCCGCCGCGCGCTCGTCGCCTGCCGGATCCATGCCCCACGCCACGAAACTGACAACGTTCTGGGGCGGGTTGATCCGGTTGGGCCGCGGAATGGACGGTCCCGGACCTGCATAGCCATTGAAGGAAACCGGAAGATAGAGGATGTTGCTGGTGTTGTAGAGCGCCACCTGGTCGCCAGCATCCTCCAGGATGTTCACCATACCGGACGGGCTGTGCAGCCGCGCCACGCCGTCGCCGAAGTTCAGGTCATTGGCGTTGCTGCCCTGCCCGTCGAAAATAACGACCACCCGCGCGCCGGCCGGCACGCTGGGTAAAGCAGCCGGAATGGAGTAGATGTTGCCATCTTCGTCGCGCACCGAATGGCCGCGCAGGCTGTGCGGCGAAGAGTCGTAGTTGCGCAGTTCCACCCACTCGCGGCCGCCGGCCGCCGGATAGTACATCACCTCGCTGAGCAAGATCCCTGGTCCTGGCTGAGCTGGCGGAGCGCCTGTCGCGGTGGCTGTCGCTGTCGGCGTACGCGTGGGAGTGCGGGTCGGCGTCGGTGTGCGCGTCGGCGTCGGCGTTGAGGTCGCGCTGGTAGCGTCCAGCCGCACATCGTCGACAAAGAAGTTGCTGATACCCGCGTTGTTGGCAAAGACCTCCGAGTGGAAGGTCAGCGTGTGGCTGCCGCCGTTGGCGAACCCGCTGACGTCCACCGTGCGCTGCACATAGCCTATATTGCCACAAAGACCGCTGTTGCCAGTGATGTTGAAGACCTGCGTGCCGTCGATCTTGGCCTCAAGGTAGTCTGCACCGCTGTCACAGGCCGGAATCTCCAGCCAAAAGGAAAGTGTTGCCGAGCCGCTGGGAATGGTCACCGACTGGGAGACCGAACCTTGTTCGTAGCTGTCGATGCCGCCAAACCATGCCCAGAACGTTCCGCTTCTGGGGCCTGTTCCGGTACCTGTCCCGCAACTGCCAACATCGCAGATCGGCGTGCCGAAGTTGGTTGATGCCTCGCTCCAGTACGGGTTGGGCGTACCGGCCTCGAAACCGCCGTCCGCCACCACGTTGGCATCGGGCCCCATAGGAATGCCAGATTGCACAGGCTGCGCCGGCGTGCCGCGCAAACGCGCCGGGTCAGGCGGCTGCCCTTGCTGGTTCTGTGGACCGGTCGCCGAAGCCACAGTGACCAGGCCGCCGACAAGTAGGACAAGGACGACCGCAACCAGAGCAAGATTCCGGGCATGATGCTTCTCCATGGAAAACTCCTTTATTCAACTGGGGCAACGCGCGAGTGGGAAAGGGACGGGAGTCGACGAGGCGCTGCGGACAGGCGGTTTACCCGATGCGGGCTCGCACCCATTAAAGCATACGGCATGTTTGGCTGTCAAGGGTTTGACGACGAAACATGCCGAGATCGGGCACAGAAAGGCACAAGCAGGTGGTTGATATCCTTACAAAGCGGGTTTTACGGCCTCGATCAGGAAGCGGTGGCTGTGCAGCGTCAGCCCACCCTCGCGCTGCATCATCTCGTGCAGCGCCAACAGGCGATCCCGATACCCTTCCACGGTGAACCCCTCGATCTGCCACGGGATAGCGCGCAGGTAGTAGACCACCGCGCCGATGTCGGTCACGCGCGTTTCGAGCGCCGCTTCCTTCAGGTCAGCAATCTGAAAGCCGGCTGCTTCCAGTCCTGAGATGGCCGCGGCAGGTCCCCAATCGGCAAACTCAAAAGCTACTTCGTCCTGAAGCAGTTCGTTCAGCCGCAGGTTGTCCTGCCCGCCCACCTGCTGGGTCACGAAGCGCCCGCCCGGTTTGACGATGCGAAACACCTCGGCCGGGTCGAAGGACTCGTGGCGGTCGATGACCAGGTCGAAGGTGGCGACGGGAAATGGCAGCGCATCGTCCGGAACACCAGTCACGACGGAGACACCCAACGGCTCCAGCCGTTTGCGGGCAATCGGCCCGTTAGGCGGATAGTTCTCCGTCGCCCGCGTGTCCGGCGGCAGCGGCGCCATCGACGCCAGCAACTCGCCGCCGCCCGTGCCCAGGTCCAGCAACGACTGCACGCCGGCAAACTGCGCCATCACCAGCTCGCGATAGTCCCACGGAATCGGTCCCTCGATCCAGCGCCCATCCAGCCACGAGAAATCCCAGCCGGCAAACCCCGCTGCCTGCGCGTCTTGTATCAATGTATCGAAGTCGTTCACAATACACCTCCTCTTGGTAAACCGGTGTTAACCGTCACTCCCACCACCATCACGTCACTTCCACCACCACCGCCACGTCACTCCCGCCACCACCATCACGTCACTCCCGCGAAGGCGGGAGTCCAGTACTTGGGTAGCGTAGATTCCCGCTTCGCAGGAATGACCATCAACGGTGCCGTCTATCACACTAACTTCGTCCTACAACGCTTCCCGCCCGCAACCGTGGCGCACGCCGCAGGCTGCGCAGCGCGCGGGGTCATCGTGGCTGCGCGCCACATCCCGCCGGCCTAGATCGTCACGCATTTCCTCCAACGTGTCGAGCAGCAGGTCGCGCAGGTCGTCCGTCCAGTCGATCTGCACCGTGGCATCTGCGTAGCGAATGAAGCCGTGGGGCGGCGTCTCGCCGTCCACCTCCTCTATCAGCAAGCAGTAGGCAGCCAACTGCATGACGTGCGAGTCGTAGGCCCGGCCACCGGGCGGCGCTGCGCTGCGTTTCACCTCGACCGGCACCAGACCGTCGTCGGTATCCACCAGGTAATCGGGCTTACCGGTCAGCCGGTAGCGTTCCGAGAAATAGGGTTTCGCCACCGCCGACCAGCGCCCGGTATCGGCATAGACGAGCTTCCCTTCAGGCAGCCCGCTCATCCGCTGATTGCGCGCCGCGCGGCGTCGCAGTCGCAGCGCCAGGTACAGCAGCAGCCCGCTGAGCAGCAGCAAGCCAATCCACATCGGTCTTCAGTCCCCCCGGCCTATTCCGACCACAGGAGGTCCTTGCGCCAAAACAGCCAGGCTGCCAGCGAGAAAAGACCGGCCGCAAACAACAGCGTTCCGGCCAGTGAAAGCAGGTAAGTCGCGCCGGACGTTGGAACGGCGGGCGCCTGCAGCGCGTTGGTCACCGGGCTGCTGATAGCCGCGACCGCCTCGGCAAGCCAGGCAAAGCTGCCCCGCACCAGCACCCCACGCAGTTCGACCACCGTGGCAAACAGCACCAGCGCCACGAAGGTAAACAAATACGACCCGCCCCGGCTGGTCAGCCGCGTCAGCATCAACCCCAGGCTGGCGGCAAACAATGTCAGCGCCAGCCAGCGCGGCGCGATCAGCAGCAGTTCGACCGGCGCGATGGCGACCTTCGCCTGGAGGATGGCCAACGCTGTGTAGAGCAACGCCAGCAGCGCGGCCAACACAGCGACACACACCACCATCGCGGCCAGTAGTTCGGTCCGCCGCGCCAGCCGTAGCAACGTCACCGTGGACGAGTTGCGGTTGAGCTGGCTGGCCAGCAGTAACACGGTGACCAGCGTCGCCACCATCAACGTGAACCCGCCCGTGGCCGCAAAATAGTTCACATCGCCCGGCCACTCGAAGAAGATCCAGTAGAGCGCCAGCGTCAGCCCCAGCGGCGCGATGATTCCCAGCGAGCGCGCCAACTCCTTGAGCAAGAACCACGCCAGCGCCACTGCCCGACTCATGCGCGCATCGCCTCCAGATAGACCTCTTCCAGCGTCATCCGCTCCTGGCGCAGGCCGCGCACGTCCACACCGGCTTGCAACAACAGTTGCAACACATCGCGTTTTGCTGCCACTCCCGGCCCCTCCAACATCACCAGCGAGTCATACCACGCCACGCCGGAACCAAGTGTCGCCAACTCACCTGCCAGCAATTGCGGCACACGATCAACCTCGATAACCACCCGCTCGCGCAGCGGCAGCACATCGGTCAGCGCGCCTGCGCGCTTGAGCTGGCCTTGTGAGAGAATCGCCACGTGATCGCACAACTCGGCTACGTCGCTGAGACGGTGAGTGCTGAGCAAAATCGTCTTCCCGTCGCGCCGGAGTTGGCCAGTCAGATCGCGCACCGTTTTCTGCCAGGCGGGATCGAGACCCTCCATCGGTTCGTCCAGCACCAGCAGCGGTGGATCGCCGATCAACGCGACCGCCAGTCCCAGCCGCTGCAGCATGCCCTTGGAACAGGAGCCGATCCGCTGGCCGGCAACCTGATCCAGCCCCACCTGGCGCAACCGCGCCGCGACCGCATCGTCCAGCGCCGCTCCGCGCAGCCCGTCCAGATACGCACACAGGCGGAGGTACTCGCCAATCCGGCTGCGCGGCGGCAGCGCGATGCGCTCAGGCAGATAGCCTATTTGACGCGCCGCGAGCGCACCAGACTCGATGGAGCCGGCGTCGGGAAAGATCAGGCCCAGAAGAAGCTTGATGAAGGTGGTTTTACCCGACCCATTGGGACCCAGGAGGCCAAACACCGCACCGGACGGAACGGTCAGATCGAGACGGTCGAGGGCTAGGGTGGCGCCGTAGCGCTTGCTAAGTCGTTGCGCAAAGATCATGGGATAGCGAATCGGCAGCCATCTGTCTGCACTGCAGGATAGGGCCTTGTGCCCGTTCCGGCAGACGCCCACAAGGGGCTATCCTACATTGTCCAGGCGAACCAGCAGCCCTCCGTCGTAGGATAGGGCCTTGTGCCCGTTCCGGTAAACGCCCACAAGGGGCTATCCTACATCCGGGGCCAGAACCTACCCCTCGCGGCCGGTGCCGCCGTCCCAGGGCAAAATCACAATCGGCACATCGTACGGCCCCCAGTCGGTGAACCAGGTAGCATCGTCAGGCGAGATGCGGATGCAACCGCGTGAGGCCGGGAAGACTCCCAGGTCATCCATCCCCTGGTACAGCTTGGAGCCATCTTCAGCCTGCGTGTAGGGCGCGCTGTGGATCAGGATCGACCCGCCTGCCTTGAACAGATACCAGGCGTTGTCGGCCGAGACACCGTTGGCTGAGAACGTGCCCCAATATTCACCGATCCGGCCGGTCCATGCTGGTGTGTACCAACCTCTATCCGGGTCACCGGTGCTGATAGCCAGCTCGCGCACCACCACGCCGTCCTTGACGATGGTCATGCGCTGCGCGTTCTGGTTGACCAGCACAAAGGTGCCGGCCGGGTCGATGCCGGCGCGGCCGACCACGTCGGCCACGAAGGAATCGGGGGTCGGGAGGGGAACAGCAGTAGGCTCCGCTTCAACAGTTTGTATTTCAGGCGTGGCTTCCGGCAAGCTGGTTGGCAGGGGCGTGGCGGTCATCAACACAGTCGCGGTGGGCGACGGACCGGCGGTCGGCGTCGGCGTAGCCATCCAGCTCGCGCCGACGTAATACTGGCCGGTGACCGGCGCGAGCGCCTGACTGTTGACCAGGAGGCTGGCCACCTGCCAGACCGCCAGCGTGGCGACAACAGCCACGGCCAGCAGCAGACCGGTCCGTAACAGCCGGCGCATCAGCCGGCGCCTCCCATCAGCGCCATCAGCACGGCAGCGAGCAACACAAGCAGCGCCACGGCCAGCAGCAGAGTCGCCAGCCGGCGCTGCGTCTGAAGGGTGGCGACGCCGCGTCCATGGCGGTCGTGCGCCGCTGTGCCGCTGCGTAGCGAAGCTTGGTTGCGCGACTGCACACCCTGGACGCGCCTGAGCCACCACGACCGGGCGCAGTAGACGTACTCGCCCAGCTCGCTGGCCCGGATGACCGGCTCGTCCACTTGCCTACTCATCGTCCTCTTCGAGAGGCTCGAGGACAGCGTCCGCCAGCAGCCCGCTGGTTCCCATGACACGCTCCTCGAATGCCGCCAGCGCCTGGCGCATCTGCTCCTGGCGCATGGCCATGGTCAAATCGCCGCGGGTGCGTTCCAGCGTGCCGCGCAGCACATCCGTCTGTCGCCGCAGCCCGCCGGTGATCGCGTCAGGGAAGTCGATGGTGATGTTCTGGCTGTAGACCTCGTCCATAATGGAGAGGAATGGCTCCGCTTCGGCGACCCGGCCGCGGCGGATCATGTCCAGCGCGAAGCGGCGCATCTCGGTGCCCGCCTCGGACATGCCGTTGAGAAAGGTGTGCGACGGCACGCCGATCTCCTGCGGGGTCGGCAGATCGCCGCCGTTGACAAAAGCGTAGACCAGGTGCGCCTCGGTGAGTTCCTTCAGCGAATCCTGGGTGTAGCCGGTGTAAAACAGATCCGGCATCTCCTCAATGGCCGCCAGCATCTCCGCAGCCGCCGCGCGCGCCTCGGCCAGCAGCCCGGCAGCATTCTCGAACTCGTGGCGGTGGACAGCGCGGATGCTCTGCGCGCACAGCCGGATCAGGTCCCTGGAGCGGCGCAATGTCGCGTCGCGTACGTCGTTGCGCGCGGTCAGGTCGGCGCGAATGTCCTCGATGATCTGGGGCAGGTTGTTCACGAAGTCTCCTTGTCCGGCGCGGTGGCGTCTGGTTCAGTCTCGTCACCCGATTCGTCGCCGCCGACGGTCCATTGCATACCGCCCAGAATGCCTGACTTCGGGTCAAAACCGCTCCCTTGCTGGGCACCGATCTTGCCGAAGCGACGCTCATACTTGGCGATGTTTTGCCCCAACGCCTGGAGCAGCATCTTGGCGTTGGCGGGGGTCAGCAGCACACGCGCCTGAACCTTGGCCTTGGGCATGCCGGGCAGCATCTGGGCAAAATCGATCACCAGCTCGTGCGGTGAATGGCTGATGATCGCAAAGTTGGCGTAGGTCGCGGTCAGGTCGTTGGGCAGTTCGACGTTCAGTTGGCGGGGAGCAGGTTGGTCAGCCACCGTTTGTCCTCCAGGTGTCGGCGAGTGCAGGCCGATAGTACCAGCCACACCGCCAGATAGAAAATGCGCGGCATCTATCCCGCGCCGTTGGCATTTTAGCACAGCCGCCGGTCGTTTGGCGAATGCCTCGAGTCGGGTACACTGGTGATAACGTGACAAGTTGGCTACCTGGAGTCTACGATGACATCTATCATGCTCGGCGCTGAACCGTTCTATTATCCCGGCAACGACATCGGTTGCCTCGTTGTCCACGGTTTCACCGCGTCGCCGCAGGAGGTGAGCGGATTGGGGCGCTCGCTGGCCGCGGCGGGTATGACCGTCCATGGCGTGCTGCTGGCCGGCCATGGGACCACATCTACCGACCTGAACGAGACCACCTGGCGCGACTGGTACGCCAGCGTGGAAGCGGGTTACATCAGGCTGGCGGCGCGCTGCCGGCGTTTATTCGTGCTGGGGCTGTCGCTGGGCGGCGCACTTTCTCTGCATCTGGCCGCGCACCGGCCGGTGGACGGCGTGGTTGCCATGGCCGCGCCGCTGACAATCGACGAGCCGTTGCTCCCCCTGGCATCTGCCATCGGCCGGCTGATGCCAACCCTCCCCAAATCGAGCAAATCTGACTGGTTCGACCCTGAAGCTGCCGGGCGGCGGGTCGCCTATGACCGCTACCCCTTGCTGGCAGCCGCGCAACTGGCCAACTTCCTGCGCCACCTGCGCGACGACCTGGCCGATGTACGCGCGCCGGCGCTGCTGATGCACAGCTACCAGGACCGCCGCGTGCTGCCCGCCAACATGCCGCTGATCTACGACCTGCTGGGCAGCGACGACAAGCGAATGGTCTGGATCGACGGCAGCAACCACATCCTCACCGACGACGCCCAACGCGAGCAGGTCTGGCGGCTGTGCCGCGAGTTTGTGGTGGCACGATCCAGGTGACAACCGATCTCAGTTCCTCCCCTTCGATACGATCTTCCTTATACGTGCCGCCGAAAGAGAAGCTCACGGATCACACAGATTCCGCGGATTCTTATGGCTATCCGCGGAATCCGTGTAATCAGCGAGCAAGAGAGGGAGTCGGGCGGCTGCACAACCGCAGAATCCGACAGAATCGGAACTTTCTAAATTACCCCCAACTCCTTGCCGACGCGGGCGAAGATCTGCAGGCCGGCTTCCAGATCGTCGGTGCTGTGGGCGGCAGACAGCATGACACGGATGCGCGCCTTGCCACGCGGCACGGTAGGGAATGTGATGGCGGTGCCGAAGACGCCTTCCTCGTAGAGCCGCCGGCTGAACTGCTGGGCCAGCAACTCGTCACCCAGCATGACCGGCGTGATAGGTGTCTGGGTCACGCCGGTGTCGAAGCCGAGACGGCGCATCTCGCCCTGGAAGGTGCGGGCGTTCTGCCACAGCCGGTCCACAAGCTCGGTCGAGTCGCTCAACGCGTCCACGGCCGCGATGCAGGCGGCCACGTCGGGCACGGTCATCGCGCTGGAGAAGAGGAAAGGCCGGCCGCGCTGCTTGAGCCAGTCTACCAGCGTCTGTGACCCGGCTGCCAGCCCGCCCACCGCGCCAAACGCTTTGCTGAGCGTCCCGATCTCCACGTCGACGCGGCCGTGCAGGTCGAAGTGATCGACGATACCGCGGCCGCCTTTGCCCAGCACACCCTCTCCGTGGGCATCGTCCACCACGGTGATGGCGCCGAAACGCTCGGCCAGCCTGACGATGTCCGGCAACGGTGCGATGTCGCCGTCCATGCTGAACACGCCGTCGGTGATGACGAACATGCGCGTGTACTGGCCATAGTTTTCCTCCAGCACTTCCTCCAGCGAGTCGGGATTGCAGTGCTGGTAGATGGTACGGTCGGCCTTGGTCAGCCGCACGCCGTCGATGATGCTGGCGTGATTGAGCTGGTCGCTGATGATCAGGTCGCCGTCGCCAACCAACGCCGGAATCACACCCACGTTGGCACTGAAGCCGCTCTGGAAGGTGATCACCGCCTCGGCGCGCTTGAACTCGGCCAGCTTGCGCTCCAGTTCCTCGTGTATCGTCATGGTGCCGGCGATGGTGCGCACTGCGCCAGGGCCAACGCCCAAGCGGTCGATCGCTTCCTTGGCCGCTGCTGCCAACCGCGGATCGTTGGCCAGACCCAGGTAGTTGTTGGAGCAAAAGTTGAGCACCTTCTTGCCGTCAACCTCCAACCACGCGCCCTGAGGCGAGTCCAGTGTGCGGATGTTGGTGTAACGTCCCTGTTCCTGGAGCTGCGCCAGCTCATCAGCCAACCAGCCCAGCCGTCGATTGTCATTTTTGGTCGTCATTGTAAACTCCTTCGAAGGCGTCTCTCCGCGTAATCCGAGGCGTGTCCGCGCTTTCCTTTGTTTCCCTCATTTCCCTTCTTTCCCTTCCATCTCCCCCTCCACAAACATCACCACCTTACCGCTGGCGCCGCTGTTCATGACCTGGATCGCGTCCTTCCACTGATCCAGCGTGAATCTGTGGGTCACCAGTGGGCTGAGATCGACCGCGCCTGAGTTCAGCAGGCCGCGCATGCGGTACCAGGTATCCCACAGCTTGCGCCCGAAGATACCGCGTACCGTCGCGCCCTTGAAAATGATGTGGCTGTTGATGTCGAAACCGATCACCCCAGGCGCCACGCCGAGCAGCGAGGCTTCACCGCCGTCGCGCAGGGCAGAAAAACCCTGGTCGATGGCCGACGATGCGCCGCTCATCTCCAACAGCACGTCCACACCCTCGCCGTCGGTGTCCTCGCGGATGAAGTCCACGACCTTGACCTCAGCGACGTTGAGGGCGTAGGTCGCTCCCAACTGCTTTGCCAGCCGCAGCCGGTAGGGGCTGATGTCGGTGGCGTAGATAGAACGTGCACCAGCCGCCTTGGCCACCGCCACGGTCATCAGACCTACCGGCCCGCAGCCGGTGATCAGCACCTTGCGCGCCGTCAGGTCGGTGGAGAAGGCTGTGTGGACGGCGTTACCAAAGTTCTCCAACATGCAGGCGATATCGGGCGGCATATCGGGTGGGTTGACCCACAGGTTATGGGCCGGCATGGCAATGTACTCCGCCCAGCAGCCGTTCCGGTCGACGCCGATGATCTGTGTGTTCTGGCAGATATGGCCGTTGCCGGTGCGACACTGAGCGCACTCGCCGCAAACAATGTGGCTCTCAGCAGAAACAAAATCGCCCTCTCGTACCTGAGTCACGTCCCGGCCCACGGCCGCCACGTAGCCGCAGAACTCGTGACCCACAACGAGGGGCGGGTCGATGCGCTTGCGCGCCCATTCGTCCCATTTATAGATGTGCAGATCGGTGCCGCAGATGGACGTAGCGCGCACCTTGATCAGCGCGTCCTGCGGCCCGAAGGTTGGAACCGGCACCTCACGCATCGTCATACCCGGCGCTTGTTCCGGCTTCACCACGGCCTTCATCATCTTTGATGGCATGTGCGTCTCTCCTGGACACAAAGTGACTGCTGCGCTTCGTTGCGCAGGGCGGCGGCACTACTTGCCGCTCTATCAGACAGTATAGCCGCGCCCGGCGGTTTGGCAAAGACAGTTGCCCGCGGCAGATGAAAGTGTTACAATGCGCGGGCGGCGTGGTGCCCCGGTGACGAGGTGACAGGGCACGAACTGCCGCTATCGCTTGAGAAGACGAACGCCTGAACACCGCCACGAAACAGGAGGCATATGGGAGAACCTACAAAAGCGGCTGAGCATCCCGCCGAGCGGGTCGTGTTGATCGGATATCGCGGGCAGCTTGGCAGCGCCTTGTTGAAGTCACTGGGCGCGGGCGGCGCGGACCGAAACGTGCTGGCTCTGGACTACCCCGAGATCGACATGACGCGGCCGGCGATCATCGAGCAGGTGTGCGACCACCGGCCACAGGTCGTCATCAACGCGGCCGCCTGGACCGACGTGGACGGGGCGGAGGAAAAGCAGGAGGCCTGCTACGCGATCAACGTGCTAGGCATCAAGCATCTGGCAACTGCCTGCCAGCGCAGCGGCGCGGCGTTGTTGCACGTCAGCACCAACGAGGTGTTTCCCGGCCAGCCGGGCCGGTTCTACCGCGAGTGGGACACGACCGGCGCCCGCAGCGGCGTGTACGCCCGCACCAAGGAGGCCGCCGAGAAGGTGGTGACCACGATGCTGGCCGGCCGCTTCTACATCACGCGCACGGCCTGGTTGTATAACAACGGCGGCAGCAACTTCATCACCAAGATACTAGCCGCAGCGGAGAAACACGGCGCGCTGCGGGTCGTCGCCGACGAGTTCGGCAGCCCGACCTACGCGCCTGACCTGGCCGCGGCTATCGTGGAACTGATTGACAGCGGGCACTACGGCATCTACCATCTGACCAACAACGGCTACTGCACCCGCCATCAGTGGGCCGTTGAACTGTTGCGCCAGGCGGGCCGCGCCGACGTCCCGGTGACTGCCATCAGCTCCGCCGAGTGGTACCGCCGTACCTCACCGCCGCCCCACGCCATCATCCTCAACACAGCCGCGGCCGCGCTGGGCATCACGTTGCGCCCGTGGCAGGACGCGCTGGCGGCGTATTTCGAGCAGGAGGCGGTGAATGGTAACCGGTAAGCCGTGAACGGTAATCGGAAATCTCAATCCGATCACCGTTTACCGATCACCGTTTACCGATCACCGATCACCAATGCCCGCACCTATCGCTTCGGTCATCATCCCCAACTACAACGGCAAGCACTTGCTGGCGGTGTGCCTGCCTGCCCTGCGGCGGCAGACCTACCCCGCCGGCCGCTTCGAGGTCATTGTCGTCGATGACGCGTCGAGCGACGGGACAACGGATTTTCTGGCAGACGACTTCCCGGAGGTGCGGGTCGTTGCTCTGGAGCGCAACAGCGGTTTCATCGCGGCCTGCAACGCCGGCGTGGCGGCAGCCCGCGGCGCGGTGTTGGTGCTGCTGAACAACGACACCGAGGCTGAACCGGGTTGGCTGGAAGCGTTGATTGCAGCGCTGGAGAAGAAACCGCGGGCCGGCTCAGCCGCCAGCAAGATGCTGTTGTTCGACCGCCGCGATCACCTGCACACCACCGGCGACATGATGGGCGTGGACGGCATCCCGCGCAACCGCGGTGTGTGGGAGCGGGACGATGGCCAGTACGACGGCCAGCGCCAGGTGTTCGGCGCCTGCGGCGGCGCGGCTGCCTACCGGCGACAGGCATGGGAGCAGGCGGGCGGCTTCGATCCGGCGCTGTTCATGTACATGGAGGACGTGGACCTGGCCTGGCGGCTGCAACTGCTGGGCTGGCAGGCCGTTTACGTACCCGA
Organism: Caldilineae bacterium; assembly: GCA_020634555.1. Lineage (GTDB taxonomy): Bacteria > Chloroflexota > Anaerolineae > JAAEKA01 > JAAEKA01 > JACKBK01. The sequence goes on from JACKBK010000042.1 coordinate 14,599, forward strand.
TGCCCGCGTCTATCACCAGGTGAGCGCGACCGGCGGCGGTGTGCTGGCCAGCTACTACGTCGGGCGCAACACGATTCTGGTCATCGCGCGCAACTGGCCGGGCGCGCTGCTGCGCAAACACTGGCGCGCGATCCTTGGTGCGCAGTTGCATATTGCCGCGGATGCCCTGCGTGCCTGGCGAGGCGCGGCGGCGCGGGCCAGGCTGCGCGGCCAGCTGGCAGGAGTGATCGGCTTGTTGCGGGTTGTCAAGAGCCGCCAACGAGTCCAAAAATCCCGCCGCGTAGAGGTGCAGCAGATCGAGACACTTCTGATCGATCCAGAAAAAACATCATGACCCGAGTCAACCTGCGCGACGTTGCCCTGTTTGCTACACTCTCCAACGACGCCTTGCGCGAGATCGAGGCGACGATGCCGGTCACGCGCTGGCCGGCCGGCACGGTGCTGTTCCGCGAGAACGAGCCGGGCGACTCGATGTGCGTCGTGCTCAGTGGAACTATCGAGGTCGTCAAGGCGATGGGAACGGCCGAGGAGTGGCGGGTGCGCCGGATGCAGGCCGGCAGTTTCGTCGGCGAATTGGCGCTGCTGGAACCAGGCGGCCTGCGTTCGGCCGCCGTGCGCGCGGTGACCGACGTGGAGATCGCGGCGCTACAGCGCGCCGGTTTCGACGCACTGCTGGAGCGCCAGCCGCGGGTCGCCGTGGAGCTGGTGGAAACCCTCAGCCGGCGGCTGCGCGAGACCAATGACGCGACGATCCGCGACCTGCGCGCCAAGAACCGCGAGCTTGAGATGGCCTATCGCTCGCTGCAGGACGCTCAGGCCCAGATCATCGAAAAGGAGCGGCTGGAGCGGGAGCTGCAACTGGCCCACAACGTGCAGCAAAGCATGCTGCCGCGCGCGGTGCCCGTTGTCCCCGGCTACGATTTCGGCGCGATGATGATCCCGGCACAGGCTGTCGGCGGCGATTTCTACGACTTCATCGAGCTTGACGGCGGCCAGCTCGGCATTGTGGTAGCCGATGTCTCCGACAAAGGGATGTCAGCCGCACTGTTCATGGCGCTGTCGCGCAGCCTGATCCGCGCCGAGGCCAGCCGCGGCATACCGCCGGTCGAAGCGCTACGCCGCGTCAACTTCCATTTGCTCAACATGAACGAGGCAGGCATGTTCGTCACGGTGCTGTACGGCATTCTGCATCCGGCCAACGGCGAGTTCCACTACGCGCGCGCCGGCCACGAGTTGCCGCTGGTCTGCGACGGCGACGGCAGGTTGATCGACGTCCCCATCAGCCGCGGCCAGCCGCTGGGCGTGCTGACAGACCCGGACGTGGACGAACAGCACATCCACGTCCCGCCCGGCGGGCGCCTGGTGCTCAACACCGATGGCGTCACCGATGCTATCAACCGTCAGCAAAAGCCGTTCGGCGTCGAGCGATTGCGCGACCTGGTCACCAGCTTTGCCGTTCTTCCACGAATCTCGACTCAAACCAACTGTCTTGCCATGTTTGACACCGTCACGGCGTACTGTGAAGGAACACCTCAGTTCGACGACTTTACCCTGGTGATTGTCGAATCCACCGCCCAGGGCAATCTGCCGCAACCTGTGACCTAGATCACACCGTAGTTGTGAACCAAGTCATTGCACTTATGGCCAAAGTACGCTATGCTAGTGTCGCGAACAAGATAGACAGGTCGAGAAAATCAATCGTAACACGCGGGACGGACCTCCTCGCTACGACGATGATGTCCTGCAAGCAAAGCTCAGGCTGCCTACAAGCCAGCATCACGTTTTCACGTTTCTTCGTTTCAAGTTCGATCACCAAGTCCGCGCGAAATTCTCTACCCACCAAGGCGCAAGGAGGCTCCAATGTCTGACCAGCAAATCGTTCACACCGAGTTGAAGCGCTGCGACCTGTTCAAGCTCGCAGGCAGATTTGACAGCAGCAAGGCCCATGAAGTGGAGTCCGCTTTGTGGACGGCAATCAACGCCAACCGTTATCGCTTCGTCCTGGACATGACCGCGGTCGAGTACATCAGCAGCGGCTTCCTGCGCGTGCTGGTGGCGACGCAGAAGGAAGCCAAGCGATTCAACCGCGGCGACATCTACCTGGCCGCGCCGGCCCAACGTATCCAGGATGTCCTGAAGCTGGCCGGCCTGGACGCGATGTTCAAGACCTTCGACACGCCGGAAGAGGCTGTCGGCGCCTGGTAGCGGCGGTCCAGCAAGCCGGCAGCATCGTCTTTGCTGGCCTGGAACCGGCATGAACTGTTTCCTGGCCAGCAACCATCAGATTTGCGTGCAACGGAGTGCACAACCAACCGCCAATCAAAGCAGCAGTAGCAGCGGGACAGATATTCAACGTAGCAATACGAGCCGTGGCGCTTGAGCGATCACGTCTCACTGCGTTTTGGAGGAATCAGGGTGACGGAGTTTACGAAGTATTGAGTAGCTCTGAGCGAAGCAACGATGACCCGACACAATCTGCTGCGCCAGGCTTCCCTTTTCGCCGGTCTGACCGACACGGAACTGCAAACGCTGGCTCTCACCTTGCACCGTCACACATTCGCGCCGGGCATCATCATCTTTCACCGCGACGCTCCCGGCAACACGTTGTACCTCGTGGAGGCCGGCCGCGTACGCATCTTCCTGCTCAGCGACGCCGGCCAGGAAATCACCCTCAACTTCCACGGGCCGGGGGAGTGCTTCGGCGAGCTAGCGTTGCTGGACGGCATGGCACGTTCGGCCGGCGCGATCACGCTGGAGCACACCGTCGTCTACACGCTGCACCGTGACGACTTCCTGCGCCACTTGCGCACCCATCCCCACATCGCCGAAAGCATCCTGGCCTTATTGAGCCGCCGTCTGCGCCAGCTCACCGACTACACGGAGACGTTGGCGTTCCTGGATGTCTACGACCGCGTGGTATCCAAGCTGCTGGACCTGGCCGCGCGCTACGGCGTGGTAGGTGACGGCATTCTCATCGATCTGCCGCTGACGCAGGGCGAACTGGCCACCTGGGTGGTCGCCAGCCGCGAGCGGGTCAACAAGGCACTGGGCATGCTGCGCGACCGCGGCCTGATCGACGTGGACGGGAAACAAATCACCATCCTTGACATGGACGGCCTGCGCCGTCAGATTCAGCGCTGAGAGTCAGACATCGAAAGTCGCAGCGTTCAATCACGCCGTTTTACCAGACATAGTGTTGCCAATTCAGGGGAAAGACCGACAGTCCTGATCCTGTGACAAGGATACTCATGCATATCGTGAGCCACTTTGTTGCACAGCCAGGGCTGTCGGTGTCCTATCCGCGCAAAGTGTGACGAAGGTCACCGCCCTACTGTGACCCGGTTCATAGCGCCTGTCCTCACCTCGTGATACGCTTTGGACACAGATCGATTCCGTGTCATGTTCACAGAGGAGGACAGCACCATGTCACAGCAAGCAGTTGAGAGTATTTTAGGAAAGGCCGTGCTGGAGGAGGGGTTCCGCAGTGCCTTGTTCAGCGACGCCGACTCGGCCCTGGCCGGCTATGAGTTGAGCGCGACAGAAAGCGCGGCGCTGCGGGGAATGGACGTCGAGGCGCTGGAGGCCTTCGCCGGCACCCTGGATCAGCGAATCTCCAAGTCGATCCCCATCGGCGTCATGGCCGAGGACGGACTCTGGGTCGAATCGGCAATCGGCCGCCAGCGGGCAGCCGGCGCAGCCGCCTCTCAGGGCACGATGGGCCATCTGCCTGAGGGCGCCTGAACTCAAACTGCGGCGGGTTGCTGATGACAGCAGCCCGCCGCTGGCGTTGGTTCGACCAATCAAGGAGAACATCACCATGTCCCAGCAATCCGTTCAAACCATCATCGGCAAAGCAGTCACCGACAGTGCGTTTCGCCAGACTTTGTTTGCCGACCCCGATGCCGCGCTCACCGGCTATGACCTGACCGACGCAGAGATTGTCGCGCTGCGCTCCATCGACTTCGAGACCATGGAGTCCTTCGCCGGCACGCTGGACGACCGCATTTCCAAGGCATTCATGTTTGGCCTGCAGTCCAGTCTGACTCAAGGCCACGTCGCGGCCAACATGCCAGCAGAAGCAGCAGCCAACGCCGCCCGCTTTGCCGCGGCAGATGCGGCCAGCAACGCCGCGGCCAATGCGGCACATGTGTCTGCCTCCCATGCTGCCAGCCTGGCTGCTGCCAACGTCGCGGCTGAAGCAGCCGCCAACGCCGCCCATGTGGTCGCTGCCGACACGGCGGCCAATGCCGCCGTACATGCTGCCGCTAACGCCGCGGCCGATGCCGCCGCCCATGCTGCCCATGTCATGGCATCCGAGACTGCCAGCAACGCCGCACAGATGGCTGCCGCCAACGTTGCCGCTGAAGCAGCCGCCAACACGGCCCAGGTCGTGGCCGCCAACGCTGCGTCCAACAGCGCGTTGGTTGCCGCTGCCAACGCCGCCGCCGAAGCGGCTGCCAACGCCGCGCGGCTGATGGCTGCTCAAGCCGGCACCTGGGTCTAAGCCAACCTGCATTGACCGTTTCGACCGGCCCTTATCCCCATCCCGTGACCACTGAATCAGACGCTCAGGCAGCAGAGATCGAGATACGCGGTGTCGGTCTGTGGCAGTGGGTGCAGGCGCAGCTTGACATCGCCCATTACCGCCCACAGGCCGCGCCGGGTGTTGTGGTCAGCCGCCTGAGCGACCGCAACGGCATTTACTTCGTCATCAAAAATCCCGCCGCCAGCACCTACTACCGCCTGAGCCAGCGCGACCACTTTCTGTGGGAACGCATGGACGGAACGCAAACCGTCAAGGATCTGGTAGTTGCCTTTTTCATGGCCTACGGTTCTTTTGCCTTTGCGCGCGTGGCCGGGCTGGTGGCGGGCCTGAAAGCCAACCGCTTGCTGGTGGACCAGCCGGTGCTGGTCTACCAGCAGGCGAGCCGCCAGTTGCAGCGCCGCAGCGTCAGCTTCCGCGTCGCCAATCTCTGGCAGGCCTTCCTGCAAAAGCAGTTCGCCATCAGCGGCATGGATCGCTTCCTGGCCGGCGTCTACAACCACGGCGGCCGGCTGCTGTTCACCTGGCCGGCGCAACTGGTCTTCGTTCTGGTGTCGCTGATCGGCGTCGCCCTGTACATGCGGCTGTTCACATCGGGCGCTTTCAACGTCTTGGGCGCGCAGGGCAGTGTCGCCAGCGGTCTCCTGTGGCTGTTGCTGCTCAACCTGATCTCGATCCTGCTGCACGAGATGTCCCACGGGCTGACGGTCAAGCACTACGGGCGCGAGGTGCGGCGGGCCGGCTTCATGATCTACTTCGGCCTGCCCGCCTTCTTCGTCGACACCACCGACATCTGGTTGGAGGGCAAACGGCCGCGGCTGGCGGTGACCTGGGCCGGCCCCTACTCGGGCCTGATCCTGGCGGGCATCTGCGGCATCGTTCTGACGTTGTGGCCGGGGCTGACAGTCAACGCGCTGCTTTTCCAGTTCGCCTTTCTCGCGCTGCTGACGGTGTTCGTCAACCTCAACCCGCTGCTGGAGCTGGACGGCTACTACCTGCTGATGGACTGGTTGGAGATACCCATGCTGCGGCGCAAGTCGCTGGAGTTCCTGCGCAGCGGACTGTGGGCGCGGCTGCAAACCGGCATCGGAGGGCAACGCCCATCGCCGGCCACCTTGCTGCGCGGCCTCTCGCGCGACGAGCGCATCTTCACAGTCTTCGGGTTCCTCTCCGCGCTGTGGACCGCCTACGCTGTGCTGATCGGCATCTCCTTCTGGCAGGCGCGGCTGGCCGGTTCGCTGAGCAGCCTGTTCCGCAACAGCCGCGGCCTGTCGGGGCTGTTGCTGGCGCTGGTAGGCGTTCTGATCAGCCTGGCCTTCGTAGTGGCGGTGGGAACCTATCCCCTGCTGCTGGCGCGCCGCAGTGTGCGCTGGACTGCCGGGCGCGGCCTTTTCAGCAACTTGTGGCGGGTGGCTGCCATGCTGGTGGCTCTGGCAGTGGCACTGGCGCTGTTGCCGCGCTGGTTCGAGGCAGCCTGGCTTGAACCGGCGCTGGCAATCGCGGCGCTGGCCGCCGCCGGCTGGCTGGCCTGGCGCAACAGCGCTCAGTTTGCCAGCTCCCGGCTGGGGTGGAGCCTGCGATGCCTGGCAGCGTTCGCCGGGTTGATGCTGCTGGCCACGATGGCCGGACTGGTGGCGCCGAGTCGCCTCGACCTGACACAGGCAGCAAACGCCGCGGCCGGCTGGTTGCGGGCCGCGGCATGGGTGGCGCTGCTGCAATCCGGCCTGATCCTGCTGGCCAGCATCGATCTGCGCCAGTTGAGCCGCGGCGAAAAGCTGGCGTTGCTGGCCGGCTGGCTGATCAGCTACCCATTGGCTGTGATGATGGCTTCCCAGCCCGGCAACGGCGTCGCAACCATTGCCGCAGTCGCCGCGGCGCTGGTGCCACTGCTGACCCTGACCTGCCTGACACCGACATTCACCTCGTTCTGGCGCACCGGCATGGGTCCGGGTTGGGCGGTGCTGGCGCTGGCGCTGGCCAGCATGGTCGTCGCAGCCCTGGCGGGCGCGCCCGCGACGTTGTCGTGGCTGTTGCTGGCCGCGGCCGCGACACTGCACTGGCTGGCGCTCCGGCGCTTGGGTAGTCGCGGCAAGCAACCTGAAGCTGGCGCGCTGGTAGACGACCGGTTGCTGCTGCAACGGGCTTTTGACTGGACAGCCGCCAGCGTGCTGGCCCAGTTCAGCGAGATGGCCGGCCGACGGGCGGCGCTGGCGCTGGCCAGCTCGTTCAACAACCTGGCGCTGGCCGCAGGCTGGCCGGTTAAGCTGCGCAATGGGCAAGTGGTGGGCCAGTTACCAACTGATGAACCCTTGGCTGCCGCCGGGCAGACGCTGGGCGCGGCGCTGACGGTGTTACTGGACCTGGCCGGCGACGAGATCGGCCAGACGCTGGCGCTGCGCACCTTGCAGCGCGCCTACGACAGCCTGGCCTGGGAGGACCGGGAGGTGGGCGGGCAGTACATGTTCCGTCACGTCGCCGGGGCTGACGCCCTGAGCGCGGCCTTCGAGAGCACGCAACGTGACTACGCACGTCTGCTGCGCCAGATGCCGCTGTTCAGCGCCATGAGCCGGGACGAGATCGAGCTGCTGGCCGGGCGTCTGCAACCGCGCCAGATCAAGGCCGGGCGCGACATCGTCCGCCAGGGCGACCCGGCAGACGATTTCTTCGTCGTTGCCAGCGGCCAGGTCGAGGTGATCGTGCAGGACGAACAGGGAGCGAACGAGACGGTCAACCGGCTTGCGCGCGGCGACTATTTCGGTGAACTGGCCCTGTTGCACGCCGCCGTACGCAGCGCGACCTGCCGGGCTGTTACCCCCAGCCAGGTGCTGGCCCTGAGCCGGACCGATTTCGACCAACTGGTGCGCGGCCACTTCAGCCTGCGCAGCAAGCTGGACGAGTCTGTCCAACGCTGGGAGTTGCTGCGCACGCTGCCCCTGTTTGCCGAGTTGGATGGTGTGCAGGTGCAGGCTGTCGCCGCGGGGATGCACAGCCAGCGATTCGGGCCGGGCCAGGAGATCGTGCGTGAGGGCGAGGTTGGCGACCTGTTCTATGTGGTGGAGACTGGCCGGGTCCAGGTCTTTCTGGGCGCGCGGGGCACAGAGCGCGTGCTGCGCCAGTCGGGGCCGGGTGAGTACTTTGGCGAGATCGCGCTGCTGGCCGCTGCGCCACGCACAGCGTCGGTGCGTGCGCTGGAGGAAACCACGCTGCTGGCGCTGCGCAAGGATAACTTCGAGCGCCTGGTGGCCGAAAACCTGTACGCCAGCCGTGCCCTGGAACTGGAGAGCAGCCGCCGGATGCTGCAATCACGGCGCAGCGCGGCTCACGCGGGGACATGATCGGAGCGTTTGCATGCCGGCAGAACCTGCCATACAATACGCGCATGGAGGCGCTATGAACTGCTGGCACTGTGAACGTCCCGCCCACGGCGTATGCCAATTCTGCGGACGCGCGGTCTGCAAACAACATGCCAAGACCCACCCGTCCCTCATCGATGTGTTTCGCAACGACAAGGGCGCGTATCGCGCGCTGGTAGTTGCCGACGCGCTCTTCTGCGGCGTCTGCCGTCCCCAGGAAGACCCCATCGACCTGCCCGATCTGTCCTGATCCCGTCGAATTCAATAGGGTGTGTCCAAAATAAGTTGGCGAGCGCCGGTCGAGTAGCAGGTCTGACACATATCTTCACGGCTCAATGCCGTCAGCGTACCGAGACCAGCGGGTCGTGCACCAGAACCGCTGGTCTCGATACGCTGACGTTGAATCACTTCATGAAACGGGCATCACCTCAATCCGCTACTCGACCGACGCTAGTTCTTAGCGTTTCATCAACCAGTTTCAAACACACCCAATTCAATTGGGTCTGAGCAGCCACCTCTGCCAGATCTTGCTCCCATGTGGTCAGTGTGTCGTCACCTGCAAGCAGGATAGTGTGCGGCACTCTCCATCGATTGCTGAAAAACATGGGCAAACCATTGACGAGCGGGAGTTTGTTTGATATAGTACAAACAGCAATGAGTCATTTTCATCAAGAAAAGTTGGGGTCCTAGCTGTCTTATAAACAGCCTGACAACATGGTACGGCGTCTGAAGGAGTCCGAGGACCCTGCCTTCCGATAACAACTGCAAACCGGAGGATGTTGACAAAGTGAGTCAACGTGGTGGAGTTCACCGACCAGACACCTGCTTCTCGTTCAAGCCAGGCTTCTAAGCGCGCGTCCACGATTGGGAAGCAACAGGTCGCAAGGGGTATAGACATGGCAACCTTCGTATCCGTTCCAGCCACAACGACCGATGTTCCCGTCGGCACCGTCACGTTCCTGTTCACCGACATCGAGGGTTCGACGCAACTGCTGGCGCAGCTGCGCGATCAATACACGGAGCTGCTGGCGGAACACCACCGCCTGCTGCGGGAAGTCTTCAATCGCTGGAACGGCCGCGAGGTGGACACTCAGGGAGACGCCTTCTTTGTTGCCTTCGCCCGCGCCGGCGACGCCATCAACGCGGCGGTCGACGCGCAGCGCGCGCTGGCCAATCAGTCATGGCCGGGCGGTGTGAAGGTACGTGTGCGCATGGGGCTGCACACGGGTGAGCCGTGGGTTGTTGCCGAAGGCTACGTCGGTATGGATGTCCACCGCGCGGCGCGCATCGCCCACGCTGGCCATGGCGGGCAGGTGCTGCTCTCCGAGACAACCACCTCGCTGGTCATGGACGAGTTGCCCGAGGATGTCACACTTCTCGACCTGGGCCGGCACCAGCTCAAGGACATGCGCCGTCCCGAGCAGATCCACCAACTGGTGATCGCCGGCCTGCCGGATACGTTCCCACCGCTCACTTCGCTGGCAACGGTTGCGCCCATCCTGTCCCATTCCCCCGGCGGCAACGGCGCACGCGAGCCGCGCGCGGTCGGCCCCTCCCCCTATCGCGGTCTGGCAGCCTTTCGCCAGGCAGATGAGGCGGTCTTCTTCGGCCGCGAGGCGTTTACCGAACACCTGGCCGACGCGGTCCACCAGCAGGATCTGGTGGCGGTGATCGTCGGTCCGTCTGGGTCGGGCAAGTCGTCTGTCGTTTTCGCCGGTCTGCTGCCTGAGTTGCAGCGCGAGGGAGACTGGCTGATTGCGACTCTGCGTCCCGGCGGCCGTCCCTTCCACGCGCTGGCCGGCGCACTGCTGCCCCTGCTCGACGACCCACTCAGCGAAACTGACCGGCTGATCGAGGTGGAAAAGCTGGCGCGCGCGCTGCGCGAGGGCGAGTTGTCTCTGCACCTGGTAGTGGAGCGGGTCTTGCAGCGACATCCCGAGGCGGAGCGGCTGCTGCTGGTCGTCGACCAGTTCGAGGAGCTGTTCACCCAGCGCCCCGACCCCACCGACCAGCGTCAGTTTCTGGATGAGCTGCTGACGGCCAGCCAGGCCGGGTCGACCCGCTGGACCTCGCCGCTGGTGGTGCTGCTGACCATGCGCGCCGATTTCATGGGACAGGCTTTGGCGCACCGTCCCTTCGCCGACGCCTTACAGGAGGGATCGCTGCTGCTAGGTCCCATGAACCGCAGCGAGCTGCAGGCCGTGGTGGAGAAGCCGGCCGAGCTGCAAGGCGCGGCCTTCGAGACCGGCCTGGTAGCGCGCATCCTGGACGATGTGGGCGAGGAGCCGGGCAACCTGCCGCTGCTGGAGTTTGCCCTGTCACTGTTGTGGGAACGCATGGACCAAGGCTGGATGACCCACGCGGCCTACGACGCCATCGGCCGGGTGGACGGCGCCCTGGCGCGCTACGCGGAAGAGATCTTCGAGGCGCTGCCGGCCGGGCAACAGGCCGCAGCGCAGCGCATCTTCATCCAGTTGGTGCAACCGGGTGAAGGCACCGAGGACACCCGGCGGGTAGCCAGCCGCTCCGAGCTGGGCGACCCCAACTGGCCGCTGGTGCAGCACCTGGCCGACAAGCGCCTGATCGTCACCGGCCAGGACGAGGCGGGTCAGGAGACGGTCGAGGTGGTCCACGAGGCATTGATCCGCAGTTGGCAGCGGCTGCGCGGCTGGATCGGCGCCGACCGGGCCTTCCGCGTCTGGCAGGAGGGGCTGCGGGCCGCGATGCGCCAGTGGCAGGCCAACGACCATGACGAGGGCGCGCTGCTGCGCGGCGCGCCGTTGGTGGCAGCCGAGACGTGGCTGGCCGAGCGCGGCGCCGAACTGAGCCCGGCCGAGCGCAACTACATCGAGACCAGCGTCACCTTTCGCGCCAGCGAGCAGGCCCGGCGTGAGCGACGGCGGCGCATGATTATCGCAGGGCTGGCGAGTGGCCTTGCCATCGCCCTCATCCTGCTGGGCGTGGCCATCTATCAAGGCAATGCCGCCACCAACAGCGCTGAACAGGCGGTCCAGGCTGCTGCCACGGCTGAGGCTGAACGTGCAAAGAAAGAGATCGAGGTAGCCGCTCGCGCGACAGCCCAGGCGAACGCCGAGGCCGCGAAGATTGATGCTTTGACCCAGGCCAGCATCGGCCTGGCTTCTCAGTCGGCGCTGGAACAGCAAGGGGTCTTTCCTGAACGCGCCGTGCCGTTGGCGTTGGAGGCCCTTGAGTCATATCCCTATACCTGGCAGGCCGAAAACGCGCTCAGCCAGGCTGTGTTCAACAACCACTTGCGCCACATTCTGATTCACGGAGGCAGTGTCAACACGGCTTTCTGGTCGCCCGACGGCACTCGCATCGTTACCGCTTCAGACGAGGTCGCGCGCGTCTGGGATGCCGCAACTGGCGACGAACTGCTCACGCTGCAACCCGCTGACGCGATGTATGGCGCGGGCTGGTCACCTGACGGCGAGCACATTTGGATCAACGGCGATGGGTTTGCGTCGCTGTGGGATGCAGAAACCGGCGAACAGTTGTACAGCCTGGACGGTCACACCAGTTGGCTTGGCATGCTGAGTTGGTCACCCGATGGTGATCGCATCCTTACCACCGGCCAAGACACGACGGCCAGGATTTGGGACGCCAAGACTGGAGAAGAATTGGCTCTCTTCTCAGGCCATGATGCTCCCACCTATTCTTGCTTATCCCAGTGCACACCGGAAACTTCGGCATGGTCGCCCGATGGCAAGCGTGTTGTGACCATGGACCAAGCCGGCAAGGTGTTTATCTGGGATCCCGAGACCGGGGAGGAACTGCTCGAACTTTCTGGGCACACAGCATGGGTCGACAGCGCGGTCTGGTCGCCGGATGGGCGGTACATCGCAACAGCCAGCGACGACGGCACGGCCAAGGTCTGGGATGCAAATACCGGCGAAGAGCTGTCGAGCTACATAGGAACAGAAGGCATGGACGCCTACGCATCATGGTCTCCTGCAGGAGACCGGGTATCGATCCTCTTTGGCCTGGAGGGCTCAGTCGTGGTGTGGGATGCGACCAATGGCGAGGAGATCGCCAACTTCCGGGAGCATGCCGGCAGAGTAGATTGGGCCGACTGGTCTGCTGATGGCTCGGAGATCTTGTCCGGAGGGCAGGATGGCATCCTTCGTGTATGGGATAGCGAAACCGGTGAAGTCAGGAATGAGTTCCCAGGCCATGGTCAGGCTATCAACTTTGCCAGATGGTCGCCGGCCAACGACCAGGTCTTGAGTGCCAGCGTCGACGGCACCGTTAAGGTGTGGAATCTGGCCGGGCAATTGATCAATCATGAGATTCCCGTGGAGGGCATTGGCGCCTGGGATCTCGATTGGTCGCCGGCCGGCGATCGCGTGGTCGTGCCCTATCTCAACGGTTCACTACACATCCTTGACCCAATGACCGGCGTTGAGTTGGCGGTTACACAGCCGGAGACCGGGCGCAATCAGATCCTCGTAGAAGAGGTTTTCTCTCCCGACGGGTCTGCACTGTTGGTCACTGCTGTTGGGGGATTGGCTTTCGTGTATGACACCGCCACCGCAGAGAAGCGCATCCAGATTGGGGAGGTTGCGACATGGGGATTCTGGAGCGCAGACTGGGCGCCCGATGGCTCCGAGTTTGCCACTGGCACATGGGATGACCCATGGGATGACCAAGGTCAGGAGGATGGCATCATCCAGATATGGAACGCTGAGACCGGCAAGGAGCGCCTCGCGTTCGTCGCGCATCCGGCTACGGTTCAATGGCTAAAATGGTCACCGGATGGTCAAAAGATCGTTTCCACCACCGAGACGGGTGAAGCCAAGATATGGGATGCCGCCAGCGGCGACCTGCTCTTAGATCTGTATCCTGAGGACTTCGGCCAGGTCGTCGCTGCGCCGGGCTGGTCACCGGATGGTGACCAGTTGGCCATCTACAGCGCCGATGGCATCATCACAATCTGGGACGCTGCCACCGGCGAACCGCAGCACACAATCATCACCCATGGGTCCACACTCGCGGAGCTTAACTGGTTCCCGGCCCAGGATCGTCTCCTGACATCAGACAGGGCCGGCAACGTCAACGTGTGGGATATTGCCTCGGGAAACGAGGTTGCCAGTTTCACCTTTCCCGCGAACTGGGTTGCGGAACTGTCGCCCGATGGCAGCCAGGTCATGATTGCCCCGTGGCCAGATGGTCCAGTAAGCATCTTCAGCATCTGGCAGTCCCGCGAGGAACTGATCAACCTGGCCAGGGAGTGTTGCGTCTTCCGCGACCTGACGCCGGAGGAGCGGCAGCAGTTCGGTCTGCCGCTAGTGGCAACAAGTGAGTAGCCGGTTTCAATCATGATCTAGATCACCGATCCAGTTTCTTGGGGCGACTTGCTCGCCGGAGCGACACCATGAGCGAAACGAAAACGCAACCTTCTGAAACCGCCAACGGCTTTTTCGCTGGCACCGTCACGTTCCTATTCACCGACATCGAGAGTTCGACACAACTGCTGGCGCAACTGCGCGACCAATACACGGATCTGCTGGCGGAGCACCACCGCCTGCTGAGGGACGCGTTCGCGCGCTGGAACGGCCGCGAGATGGACACCCAGGGCGACTCGTTCTTCGTCGCCTTCGCCCGCGCCGGCGACGCCATCAACGCGGTGGTCGACGCGCAGCGCGCGCTGGCAGATCATTCGTGGCCGGGCA
>JACKBK010000043.1 GCA_020634555.1 Caldilineae bacterium
GAAATGTACCGTGAAGTAGATGACGTTTTCGGAGCGCGAGATATTTGCCAACTCACCTAGAACAAAGACCCCGCCAGTTTCGTGTTACGCAATAGGATCCACATTGCAACAGCTGCTGCCAGAGTTGCGACGCAAACTGCTAACAACCAGTCCTCCCTATCTCCAGATCGAGAGGACCCACCAGCCTTTAGCCCCGTCAACTCCACTGCCGTCGGACCCTGGATCGTCGTACTGACGGGGCCGTGGAGAGTCGTGGCACCGCCAAAGTCGATGTCCTCCAGCCAGTACCACCACGTTTCGCCGGGGGAGACATTCCAGTCCTCCCATTCGTAAATCGCGCCTTGTTGACTGCCGGGAGCCTGTGACGGCACGTAAGCCAGCAACTCCTCCGGCGCGGCATCAGTTGTGCTGCGGTAGAGGTTGAAGCCGGCGTTGTTCAGCTCGCTGACCGTTTCCCAGGTCACGAGAATATGGTCATCGATGGTCGTCGCGACGAATTGAGCCAGTGTGACTGCCAACGGTGTGCAGGTCGAAGCAATGTTCTGGGGGTTACTTGTTCCTGAGTTGAGCAGGAAATCGGCCGCATTGTTATCAGTGTCAGTTCCGTTGACTCCCAGAGCCAGTCGCTCCTGGCTTTGATTCATATTGGTCGTTGTAGGCGACAGAGGAGTGCCCTCCTTATAGGCGGAACCGCTGCTCATGCCGACCTGATCAATTATGGTTGCACAACCGCTTGCCGTGCAGAGTGCGATGCCGCCGTCATCAGTAACACCGGTCGCGTATGTTTGATCGCCCGGCGTCGATCCACTGTAGGAACCACTGTTGGTGAAAAGATAGCGACAGCCCGAGCTGAGCGTGACGCCGGAAGGAATGGTTGCGCGTATGCTCGTGGCTCCGCTGCTGTTCGATCCTACGATAACCCATCCCCCGATGGCGACCGCGTTTTGCGAAAGGTTGAAGATCTCTATGAACTCGTCAGCAGCTCCACTTGGGCCCCGCGTTCGAAACTCGCTGATGACAATCGTTGTGCTGGTATCTGGAATCTCCATGCTCTGATTCCTCGGGATTGAAGCGACCGGCGCCTGTCCGCCGGGATACGCCAGCGCGCCGACAGGCATGACGGCCAGAAGCATGAGTCCCAAGGCACAGGCCAACGACCATGTGCGAATCTTGTGAGTTGAGCGTTCCATGAGTGTCCCTCCATCGTTTGAATCTCAAAGCGGATGAAAATCCCTCACGCGGCCTTGTAGGCCCTCCTACAGCTTGCATGTAAGGGATACTTGACCAAGGCAGTCCAATTATACGAGTGAGTCCCCGGTGTGTCAACCGAAATTCGTTAGTGGCGCTCAACCAACTGATAGACGACCTCTACGGCCGCGCTGGATACGATCTGCACATCGACTATGCCCTAGCCCCGATCTGCCGCCGAACGAGCATAGCGCAGCCTGGGCCATCGCTTGCAGGATCAGAAGACGTTTGATTGAGCATTGACTATCGTCTCCTCAATCTGCTTGACCCGTATCGTCCATGAGTTCCCCGCAGCCACGCCCTGACGCTCGGCTATCTGGGACGGGATGTTGCGTACGGCAAGCGCGGTCTCTAGATGGTGTATCCAGGAGTCAGCCTTCCCCTCGGCAACCCTTACCACGGCACTGTGTTCCTCAGCCGCCGGTACACGGGCGCTAACTACCGGCTTGCCTGCGGCGAGGTACTCGAACAGCTTGAGCGAGCTAATGGACAGCGTCTCGTCGGTGACGCGGTATGGGATCAGGCAAACATCGCAGGCGGCGATGGAGTGGGGCACGTCTTCGACTGGCAGCACACCCAGAAAGTGGACGTTGGGCTGGGCTTTCAGCGCGGTAAGCTCTTCTTCACAGCCGCGGGGATCTTCACTGCCGGCGAAGACGAACTGCCAGTTGGGCTGCGCCAGCGCGATCTGGCGCAGCAGCGGTAGGTCAAGACGGCTGCTGATGTGGCCGCTGTAGCCGATTAGTGGGAACTGGTCGGCAAGGTGTTGAAGTTGCGGTAGCTTGCGCGGATTTGCGGCGGCACGTTGGAAAGCCTCGAAATCGACGCCGTTGGGGACAAGTTCGATACGGCGGGCGTAGGTGCGCTTCAGCTCCAGCAAGCGCGGGGCGGTGACGATGGTCAGGTCGGCCGCTGCTAGCAGGTCGCGTTCGTCCGTGGCCAAGTGGTCACGCTCCGCTGCACTCAAGTGGCCGAAGGCGGTGTAGTCGTCGGTGATGTGGTAGACCAGCAGGCGGTGCGGGATGGTGCCGACGGCCCAGCGCCAGTGAGTGGGGCGGTAGAGCCAGAGAATGGGCAATTGGTTAATGGTTAACGGTGAACGGTTAATGTCTGAAGAGAGGAATCCAAGGCCAGACAACGTCCGGCGCAGGTGGGTGGCAAGCAGGCGGTCGCTGACGTGGTCGAACCTGCCGCCGGTGTCGCGGCTGGGCAGGATGGCGGGAACGCGGTAGAGCCAGAGGTTTGGCCGCTCCTGGATAACCGCGGGGCGACGGAGGTCGTGCAGCACAACCCGGCCGCGCCGCCAGTCGGACAGGCTGGTGCGCGCCGGCTCAATGTAGAAGACGCGGTGCTTCACAGCCAGCCGGCTGAAGATCTGCTGCCGGTTGCGCCAGATGTCGTGCCAGGGATTGGGGGCGAAGACGACGAAGTCCATGGGTTCGGTGAACGGTAATCGGTGACCAGTGATCGGTCGTGCTGGTGAGGTGGATCGATCCGATAACCGAATACGGATTACCGGTCACCGCGCAGCGCCTGATCGTACAAGCTGGCCATTTCACGTCCGATTCGCTGCCAGTTGAACTGGGCCGCCCAGCGTAGGATGTCGGGTCGGCACGCGGACCAATCGCGACGTCGGATGTTCTGCAACGTCATTGTAAGAGCAGCGGGATCGGCTGGGTCGTACAGCTCGCCCAGAAACGGCGCTTTGTCCATCAACTCGACAAAGGCTGGCAGCCGCGGCGCGAGGACCGGCTTGCCGAAGCTCCATGCCAGCATGGCCGCGCCGCTGGTGGTGATGCGTCGATAGGGCAAGACCACCACATCGGCGCCGTTCATCCAGACCTGGATGTCGTTGGCCGGTACGAACTGCGGATGCCAGCGAACACGACCGTCAGCGAAAATCGCGGCCAGTTGGCCGGCGTAGTCCCGCGGCCGTGATTGGCCGGCGATGAGCAGCAGTGCATGCGGGTCGGCGAGCTGCGCGAAAGCAGGCAGCAGTTCCTCTAACCCTTTGTACGGGCGTATCAGGCCGAAGAACAGGCAGGCAAAGGAATCATTGGTGATCCCCAGATCGCGGCGAGCCTCGCTTCGGCTTATCGTGTTCGGATACACGCCGATGTAGTTGCCGTGGGGAATGACCCGGATCACGGGCGAGGCGGCTTTGGGCAGCCTGGCTTGCAGTTCCGGCACAATGTATTCAGCATGGACGTGGACGGCATCGACGAGTCCTAGAAACCGATCCAGTGCGGCCTGCTCTGTTCGTTCATGTTCGCCCTCGTGCTGGCCCCAGTTGTGCAGCGTGTAAACCAGTCGCCCGCCGTCCGCTTTGTACTGTGCCAGCGCGGCGAAGAATCGGTCGAGAAAGCGCGCGCGCCATGTCTCGAAGCGACCGGGGCTGTTCAAAGCCGGTTCTAGCCAGCGGCGCACCCCTCGGCCCGGTAAACCCCAGCGGTTCAGATGTTGCAGGCTGTGATAGGGCGGGCGTCCCCACAGTTCCAGCCAATGTAGATGCACGATGTCGGCGCGGCGCGCTGCTTCTGGCAGCCCGTCCGCTTCCGGGTTGTCGAGGAGGGTTGCCTCGATGCCCGCGGAGGCCAATCCGGCGCGCAACAACGCGACATACGGGTTGGCGTCAGCGGGGTTGGCTGAGAGCAATGCAACGCGCGACGTGCTAATTCTTGAAGTCACGGGTGGAAGGGGACTCCGTGGCTAAGGACGCGTCTAAAAACAACTTCCCTGTGTTAGCTTGGTCAGGAGACCGGCCAAAGCGGTAACTAATTGATAGTCGCGTCCAAAGTGTGCACCGGTATGCGGCATAGCCAGCCTACTCTTCTGTCTCGACGGGTGGTTCGGGGTCGTTCGCGGGAAGCTCCGGCTCATCGGTGGGGCCGTCAGGATGGTCGCCGGGAAGTCCGGGTTCGGCTGGCGGCTCCGGCGTATCATCCTCTGTTGAGTCGTCGTCTGCGTCTTCTCCTGCCTCTTCTTCGTCATCCTTTTGCTTGGGCGGGCGACCGAAGTTCTTCAGGCGTTTGGCCAGCCTGCGCAATCCCCGGTCTACCAGGCGGTTGACAGTCTCCTCCGGGAACTTGCCATCCTCACCGCGCTCGCCGGCAGTCACGCCCGTCAGGATCGCGATGCCCTCGTCCACGGTGCGTACCGGGTAGATGTGGAAGCGGCCGTCGGCCACCGCCTGAACAACGTCCTCGCGCAGCATCAGGGTGTTGACGTTAGCTTCCGGGATGATGACGCCCTGTTGGCCGGTCAGGCCTTTCTCCTTGCAGATGTCGAAAAAGCCTTCGACTTTGGCCGTTGCGCCGCCAATGGCCTGAATTTCGCCGTTTTGGTTCACAGAACCGGTGACCGCAATGCCCTGCTTGATGGGCAGATCGCTCAGCGCCGACAGCAAGGCGTACACCTCGGTCGAGCTGGCGCTGTCGCCCTCGATGCCGTCGTAGCTCTGCTCGAAGGTGATGGTCGCCGTGAGGCTGAGAGGCTTGTTCTGGGCGTAGCGGCCGCCCAGGTAGCCGCTGATGATCAGCATTCCCTTGTCGTGGATCTTGCCGCTCAGCCTGGCCTCGCGCTCGATATTGACCACGCCGGCCTGGCCCAGGTAGGTCTTGGCGGTGATGCGCGACGGTTTGCCAAACATGTGGTCGCCCAGCATCAGAACGGCCAGCCCGTTGACCTGTCCCACGACTTCGCCGTCTACGTCGATCATGATGGTGCCGTCCACGATGGCCTCGCGCACCCGCTCCTCGACCTGGCCGGAGCGGTAGCGGCGTTCGTCGATGGCTTTCTCTACATCGGCGCCGGTTACCAACTCGTGTCCTGCCTTGCCGGCCCAGTAGTCGGCCTCGCGGATGACGTCGGCTACGTGCGCGAAGCGGGTGGTGAGCTTGCGCTGGTCTTCCACCAGCCGTCCGGCGTGCTCGACGACCTTGGCGACGCCGGACAGATCAAAGGCGCGCAGCCCCTCTTCCGCCGAACGTGTGCGGATGAAACGGGCGATCTTGACGGTGTTCTCCAGGCTCCAGTCCATCTCGCTGGCGAAGTCGGCGCGCACCTTGAACAGCTTTTGGAACTCGTCGTCGTAGGCGTAGAGCAGGTAGTAGGTGTAGGGATCGCCGATCAGGATCACTTTCACGTCCAGCGGGATCGGCCGCGGGCTGAGACTGGTGGTGGCGACGACGCTGAGCTGCTCGCTTAGCTCCTCGATCTTGACTTGTTGATGGCGCAGAGATCGCTTGAGGGCTTCGAAGGCCAGCGGCTGGCGCAGCAGCGCGCGGGCATCGACCACCAGAAAGCCGCCGTTGGCCCGCAGCAGCGACCCACCCTTGATCATACTGGAATCGGTGATCAGGGCGCCAAACTCGGCTTCGTGCTCGATGCGCCCCACCAGGTTGTAGTAGGTCGGGTTGGTTTCGACCACCACCGGCGCGCCGTGCTCCTGCTGGTGATCCACCACGACATTGATCTGGTAGTTGTCGAAGAGCGACTCCGGCGGGCGCAGGAGCAGTGCAGCAGGGCCGTCGGCAGGCAGTTCGCCGTCGTCTGCCTGGGACTTGAAGCGGTCTACGTGGCGGGCGATGTGCTGACGAACGTCTTCCAGGTAGGTGATGATGTCGTCCCACTCGGCGTACTGCGCCTTCAGTTCATCGAAGCCCGGCCCTAGCGTGGCAGCCGCGATCTCCCTGTCCAGGTGCTGCAAACGGCTGGCTACCTCGTCGTTGATGGCTCTGACCTCGCGGAGGGTCCTCTCCATCTGCTCGCGCAGCGCCGGCTCCGCTGCTTCCAGCGCGTTACGCTGATCTTCGGGAAGCTGCTCGAACTGCTCGCGGCTGGCTGCCTTGCCGTCGATCATCGGTGCAAAGAGCAACCCCATGGGTGTCTCTACGATGACGAAACCCTGTTCGCGTGCGACCGTCTCCATCTGCTCGACGATCTGTTGCCGCCGCTCGTCCAGTTCCTGAACCATTTCCTTGCGGTGCTGATCGTAGTTTTCACCCTCGAAAGCTTTGGGCAACAGGTCTTCCAGTTCGTCCAGCAGCCGGTCGAATCGGTCACGCAACCGGGCGCCGCCGCCGGGCGGCAGCCGCAGCGCCTTCGGCTCGTCGGGCCGCTCGAAATCGTTGACATAAGCCCAGTCGTTGGGAATGGTCAGTGTGGCTGCCTTGCGCTCCAGATACTGGGTGATGGTGGTCGTCTTGCCGGCGCCTGACGGGCCAAGCGCGAAGATGTTGTAGCCGTAATACGGGATGTCCAGGCCGAACTCGATGGCGCGCGTGGCCCGCTCCTGGCCAATGATGTCGTCCAGCAACTCCAGTTCGGCGGTAGATTGGAACGCCATCTCGTCGGGGGAGCAGAGACGGCGCAGTTGATCCGCGGTCAGCTCGCGGGGGGTGGTTGGCATAAAGTGTACCTCGGTGGGATACCAATCGCAGAGGCTCGCGGGCTACAGATGCCCGTAGGCGATTGTACCATAGTGACAGGGGCGAACCAAACGAGTTGGAGCGCGCCGGAGGGTGTGCTACAATCGCGCAGTCATCATCAATTCCGAATCGTGCCACTGTTCGCGTGATGTCTCACTCTCCGACACCTGTGCCTGCTTTCGCCCACGCCGCCGAGGAAGAGTTCGCGCATCTTCTTGATTTCTATGGCGTGCGCTGGGAATATGAACCACGCACCTTTGTTCTGCGCGCCGACAGCGACGGCAATCCTGTTGCGGCGTTCACTCCGGATTTCTATCTTCCCGACGAGGACCTGTACGTCGAGATTACCACCATGCGCCCCAAACAGGTGCGGCGCAAGAACCGCAAGATCCGCTGGCTGGCCGAACTGCACCCAGAGGTCAACATCAAGCTCTACAAGCGCAGCGACTTTCGCCAGTTGCTGGCCAAGCATGGGGTAGACGATTCGGCGCGTGTGCCGTGGATCGCGGCCGAGGGGCAATACGCGGGCGAGGACGATTCTGAGGGAATGGAAAGTGAGGAAAGCGGGAGAACCGGGTGGCTGTAGCGGCTTCTGTGGATTCGGCATGAATCGTGCATGAATTGTCATGCGCCCATCGCTTTGACTTTCGTGTTGACTACGATTATTCTTTTCATTGGGCCTCGTTGTTCGGATGCGTCTTTCAACATCATCCTATCGCAGCATGGTCTGTTCTAACATCTTCCGATCAATCTCGCACCAGATGAACATCTCTTTATTCTGCGAAAACTTGTGTTGCCGCACACGTGAACCCTGAAGGCGCAACATGTGTTTGTCATCACACAAGGCCAAATCCCACACTTCACGTTTTAGCCTGACAGCGTCACCATAAGATCCTGTTGAACCGATCCAACAAGAGGAGAGCACTCCCATGCTGAACACCAAGATCGTCTGCACAATTGGCCCGGCAACAGACAGCGTCGAGGCGATACGGGCGTTGATGCGCGCCGGGATGGACGTGGTCCGGCTCAACATGTCCCACGGCACCCACGAGTACCACGCTGGCGTCCTGGCCAAGGTGCGCTCGGTGGCTAGGGAGCTGGACAAACCGGTGGGCATTCTGGTTGACCTGCAAGGCCCGAAGCTGCGCGTCGGCAAGCTGCCCGATGGCGGCGTCATGCTGGAACCTGGCGTGCCGGTCGAACTTTGTACGGCAACTGACCCAAGTCGCACGGGCGTGGTACCGGTGCAGTTCAAGGCACTGCCGCGGGCGGTGCAGCCGGGAGACCGTGTGCTGCTGGACGATGGAGCCCTGGAACTACAGGTGGAGGACACCGACACCGAGTCAGTGATGTGTCGCGTCGTGGTGGGTGGGGTGTTGACCTCCAACAAAGGCATGAACCTGCCGCGCGCCAGCCTGGCTATTGCCGCTGTTACGCCCAAGGACGAACAGGACCTGGACTTCGCTCTGGCCCACAGCGCTGACTGGATCGCGCTCTCCTTTGTGCGCCGCGCCGAGGAGGTCGTCGCGCTGAAGGAGTTGATCCGCCAACGAGCAGGGGGCGGACGACTGACGCCCGTAATTGCCAAGATCGAGAAGCCGGAAGCGATGGAAGTCATCGATGAAATCATCGCCGTGGTGGATGGCATCATGGTCGCGCGCGGCGATTTGGGTATCGAGGTGTCGCCCGAAGCCGTGCCGATGATGCAGAAGATGATTATCGCCAAGTGCAACCAGGTCGGCGTGCCGGTGATCACCGCTACCCAGATGCTCGACTCGATGATCCGTAACCCCCGTCCCACCCGGGCAGAGGCCAGCGACGTGGCCAACGCGATCCTGGACGGCACCGATGCCATCATGTTGTCAGGCGAGACCGCTGTCGGCAAGTACCCGGTAAAAAGCGTGGAAACCATGGTGCGCATCGCACAGGTGACCGAGTCCCATTGGTCGCCCGACCTTCTGTCCCTGAGAGGGTTGCCAATGCTCACCAACAGCCAGGCCGTCTGCCATGCGGCCGCTGACATGGCCGTCATCGTGCGCGCCAAAGCGATCCTTGCGCCCACGATCTCCGGCAGCACGGCCAAGACACTTTCCTGGTTCCGCCCGCCCAGCGCGGTTATTGCTATCACGCCCGACCGGGAAGTTGAGCAGATGCTGACGCTTTATTGGGGTGTTCACAGCCTGCACAGCCATCGCGCACCTGACACAGACTCGGTGATTCAAGACGCGCTGGAAACGGCTTGCCAGGCCGGCCTCCTTCAGGCAGGCGACACCGCGGTCATCACCGCCGGCACCGGCGGTGATGAGCACGGCGTAACCGACCTGATCAAGGTGCATACATTGCCGATGCAGGACTAGGCCGCGCGACGCGCACTAAACTATTACGTTGACCAGTCGCCCGGCCACGGCGATCACTCGCTTGGGATGCCGGCCGGCCAGGCTGCTTGCCACCGTTTCATCCGCCAGCGCCAGTGCGGCCGTCTGCTCGTCGTCGCTGGCAGCCGGCATCGTCACCCGTGCCCGCACCTTGCCGTTGACTTGCACCACCACGACCACCGTCTCCTCGGCGGCCAGGTCCTCGCGCCATTCCGGCCATGGCTGGCTGTGGACCGAACCTTTCTCGCCCAGCATCTGCCACAGTTCCTCGGCCAGATCAGGTGTGAACGGAGCCAGCATGCGCGCCAAGGCGCTGCAACATTCCAGCCACACCATATCTCCAACCTGATCCTGAACATCCAGCATCTGTGATGTAAAGCTCATCAACGCGGCAATCGCAGTGTTGAACTTCAACGCCTCGATGTCCCCGCTTACCTTGCCTATCGTCTGATGCAACCCACGCGCCAGCGCCTCATCCCATTTTCCTTCCTTATTCTTCTTTCTGTCCACCCCAGCAACCCTCCGAACTCGCTCCATCCAGCGCACCACGCCGTTGATCGCGCTGTCGTCCCAGGTCACGTTGGCGTCGAAGGGCGCGATGAACAGCACATGTGCCCGCAGCGCGTCGGCGCCGTGGCGGGCGACCACATCGTCGGGTGTCACCACTGTCTCCGGTCGCGATTTGGACATTCGACGGCCGTCGCTGGCGTGAACCACACCTTGAGAACGCAGGACGGGAAACGGCTCACGGAAGTCGATCAATCCCGCGTCTGCCATCACCCTGGTGAAGAAGCGCGCGTACAGCAGGTGGCCGGTGGCATGTTCTGCGCCGCCGGCGTACAGATCCGCTGGCAGCCAGTACTTCACAGCGTCCCGATCGAACGCGAAACGCTGCTCGTGCGGGCTGGCAAAGCGCAGGAAGTACCATGAGGAGCAGACCGATCCGGCCATGGTGTCGGTCTCGCGTTGCGCCGATCCGCCGCACTGCGGGCATGTCGTGTTGACGAACTCCGGAATGTTGGCCAGCGGGCTGCGGCCGTCTCCCCGCGGCTCGAACGCGCCTGTGGGCAACGGCGGCAAGCGCACCGGCAGTTCCTCTTCGGGCACCGGCACAATCCCGCAAGTCGGGCAGTGGATGATCGGAATCGGCGCACCCCAGTAGCGCTGCCGGCTGACCAGCCAGTCGCGCAGGCCAGCGATCCAGCGGCGCTGCATGGCGGTGATATGCGAGGGCCAGTCCACATCGTCCAGGCCGGCAGCCAGTTGCTCGCGGTAGGCGGTAGTTCTGAACCACCATTGCGGCAGGCTGCGCTCGATGACCCGGTTGCCACAGCGCCAGCATGCGCCTTCCTCCACTTCCTCGTGGGCCAGAACTGTCTGGCAGCCAGTACACCAGTTGACCGGTGCGACGTCGCGATAGGCCAGGCCGCGGCGGTACAACAGCAGAAAAAACCATTGCGTCCAGCGATAGTAGGCCGGATCGCTGGAATTGATCTCGCGGTCCCAGTCATAGGTGCAGCGGATCAATTGCATCTGCCGCTTGTAGTTGGCGGCGTAGCGAGCGGTGCTTTCGGCCGGGTGGACGCCGTGGCGGATCGCCTCGTTCTCGGCCGGCAGGCCAAACGCGTCCCAGCCCATGGGATGCAGCACATCGTAGCCGCGCATGCGATAATAGCGGCTGACGACATCGGTGGGCACGTAGTTGCGGCAGTGGCCAACCGTCAGCCCCGCGCCCGATGGATAGGGAAAGAAATCCAGGCAGTAGTAAGTCATTCGAGCCCCATGAGATGTGTTCTCCTTTCGTGGGCAACAAAAAGACCTCCACGGGGGAGGCCTTCAAATAAAAAGGCGGCCACTGAGGCCACCTTACGAACTTTGTCAGGTCGATAGACCAGGCGTCTCAGCGAGTCACTCCCGCGTGTCACCGGCTCCCGGCAGGGAGCGGAGGATAAGGAGCGTAAGGCTGAGACGTTGCTGGATCATGGTTTAACACCCTTCGATAGGCAACAGCACTCTATCATAGTTCTGAACGTTTGTCAACGGTCAATTTCGGTAATCCATACCCTGCCAATCAAGATCCACTATAGCGCATTCACCTCTCGCAGCCATGCCACTGCTCGTTCCAGGGTTTTCTCCAGCGGTGTGACTGTGAAACCCAGCTCGCGGACGGCCTTTCTGTTGTCAGCATAGCTGAAGCGCGATCCGAAGCGCAGCACGTCGCCAGATAGCGGCAGCCGGCGCGGCGAGAGGCGATTGGCTCCATCCAAAGACGCGCTGAGGGGGCGGATCAGCAAGCGGGGTATTGTTCCTCGAGGCGGGCGGACGGCGAGAATCTTGGCTATACGGCGGGTCAGATCCAGGTTGCTGAGGTTGTGGCCCGCCAGCAAATAGCGCTCGCCTGCGCCGCCTTTGTCCAGAGCCAGCAAGTGGCCGCGGCCCAAATCTATGGCGTCAACCACGTTGATCCCACCCGGCGGAACCAGAGGAACCCGGCCGCGCTGAACCTCCTGGATGATCTGGCTGTTGGTAAGCGTCACATCGCGCGGGCCAAGCACCACTGTTGGATTGACGATGATTGCGTGCAGGCCGCGCGTGACCGCGCTCTGCACTTCCAGTTCCGCCAGATGTTTGCTGTAGCCATAGGGGTATGTTTCGGGAGGCAGATTGTACCGATGGGTCTCGTCCATCGGCTGTGTATCGTTTTTGTTGGGCAAGCCTAGCGCTGCCTGGGAACTGGTGTGGACAAGACGTTTGACTCTGGTTGCCAGGGCAGCCTCGACCACGTTGCGCGTTCCCTGAACGTTGACAGCGTGCAGCCGCTCGGTGTTCTGATCCCAGTAGTCGGCGGTTACCCCGGCCACATGGAAGACAGCATCACAGCCAGCCATCACCGAAAGCAGCGAATCAACCTCCGTGACATCCCCGATGACCGGTTCGAACGCCAGTCCGCGCAGGGCAGCCATCGAGGAGGAGCGGCGATGCAGCGCGCGCACCTGCCAGCCAGCCTGGTTCAGTGCCTCAACGACGTTGGCTCCGACGAATCCTGTCGCGCCTGTGACGAGTGCGAGCATGGGGGAGAAACAAAGTGAAAGGGACAAGGCGGCGGGTAGAATCCCGTTAACCTTGCCCCTTCAGATGCTATACGGCTGCGCCGGCTGATCCTACGACCAACCGCTCTGTTGGCG
This sequence comes from Caldilineae bacterium, assembly GCA_020634555.1. Classification (GTDB taxonomy): domain Bacteria; phylum Chloroflexota; class Anaerolineae; order JAAEKA01; family JAAEKA01; genus JACKBK01. Next base: position 12,238 of record JACKBK010000043.1, read on the forward strand.
CTTTATTCGAGTCGCTGTTCTGTCTTGGGATCGAACATGTGGATCTTGTCCATCGCGACGGTCAGATCGATGTTTTCACCCACGTGCGCTTGGGTGCGCGGGTCGAGGCGGGCGACGAAGACTTTCTTGCCAGTGAGCAGATAGGCGAAGATCTCGTTGCCCATCAACTCGGTCACGTCGATCTTGGCGTCCATGTAGGCTGGGTGGATGCCTGGCGGCGCATACTGGCGGGTCTGGATATCTTCAGGGCGGACGCCGAAAATGATCTCCTTGCCCTTATGTTTCTGGGCAATCTCGTTGTGGATAGCCGGCATCTCCAGGCGGAATGTGCCGCCGTCTACCCAGAGCTTGCCGTCCGCTTCGACCAGTGTGGCATCGAAGAAGTTCATCGACGGGCTGCCGATGAAGCCGGCCACGAAGACGTTGGTGGGATGGTCATAGAGATGTTGCGGTGAATCGACCTGTTGCAAGACGCCGTCCTTCATCACGGCGATGCGGGTGGCCATGGTCATTGCCTCGACCTGGTCGTGGGTCACGTAGATGAAGGTCGTTCCCAGCCGCTGCCACAGCTTGGTGATCTCGGCGCGGGTCTGGACGCGCAGCTTGGCGTCCAGGTTGGAGAGCGGCTCGTCGAACAGGAACACGGCGGGGTCGCGCACGATGGCGCGACCGACGGCCACACGCTGGCGCTGGCCACCGGAGAGTGCCTTGGGTTTGCGATCCAGAAACTGGGAGATGCCGAGGATGTCAGCTGCTTCCTTCACCCGGCGGTTGATCTCGTCCTTGGGCATTTTGCGCAGCTTGAGGCCGAAGGCCATATTGTCGAACACTGTCATGTGCGGATAGAGCGCGTAGCTCTGGAATACCATGGCAATGTCGCGGTCTTTGGGTGGCACATCGTTTACCACCCGGTCGCCGATCAGGATCTGGCCATCGCTGATCTCTTCCAGCCCGGCCAGCAGGCGCAGACTGGTAGACTTGCCACAGCCCGAGGGTCCGACGTAGACCATGAACTCCTTGTCGGCGATATCGAGGTTGAAGTCGTTGACGGCGACTACATCGCCCCAGCGCTTGTAGACGTTGCGGTAACTTACGCTTGCCATTGCGGCAGACTCCTTCTTGGTGGAGTGGGCACTGCTGGGAACACAGAACTTTTCGGTCGGGCTAATCAGTAGTCCGGGCACATCGCCAAAACCGTTGATCCTCAGCGTGCGTTCAGGTTAGATTGGTGGCGGGGGAAGGATGGAGTTGGGGTAGGAACGGTCTGGAGCCATCAGGGAAGATGGTGGAGGGAAGCGCTCCCGCCGAGCGATCATATGCAGTCCAGACCTGGTGATCACACCTCCTTTCGGGGGGAAAGAAGCCGGCATAGCAGCCGGTTGCGGAAACGCCAGCCGTTGCCAGCGCAAATGATGGCGGAATTATAACATAGCTGGCAATAAGGCGCAAGGCCGGAAAGAAGTCTTGTGTCTGTTCTTACCCGATTTGTTTGGCCTGCCTTGGGTGTTGTATAATTTTCTCTCTGGACTAGCGCTAGGGTAACTACTCAGCCTACAGAGTGGCGTCATTCCCGCGAAGGCGGGAATCCACTCTCACAGACCTGGATTCCCGCCTTCGCGGGAATGACGGGTGAGTAGTTACGCGCTGGGTATGATTGATGCGAGGACGCGGCAACTGCGTGATCATGTGCCGCTTCGTTGCCTCGATCATCCGATACGCACCCACACGGTTACATGTCATCAACCATCGATCTTTGCCCGTATTTGGGGCTAAACGACGACTCGTCAGTGCGTCTCAGCTACGCCGATGGACGTCACCGCTGTTACGCACTTTCAGGCGACAGCACGTATATACCCGATAGCGACCATCAGCTTCGCTATTGTCTGGCATCCGGGCATACCGGTTGTCCACGCTACCGGCAACGGCAGGCTGGGCAGGAAACCGCCGGACAAGCGCCGCGCGAGCAGCCTGCTCGTCAGCGACGTTCGCTGCTGCGCCCCATCCTGTGGGTGTCCCTGGCCGTTGTCGCCTTGGTGGTCGGGTGGCGATTGGTCGCGATCCTGGCAGACACCGGATTGCCTGCTCAGCCTGCAGCACCGGCCGCACCGACGCAGACTGCCACTCCCGCACAGGCTGAAGCGCCGGCATTTCCGACGCCCGATCCGCAGTTTACGCCGGCAGGAGGCGAGGCCACAGCAACTCCTGCCGCCGCCCTCGTCGTTCAACGGCGCATCGAGGAGATCCCGACGCCGACGCTGGCTCCTGGTGAGGTGTTTCTGGCCGTCACACCGCAGGCTGAGGGGGTTGGATGGGTGACCAGCGGCGAGGCGCGTGGCAACCACTTGGGCGATTCCTATCTGTACACGGGGATCTACGATGACGAGTTGTACCATGGGGTGATGCAGTTTGACCTGTCGCGTGTGCCGCGCGGCGCTCCGATCCACGCGGCCTCGCTGATATTGACCGGGCTGGAGGACGACCGGCTTGACCCGACGAGTGAGACCGGTTGGCAACTGCGTTGGTTGGATCCCTCGATCAACGAGGACTGGGCCCGCATGACCTTCCAGTTGGTACACAACGCCGATGTGTCGCAGACGATTCTGCCGGTGGTGAGCACGGCCGAGCTGGCTCCCTATGCGGTGAACCAGTTTGTGTTTGATGCGGCCCAGCTTTCACTCTTGCAACAGGCGATTCTGGATGAGCAGAACCAGCTTGTTATGCGGTTGGATGGTCCCGAAACTGGGACGGGCAATGTGTTCGCCTGGGACACGGGCTACGGGCCGGCATCGCGCGGTAATTCACCGGTGTTGCGTCTTGTGATGGGGCCCGCGCCAGCCACGCCGCCGCCTGTGCCAACTCGGGAGTACGTCGTTGTCACCAGCACACCGACTCCCGTCAATGTGCTGACGGCTGCTGCCGTTCGCCGCACCGAAGTGGCAATCAGCTTGCGCATCGGCACCGCCACGCCGACGCCCCGCTCCATGGTCACGGCGACCGCGACGCCGGAGAACGAGGAGACGGCCCAGGCAGAGCGGCTACTAGCCGGGCTGCCTTTTGTGGTCACAGCGACGCCGCGCCCGGTCAACAATGTTACCGCGACGGCCAACGCCGTCTACGCCACCGCGGTTGCCATCACCACCGGCACTTTCACCCCATTGCCCACGGATTACGTGACGGCTACGCCGACCACTCCCTTTGTAGTGGTGACCAATACACCAACAGCTGCCGACATATTCACGTGGCTGTCTCAGGCTATCGCCGAGGCAACGCGGACTGCCACCGCCGGTCCGCCAACACCCTTCCCGCCGGGGGTGGTTACGGCCACCGCAGCGCCGACAGAGACCGCTGTCCCGCTGAATGCAGAGACGGCCCAGGCCCAGGTTATTCTGGTGACAATCCAAGCCCTCACCACGGGCACATGGACGCCGACGCCGACAGCGACACAGACACCCACTGCGACGCCGACAGCCTCTTCTACATCGGAGGTGCAACAGCCTGCGCCCACGACCGCGATCGCTGCCACGACGACCTTGACAGAGACCGAAGTGGCTGAACCGACGGCTGCGGCTATACAGCCCGCGGCCGGTTCATCGGGAGCAGCCGCAGCCGGACGTTTGCTCTTCGTGTCGGATCGGTTGGGAGAACCGCGGTTTTTCAGTCTTGATACCCAGTGCATCACGCGTTCGGGTGGATGCAGCGAGGCTGATGTCCTTCCGTTGGATGATGCGGCGTTCTACGAACAGGCCAGGGACAACAGCACGTTTGCGCCAAACGGCTATGGCCGGGTCATTGTGCAGTTAGACGACCGTGAGACGCCGCAAATATACCTGCAGGACTTCATCTATGATACAATAAAGCAGGTTACTACGTTTACCGGCGCGTCTTATGACGCGACTTGGTCGCCGGTTGGCAGCCAGATCCTTTTCGTCTCCAACGAGCCGGGCAACGATGACCTGTTTACGATCAGCGTCGACGGCACGAACGCCAATCGGCTCACCGGCACACCGGCTTGGGAGAAACACCCCACCTGGTCACCAAACGGCGCCCAGATCGTCTTTTTTACCAATCGCGATGGAAGAAACCAGCTTTGGATCATGAACGCGGATGGCAGCAACCAGCGCATTCTGCTCAACAGCGCGTATAACGACTGGGATCCGGTCTGGGTGAGGTAGTAAATGGAACTTCGGCAGTATTTCAATACATTTCGCAAGTGGCTCTGGCTGATAGTGTTAGCCACGCTGGTGGCCACCGCCGCCAGTTTTTTGGCAACCCGCCAGCAGCCGCCGATCTACGCTGCCAAGACGACCTTGATGGTGGGCCAGACGCTGGAGAATCCCAACCCTACAGGCAACGAGGTCTGGCTGGGCCAGCAGCTTGCCCAAACCTATGCCGAGATCGCCAAGCGCGACTTGATACGCGGCACCACCATGGCGGCTCTGGGGTTGACCTGGCTGCCGGAATATACCGTGCAGTTGGTGCCCAACACGCAGTTGCTTGAGATCAGGGTCGTGGACACGGACCCCGTGCGTGCCCAGGCTGTTGCCGGTGAGCTGGCCAATCAGCTTGTCCTGCAAAGCCCGTCCGCCTCAGACCGCACGCGCCAGGACCGGCGGGAGTTTGTGACTCGACAGCTTCAGGAGCTAGAAGCTAATATCGATGAAACCAAGGCGCGCATCGATGAGTTGCAACAGCAGTTAGCCGGCATGTTCAGCGCTCGCCAGATCGCCGATACGCAAACGCAGATCGGCGCTCTGGAGCAGAAGTTGAACGGTTACCAGGGAAACTACGCATCGCTGCTGGCCTTTCTGGAAGGTGGCATCAACACTATCAACGTCGTTGAGCCGGCGATGTTGCCAACCGCGCCTATTGGCCCTAACAAGGGGATGACGATTCTGCTGGCGGCTGCTATCGGCTTCTTGTTGGCGGCTGGCGCCGCGTTCTTGCTGGATTACCTGGACGATACCTTGAAGGACCCGGATGATGTCAAGGACGCCATCGATGTGTCAACGCTGGGCGCGATCGCACGCATCGACGGTGACCAGATAGGAGACAAGCTGGTTACTTCGCTGTATCCAAAGTCGCCTGCTGCAGAGGCGTTTCGTATCTTGCGCACCAACATTCAGTTTTCCTCGCTGGACAACCCGCCGCGCACGCTGATGGTCACCAGTTCAAACCCGTCAGAGGGCAAGAGCACCACGCTGGCCAACCTGGCAGTGGTGGTGGCACAGCAGGGCCAGCGGGTAATTCTGGTGGACACCGATCTGCGCCGCCCGACCTTGCACCGCATTTTCCAGGTGCCCAACAACGCTGGTTTGACCAACGCGCTGTTGCAAGAGCACGCCTCCAATGAGGGTTTACTGCAGTCGACCAAGGTGGAGAACCTGCAAATTCTCACTACCGGGCCGCTGCCGCCCAATCCCGCCGAACTGTTGAGCTCAGCCAAGTTTGCAGCCCTGGTTGAGACTATGCAACAACAAGCGGATGTGTTGATGTTCGATAGTCCGCCAGTGATGGCTGTCACAGATGCCGCGATTCTGGCGCGTCAGGTGGACGGGGTGGTGCTGGTGATCGATGCAGGACGGACGCGCCGGCAGTGGGCCGTCAGTGCCAAGGAGTCGCTGGACAAGGTAAACGCGCACATCCTGGGGGTTGCCCTGAACCGCCTGCGACCACAGGCGGGCGGATATTACTACTATTACTACTACAACCGGGACTACACATACGGGGAAGACGGTGGGGACGATGGGCAACGCTCTCGACGGCGGCCTTCTCATGGCAAGCGTCGTTGGCTGCCGCGGGTAAGTTCAGGAAACTGACAAAGGGCGCGCTTAAAAACAACTTCCCTGTGTTGACTCGGTCAGATCCTTTCCGGAGTGCAAGCAAAGACCGCCAAAGCGGTAACTAATTGATAGACGCGTCCTAAGGCAGGTTGACGGTTTGTTCCAGAGAGTGGGGGCGTTCTCAAATGCGGTTCTTTGTGACGCGCAAGCCATAGGCTTGCGCGTTTTTTTTTGAATTGTTGGAGTTATGCGAAAAGACGCAGTTGGTGAGCCGGCGCCCGCCCGTTGAGAAGTACGTAGGGTGCAACCTGCTCGGTGCGAACGCCCAGCTTGCGCAGATCGTCTAGTGTTCTCAGAGTGCCGTTGCGGCGCGCTTGCATGATTGCCGCCGCGCCGCGTGGCCCGATTCCGGGCACGCGCAACAGAGCGGCCTGTGTTGTGTGGTTGATCTCTAGAGGGAAGTACTCGGGGTGCGCCGCCGCCCACGCGGCTTTGGGGTTTTGTTCCAACGACAGGTTGCCTGCCGGGTCGAACGGCAGTTCGTCGGTGTTGAAGCCATATTGCCGCAGCAGAAAATCAGCCTGATAGAGTCGATGCTCGCGTAACGGCGCGGTAGCCTGCTCACTTTCCAACGGTGTGTCGGAAACCGGGCTGAAGGCTGAGTAGTAGGCGCGCCGCAGTCCAACCTGTCGATAGAGGCGTTGGCTGGTGGCGAGAAGCTCCTGGTCGCTCTCCCCGGCGGGTCCGACGACGTATTGGGTGGTGGCGCCGGCGCTGGCCACTTGCTGGCCGGCGTTGCGCAACTGGCGCACGATGGCCCAGGCGCGCTCCAGCGGCTCCACCAGGCCGTGCTCGAAATCCTTCTTGGGCGCAAGCTTGGCAAGCCGTTGCTCGTTGGGTGCCTCCAGGTTGACGGACAGACGGTCGGCCAGTTGCGCCGCGCGTTCAATTTGTGCCTCTTCCGCGTTGGGCAAGATCTTGAGATGCACATAGCCGCGCCAGCCCACCTTGTGACGTACCAACTCTACCGTTTCCAGCATCCGGTCCATGGTGCGCACAGTGCCGATAATGCCTGAGCTTAGGAAAAGACCTTCCACCAGTCGCTTCTGTATCATCTGGCCGAAGGCAGCCGCCAGGTCATCGGGCGTCAACGTCGCCCGCCGCATACGCCGTCCGGCGCGGAAGGGGCAGTAATAGCAGTTTTTCTCGCACGCGCTGGTCTGCAGGATTCGCAGCAACGGTACACGGCGACCACCGGCGCCGACCACAGTGGCCACCGAGTTGCTGACGTTGGGGACTCGACTGGAGGGCGCGCCAGTATCGGCCAGGGGAAGTGGTTTGCCTTGCGATTCGCACAGGTCGTACTGCGCTTGACCGCCGAGCAGGCTGACCTTGTCGTAGAGATCCAGTGATGTCTGAATGTGCATTGGATATGCTCTTACCTGATTACGGGTGTTGCCGCGCAACGTGTTCTCATTGAATTATACGAACACATGTTCTTGTTGTCAACTCGCGCTGTTTGATCGAATCGCCGGGGGATGATAAAATTGCGTCGCTTTCAAAATCCATCTGGAGGTTCGTGATGTCATTACCTACTCGTCAAGCGGCCTGGGATCTGATGTGTCAATGGGTCGAGTCGGACAGTCTGCGCAAACATATGCTGGCCGTCGAGGCCGCTATGCGGGCCTATGCGCGCAAGTACGATGAGGACGAAGACCTTTGGGGGATCACCGGTCTCGTGCATGACATGGATTTCGAGCGCTTTCCCGACATGGACGATCCGGTCAACGGGCATCCGCGCACTGAACTGCGGCTGTTTCGCGAGCTGGGCTATCCTGATGCGCTGATCCACGCGGTGGAGGGGCATGCGCCCTATCTCGGCATTGAGCGCTCTGGGCCCATGGACAGCGCGTTGGTCGCCGTGGACGAGCTGACCGGCTTGATCATGGCTGTCGGCTATGTGCGCCCGTCGAAGGACCTGTGCGATGTCACCGTCAAATCGGTGCGCAAGAAGTGGAAGGATAAGTCTTTCGCAGCCGCGATCAACCGACACGAGATCGAAGAGTATGCAGCGGAGTTGGGTGAGGACCTTGGTGATCATATAGCATTGGTCCTGGCTGCCATGCAAGACAGTGCTACCGCGTTGGGGTTGGATGGCTCGCTGGCCAAAACGTCAGGGTGATGCGGAGCAATGCGCAGTAGTGAGTTCATGGCAGCTCTGCCTGATGCTGTGATCGGTAGTCTGCCCGACGGGCCGCGATTGCGGCGCGGCCGGTTATGGAGCTTCGGCGTCCAGTTGTACGACGATGAACCGCACTTCCACTACGAGGTCGCGCGCGTGCCAGTGCGTCTGGGTGATCGATTGGAGGTGGGACTGCACTTTGAGAGCAAGAACGCCGCCGCCAATCGTCGTTTGCTGGACGGGTTCACCGCACACATGATCGAGATCAAGGCGGAGCTTGGTGAGGATGTCGAGGCTGAACTTTGGGACAAGGGCTGGACCAAGGTCTACGAGACCATCGCGCTGGAGACCTATTCTCCCGACTATCTCCAAGTCGTGGCGCAACGGCTGGTCAGGATAGTCACGGTGCTGCACCCGGTTTATCTGGAGGTTCGCGGCAATTGCCAATAATTGACATAAGAATAAGTGGCTTGATAAGCACTTGACATATGCAATTTATGGTAATATAATAGGTTTGGTGAAAACGTTGGAAACAGACGTTCAATTTTATGCACGTTTCAGGTAAAACCAACGAACCCGATGAAAATCGGATACGTCCATAGATATCCTCCCATAGCTGGTTCGATCGGCCCCTTTTAGGATGCATTCAAAGATCGGCCAGAGCAGGAACTGATAAATGGACACATCGAAAGGATGACGCGGCAACGTTAGATGGCGCAGTTATGGCACAAGTAAAGGCAACAGTAAAAGGCCAGGGCTCGGAGCTTTTTGGACGAGGTATCGACCTGCTCTTCGGTGACGATGAGGCAGTGCCTAATCGCGCGCCAGCTTCTGTTGTCGATGACTCAAGCAGTGAGAAATTGCTTGAGTCGTCTGGTGAAATCCAAGAAGAAGCGCCTGCTTCTGAGTCAGCTACGCCTGCCGCAGGTGCTCATAGTAATGGCACCGTCAGCGCACCTGCTTTCACCGAAGCCGATGTTGACCAGTTCCTGCGGATGGCGGCTGAAGCATTTCTGCGTGTTCTGGCCCAGAAGCGCCAGTATATGCTGACAACGCAGCCGTCGCGCAGCGCTGCTGTTCGGGATGTGAAGCCTGCCTCAGCGAAGTCGAGTCAGGTGGATGAGATGGCTGGTTTCGAGCTTGACCTTCCACCGTTGCCGGAGAACTCCCTCGTTGATCATAGCGCGATTTCTGAGAGCGGGATCGATTCGGTGGAGAACTCGGCGCATGTTGTCGCAGATGGTGCCAGCGATGCTGATGCCGCCCTGGAGCTTGACCTCGATGTACCACCCTTGCCAGAGCAGCAGGGTATGGCCGCTGAACCTGCGGTTGAGCAACCTGCTGCGCCGGCGCCTACCCCGAACGAGAACGCAGTACCGCCTTCTGTCGTGACAGATCCTATTGCAGCAACGGAGGATCATGAGATGCCCGACCAACCAGACCAGGCCGATTCGTCTGACCAGCCCGTTGTCGTTGTCAGTGAAAATGGGCAGCCACGGCAGGTAGCACCGCCGGGTGTTACGGTCAGTGGTCCAATCACCACGCTGAGCGGTGATCAGGCTGCCTCGGAAGATGGCGAGCTTTCTGCGACACTGGTGGACCGCGAATTGCCCAAGATGTCGCGCAAGGACAGCGAAGAGATACTGCAGCGTTTGCCCAAGAGCGATCTACGGGCCCTCGACAAACAGATCGACAATCTTTATGAGGACGTAACCAAGCTCTTCAGCGGCAAGCGACGTGAGATCACGGTTGCCTTCGAGATATTGCGCAAAGCGCGCGTTATTCTATTGAAAGACCCTGAACAGTTCGCCGAGGCGGAGTACTACGTTCGTCAGGTGCAGGCCCGCGTGCATCAGGTTCGACAGAGCGACGAAGAGGGCAGCCGCTTTTGGCCCAGGATTCTGGTCTACCAGACCGGATGGCTGATCGTGCTCTCCATATTTGCGTTGATCACCACCGTTAACGGCGCGGCTTTTGTGGGCTGGCTCGCGTTTCTGCTGGGCGTACCTCCTACCAGCGAAACGTTGGGCTGGGCGGTGTTGTTTATAAGCACCCTTGCCTGGGGTGGAATCGGTGGTGCCACTGCCGCCATGTGGTCGCTGTACTATCACATCTCGGTGAGGCGGGACTATGAACCGATCGAGAATCTCTGGTATTACACCCAACCGCTGATTGGTATGGTGTTAGGCGGCATTGTCTTCTTGATCATGGGCAGCGGCTTTCTTGTTGTGCAGGCGACGCCGACTGCCGGTGATAGCGCGATCGGTGCCCGGCTGGTGCCGGCAATGATTGCAGTGATCGCCGGGTTCCGGCAGGCTGTGGTGTTGGATATGATCGAGCGTATTGTTGGGCTGATCACGCCGACGCCAACTGATGCCAGCCAGGAGGCATCCACCGAAGAACTATCGATTTGACGGGACAATGTCCCGGAAGTATAATATCGGGGCGCTGGTGTAACCGGCGATCCCGGGCTGACAGCAAGCGAAAGCGGGCGAGGCGCCGAAAACTACCTCTCCCGTTTTTTTGCTGTTTATAACAGGAATGCAAATCGCGGAGTCACGCTTGCTGGCGACGCAGAAAAACTGGAAAAAAGTAACCGCTCACCTGTCATTCCCGCGGAGGCGGCAATACACGTCTTCACAGGCGCTAGACTCCCACGGAGGCGGGAGTGACGCAACAGTGAAGGCCGAGCAGTTACAAAAAAAGAACGATAGGAGTGCAGCTTAGAAATGCCTAAGAGAACTTTTCAGCCAAAGGTACGCCGGCGTCTGCGGGTACATGGCTTTCGCAGTCGTATGAGTACCTCTGACGGCCGCAACGTGATCAAACGCCGCCGGCAGCGCGGTCGCAAGCGTCTTGCCCCTGCGTTGACCTACCGCAAACGCGACTATTAGCCGTTGAAGCGGGACCATCGACTGACAGGAAGCGCACGTTTCCAGGACATTCGACGAAACGGCGATTGCTGGTCAGATCGACTTCTGGTTATTTGTTTGCTTCCCAATGGACTGCCGATCAGCCGCTTTGGCTTCTCGGTCAGCCGCAGGGTAGGCGGGGCTGTTGTTCGAAATCGCGTCCGCAGGCGCGTGCGCGAGATTGTGCGGCTGAGGTTTTCGAAGATCGGCACTGGCTATGACATTGTGTTCGTAGCACGAATCCCGGTAGCCCAGGCTACTTACTCCCAGATTGAAGGCAGTGTAGAGAAGTTGCTGCGGCTTGCCAGTTTGATCACAGTTCACTCGGAGACCGTGTAAGCTTAGCGGGATTGCGTATGGTTGCCTCTGAGTTCGCGTGAGACGTGAAACGTCTCGTGCGAGAAGCGATGCGAGATCACATTTCACGCCTGCACGTGTCTCGATCTACAACCACGCGAACCTCCGATGAGCCAGAGTTGTAGTGTATAGCTATGAAGAAAGTTGTCATCGCTCTCATCCGGTTCTATCAACGGTATATCTCGCCGGCGCTGGCCAGCAACTGCCGTTTTCAGCCTACCTGTTCGCACTACACGCTCGAGGCTGTTGAGCGATACGGCGCCCTGAAGGGACTCTGGTTGGGCGCACGGCGGATCAGCCGTTGTCACCCGCTTAACCCCGGTGGATACGATCCGGTTCCCTAGAATCCTTGTGATGAAAGAAGCTAGTTTGATGTCTCGAAAACGGGTCTTGAGCCTGTTGTTATTGTTAGCTGTATTGGCGTTAGTAGCCAGCGGCTGCGCTCCGCAGATAGCGGATGATGGTACAGTGACGGCGCCTACCTGGATTGCTCCGCTGGCAAAGCCGCTGGAATGGCTGATCGAATCTGTCTATACCTACATCCTAACGCCGATCGGCCTGGCAAGCTACGGGCTTGCCATCATTCTGGTGACTATTCTGATTCGCGCTCTGTTGTACCCGCTGACGCGCAAGCAGATGCAGTCGATGAAAAAGCAGCAGGCGATCCAGCCGAAGTTGAAGGAGCTCCAGGAGAAGTACGGCAAGGATCGGGAGAAGCTCTCCCAGAAGCAGATGGAGCTGTATAAGCAGGAGGGCGTCAATCCTGCCGGCGGCTGTCTACCGCTGCTGATCCAGATGCCCATCTTGTTTGCTTTCTACTACGCCCTGCTGTTACTTGGGCCCAAATTGGATCAGCCGTTCCTGTGGATACCAAGTTTGGCGCAGCCTGAGTACGGGCAGGGAATGAGCTGGCTGCAACCTATTACGCCGGCGCATCTTCTCTCGCCTGCCGTGCTGCCGTTTCTGATCCTGCCCATCATCTATGTCGTTACCCAGTTTATCATGCAGCGCATGAGCCAGGCCTCCAACCCGACTGTCGGCGGCGGGTCGATGAGCACTGTGATGATGTTGATGCCGGTGATGTTTGGATACATTACCCTCATCGTTCCCTCTGGTCTGTCGCTGTACTGGGTAACGTCCAACATTATTCAGATCATTCAGCAGGGGCTGGCCACAGGTTGGTCAGGTCTGCTGCCTAACCGGAAAGCTGCACCGGCAGCCGCAACGAGCGGCTCAGCGTCTGCACAGGGTGCCGTAATAACAACTACCGGTACACCCACAAGCGTCAGCGGAACTACCGAAAACGTTTCTGCTGGCCGGCGGCGCAAGATGCGCAAAAAGAAGAGGTAGGATATGACGTCTTCCGAAGGCAACGAGTTTCGTGGCAGAACCCCGGAGGAAGCCACCGAGGCCGGACTGGCTGCGTTGAAGCTCACATCTGATCAAGTCGAAATCGAGATATTGAGCAAGGGCAGCCGCGGATTGCTCGGATTTGGTGCTGAAGACGCCCGGGTAAGGATCACGCCGATCAGCAAGCAGCCCTCGAAGGCTCCAGCATCGAAGCCACCCAAGAAAGATGCTCCGGCATCTTCCCCGGCCCAAGTAGCGCCTGAACCAAAGACTCAACAACCTGAGACGCCAGAGCCAAAGCCGGAGCAGTCGGCGGAACCGAAATCTGTAGCTGAGACAGATATCAGCGAAGAACTGGATGCTACTTCAGAGGCAACGGATCTCTTGCAGGGAATGCTCGACCGGATGGGAGTCGTCGCGCGCGTGCAGGCCGTCGAATACCGCGGCGTGCTCGATGACAATCAGGACGCTCCAATCGTACTCAACATCGAGGGCGACGACCTGGGCATACTCATTGGTCGGCGGGCGGAAACGCTCTCGGCGATTCAATATTTGACCCGGCTGATGGTCAACCATCGCATGCATCGGTGGGTAAACGTGGTGGTTGATGTCGAAGGCTATCGCGCTCGCCGCGAGGAGCAGCTAGCGCGTCTGGCCAACCGGATGGCCGATCGTGCTGTCAGTTCAGGAAAAACTGTGTCGTTGGAAGCCATGCCTCCAAACGAGCGGCGCATCGTTCACATTACACTGCGCGACAACCTTCTGGTTACAACGGAAAGCGTGGGAGAAGGGGATCATCGTAAGGTGACAATCATCCCCAAAGAATAGGCTTCGTCTGGCAACCAGGCATCTCACGCGGCTTGCTCGTGAGGAGCAGCCAACGCAACTCAATAAACAAAGGCCCGCCGTTCGGCGGGCTTGTTGATTCTTGTGCGTTTACCCCGGATCAAATCATGCAGGGTAAGTGTTTCAACACTGTTTGGGAGTGATGAACAATTGTTACTCGCCGCGTTGGAACTGGTAGCGGTCGCCGGTCTGGGGCACAAGAATCGTGCCGCAGAAATGACGCGCTGCCGCAGCGCGGTAGGCCAGCGCGTCTTCGATGTCCGGTTCCTGGCGGTGAACCAGCGCCAGCGTTGTCACTCCTGCCTGCTCGGCCAGCGCTGCCGCATCCGCCGTCAACGAGTGATTGTCGTAGGTCTTCTCCGGCGGGTCTGCGAAATAGGCTTCATGCACCAG
>JACKBK010000044.1 GCA_020634555.1 Caldilineae bacterium
ATCCAGCGCCTGCTGATAGAGACGATAGCCCTCATCGTAATGCCTGGCCAGCGCCTCGGTCAACCAGCCGCCGTCTTCCAGAAACCCCTCGCTGGCTTGCTTGTTGTCAGCGGCCTGTAACCGCCAGCCATCGGCCGCGACAACGTAGAAATCCTCTTCCTGAAACGGCGTGTAGCGGCCGCTCTGCGCGTTGAAATTCCAGGTTCGATGGCGCACCCACTGCCACCAGACCACCACCGGGGCACGCACGCGGAACTTGAACTCCACCATCTCAAAGGGAGTCGTGTGGCGGTGGCGCAACAGGTAGAAAAGCAGCCTCTTGTCGCGCTCGGCGCCCTTGCTCTCACCCAGGAACGAAGCACGCGCGGCCGCGACGATGGCGTTGTCATCGCCCATCACGTCCTGCAGTTCGACCCATCCCTTGTCCAAGATATCCACGCGCTTGCCGAGCCACGGCTGGTTGGTTTCCGCCACAGCTACACCTCCCGGATGTCGAGGTCGTCCACCGGCAACTCGTCCAGAATCGCCTCCAGGTCCTCGGCGTTGAGATCGATCACCTTGAAGGCCATCAACACGCTGTCGTCGTCGGTTAGGTTGCCCAGGCTGATCAGATGGCCGCCGGCGCGGGCGATATCGGTCAGGATGTCAGCCTGAATGCCGCGGAAGGCCGGCGCCCGTAGCGTCACCCGCAAACCGCGCTCCTCTCCGCCCAGCAGCCGCAGGAAGATGCGGAACATGTCGGTCTCGGTGATGATACCGATGGCCGCGCCCTCCTCCATGACGACGATCGACCCGATGCGGTTGAAGACCATCATCGACGCCGCCTGTTCCAGCGGCACGTCGGGCGACGTAGTTACCACCTTTGGATTCATCAGCGCGCCGACGGTCAGGTTGGGCGGCTTGGCCACGGAGCGGCGGAACTCGCCGCGGCGGGTCGGCACGGCCAACGCCTGCAAGAGCCGCCGGTCACTGATCATACCGACCAGCTTGCCCTCACCGTCCAGCACCGGCATTCGCCGCAGCCCCTGGTCGCGCATCCGCTGCAAGGTTGCGCCCGCGGGATCGTCAACCCCGGCAGTGATCAGATCACGGGTCATGAAATCACGAACGAACATGGTTTCCTCCAGGCCAGGCGTCAATCAGGCTGTGCGGCCTGAGACCGGCCAATGATAACTCCGTCAGCGCCCTGCTCGATCCATGACAGCGGATCGTCCGATTCTTGTGGAGCAACCACCAGTACCGCCATGCCGCCAGACTGAGCCGACCTGGCAGTGCGGGCCGAAAACTGCTCGGCGGGCAAAATAAGGCCGGACGCGACAGGGCGATAAAAAGGGGCCAGCCCGAATCGACTGACCGTCAGAAACGTGCTTGTCTCGCCAGATGTCAAGGCAGTAGCGAGATCAGGCGCCTGTTGGCGCAGCGTCTCGACCAGTTGCTGGTCGTCGACCAGGGCCAGCAGACGGCCGCGGGCATTGTGGGTGTCTGCTGTGTGCAACAGCGCAGCCAACGACTGCAGGCTCGGCTCACGCAGTTCAACCGCAAAGCGCGCGTCAGGGAACTCCGTCAACAACTGGTCGAGGCTGACGACCTGCCCGCTGGCGTCGTCGGACGTCTCAGCGGCCGCCGCGGCCACCAACTCGCCGTTCTGAGCCAGGGAGACCGGTGTGTAGAACCCGGTCGCGCCGCCGGCCGCGGCAGCTTGAAACGCTGCCAGCGTCAACGGCGCTGCGTCGCCACCTTCCGGTTCGACCAGCACCAGCGGCCCGGCATCAGGATTGAAGAATGTCCCTGCGTCGATGGGATCAATCGTCAGGAGGCGATAGACACCAAAGATCAGCAGAAGGACTATGACCAGCAGAATGAAACGAACGAGGCCTTGGCGCATGGCTCCAATCTCAGGCAGAGAAACGAGGGGATTGGGACAGTTCTACGCCCCCATTTTACCACTGAAGTGTGAAATCCGTCTAGGCGGCAGGCATGAAAAAGGCGGTACAGCGACCACATCACTGCACCGCCTGATCGAACAACCAAATCAGATCAATTGGCCAGCGCGCCCAGCCCCATCATCCCGACGCCAAAGATGCCGGTGATGATCAGGCCGATCACAAAGATCACCAGCCAGCCGATGATGGCCGTGATAACTGCCTTGCCGGTATCGAAGTCCAGCGCCTCGCGAATGGCGATGATACCGGCCACCAGCGACCAGATGCTGACAACGATGCTGAGAATCGCACCAACGCAGGGGATAAAGTTCAGCACGTTCAACCACTGCGGCGCGTACGCGTATCCGATGGTTCTCATCAACTCGCCCGGTTCCGCGGTGCCGCCGAAGAAGCGAGTGCCAATAAACCAGGTCAGGTAAGACCAAACGTAGTAGCCGATGACTGTCCACACTGCAACGAACACGGCGGCCACGAGCAGTCCAAAGAAGGTCGTTGATGCTCCCAATGCACTGCCGATGACAGATGAAAACAGGGCGCCGATCAGCGAACCTGCAAAGGACAACAGCGCCGCGATAATCACGACGGTCAGGGCCTCGCGGTTCAGGCTGGCATCGGCTTCAACCTCGTTGTACAGCGTTACGTCAAGTCTCGCGGCGCGCAATCCGCGACTGATCATTGCGTTGAAATCCATGAATTTGCCTCCGGGTAAGTTCAAGAACAGGCAAACGCACCAGCGTTTGCAGATTAGGACGGATGGAGAGTTGGTTCTCGGGCCACCGAGGACGGACGTGGCGTGGTGTTCTCTACCTCCTGCTTTTGGCGCCTGCCGCCGCGTGGACCGCTGCGTCTTTCTTTCAAGCGAATAGGCGAGACAACGATGAGCATACCATAGTCGCAGGTTGATGTCAATCAGTCCGCGATTTTCTCGCGGCCGCCCTGAAATTCTGGCATGCTGTAATACGCGCCGAAGAACTCGTTGATAAGTTTGCAGACGGAGTTTGCGTTTGCAAGTCAAGCCGGCCGGCGCCGCGTGACATCGCCAGTTCGCCGCCGGTCGAATCTCGGATTGTATGAGAAAGGAGTTTGGACCATGGCTAGTGAGAGTAGTAGTGGAAGCCAGAAGAGCATGAAATCGAGGGGCGCCCGCATCGTCGGGCAGGTAGACCTGGAGGAAATGCGGGGAGTCCCGCGCGACCTGGGCCTGCACGCCTATGCATTCGACACTCAAGGTGAGCTGCTCGGTTCGACCAAGGTAGGACGGAACGGCAGTTTTGAGGTTGCGACAGAGCTTCGCGAGCCTCAGGATGTCACTGTCGTCGTCAGCCCGGCTGACGACCCGAAGAAGTTTCGCGGCGAGGCAACCTACCGGCAGCAGTACGCCGCGGCCGACTGGATCCGCGAGGACAACGCGCTGCGGCTGAGCGCTGAGATCTACCTGCTGAAATACATCTGGTGGCCCTGGTGGCCGCAGCGTATCTGCGTTTCGGGCCATGTGCGCAAGGTACACAACGAGGACGGACACACGGAGACGTGCCCCGTGCCCTACGTCAAGGTCGAGGTCTTCGACGTCGACCGGGAGTGGTGCTGGTGGGACTACATCGTCGCCGCGCTGCCCGATCTGCTGGACCGCAAGGTCGTTCGCATCCCCGACTTGATCAAGGAGCGACCGCCGCGCTTCAAGCGCATCCCGCTGCCGGATCCGCCGCCCGAACTGATCAACCCGCGCGAGGTCGTGGCCGCGGCCCGGATGAGCGATCTCGGCGGCTACGTCAGCCTCGACCCGCAACCGCTGCCACCGCGCGAGCTGGCTGACAGCCTGGTCAACATGAACATCCGCGGCCTGGCAGCCGGCTCGGCAGCCGGCTACAATCCGCAGCCCGATCCGCCGCTGCCTGCCATGCAGTTCGAGCGAATCGGCGAAATGAAATCCGTCGCGCCGGCAGTTGCCGAGCGCCTGGACAAGCTCACGCTGACCAGCAAGCTCGCGCCGTGGATTGTCTGGCCCGGCTGCTTCTACAGCAAGGAACTGGTCTGCACCACCTACACAAACTGCAGCGGCTACTTCGAGTGCTGCTTCGACTGGTACCCGTGGCACTTGCGCAATGGCCGGCTGCGCTTCGACAAGCGGCCGGACATCGTGATCAAGGTCACTCAGGTGATAGGCGGCGTCGAGCACGTCATCTACCTGGACCCGTACACCAGCACCCGCTGGAACGTGACCAACGCCCACATCGACCTCTTCCTGGACGACGAGGAGATCGTCTGCGGCAGCGGCTGCATGGGCGAGCCTCTGCCCGGCGAGCAGATGGCCACCATCCTGCGCATCGGCGCCGACCCGGTTTGGAAGATCGACCAGGCCAGCGGCATGTATCATGTGCCAGGCACGGACAACGCGGCTTACGGCGGCAGCCTGTACCTCTTCGGAGCGTTCAGCGACGACCTGCTCGGCGGCAACGTGACGGAGAAGACCTACTACCGCCTGTCGTACGCCGAGAAGACTGGCCCAGGCACGCCGCCCGATTCAGACTTCACACCGATCCGGACCCAGTTCATGGTACAACGCGCGCTGCCGGAGGGCTCGTTTGATCCCTCCTACTTGATTGGGCCAAAGCCGGTCAACGGCACGCCTGACCTCTACGAAGTCATGGATACGGACCATTGGTGGATTATAGATGGCTTTGCCGGCCTGACCACGCCGGGAGATACCCTTCTGGCGCGCTGGAACACGGGCTTCGAGGTGGATGAGGGCGACTACATCCTGCGCATGGAGATGTTCGACTGGCAGGGCAACAAGATCACGACCATGAACTTCCCGGATCACGGCGGGGACGGCAGCGGCGCGGATCCCGATCCTGTGCCGGTGGTAGTCGATCACCTGGACCTGAAGGTACACATCGACAACAAGAAGGTGGAGTTCAGCCTGGGCACTCCGGCCACCAACCCATGTGGCGTCGTGCCCTGGTTGCCGACCCCGGAGTTGACCTTCACCGTCCACGCCGCACAAGATAACGGCCGCGTGCACAGATGGGACCTGGACTTCACCAAGGGCGTCGACCCGACGCGGATCAACATCCACGAAGATAGTTACCCCACCGGCCAGTCGCCGGTCAACGAGGACGTTACCACCAACAAGCTGCGTTTGTCGGAGCCAGTCACGCCGTCGAACCCGACGGGCGACCTGCAAGGAACCTGCGCCTTCGCGCTGATCCTGCATGCCTGGCGGCACGTGCGCGGCAACGCCGGCTTCATCTACGAAGGCGAGAAGATCTACGCGCTGGCCATCGAGAAGTGCCCGGTGTGCCCGGAATGTGACTGAGGTATGGCTGGAGCGGATCGATTGACGCCACAGTTGACCGTTAGCGCCTGAGAAGACAATTGACCCGCTGCCCGGCAAGATGCTGGGCGGCGGGTCAATTTCATTGATCCGGATCTGCAGCGCGCGCCGCTTCGAGACGCTACGCTGTCCCTTCCTGCTCGTCGAACCAGGCGATCAGAATGCGGAAGATATCCGATTCCGTCATGATGCCCTGGAGTTCGCCACCCTCGTTGACCACTGGAAGTCCACCGATCTTGTAGGTGTACATCATCTTGGCCGCGTCCTTTATGGTTGTATCCGGCGTGACCGTATACGGATCCTTGGTCATGATGATACCAACCGACAGCTTGGAAAGCTGGTAGTGCATCTCCCAAATGCTCAACGTCGTGGCTTCGGACGGTGAGGCCTCACGAATATCGCTGCGGGTGACGATACCGACCAACTTGCCTCGGTCGACCACTGGCAGGCGGCGGATGTTGTTGGTGCGCATCAGTTTGTGCGCATCGGGCAGAGACGTGCGGGTATCCACGGTGATGACCCGGCGGGTCATCCAATCCTTGACGTGAAGGTCTTTCACGATCTGTTCCTCCTTGCAAAGAACGGAAAACCAACGGTCCAATATAACGCGAGCTTAACACAATCGGTTGTGTATGTCAATCCACCAGTTTTGCTGTCCTCGCGGCAAACCTAATGAGACGATGACATGTTTAGCGGCCTCGACGTGATCAATCTCGGCTGTCATGCAATCATGCTCTCCAGTTTCTGGTCAATCAACGTTTGCGTCAGATCCTCCTGCTGCTTGCCCCATTCGCCTAACTCGATCAGCATCTCACGGCTGGGGTATTTAAGAGTCCTCAGATCTGTCGCGTTAACCTGTGTATGGCCATTGAAGCGCCGAACTTGCTCGTCGATAGCCGTCGTATTGAGGAAGAGTACCAACCCGCGCGCTAACGCCTCTGTCAGGCCATGCTTGTTCTCGTGGAATATGTTGAGATGATTCTCGAAGCCCAGCATCGGAGCACTATCAAACACAACCGGGTCAACAATGCTGGCAACCACACGCCGTGCTTCCTCTTTGGAAGAGAATCGCCGCACCACGCAGTAGAATCCCTTAGGATAGAGCCATTTGTCAGTTTCGTGGTTGTGAACAATGGCATTGGGTTTCTTTGTCCCGAGCAACGGCCAAGTTGTCACTGAGTTGCTAAAATGGCTCGCATAGAGCAGCGGCACAGTGCCCTCCTCAGGCATGGCGCGCAGAAATGTCTTCACTCGAAAATCGACAACTGGCCCAGTTGAGACAGAAATGCCCAGTTCGGCAAGCGAATGGCAAACCACCGGCGATTGCTCCAGAAAATGTCCATCCGGCGAGGTGGGCACATGAATAAACTGCTCTGGATCGTCAGGTAGCACAATCTGATCGAACGGATATTGGTGGCTCGCGAGATCGCCGAAAGTGCTGTCTGTAGACAGCGACACCGTGACCATTCCCTGTTGAGCACCTCGTTCCAGCAGGATAATGATGTTTTCCTGAAGCACTTCGTCGTCCTTAAACGCAGCGTTGCGCGACCCAAACAGGTGCATATGCAACAATGCTGATCGTTCCAGGATATATTCACGAAACGGCTTGTAGTAGGGTCCGTTGCAGAAGCTGCGCGGGATAATCGCAACCAACTGGCCGTGATCGACCAATAGGCCTAGCGCCAATGCCACGAAGGCCGAATACAGGTTGACGGTCTCGATTCCGGCTCGCCGTAGTGCCGCCCGATGCCCGGAATCGCTGCGAATCTTCTTGTAAGGGGGATTCAGAATAGCGTGGGTGTAAGTCGGAAGCGCGCGAGCAAAAAGACTGCCCGACAACCAGTCAGTTGCAGCATAAATGAAGTCCTCGCCGCGAATGGTATATGATATCCCCGATTCCTTTTGGAATTTACCCAGAGTAATGGCGAGCTTCGGATGCAGCACAGAGTCGATCTCGAACGCATCGATTTCTAGCTGGTTACAGATGAACCCGCCCGCCAGCCAGCGGCGCAGGAAAGCAACCGACAACGAACCGGTCCCCGCACCTGCATCCAGCAAACGACACGCGCCCCCCGCGCCAGGAACAAACAATCCGGCCATGAAATCAGCGATGGCAACCGGCGTAAAGAACTGGCCAAACTGGGCTTTGCGCTCAGCATCGGCAACTTTGCCATTAGCTAATTGAACATTCTCGGTATCTACAATCACTGTTCTTTCAGAGTTCGCTTCCCCTCTCCCAATCAACCCAGTTCCGCCAAGCATTGAACTTCGCAGTTGGGAGAGGGGTAGTGAAAATAGATTTCTAACAGCGACAGAGGATCATCTGGCGCGCGGCGCGCACCTCGTCCAGTCGCTTGACCGGCGCGCTGTGCGGCGCATCCTTGAGCAACTCTGGTTCCTCGCGCGCCTCGCGTGCGATCTGGATCATGGCGTCGGCGAAGGCGTCCAGCGTTGCCTTGCTCTCGGTCTCGGTCGGCTCGATCATCAGCGCCTCGCGCACAATCAGCGGGAAGTAGACCGTCGGCGGATGGAAACCGTAATCCATGAGCCGTTTAGCAATGTCCATGGTATGAATGTCGGGCGCGCCCTCCAGGATTCCCTGGGCGACGAACTCGTGCATACAGATGCGATCGCCGAAGGCAACCGGGTACGACGCCTCCTGCTGTAGACGCGCCTTGAGATAGTTTGCGTTCAGCACCGCGTTTTCAGCGATGCGCCGCAGCCCTGGCGCGCCGTGCATTCGGATATAGGTGTACGCCCGTACCAGGACGCCGAAGTTGCCGTAGTAGCTGCGCACCCGTCCGATGGATTTCGACGGCATGTGCCAGATGAGGCGGAAGTCGTCGCCGTCCTCATCGAAGTGCACGTGCTCCTCTTCATCGTCGAAATCATCGGGGATGTGCTCGACGGACACGACCGGTCCGGGCAGGAAGGGCGCCAGCTTGGCAACCACGCCTACCGGCCCGGCACCCGGCCCGCCGCCGCCATGAGGCGTGCTGAAGGTCTTGTGCAGGTTGAAGTGCATGACGTCGATTCCCAGATCGGCCGGCTTGACCACACCAACGATGGCGTTCATGTTGGCGCCGTCGCCGTAGACCAGCCCGCCAGCCTCGTGCACCAACTGGGTGATCTCCAGAATGCGCTCTTCGAACAGCCCCAGCGTATTGGGATTGGTCAACATCAATCCGACCACCGTGTCGTCCAGGTTAGCCTTGAGCGCTTCCAGGTCCAGGTTGCCGCGCGGGCTCGATGGCAGTTCCACCACCTGCAGGCCGGACATGGTAGTCGTCGCCGGGTTGGTGCCATGGGCCGAATCGGGTACCAGAATCTTGGTGCGCTGGGTCTCGCCGCGGTCCAGTTGGTACTTGCGCATCATCAGCACGCCGGTCAGTTCACCCTGCGCGCCGGCAGCCGGCTGCAGGGTCACCGCGTCGAAACCGCTGATCTCCGCCAGATAGACCTGCAACTCCAGCAGCAACTGCATGGCGCCCTGGGTCATCTCGGCATCCTGCAGCGGGTGCAAGTCTGTGAAGCCAGCCAGACCGGCAGCCTTCTCGTTGACCTTGGGATTGTACTTCATAGTACATGACCCCAGCGGATAGAAGTTGGTGTCGATGCCCATGTTACGCTGGCTAAGGCGCACGAAATGGCGCACGGTGTCCAACTCGCTTAGCTCCGGCAGCAACAGATCCTCGCGCAGATAGCCATCTGGCAGCGGGGCTTCCGGCACGTCGAGAACCGGCAGCAGCGGGCCGTGGCGTCCCGGCGAGGACAGGTCGTAAACAGTTGGCTCGATCATCGCACGTCCTCCAGCTCCCGTACCAGTTCTAACTCCATATCCTCGACCATCTCGGCCACGGAAGCCAGAGCCTCCACCAGATCGTCGATCTCCTGGCGCGTGTTCATCTCGGTCACGCACAGCAACAGGCATTCGCCAAGCTCCGGGTAATCGTCGACCAGATCGTAACCGGCGACGATACCCCATTCCATCAGCAGGTAGTCCTTGATTACATGGACAGGCGCAGGGCAACGCACGACGAACTCCTTGAAGAACGGCTTCTCACCGACGATCTGATAGCCGGGAATCATCGAGATGCGGGTGGCGGCGTACTGTGCCTTGTGATAGCATTGCTCGGCTACGCTACGTAGTCCATGCTTGCCCATTGCCGCCAGGTAGATGCAGGCGCGCAGCGCCATCAGCGCCTGGTTGGTACAGATGTTGCTTGTAGCGCGGCCGCGGCGAATGTGCTGCTCGCGCGTGCTGAGCGTCAGCACATAGCCGGTTTGACCGTCCACATCCACCGTCTCGCCGGCGATACGGCCGGCCGACTTGCGTACATCGGCCGTGCGCATGGCGAAGAAACCGAGATATGGCCCGCCGAAGTTGAGGGCGTTGCCCAGACTCTGGCCTTCACCCATGACGATATCGACGCCGTATTCGCCCGGCGGCGTAAACATCCCCAGGCTAATGGGGTCCACCGAGACAGCCAGCAGCGCGCCAGCCGCATGGACCGCGTCGGCCAGGTCCTGCATCTCGGCCGCGCTGTGCAATTGCCCCAGAAAGTCGGGGTTTTGTACGACCACGCAGGCAGTATCCTCGTCCACCAACTCCAGCAAGGTGTGGAAGTCGTGGTCGATCAGATCGCCGCCGACGATGTCCAGCCCCATCCCCTGGGTGTAGGTGTGAACCACCTCACGGTACTGTGGGTTGAGCGCCGGCGACAGGACAACCCGCTTGCGCGGCCCTTTCCCTCCGGGACGGTTCCCAGTTGCCGAGTTGAGCGCCATAATGACAGCCTCGGCGGTCGCGGTCGCGCCGTCGTAGTGGCTGGCATTGGCGGCGTCCATGCCGGTCAGCGCGGCAACCATGCTCTGGTACTCAAAGATGGCCTGAAGCGTGCCCTGGCTGACCTCCGGTTGGTATGGAGTGTAAGCTGAGTAGAACTCCGACCGGCCGGCCAGGAAATCGACCACCGAGGGCACGAAATGGCGGTATGCGCCGGCTCCCAGAAAGCTGGCCAGCTCGCCCAGATGGTCGTTTTCGTCAGCCAGCGCGCTGACCTCCCGCAGGACTTCCAATTCGCTCAACGGCTCAGGCAGATCCAGCGTGGCGTAGCGGTGCTGTTCAGGAACGTCGCGGAACAGATCCTCAATGCGCTCCAGGCCCACCGCTGCCAGCATCGCATCCCGATCCGCATCGGTATTGGCAATGAACGGCATTGAAGCCTCCTCTGTTATTCGTGCTCGCTCAGGAACGTCTCGTAGGCCGCGGCGTCCATCAGTTCATCGAACTGGCCCGGATCGGACGGCTTGACCTTGATGATCCAGGCCGCGCCGTAAGGATCCTCGTTGATCAGCTCCGGGGTCGACTCGAGATCATCGTTGACCGCGACGATCTCGCCGCTGACCGGCGCGTAGACCTGCTCGGCCGCCTTGACGGACTCGACCGTGCTGTAGACATCCCCCTTCGTCACCGTTTTGCCCGCGCTGGGCAGCTCAATGAACACCACATCGGACAGGGCGTGCTGGGCGTAGTCGCTGATGCCGCACACCACCACATCTCCCTCCACGCGCGCCCAGTCGTGGGACTCGGCGTAGCGTGCTGTCGCGTCGAATTTGTATGCCATAAACGAATCTCCTTTGATTTGATTGAGAGGTGGAGGCTGTTCATCCAGCCAGATCGTGGATCGTTCCACACAGGAATAATACCATTGGCAGGACAGAAATCCAACTATTCGTTACTGATCCGCAACTGTTTACATGGCGAAACGCGCGCCAAAGTCCACAACTCCGAAAAACAAAACGAGGTGTGCGGCGCGCTTGTAGTGCGCCACACACCTCGTCTCGAAGCAGAATCAGGTTTTGCGCTACGCGAACACCCGCGGAGCGGGCTTCGCAGCAGCGTGTCGCAAACCTTGTTGTGCTATTCGGCCTCCTCAGCCAGCGCTTCACCAGCGCCTTCCAGAGCTGCACCGGCGCCCATTTCCATGGAGCCAACTGCTATTTCAGCCACACCTTCGGCTCCCAGCTCGCGAGCTGCTTCACCGGCTTCTTCGGCAATGCCAGCTTCAACAATGCCGGTCACTGCGTAGCCGACGCCGGCCACTGCCAACTCATCGCTGCGGGCCGCAACGGCGTCGGAGATCTCCATGCGGGTCAGTCCTTCGATCATCTCGTCAGCGCCGTAGCCGCCGACCTTGGCGCCGGTCGCCGCAATGGACTGGGCCAGCACACGCGTCGCCGCGAACTTGATGATTGCATCGACGGCCATTTCGCGCAGTTCGCTGGACTTGGTGTACAGAAAGTCGGCCATCACCGGCATGTCGCGCAAAGCAGCGATGTCAGCCGCCACTCCCAGCTGGCCGCCAATCGCGCCGATACCCATGCCGAACTCCAGGTCCTCCTCGCCCAGCAAGGCAACCAGGTCGCTTTGGACCTCGATATCCTCTGAGGCAGCCAGGATCTCAGCGCCCTGAACAAAATCGAGTGCGCCAGCCGCAGCCACCACATTGCCCAGACGCGCCATGCGCTCGGCGACGATCTCAAGGTCCTCAGCGCGGGTCA
Source organism: Caldilineae bacterium (assembly GCA_020634555.1). GTDB lineage: Bacteria > Chloroflexota > Anaerolineae > JAAEKA01 > JAAEKA01 > JACKBK01. The sequence continues at coordinate 11,842 of JACKBK010000044.1, forward strand.
GGTCGCTGGCAGCGGCCATGGCTGCCGCAACGCCGACATCAGCAACATCCCCGGCCAACTCGAGTTCTTCAAGACCCTCTTCCACATCCATCTCGCCTTCGATCTCAGTCTCGATGCCGGCGACCTCTACCTCAACCGCAGTTTCAGCCAACTCGTCCTTGCTCACAGAAACCATCTCGGAATTGTCTGCCATGCTAGCGTTCTCCTTTCGCATTGAATATGTTTGACGTTGCCCAAAAAGGGCAGCTTAAATTATATGTAACATGGGCGTCGAAGGCGAATGCTTCGGCACCCATGTTGTTTGCTTAACTATTGCACTTATAATGTACAGGCATATGCGACGCGCCCGTATCTTTCCGAACTGCTATTATTCAGCGGCTGGCTCTTCAGTCGCTTCCTCAGCAGCCGGTGCATCCTCAGCCGGCGTGTCATCAGCGGGTGCATCCTCTGCAGGTGTGTCATCAGCAGCCACAGCGACAGCACCCAGACGGGCTGCGGTGTCAGCATCGAGGTTGAGCGTCGTGGCTTTGGCGCCAGCGCCGGTCAGCATGTCTACCGCTGCCTGGCCGGAGGCCTCATCGACCACGGCGATGACCGCGTCGGAACCTTCCGGCAGTGCAGCAACGAGTTCCTTGAGTTGCTTGTCAGGCAGGTTGGCGTCGTGGCCCTTGGCAATCAAACCGCCGATCAGCGCGCCGCCCAGAATCGCCAGGCCGCCGGTCGCGATGCCGGCAATCACGCCGCCAATGACCGCGCCCTTGCCGCCGCCCATATCCTTGGTTTCCTTGACCTTGATCTTATCGCCGTGGCGGGTGACTATCGCGGCGTCGCGCAGGCCCAGTTCCTTCTTGGCGCCCTTAACTTGATCGAGAGCTGCTTTGGCAGCATCGTCGTTGTCGAATGCTGCAACAACAACGGTTGCGGGAGTATCTTTTTTGCTCACAGGTTATGCTCCTTTATATGTTTGAGTGAATCGGTTATCGACGGATTTGACAGGCTAGTCTTCTGCTAATGAGGTGTACTCAGCTTGTTACTATCGTTACTTTCGCCGAGTACTGCTTCATGGTACAATACATGCAGCAAAAGAGATAGAGCCAAAAGGATGCAAAAAGGGTGTAGCTCACTGGCACAGGCTCCCAGCGAGCACCAGACGGCGTTTTTTTTAACGCTGAAACGGTACTGTTTCGGATCTGTGTCCCAGACGAAAAATAGACATTGAACGCAGCCAAACTCAAAAATCCTTCGTTTAGCCTCATTCAAACCAAGCTCTACCGGCCGGCTGTCAGCGACAACCTGATTCGTCGTCCGCGCCTGACAAACCTGCTGAACAACGGACGCAATCTTCCTCTCACACTGGTATTGGCTCCGGCCGGCTCCGGTAAGACGACACTCCTCAGCGATTGGCTGGACACGTGCCCTTGCCCCAGCGCCTGGCTCTCACTCGATGAGAGTGACAGCGACCTGGACGTTTTCCTCAGCTATTTCATCGCCGCCATTCGCACTATCTTCCCCGAAGCCTGCGAACAGACCCTGGCCTTGCTGCAAGTTGCTGAACTGCCACCAACAAAGGTACTGGCCGGCACGCTGATCAACGAAATTGAGGGGCTCCACAACCACCCCCTGCTGGCAGACGAGCAGCGATTCGTGCTGGTTCTCGACGACTACCAATTGATCTCAGGTCAAGAGGTCAACGAGCTGTTGATCGATCTGTTGCGGCATCCGTCGCAGACGATGAGCCTGGCGATTTCTACCCGCAGAGACCCCGCGCTGCCGTTGAACAAGCTGCGCGCCGGCGGTCTTTTAACAGAGATTCGGCGGCAGGATCTACGGTTTTCGGCAAAGGAAACAAAGGAATATCTGCAGCGATCCACAGAACATCCGGTCAGCGATTCTGTAGCAGCCGTTCTGACCGACAAGACTGAAGGCTGGATCACCGGCCTGCACCTGGCAGTCCTCAACCTGCGCCATATCTCTGATTCGGACGAGTTCGTGGCGAGCTTCGAAGCCAGCGAGCGGTACATCATGGACTATCTGGTGGACGAAGTGCTCTCGCGCCAGTCTGCAGCGGTCGAGGAGTTCCTGCTCAAAACATCGGTGTTGAATCGACTGTGCGGTCCACTTTGCGAAGCCGTTATCAATCTCGACACCCCGGTGTGTAACGGACAGGCCTATCTGGAATGGCTCGAACAGACCGACCTCTTCATCGTAGCGCTGGACAACCAGCAGCAATGGTTCCGTTACCACCACTTGTTCCAACTGCTGTTGCAGACCCGGCTGGAGCGCCAGTACAGCCGCGACGAGATAGCTGAGATCCACAGAAAAGCCAGTTTGTGGTACGCAGAGAATGGATTTGTTGAGGACGCCATCATCCACGCCATGGCGGCTGGAGACGAGCAAGCAGCTGTTCGGGTCGTTGTGACTCACCGCCACGAGGCGATGAATCAGGAACGCTGGCTGCAGATCGATCGTTGGCTGCGGTTGATACCCAGCCATTTGATCGACGAACAACCGGCGCTTCTCCTGCTGAAAGCCTTTGTTTTACAGCGCCAATGGCGATTTCCTGACATCCCGCCATATCTTGATAGTATTGACTCCCGGATCGAAGCGCTGGGTCCAGGCCCGGAAACCGGACAGTTACGCGGCGAAGTTGACGCGCTACGCTCCATGCTGTCCTTCTATTCCCTGCGCAGCGGAAAAGAAACTTCGGCGCTGGCAAGTAGCGCGCTTGAGCGATTGCCGATGGCCCATTCCAGCGTCCGCGGACTTGCGTGGCTGTATTACGCGGCCGGTTTCCAGGCAACTGGAGAGACCACCCGGGCACGCGAGCTATTTCTGGAAGGACTCAAAGAGGATTCGCTGCATGGTAACTCGTTTCCCTCGCGTATCCTGTTTGGGCTTTGTTTTCTGACTTGGATGAACACCGACCTCGCCTCCCTTCGCCAGGTAGCCACTCATTACCTTCGTCTGTCCACCGAGCGTGGCCTGACTGAAGGCGTCGGGTTTGCGCACTACTTTCTGGGCACCGCAGCCTACGACGCAAACGACCTGGAACGGGCCGAGAGCGAGTTCAAAGCTGTAACAGTCCAACGTTACATTGCCCACGCAGCACCTTACTCCCAATGTGCCTTCGGTCTGGCATCATTGTATCTGGCGCGCGGTGACATCAAGCAGGCTGGCGAGGTAATCGACTTGGTGGAAACCTACAGCATCGAGATCAATAACTCCCGCATTCTGGCAGAAACCAACTTGTTCCGGGCTCTCCTGGCATTGAAGCAAGGTCAATACGCTGAGGCACGCCACCGAACAGCGGCATTCGATGACATCACGCAGTCGGTGCCAGCCGTCATGCTACTCAACCAGGAAGTTGTCTTAGCAAGCATTCTGCTGAACCTGGCCACGCCGGCCGACCTGCGCAAAGCAGCGGCTGTGATACTCCGCCTGCGCGATCTTGTTGAAAGGGCATCCAACACACGCCGAATGATCGATCTACTGGCCCTGCAAGCCCTGCTTGCAGACGCGCAGGGCAATCGCGCCGCCGCCTTGTTGTCCCTTGGGCAAGCGGTTGACCTTGCGGAGCCAAGCAGCGTTCTGCGGGCTTTTGTGGACCTTGGTTCCAAAATCGCCTCTCTGCTTGCGGAACTGGGCAGACAGAGAAGCAATTCCGGGTTCATCGGCCAGATTCTGCAGGCCTTTCCCCCGGCTGACACCCAGGGCATCGACCTGATCCACACCGTTCCCGAGGTAGCCAACCAGGCGAACCTCATCGAACCGCTGACCAACCGCGAGATGGAAGTTCTGGAGATGTTGGCGCAACGTTTAACGGCCAAGGAGATCGCGGGCGACCTGTTTATCTCCGAGCGCACAGTCAAACGCCACACCGCCAATATTTACCAGAAGCTAGGCGTCCACAGCCGCCAGCAAGCAGTCGCGTCGGCTACCTACCTCGGCATCCTCGACAACACCACCCCATAGAATGTGTTAACGTTTTACATCGCGAAGTATCAACATGCCGACGACAAGCTGCGAAATCGGCATGTCAACAAAACTTAAACATACCCCCGGTTCACTCTCCTGCCCCCAAGGCGGACACTACTGCTGCAAAAACGACATAGCGAACCCCGCAACCGCAAACACACCGGTGAGCAGCCCGCCCCGTTCGAACGAGAACGGAATCAGAGAAGTGGTCAGCATGGCAATCAGGCCGCCGGCGGCAAACCCTGACACCGCTGCGCCCGTCGCGTCAGGCACCCGGACCCCAAAGGCATAGGCCAGCCCCCCGGCCACGCCACAGATTAGAACCACCCCGATCCAGATAGCCGCCACCCGTTTCATCGGACTGCCTTGTTTGGCCAGGTCTGCTGACGGGGCAATCGACTGTGGAATATTCGACACCATCACGGCCGTCAGGAATGCCGCGCTGAGGGCTTGACCGGCCGCGATTTGAATACCAAAAATCACGCACTCCGGTACCCCGTCGATGATCGCCCCTAACACGATGCCCAGCGCCCCCGCCCTCTTGCCAAAGTTTTGCTCAACCAGATAGTCAAGGCCGGCAAACACGCAAGCTCCGACCATCAGCCACAGCACCACCGCCCGAGGGGGCAACACATCGGCGTCTGGAATCAGGTCAAATGCGATGGCGCTGAAAAGCGCACCCGCGCCGGCGCCGCCCAACCAGCCGACCCATTTCGTCGGTATCCTGAACCAGTATACAAGCAGGCCACCCAGGATCAACGGCGATTGCGCGAGCAGACTAACGACTAGTGCGTGCAACATGTGAGCCTCCAGGAATTGGAAAAGTGTGGAATCGCTGCCAGCAATAGCGCCAGGGTTCCCCGATAACCGAGAACTGCGTCGCTGCCGGTGTTTATTGCTACGTTGTCTTGCCCGGAAGTGGCGCCGCCTGGTGTACTTCGTCTATGGAGGTATCCATCAGCGCCGTTGACTCACCCGGAAGTGCGGTCGCGAGTTGGACCTCGCCGGAAGCTTCGTCGCTGACAGACAGAATGACCACTTGGGCTTCATAGACGGCCATCGAGTCGACAAGAGATTCGACCTGGCTCTCCTCAACCAGCACCAAATAGGCCGAGTTGCCGGGCTGCATCTGGGCCGTCAACCGCTCCATGTCTTCCGTTGGGACCGGCCGCCCATGGTGTTGGCCAGCAATACCCCCGATGACGGCGCCCCCGACGGCGAAGGCCAGCAAGCCAGCAGGCCCACCGATCAAGCCCAGCAAGCCACCGGCCACTAGGCCGAGACCCGCGCCAAGAACAGCATGCCCGGCCTCATGAAAGTGCGCCTTGCCGTTCTCGTCGACCTCGACCACCGCGTGAGCAACGACCTTGTGGGCCTCGAATGTCTCGTTTGCTGCTGGGTCATCGTTGATCGCGTCAGCTCGCTTCCGGTCGGCAAAGACAAACGCAACGACCTTGTAAACCACAGTTGGATCCACGTTCTTCACGCTACTTCGCTCCTGGTAGTGATTGGGTTTGGTGTATTCAAAATGGGTTGAGTGGAAAGATGAAATCGGCTGGCGTTCAGGCCAGGCTCCACTAGCCGGGCTCCTCCATGGTCGAGCTGCCCCACAAACCACGGTCGTACATCAGCAAATCCAACAGCAGGGCGACGCCGAGCCAGATCCAGTGTTGGTCGCTCAGGCGTCCCGGAGCGGCGATGAACACATAGACCAGGGTCGTCCAGGGAAAAATGAGTAGGGCAGAGATGGGCAGAACCACCGAACCTCGGAAGGCAAGCTGCCACCGTCCCGGATCAAGCAGCCACCAGAACAGGCTCGCCACACGAATACTCAAAAACGCCAGCGCAACAACCAGGTAGGACTGCCACGCCTTGCCGGAGAGGGGACGTCGGATTGTCTCGAGAATCATAATTGACCTGCCTGTTGGAAGCTATTTGAAAAGACTAAGGACCATCAGAATGGCTCGCTGCTCAACGGCTCTCGGCGAACGACTTGAAGCGCTGCATGGATTGGGCGACCTGCTTCGCAACCACACTGCGAATCAAGACGGCGAAAACAGACATCGCCCGGTTGAAGCTGAATTCGCTGTCCATGACCCAGCGTGTCTGACCGGGGCCGGTTTCATCGAAACGATTTTCGACCGTGTTGGTGACACCCCGAGCCTCGAACGCCGACGCAAAACGATCGGGAGGACTGCGTGTGATAACTGTCTCGAAAATCTCCAGTTGCAGGCCTCTGAACTCGAAGATCACCCGTGACCGCGCACCCAGTTGATCCTTTTCACCGGAAAGCAACTCGACACTCTTCACGCCGGGCTGCCATTGAGGTGTGTAGTCTGAGTTCGTTATCAGTTCCACGACCCGTTCGCGCGGCCGGTTGATGGTGATCTCAGAGGTTATCTTCATGCTGACCGTCTTCAGGCGAGGCCAACAACGCCTGATCGGAATCCGGTGCTGCGTCGCCGTCGGGCGGCGACTCCTCACCGGCCGGCAACTGCACAACCGCCGGCTGTGCATCGGGCTGGGGCTTTCCCAGCTTGTGCCACTCGACACGCCGGCTGATGACCCGCCCGATCCCATGGCCAACGTTCATTCCGGTTTGACCAAACAACGCGCCGACGCTTCCGGTAACGAGGACTGTTGCGGCCTCGCCGGTGGCATTCTTGCCGAAATTCTCCAGCCAACCCGTGATGCTTCCCGGCTCGTCAGAGTCTGTGGACTGTGTGGGTTCTGCCAGCTCTGTATCCTCGGCGAGATCTGAGGAGTCTGTGAGTTCTGCGGATGCCGCGGGATCGGCAGCTTCTTCAAGCTGTTCAGGGGGCGTGTCCTCGTTGGACGACTTGCCCTGCCCACCCTTGACGCGTCCACCTATCGTCTCGCCAACCACAGCGCCCACCAGCCCGCCGATAGGCCCGGCGACCACTACACCAACCGTGGCGCCGGAGGTCAACCCAACGATTTCTCCGACCCGGTCCTTGACCTTGGTGCTTAGCAACCGGCTACGATGACCGCTGGGCGGCTCGGAAGACTCGCTCGCGGCAGCCTGCTTACGATCCTCCGCAGCCTCTTTGATATCCTGAACGGCCTCCACGCCCAGCTTCAGGCCAAGCATACCGGCAGTGAAGGCGCCGACCTGTGCCCCGACAACCGCGCCGGGCGGTCCGGCCACGGACGCGCCGGCCACGCCGCCTACCGCACCGCCGGCCGCCTCGCCGGCCGTCAAACCGGCGAACCCGCCGGCCACCTCGCGCGGATCAACGGCCTTGCCGATCTGCTTCAGCGTCCCCTTGGCTCCAGACGCCGCCTGGGAGGCGCGCTCCAACGGGCCCTGGGCGTTCTTGATAACCGCCACTGCAAAGCGCCGCCGTCCTCGCGATTGTGGTTGCACGGCGCGCGGTTCTTCAGGCACAACAGCCGTGGTTTCTTCGTTGCTCGCACTCTCTTCAGTCATATGCCTCACCTACGACAATGTTCCACACTACCGATCACCACCCTGTCCAATGGGCGCGTGCCAACAAAACGTTCCACCTGCGATACTGGCGACGACAACGCGAGCCAATGCAGCGCATCGGCCAGCCGGGACAAACGAAACCGCTAGGCGCCGACAGCTTCCAGCAGCGTTTGCAGCGAAGGAATCTCGTCGGTGTCGTACAACACCAACACGCTACCGGTCAGAGAACTGACATGAGCCTCATCGACTCCCGGAACCGCATTCAGTGCGTCCGTGCATAACTCGCAGAGAGCCTCCTGGCCCTTCAACAGCGGCAAACGAAGGCGCGCCCTGCCCGGAATATCGGACGCCACCTTGGCGCCAGGCAGCGCCGCCATTACATCGTCAAGACTCAAGCTCGCCAAAACGGCCTGCTTCTCAGCCTTGACCTCCTCGAACAGATCGACCCAGTGCTCGAAGTACCACTCGACGCTGCCCAGCAGCTTGCCGTGGGCTTTCTTCGTGCTGTCAGCTAGCGAGCTGGCGATATCTGCCGGATTGGGAACAAGCGACGTGCCCGATCCTTCTATGATGGTTGCATCAGATGCTGCTGTCATGGTTTGTCTCCTTTGTCCTTGCGGTTGATTCGTAACTGCTCACTCGTCATTCCCGCCTCCGCGGGAATCCATAACCTCGCAGACCTGGATTCTCGCTTTCCTAGAAACTGCCTCGTAGAGATCCTTTGCTGGCGATTCGGCGTACTGGGGGTCGCTTGCTCAACTCGCTCATTGCGCAGCGCCAGTGACAGTAAAGAAGCTTCTTGCCACAGCGTATGCCTGTCTGTGATGGCATTGGGAACTCCACGGGAAGACCTGCACGGCGCGCACCCTGGCTGCTGAAGCCGGGCGCCTATGTGACGGGTGAGTAGTTGCGTCGATTCTATCGGTCCAGATTAGGTATTCAGGCTGGCCGGCACGGTCGAGCCTGGTCGGTTTCTGTGGCAGCCTATGCCTGCCACAGGGCGGTGAGTATGCTGACCAGAAAGGCGATTTGAACAGTAACGAACAGGAAAGCGATGATCGAGTGGCCGATGGTCAGTCGTCTCATGCTCGGTGTCGTGACTGTGACATCAGACGTCTGGTAACACATGGCAATCGTAAACGAGTAGTAGATGAAGTCCCAGTAATCGACCACCTCCGCGTCTGGGAAGGCAAGACCCTTGCGGAACGGTACGACGACCAATGCCTCAACTGGATCGCTGGTCACACCGACCGTCTCGGGCGCAATCTCGTCGTAATAGACTTGGGCGTAGTGGAGCGCATACTGGATGTGCAGCATCAGCCACGCCAAAACCACGGCCAACACGCCAATAGCCACATGCACGACCTGTTCGAGCGGCGTGCGATCCGCACTGCGGGAGGCCAGCACCACGGAAGCCCACAGTGCGATCAGCGATGTAGCGATAGTGACCACCAACATCAACCGGCTGCTTGGCTCTGCTCGCTGTGAGATCGTCAGTGTGTCGTTGGCGTTTGCGCGAGCCATTGCCAGGATTGCCAGCGCCAGCCAGCAGGCAATTGCCAGGTCCCAGGCGCCGAGGATCGCGCTGTCCAAGTCAATAATCGACACCAGCGCGCGCCAGGCCACAATTCCAACGACGATGGCGATTAGCCAGCGAACTCGCGGCTGGTACAGACTGGTCATGCCTCAGCGTACCTGCACTATTCTCTGGCTACAGGATGATGTAGCAGCCGGGCAATCTGTTCGTGGTTCCTGGCGCCAACCGCTGCCTTGACATAGACCCGTTTGACCAACGGGTAAAGATCGCGGATCTGCACCTCAAGAAAATCAGTCACCAGCGCGATGTCGGAGGCCAGGGCCGCGTCGTCGAACTTGACCCGCATGTTGACCAGCACAAACTCCGGTCCCATGTGCAAGGTCGTGATCTCCTCGATGCTTTTGATCTGTGACTGTGCGCTGACAAGCCCGCGTATGCCCTGAACGATCTGCTTGTCAGCACTCTCGCCGATCAGAAGGCTCTTGGTTTCATGGGCGAGCCACAATGCTGCCATGACCAGAATGACGCCGATGATCATCGACGCCAAACCATCGAAATAGAGAATTCCGGTGACCTGGGTAAGCAAAATGCCAAAAAACGCCACCAGGATGCCGATCATGTCGGCTGAGTTCTCAAAAATCAGGATAGCAATCGACGGATCCTTGGCGTTGCGCACCGCGTCGATGTAGTTGGCGTCGCCCTTCGTCTCCTGAAACTCCTTGACACCAACCCGCCAGGCCATAGCTTCCAGAATGAACGCAAAGCCAAGAATCGCGTAGTTCAGACCGGCGTTCTCGATCTCGTGCGGATGGATGAGGTGCTGAACACCCTCAACGAAGGAATAGAAACCACCCAAGGTGAAGACAAAGATCGCGATCAGTCCCCAGAAATAGACCGCCTTGCCGCGGCCGTAAGGGAAATCATCGTCGGCCGGCCCTTTGGATTCCCGTATTCCCAGCAGGAGCAGGACCTGGTTCGACGTGTCCACCAGCGAGTGAATGGCCTCCGCCAGCATCGCTGAACTGCCGGAAAACGCCGCGGCAATGAACTTCGACAACGCAATCCCCACATTGCCTGCCAGCGATGCATAGATGGCTCTCTTGTTCGAAGCTTCATGCGCGTCCATAGGATGCTATCTACCTTCTTGAGATGACAGTCCAACCCGAGATTCAAAATCCACAGACTTCAAGAACTGCACAGGTACGCCCTCAAAGCCGGCAATGTCTCAAGCGGCTGCCGCCGCCATGTCGCCGGTAACGGGAGATGTCGAACCGGTCTCTGCCTGCGCATCGCCGGACTTGATCAGTGTTTCCTCTTCAACCATCTCTTCATGCTCTCTGCTGAAGCGGCGGTGGATGTCATGCGCAAGCCAGATCAGCAGCGGGCCGGGCAACATCTCCAGCGAGATGCCGTAGATTGCCATTTGCGCCACGCCCAGCCCGGCAATGGCCAACGGAAAGACACGTCCCCGTGTGTGGATCCTGCCACCGCTGCGGTGATAGATGGCCTGGTCGACCTTGACCATGAGATCGGCTGCTTGCTGGTCGAGTTTGCCATACGTGCCGCCGCCACCGCCACTTTCTTCCTCTTCGTCCTCGTCCTCCGGCAGATCAAAGGCAGCTTCACCGACAAGTTCCGCCTCTTGAATCGCGTTGTACAACAGGCTGTGTCCATGATGCTCGGCAGAGTATTTCAGCGTTACGCTGCCTGTGCGCTCGTTGACAATCACATCAGAGACCCGCTCGTCGGCTTCCAGGTTTGCCTTGATTTTTGCCATCGCTTCCGGCGTGCGGTATTCCGGCCGCAACTGCAACCGGAGACGACCTGTTGTCACACTTTTGACCACGCCGAACTGCTTCAGATCTTCCTCAGCCTGCGCCATGGCAGCCGGGTCATTCACCGCCCCGTTACGCTCCGTTGACTGGTCCATCACTCACCTCCTCATCCGCTGCCTCGCCGTCAGCCGCTTCGCCGCTGGCGGCCGCCGATTTGGATTGCTCGATGTACATCTTAACAGCCTCGGTGATATACACCGTCAACTGCTTCTGGATCATCTTGCACGATATGACATCCGGCTTATCGGTGACCGTGATGTTAACAAGAGTCGGTTCCAGCAACTTGCACCCACCGTCGAACCGGCCAATTACAGTAGGGATTGAGAAGGTAATGTCGGTGTTCTCGCCATCAACGGTTCCGCCGGCTTCGACGATCATTGGGCGAACCATGCCGATAATGGCTACCGGATCAGCAGGTATTTTGAAGTTGAAGGCGCACGTCGGGTGCTTTTTCAAAACAGTTTCTCCTTGCGGCTCCTCATGCAGGACTGAAAGTCCTCATCTCAAACCGGCGTGCATGGTGTGCAATGAATGTTCCAAGGTATCTCCCTGCACACCAGCGTACACCAAAACAATCAATCCTGAGCCGCGTTCAGCAGGTGCAAGAGCGACTCTGGGGTCGGGTAGCGATCCGGGTCGAAGAGGATGACCACACTGCCGGTTGTAGCTTTGGCCTGGACCTGATCGACTCCGTCCAGCGCCGCGACTGTAGCGGCAACTTCTTCAGCCATGCTCGGCTGGCCGCGCAGTTGTTGCAAACGAAAGCGCGCCCGCCCCGGCGCAAAGGAGGCCACGTTTGCCAGAGACGCGCCAGCCAGCACGCTGGCCGGG
>JACKBK010000045.1 GCA_020634555.1 Caldilineae bacterium
CATCAGATGGGTGCCTTCGGGCGCAACGCTGGAATCGTAGGCGGTCTGAAAATAGAGCTCGGTCCACAGCCGCGGCGGCAAGTTGCCGCCGCGCGCCGTGCCGAAGGCTGACTGCCACTCAGCCTTGCTCAGCGGGGTATTGATCTGGCCGCGATGGTGTGTTTCATGGGTGCCTGGCCGGGCCGTGAAATTTGGCAACTCAGCCAGCGCCACACTGACTTTCATGGTGCAGCCCTGAATCGGCACCGCCTCGACCTGCGCCCGCCAGCCGGGATCGGCCTCGCTGCCCACCAGCCGCAGAGCGACCCGCGGATCAGCGTTGCTCACGATGACCCGCGCATTGATCCGCTCGCCGCCGGCCAGCTCAACGCCCTTGCCCGGCAGGATGCGCGCCACAGGCGCATCGGTCGCCACGACCACGCCCAAATCGCGCGCGATGTCACAGAGAATGAAAGACACCATTCCCATGCCGCCCATGATATAGCCCCACATCCCCGGCGTCCCGCCCTGCCGTCCCGACGAATGATGGAAGTTGACCGACGCCGTGCCCTTGTCGTACGGGCTGGCGTTGGTGCCGATGACGCCCTGTCCGAGGTAGGCCATCTGTAGGCGTTCGTCGGTCAGATAGCGCTCGACGTATTCGACCATCGACCACTCGAACAACAGACTGATGGCCTCGCTGTCGCCCTTCAGCCGGTCCTCAATCTGGGCGCGGCTGGGCGGCGCACCGAGCCACATATCGCCGGCGCCGGCCGGACGCACGGCATCGCGGGCACGGCGCATGACGTCACCCATCGCCTGCCAGCCGGCCAGATCTTGCGGCGCAAACCGGCGGATTTCGTCCTCGCAAAGGTTGTCATCTTCTTCAAGCTGGATACTGCTGCCGTCCTCGAAGGGCACAAACATGCCTGCTCTGGCCGGTTTCCAGTCGAACCCATAGGCGGCCATGTTGAGTTCGTCGATCACCAGCGGATGGAGCAGACCGCACAGATAGGCGCAAGGCGAGACGGTATAGCCTGGCCATGGCTCTTCCAGCGTGCAGGCGCCGCCGACCCGCTCACGGCTTTCCAGTACCAGCACGCGCTTCCCGGCCTTGGCCAGATACGCCGCGCAGGTCAGCCCGTTGTGGCCTGCGCCGACGACGATCACGTCCCAGCGTTGGCTCGCCAGCTCGCGCAGCGGCGCAGGCTGGCCGATCCTGCCCAGAGTTTGCCGGGCCTCAGGTTGTGTATATGTTGTCATGACGGTGGTAGTCCTTACAGAGTGGTGTTGGAGGGTTCCTGTGGCCGGCGACAGCCCGTCGCGCGTAGCATAGCCTCTGGCGGGCGCTCCGGGGTCTTACAGAACGGGCACAAGGCCCTATCCTACAACCTGCGGTGGCCTCGCCGGCGTGTCGGGGTCTGCCGGGTTGCCGGTGCAGGGGGTACTGGCATCTTTGGTAAAGACCAGTTCTCGGACCCTGCAAGCAACCGCCGCATTTCGCGATCGATGGCGGGATCTGTTTCGACCGGCTGCCAGGCTGCGAGACGCTGCCCGACTTCATCGTCCGCGCGCTGGATCAGTGTTTTGCTGCCGGCTTTGCTCCAGGCGTCCCAGCTCTTGCGGTCGTATACCGGTCCCGGCAGGTGCAGCACATCACGCCAGTGCGCCAGGGTGTGGTCGGCGGTCAACAGGTTGCCCTCGGCCAACTGCACCGCCACCAGCTCGTCGATGGGTAGATCGTCCAGCGGGCCGGTGTCGCGCACAAACTGCAGAGCCTGCCCACACAGCTCGTTGTCCAGCACCAGCTTAGACAGGCTGAAGGCTGAGGTGTAATCCAACATGCCCGGCCCCGACACCGAGTTGATACCGGCCAGCGCAGCCAGCAGCGCTCCGCCGAAGCTCTCCGCGCCAGCCTGCGCGTCCAACGACCGGTTTTCGCTCATGCCCAGGTAGGTTTGCGTCGGCAGGCCCAGATGCTTGCCGATGGCAGCATAGGCCAGATCGAGCCGCATCGCTTCGATGGCTGTCATCGGTGACGTGGCCTCGCCCATGTGAAATGTGGCCGGCGCGCCGCCAAAGAGCACCGCCGCGCCAGGCCGCACCAGTTGCGCCATCACCACGCCCGCCAGGACGTCCACAGTGTGAAACACGGCAGCACCCACCAACGAGACCGGCGCCACCAGCCCCATCAGCGTCACCGGCACGATCTCCACTGGAATGCCCCACTCAACGCAGTCCAGCAGATTTTGGCACGAGTCCTCGCTGTAGCGAAAGTTGCCTGACGCCGTGATGGTGAAGATGTTCAGCGGGCGAGCCAGCAGGTCGGCCCGGTCGCGGCGGAAAAGCGCCATCATCTCGGCCATCCGCGGCACGCCATGTTCCGTAAACGCACCCGACACCGCCGGTTTGCGGCTGTTCATCAGGCACAGGTAGAGCCGCCACGCGTCGGCGATCTGAACCGGCACATCGTCGGTGGAAAACGCGGTCGCGAGGTAGGCAATGTGCTCCAGGCCGTCGGTCAGGCGCACGTAGTCCACGAAATCGCAGGTCCTGGCAGGGCGCATAAAACCGGTCGCTCGATCCACCACGTTAAGGCCGCTGGAGCCGGGCACGAAATGCACCCGGTCGTCGGCCAGTGTTGCATGCGGTTTCCCCTCGCGGTCGTAGAGAGTGATGGACGAGGGCGCGGCAGCTAGCGCATGGCGCGTCACCGCTTCAGGAAAGAGAACGCGTTGCCCGCCGGCGTCCTCTTGTAGACCGGCGTGCAGCAGCCGGGCACGCAACTGCGGCCCGCGCACCTCGATGCCGACCTGCGCGAGCACGCGCACCGCCTCATCGACGATGCGCGTAATCAATTCAGCAGGTAGAATCTCGATGGTAGGACGCATCGGAAAGCAAGCTGTCCCATATCGGCGCCACTGAATATCCGCCCCGCGGCTCGCGGCAATCGACGATCATCAGCAAGATACCACAGCAAACACTGCGTATCCGTGACGTATTGTCTCACGCGATTTCCTCTTCAAGGGTTGACCACATTTCACGCCTGGCCTCTGTGAGCAATTCCGGCGAGAAATCATAGCCTTGCAACAAACCGCGCAGATTGACTATTCGTAGCTTCTCAAGACGATCCGGATCATCCACAAGCCCCTCATTGACCTTGAACTGAAGAAATTCGACGTATTTCGCCAGATCCGTCAGACTCTCTGGCGGAAGCTGGCGCGCCTGCTCGTAGATTTGCCTGGCCAACATAGTGGTGTCAACTGTCACTGCACGCCTCCATAGTCTCATTCGCTGACTTCCTTGCGACCACTGTAGTTTCATTATAGCCGCATGACCGCGAATTTCAAGTATACCGGGAACCAGCGAGCTGGTTCCCGGTATACTTCAGAAGGTTTGGCAAGATCGGCGCCTATCTATCCAAGACTCGATGAAGCACGGTCACCGAGTCGCCTAGCGCACCGGCGGGAACACCATCACCCGATGATTGTCCGCATCAGCCACCAACACTGTGTTTTCCGGCCCGATTGCGACACCGTTGGGCAGTGCAAAGCTCTGCGCCTCGTTGCCAAAGACACCAAAGGTCGCTTTGAAGGTGCCTTCCCGGTCGAACACCAGCACCCGCCATAGCTCGGGATCGGTCACATAGACGAAGCCCTCGCTGTCCACAGCCAGATAGGGCTTGTTGACCACACTCTGGCTTGACCAGCCCTCAACAGGCCACTCGCGCACGAAGGTAAACTCGGGCCGGCCAGCCACGCCGCCGCCCGACAGATTGTCGGTGAAGGTGACGTCGAAGACCTGCACCCGCCGATTCCAGGTGTCGGCCACGAACAGCTCGCCACCCGGCGCGCCGTTCTCGCGCGGCAGCATCGCCAGACCCACCGGCTCGTCGAAACGGCCCGGCACCACACCGCCGCCGCCGTACTGGCCGAGATAGCCGCCGTCGCTGTCGAACACCTGGATGCGTTTATTGCCGGTGTCGGTGACGTACAGGTTGCCGGCTCCGTCGAAGGTTACAGCACGCGGCCCCCAGAACCCGCCCTCACCGCCAACTGCCTCGCCATCGGTGGTGACGAACGTGCCCCATTTGCGCACAAAGTTGCCCTGCGGATCGAAGACAACAATGCGATGGTTCCAGGTGTCGGCAACGTAGATGTTGCCGTTCGGCCCGATTGCAATGCCCCACGGCTCGCGTATCTGGCCATCGCCCAGCTGCAGCGGCCCGCTGCCATCAGGATCTACGCAGCCGGGCTGGCCGTCGGTGTACAGCTCGCACGAGGTGCCCCACGAGCGCAGCGGTGTGCCGTCGGGCACGAAGACCTGGATACGGTGGTTGCCGCTGTCGGCGACGTAGATCGTGCCATCATCGGCGGCTACCATGTTGCGCGGTGTGTTGAGTTGTCCTTCGCCGCTGCCCTGTCCCAGGCCGATCACCTGGGTGGCGACCACCTCGCGCAAGCCCTGCTCGTAAGGATCGACCACCGGCGCGAACGCAGCCGGTTCAGCGCCGAAGTCCCACAGTTCGTTGGCGATGTCCTTACGCACGAACAGGCTGTAACGATGGACCAGAGGCCATTGGTTCAGCGGCGTCGGGAACTTGCGCCACAGCACCACATCCAGAAACTCGCGCCGCTTGGCCGGGTCGGTAATGCCCTGCTTGATCTTCTCCCAACTGGTGTTCTTGTAGTCCTCGTTGGGCCACCAGATCAGCCGCCGGTCGAACTCGTAGTAGTCGCGGCTCAGATACGGCCGCGCCTTGTCCAGGTTGCTGCTGCCCACCAGTGCGACTGGCGCGTCGGCGAACGCCTCGCGGCTGGGATTGGCGCCGAAATAGGCCGCGTTGGGCCAGGTGGATAGGTACCAGTTGAAGGGCCACGATGCATCGTCGTCGTAGGCGATGCGCATCTGCTTGTCACCCACCGTCCGCCGGCTGATGTCCTCGATCTCGCGCATGTCCATCAGCGGGTCAGGCGAGGCGTGGGCGTAGAAAAGAAACTCGTTGACGGTATTCTGGTTGATGAAACTGAGCGCGTAGCTGGTGCGCACCGTCCACAAACCCAGCAGCAACACCAGCGTCAATCCGGAAACCCGCAGCAACGTGCGTACGCCCAGCCTGCCCGCCAGCTTTGCCAGCAGGTAGATCGCCACCGCGCCCACCACAAGCGCCGCCAGCCATTGCCCCGTCTGGCTCAGTCCACCCAGCGAGCGATCCTGGAACGGCTGGCTGCGCAACAGGCCCAGCAGCGCCGCGATAAACACGATCGTCAACAGCGCGGCCCAAAGCGCGCCACGCCGCCAGGCCGTACGCCACTCGACCCGCTCGACCACTGTGCCCAGCCAGTAACCGCCGGCAATGCACATCGGCAGGCTGATGTGCGTCACCAGCCACGGCATCTTCTCGCCGGCGATGGTGTACGCCACCCAGTTGAACAAGATCAGGAACGGCAGGAAGGCGACGAAGTACTGGTTGCGCGACGGATGGGCGTTCAAGCCACCCCAGGCCGCGGCGAGGAAGATCAGCGCCAGCGCGATAGCCCGCAGCGCATCGTTGACCAGCGAGCTTTCCGTTCCTCCCTCGCCTTGTAACACGCCCAACCCCAGCCATAGGCCAATGGCGACCAGCATTGCAATCAGGAGAACGATGGACACACGGTTACGCTGGACGTATGCGCGGAACAGCACCGGAATGCTGAGCAGCAGCGGCAGGAACTCATACAGCGGTGTGACCAGCAGGTAGTAATACCAGGGCTGGCCGCCGCGTGCTACTTCCTGCTGCGACAGCCAGTGTCCCAGCGAGCCGACCACACCGGTCGCGATCCCCTGGCCGTTGGTGAAGAAGGTAGTGAAGAAGACAACAAAGATGCCGGTGAAGATGGCCGCAGCCACCAGCCACCGGCGCGCGTTCCACAGTAAGCCAACCACCGCGGCAACACCTACAAGAGCAGCCACGACCGAGAACGAGGCCATAATCCCGGTGGTGTAGTTCAGCGGATCGTAGCCCAGCGCCTTGATGAGGAACGGGGCGAGCCAGGGCAGGATCAACGTCGCCATCAGCACCACAACGTCGGTCGCAACGCCAAATGCCGGAGCCGTTTCCTCGTCGTCGCGCCGCCGGACATACAAACCGGCCAGAACGACCGCAATCAACGGCGGCGCGACGACGACTGCCAGTTTCAGCGCCGTGTTCATCGCATCAGTTCCGGCGTCGGCCAGACCTAACAGCCTGAAAACGACGATTCCGACAAGAGACAGCACGACGCCTCCCAACAACACCAACCAATCGCGCCGCGTGGTTGAGAAAAGCGGCGCCTCCCGTTCCTCCTCAGGATAGTCGCGCTTCAGCCGCCAGCCTTGCCAGCGGTAAAGCAGGATCAGCACCAAAAAGCCTCCCACCGTCGCCCCGTCGATGAAGGCCACCTCCTTGATAGCCAGCATGAAGGAGAGCGCGGCGGCTCCGACATATAGCCAGCGCGCCGACCGCTCATCGTCCGCCAGGTAACGAAACACGGCAACAAGCAGCAGCACAAAGAAGAAAATCTCGAAGGTGTCGTGGCGCGTGTGGCGGGCATAGTGCACCAGCGCGGGCGAGATAGTCACCAGCAGCGCGGCGAAGAACGCCCCGAAACGCCCAATCCACGGGCGCAGGAACCAGATCAACCAGACGATGCCGACGCCGAACAAGGCGGTCGGCAGACGCGCCGTCACATCGCTGACGCCAAACAAGAGGTAGAACAACGCCAGCACATGATAAGCAAACGGGCCATGGTAGACCGGGCTGTGCTGATAGCCCGCGCCGTTGAACAGGTTGTAGGCGAACCAGGCATGCTCGCTCTCGTCGTGGCTGGCCGTCCGGTTGTCCAACGCCACAACGCGAATGATCAGCGCCGCGATCAACAGTGCGGTCCAGGCAGTCTTCTCCCAGTTCCAGGTCGTCAGGCTGACCAGTGAACGGTCGAGCCAGCTTGCCTCAACTTGTTCAATCGGAGCGACGAGTTCTTGCTCGGCGGGAATCGGTTCAGTGATATCAGTCATAAATGTGCTTTTCGATAATTTCCTTGATGTATTCTGGAAGATCCTTCTGAAGTTCCAGAGTTCGTCTTTTCAAGCTGTCGTAAACGGAGACTTCTTCGCCTGTCCACATTATGTCTACGCGACGCGCTTGTCGCATTGCCACATGGTCGTAGTCGTCAGGGTACGCCCAATAACATCTGCGACAAATCTCCGCATTGTGCAACTCTCGCCAATTGACGCAATGCTCGCACGACCAAGACTTCGCACGATTCGCGGATCGGCACAACAGCATATATGCTTGCACATCTCCAACAGTTTCCGGGTCGTCGCCAGTAATTTCGAAAGGTATCCGATGGTCAATTTGAAGCTCTTGCGGTTCGAACTCTTCGAGATAGATGGCGCATCGACTACCTTGTTGCTCGATCAGTTCCGATTTGAGAGCCTTAGAAAAAGCTGTACGACCAGAACGACGGGAAAACCTGACATCAGCCGGATCGCCAAACCTGTAAGCACCTATACTGCGGCCGTCGCTTGCCGTGACTCGAAACGTCTCCAACGGAATGCCATGCTCTCGCACATCACGCGCAGCACGCGGCGGGTGATTGTAGCCATACACTTCTTTGATTTCTTCAGTGGTAATGTAGCCATGTTCCAAGATATGATCGATGACTGTACGGGCACGTTTCGCAGTCACAGCATTGCACTTGGCCAGAAATTCCGGTGGGAGGTTCGTAGAAGTCATTCCAACCGGCCTTCCAGCAGACAAAGCTGCTCGCCTCGAGTGAAACGATAAACTATCGGTGCGTGCGCCAGTTCATCAGCGAGACTAGGCGACACATATAACGACTCAATAGTGACATCGCTTCTGCCAAGAAGTGTGGCTTGTGAAGAACGACCCGCGTATAGCTCAATGAGTGTGAGATTCAGATCGTCGGGAAGCTTCTCACCGTGAATCTTCTCACCCGTACGTCCATCATAGCTGACCAAATACCGGATACCTCGCCGATTAAGCTTGTCCAACGCCTGAGCAAACTCCCAGTATTCCACGTTCTGAAGGTATCTGGAATCCTTGTTGCCACATACTCCTTGATAGGGCGGATCCATATAAACTAGATCCGCGGGTGTAACTCTGTCGAAGACCTCGCGATAATCTAACGAAGTAACGCTTGTTTTTCCCTTTAAGTAGTACGATGCTCCTAGCACATGCAAACGCATCGTCTCGGGTTTCATGCCCAGCCGACGGTTATCTGGACTCTGGTTGAACTCACCTTGAGAGTTGTAACGCACAGAACCTTTCACGCACCGCGCCAACAAGTACAGAAATAGGTCTGGCCTTCCCGTTTGATTAAAGTCTGATCTGACCTGGTCGTAATACGAACGAGGATCGGCGTGCTGTTCCCGCCAAAGTGCTTCGTATTGGGATGCGATTTGCTCAGGCGACTCGATAATCTCACGCCAAAGATCCATCAGCGGTCTGTTAAGATCGTTGATGTGATACCGTTCGCCCAATTCATTGACCGCAGCCGCTATGGTTAATGCGGCAGATCCTGCAAAAGGCTCGATCAGCGTCCTGAAGCGCGTCGGGAAATAGCGCAGAATCTCACCTGCCAGACTGCGCTTGCTTCCCTGATATGGGATAGGATGCGGGACTTTGTTCGATTTCAATGCGGTTGTTCCAAAAGTGATCCTACGCTGTACGAATCTTACTGTGCGGCCGCCGGCAGCCACACCACCGCCCGTTGCTCGCCGTCCAGTTGGTCGAAACGACCGTATAACAGCCACTTCCACAACGGACCGCCCCGCAAGCCGGCCGGCGACCACTGTTCCACGACGCGGAAGCTGCGACCAACCAGCGGCACGGCAGAATCGTTATTACCCGGCGGTGGATCGTCGGCCAGGCTGACCAATACATCGTCAGGCCCCGTGCCAGCCGCGCCGGCCGCCTCCCGCGTTTCGGCGTTGCGTAGCAGCCAGCGCACCATCGGCGACGGGTCGTTTCCAGGCGCAGTCACCAGAACGACGGGCATGTCTCGCAGGTCCGTGCCGCGCTGAGCCGCCAGTTTCTCCAGAAACGCCGTCAGGTTCGGGCCATCGGAGGCGCCGCGCGAGTTGGCAACCGACCCCCAACGCAGCAGGTCATGGTTGTAGCTGGTCAGTGCCGTCATCCGCAGCGTCAGCAGCCCCAGCGCGATGGCTGCCACCAGCACCGCCACCTGCCAGGTAACGTGTGATCCAAAAACGACGAAATATGCCAGCAGGATCGCCAGCAGCACGACCAGCGCCGCGGCTGCACTGAACAGAAATACCGGACTCGGCGTCCCATCCAACGACCGCGCATAGTCCGCCAGCCAGATCGCTGCCGCACACAACACGACAAGACACGCGACCAACAACACCGCCGCCTCAGCGCGTTCCCCGGACAGGCTCACCCGTGCCACAAACGCCTCGATGGCAATACCGGCCAGCAAGGCCAGCGGCAGCGCCAGCAAGGCCGCGTCCGCCGGCGTCCGTCCGCTGCGCAACAGCAGCAACACCAGCGCCAGCAACAGCCACAGGCCCAGCGCTTGCGCAAACCAGTCACGCCGCCGCAGACCAATCACCAGCCCGGCGATGCCGGCTACCAGCGCCAATAGTTCGCCCAACATCACCTGTGTGGCCAGCCAAAACGGTGAGTAGCCGGACGCGGTGAGAACACTCCGCAACCACGCCGCCGGCAAATCAGCCACAGCCGCGAACCCGACAGGATTGAAAAACATCGCCGTCGCACCCAATAGCACCAGCCCAACAAAGACCAGTAATCCGGCGCGCCATTGAGACCGCTCGACACGGCTGTCTTCGTCATCGGACCGCCGCCCCACCAGCGCTAACGCCGCCATGGGCGCAATCAGAACCAGGACGCCGTAGCCAACCGGCGATGAGAGAACGAGAATCGCCAGCCCCGCCGCCGCCCAGATCACCCACGAGTCGCCGCGGCGCGCCCGGCTGAGTGCAACGACCAGTATCATGGCTGCCAGCAATGTAAAGCTTTCGCCGGTCGCACTGCGGCTCCAGAACACCAGCAGCGGCGAAACGGCCAGCAGAAGCCCCGTGCCCAGAGCGCCAATACGCCCCAGTTCGCCGCGCAGTTGGTAAACCAACAGGACCAATGCAACGCCAGCCAGCGCCGGCCAGACGCGCGCCAGCAGTTCGCTGGAGTCGAGCAACACGAAGCTGACCCGCTGCAAACTCAACAGCAGCGGGCTGGTCCCGGCAGCCGGCAAGCCGGCCGCGCCCAGCGCCGCCACAGCCTGCTGCGCCTCCGCAGGATCGAACACGCGCGAGCCAAGGCCGGCAAGCCGAACAGCAGCGGCCACGACTCCAATCACTAGCCAAGCCAGCCGTTCAACAGTCAGCCAAGCGAGAATCTGGCCTGTCTCGGCGCCAGTTTGGTGAGATGCAGTCACACTTGCTTGTTCAGTCATGGGTCGGTCTATGACGTTCGACTTATTCGGCAAAGTCGAACGTCTAGCTCTACAGTCGTACTTACGTTCAGAAGTTCAACTTTTCGGAAAAAGTTGAACTTCTCGGTCAGTCGCGGCGCTGGTAGATGCGCACATCATCGGCATCATACACTAAGTCCATGGCCTGGGCCAAGCGCGCTTCGGCCTGCGGCGTAACGCCGAATGCGCTGCGCTCCTGCTGTCCAACTACCACGTAGCCTATGTTCCACTTGTCCAGCAGCGCCTGTAGTTCGCCCACCGGCGCGCCGCGGTAGATACGTTCGATGTCGGGGCGCCGCTTGTCCTGCTCCACGGTGTCCCCGCGCCATTGCAGTTCGTGGCCGTCCCAGCCCAACAGCGTCGGCAGGCCGGTCTGGGCGGAGATGCGTCCGGCGTAGGTGTAGGATCCGCCCGAAGCCTCCAGCACCACCGCGTTGCCGGGGACGTTGGCCCGCAGCCAGGCAATCGCGCCGGCATCGCCCGGTTGTTGGCGGTCGAGATAAGCGGTTCCGTCCAGCGTCGGCTCGGTCTGGAACTTCTCGGCCCGCGTGTAAGTGGCAAAGATCGGGTAGAACATGCCGGCTACCACCAGCAACGTCACCAGCGGCACCCCCACCCAGCGCACCACCCGCCCGCCATAGCGTGCAATGTACACGACGCCGAAGGCCGCTGCCAGCGCCAGGAGCACCCAGGCCTGGAAGTAGAACTTAAAGACCGTGTTCATCCGCGTGCCAAACGTATCACGCAGGTAGACGAACTCGACGCTGAAGGTCAGTAGCAGCGCGGTCAGCGCCATCAGCAGTACAAACGCCACCGACGGCGCGTACAGTGGTGCTTCCGCTTCCTCGGTCACATCAGACGCGGCAACCCGCCGCGCCAGCAGCGCACCGACCCACGCCAGCAAACCCGCCAGCGCGAGATACGCCCACGGCGTCACAGCCCGCCGCGCCACAACCGCGCGCACCAGGTCCAGCACGCTCAGCCCGCCGATCTGTTGCTGCACAACCGGCAGTTCCATCAGCCGGCGCATAAACTCCTGGCCCGCGCCAGTAGCAACACCGGCAGCGATCAGCAGTACCAGGAAAAGAATCGGCAGCAGCACAGCCGCCGCGAGAAATCCGCCGAAACGCTTCCAGAAGCCAGCGCCGCGGCCGTCTCGCCCCGAAAGCGCCAACAAAAAGAAAAGCAGCGCCGCCAGCAACGGCCCAAACATCACAAAGAACTGCGACAGCCGCGTCGGGAAGAGGAAGTTAGGCAGAATGCCGCCGGCCTGCGACTGGAAGCCGACGTAAAACGGCAGATAGAGCAGCACCCCGGCAACGCCGAGCATGAGCACCAACAACAGCGCCTCGCCCACCGCGCCCCAGGTGATCCCGCCGCGGTTCCATGCCAGCCGAACCGCCAGCGCAGCGCCGACCAAAAATAGGTAGATCGGGAAATCCCATGTGTTGAGGAACGCTAATCCGCCCAGGCACAGGGCGGCCAGTCCAAATCCTGTCCACCCCAGGGGGAAACGACTGCCAAGACGGTCGCCACGTCCTGACGCTGCTGGCTGCCGGGCGTGCAGCAACAACGCCAGTGCGATGCCGATGGCCAGCAGCACAAATGGCAGCGCCAACACATGTGGATGCATGTCGCCCAGCAAAAAGCTGAAGAAGGGAAACTCGTCGATGACCTCGACCGCGTTGCCCAGCAGATCGCGGTCGGTGATGACGCGGCTGGCCCGCCACCACCAGAAGAACCGGTCGGGGACAAAGCTGCCGGCCGTCAAGCAGTTGGCGATCGGTTCCGAATAGCCCGGCCCGCCCAGACAGTTGAGGTCCTTGACATCCAGCCAGCGCCAGAAGGCCAGCGGCCCGACTCCGGCGCTGAACATCGACTCCAGAAAGCCCGCCAGATTACCCAGCAACCCCACGAAGAGCGCGCCCAGCAGACCGCCGATGTAGGCGGAGCGGGGAACGGGTGGAGAGGATGCAGGCGGCAAAGAAGAAGATACCGGAGCGCGGCGGATGAGAGCCGCTACGAGGTCGAAAGCAATGCCGAAAGCCGCGGTCAAGGTCAGCGCGAACCAAGCGCCGAGACCAACGTTGAAGGCAACACTTGCCGGCAGGCCGCTCAAGCGAGCCAGCGCAGCCAGCATCACGTAGCCAAAGTAGTAGTAGCTGATGGCAAAGCCCGACAGCCATGGGTCCTGGGGCGGGAACTGCTGGCTGCGCAGGATGCCGTTCAGGAAGGTCAGCTCCATGAACTTTTCACCGCCTGCGGTGGTGATCTCCGGGCTGAAGCTGCGGATGAAGGCCCAGCCCACCAGCGCCGCCAGGAACAGTATCTCGGTGACGGCTACGAGCACCCAATGCTCGCGCAGCCAACTGAACAGCGGTCGCTGGCCGCTGTCATCCCGTTGCCAGCTAGCCCGTCCCAGCCACAACGACGCTCCCAGGACGACCGCCCACGCCAGCAGAATGCCGCCGACGCCGTTGCGCAGGAACCCCAGACTCGCGCCCAGCCAAAGAAGATAGCTGACCAGCAGCAGTCCCAGTGGTTTGGCCAGAGCGTAGCCGCGGCTGGGCAGCGGAGCGAGCCAACGCCACGCCAGGGGGAGCGCGGCCAGCGCGAACAGTTGGATAACCAGCCAGAAACGAAGGATGTCGATGAAGTCCACGGGCGATATCAGGCGCTCGTACTCCTAACTCATACTCCTCCTCGTCCTCATACTCGAAATTCGGCGTTTCGGAGGAGTAAGAGGAAGAGTACGAGTAGGAATAGGAGCGAATGCTAGGGGTTCACGGATTCGGCGACGCGCTGCAATTCCTCGACCGGCAACGCGTTGCTCCAAAGTTCGAAGGTCACGCCGTCCTGCTGCCAGATCAGCTCCTGCAACGGCGGATCGCTCTGGCCAATAACGAGCAACACAGCCTGCGTGCCGTCGCTCAGGGTCAGCGGACGCGTTTCATCTACGTCCTTGGATTGAAACTCAACCTGGCCAAGCTGCGATTGGTCGCTGCGCGACGCGTTGTACTGTCGTAGCAGAAGGTAATCGCCTGAATCGGCGTCAGACACGAACCGGCTTTCTACGAAGAGAGGCTGCATCCAGACCGGAAGCTCCTCGAAGCTGACCGCCTCGTATTGGGCAGGCGCGTATCCGTCGGGCAGAGAGGACGGCGCTGCCAACACCATGCCGGTAGCCTCTGCAGCCGCCGACAGCGAGTCGAAAAGTTGGTGCTGATCAATCAAGGTTGGCCGAGCTGGCGGATCCGGCGACACCACAACATCGACGCTGCCAAGCCTGACACTGCCCATCCAGTTGCTCAACGCCATGCGCGGGCCGGGCAGCACCAGCACCACCAGCAGGATAGCTGCGGCAATCGGCGCTAACCATCGCAGCCGCAGACTGGCCAGTGTATCATACCAGGGACGGCGAGCCGGCTGTTGCGCCAGTCGCACCCGTCGCCACACCTGTTGCTGAAAGACAGCCGTAGGCGGCGGCAACTGGCTGTTCACGGCAAACAACTGCCCGGCAACCTCGGCCAGATCCGCCATGCCGTCCGGCGCGTCGGGTGTTGAACCGGTGTCCGGGATCAGACCATCAAGGAATGTATTGAACAGGCGGGCTTTTTGTTTCTCGTCCATGGTTCCTGAATACGGCGCGCCGCGTGCAATGCCCACGCCAAGTTGCTGTGATCGTATGCTGCAAACCATGATGCAGCAACACCGCAGCCATTACACCGCATTGGCCTTCTTCTTGAGAGGCTCCGTTTCGGTTGGATAGAAATGTACATCGGTCTGCGGGAACGGAATGACGATGCCCGCCGCGTCGAACTCTGCTTTCACCCGCTCCGGGATTTCCAACTGAAAGCGAAAGTAGTCGTCAACACGAATAAACGGGCGAATCTCAAGATCGATGCCGTTGTCGCCCAACGTTTTGAGGAAGACCATGGCCGGTGGATCAGCCAGGACACGCTTATCCTCGTCCATTATCTTCATGAGGGCATTCTTGGCTGTACCAACGTCACTTTTATAGCTGATGCGGAATGTCATATCCAACCGAATCTTTCCCGCCAGGCTGTAGTTGGTCATTCCCTGGCTCTGGATCTTGGCGTTTGGCAGGATGTATGTTTTGAAGTCGTTGCCCACCATCACTGTGCTCAACAACTGGATTTCCTTGACAAATCCCATCACACCACAGGTTTCAAGCAAGTGCCCGACCTCGAACGGCTTGAAGAGGAAGAAGTAAATCGTGGCGGCCAGGTTGGCCAGTGACTGCTGTAGGGCAATGGCCAAAATAATCAAAAACAGGACGATCACCGAGACGATGACCGTAATGGGAAAGCCAAGAACAGCCAGCGCGATGGCCAGAGTCAACACCAGGATGCTGTAATGCGCGAGGGTGATGGTCAGATTGACCATCGTCTCGGACATGGGCACGCGCTGCAAAGGCTTTGCCAGCCAATAGCCCGTCCGTTTTGCCAGCCAACGGCCGGCGATCAGAACGCCAAATACAATGAATATGCGCACAATCAGGTCAAGCAGGTTAGGATCGATATCCTGAAACCATTGAACAGACGGCACAGCCCAATCCTGTTGGAGTACTTTGGATAGGAATTCGGTAATCATTTAGTCACGCCTCGCCGGCGATTCCCAACTTGTCCCGCAGCTTGCGAATCGACCGAAAGAGGATCACGCCAACATTGCTCTCGCTGAGACCGGTCGCCTGGGCTATCTCACGGTTGCTCAGCTCGCCGGCGAACTTCAGGGCAATGAGCTCCTGGTCGCGGGCCGGCAGGTCGCCCACGGCTCGCAGCACCTGCGCCAACTGCTCGCGGCGCGCGGCCACTTCAAAGGGAGACTCCTCGCGGGCAGCCAGGTCAAGCACGCTGTCCAGATCGGTCTGCGGACGCCGGCGGCGATAGTACTGACCGACCTCGTTGCGGGCGATACGAAACAGCCAGCCGGCAAAGGCGTTCGGATCGCGCAGTTGGTCGATCTTTCGAAACGCCTGCTCGAAAGTCGCCGCGGTCAGGTCCTGTGCCACCGCGTCATCGGGCACGCGTAGGCGAATGAAGTTCAACACCCGCGGCAGGTATTGTTGATAACGAGCCTCGAACTCTGACGCGTCAATAGGTCCAATCCTCGCAGGCAGCATGGCCGCGTTGGTATTTGCGATGCCCAGACACGGTCATTGCACTACCCTGTAGATAACGACCTGATCGTTCTCGTAGACGACCTCGATGACACCCTGCCTGGCCAGCTCGTCGAACTTGGCGATGCCCTCGGACGGTGTGGTGATGCGCTCCAACTGCCCGACGTAGATGTAGTCGACGCCTAACTCGTCGATGATCTGGCGGGCGCGCGCCGGATCGGGTGTGCGCCAGAACTCCTCGGCCAGGCTGCGGCGCGGTCCGGTCTGCGATCCGTACCGCTGCTCGCCCTCCTGGTGGAAGCCGATGAAGGTCGGGAAGCCGGTGAACGACGCGACCCGCAGCCCGCCCTCGCGGTAGTAGCCTATGGGCGCCTCGGCTATCAGCGGCGTGCCGCTGACGTTGTCCAGCAGCCAGCGGATGGCATCGTAATCGTAGCGGAGATCGATCCAACTGTTGGCGGACTGGGCCGGATCAGGGTTCCAGGTGTATCTGCCGGCCTGCATGTAGGCCATGCCGTCCAACGTGCCCACGGGAGGACGGCCGTTCTCAGGCGGGAAGCGGTCATTCAGCCGCGCCGGTGTGCCGAAAACAAGGAATGCCAACGACAACACCAGCAGGTAGGCAAAGACCACTGTCCATAGCACGCGCCACCCCATCCGCCAGCGGCCGTGGATGAACCGCCACACCTCGGGCAGCGCCACGGCAGTGGCCAGCGCCAGCATCACCCAGACCTGGATATAGAACTTGAACAGGGTGTTCATGCGCCGCCACTCGCCGCCCTGCAGGTGGTCCTTGAGGTAGACGAACTCGACGCCGATCAGCACCAACAGGGCAGTGAAGATCAGAATGACCAGGAACGCCCGATGGTTGGTTCCGCTGCGCCGCCACAACAAGGCAAAAGCTGCCACCAGCGGCAACAGCAGCGCCGCGGGCACATGCCAGTCCGCCAGCCAAAACGCAGCCGCCAGCAAGACGCTGACGCCGATGGCAGCGCCGGCCCGGCGGCTGAGGGCAGGTGTCAACGTGATGATCTGTCCCAGCTCGCCGAAGCGATCCATGCCTAGTCGCAGCCAACGCAGCAGCGCAGGGTCGCGCACGGGAACGTCGCCGCCAGCGGGCTGGGTGTAGCGGCCGCGCAGTTCGACCAGCAGGAAACTGGCTGCCAGGAATCCAAGAAAACCCCAAATGTTCAGCCACTTGCCCAGCTCAGTCTTAACGTCCGACACCCCGATGCCGCTGCTGGCCAGCGCCTGGTAGTGCGAGAAGAACGGCCAGTAGAGCAACAGTGCTCCAACCACCAGCGCGACCGCGAAGATGCCTGTGCCCAGCAGCGCGCGCGTGCGGCCGGTTGAAAGCCGCCCACTGCGCCATTCCCGCACCAGCCAGACCAGCACGGCCAGACCGAAATACGTCGGCAGGTCCCATGTGTTGATGACCGCCAGCGCACCAAGCGCAACTGCCAGAAGCACATACAGCCCATCGCCGGTGGCTACGCGCAACCAACGCCTCACGCCACGGACATCGCCCGAGGCTGGGTGCATCAGCAGCGAAAACGCCAGCGCCAGGAAAAGCACCGTAAACGGGATACCGATCATATGCGGGTGCAGATCGGCAAAGAGGAAGCTCCAGTAGGGAAACTCGTTGATGGTGAACGGGATAACGCGGCTGGGATCCCAGTAGTTGTACGATGGCATCGGCGCCGGGCCGATAACGTTGGCCAGCCCGCTCAATGCACGCACGCCGGTCTGCACGCCAGGCAACATGCTCTCGAAGTTGGTGGACGCCTGCTCGGCCAGCTTGCGGATCACCTGCCCGCCGCCATCCACATTGCCCAGCAGCGCCACGAAGAATGCTGCCAGCAGCCCGGTGGCCAGCGCCGTGCCTTGCCCACGCCAACCATCCTGTGTCCCGTTCCCGGCGGTCTCCTGACCGCCTTCCGTCTCATCCATAACCACCGCGGCATTCCCGACGGTCTCCTGACCGGCCTCATCATCATCCATAACCACCGCGGCGTTCCCGGCAGTCTCCTGACCGCCCTCCGTCTCTCCCTCAACCACCGCGTCCCTCGCCTGCATCCCGCGCCCCCTCAACCCGCTGGCCAGGTTGTAGCCGAGGCTAAACACGTTGCCGACGGTCAACGCAAACACCGTGGGGACGGCCAGGTTGAACGCCACCGACGACCAAATACCGGTCAGCTTGATCAACAAGCCGACGAGATAATGCCCGAAGTAGTAATAGTTGATGGTGCCGCCCGCGAAGTAGGGATCGACCGGCGGCATGTGGGCGCTGCGCAGGATGGCGTTGAGGAAGGCGAACTCCATGAACTTCTCGCCGCCCTGCCAGGGCTGCCAGATGTCCGGGTTGGCTATCCGAAAAACAACAAACAACAGATATGCCGCCGCAAAGACGCCCTCGCCAAACAGCATCACCCGGTGTTGTTTGCGCCAGAAAGCGGCCATTGCCTCCCGCTGTCTGCGCCAAAGGAGCAGCGACACAAGTGCAATGGCCGCGAGCGTGGCCGCGATGGTTGGCAAGCTGTTCTGGCCGACCTGGAGGCTGGCCAGCAGCCAGACGATGTAGCCCAGCAACAGCCAACCGAGGGTGCGTGACAGCAGATAGCCACGGTCGCGCAGGCTGCGAAACACACTGAACGTAATTGGCCAGGCAATGATACCGATCACGAACAGCACCAGCCACCAGAGGATGACCGCCAGCGGCGTCGATTCGCTGGCCAGGCGGTTCCAGCGGAAGTCCTGCACAACGGGCAGTTCATCCAGCGGTTGTTGGAGCAGCAAGCTCTTGGTTTCGCCGGGTTCATCCTGGGCAGGCGGCGGTGAATTCTGGTCCGTCAGGCCCAAGGCCTCCCACAACCGTTGGATCAGCGTTGGCTCACCGACATCCCACGGCTGAGCGGTCTCCCAAGTGCCGCCCAGCAGCGCATCCCACTCGGCATCCGACAGGTCGCGTACCTTGCGGAAGACCAGCACGCGCGGGTGGTCGTAGAGCGTGAAGCTCTCGTCAGCGCCGGTGTCGTCGACGGTGACGCCCAGCAGGTTCGGGCTGTTAACCTGCTCCAGCGCCAGCTCGTAGCCCAGTTGGCCGCTGAACAGAAGCTGGTAGTAGAGGTTGGTCATCGGGTAGCGCTCGGGCAGGTTGTCCACCGCGCCGTAGATGCGATTCGACGACAGCGCGATGTAATCCGCCTCGCGCAGGGTGTCCTTCAAGCGCTGGAACTTGTCGGCCGTATCTTCCTCGAACGGTCCCCAGTCGATGAAATGATAGCGGCCGCGGCTGCTGTTGGGCTCTGGCAAGTCGTAGGGCAACGAGTCGTCCCACTGCTCCGACATGATGGTCGAACCGTCGGGGATGTTGGCGTACATCCACTCGCTGGCCTTGATCCAGGGATGGGTGGTGTTGTAGACGCCGTTGACGTACGCCAGCGACCACCACAGCGCGCCGATCAGCGCCACCCCGGCGACAATACCGGCCAGCCAGCGCCAGACGCGGCGCGGGGATTGGGGAGTAGGAATTGGGGACTGGGACGCGGGCTGATCGGAGGAGACGCTGCTTCCTGGTGGTTTCTCAGACGCAGACTGGTCTTCTAACGCCGCGACCTCTGGTATCTGCCCGCCTGTCCCGCTGAATTCTGATTTCTGTCCCTCCTTTCCCTGTTTTTCCTCATTTCCTTCTTTCACCGCCCCGCGCGCCCACATCGCGGCGATCAACCCCGCGGCGAGGACCATCAGGAAGGGCGTCACCGGCACCGAATAGCGCATGAACTTGGCAAGGAAGAGACCGGTCAGCCCAAAATAGGGGACGATCCAACTGAGAATGAGTATCTCGCCGTCGCGCGCCCTGCCCATGAAGAGCTTGACGAACACCCAGGCCAGGCTGGCAAACGCCAGCAGCCCCAACGGCCAGCCAAGCCCCCAGCGCACCAGTTGGTCGATGTGGTAGAGATACGGCAGCGTGCCGCGATACTGGCGGGTAAACGGGAAATCAGCCTGCCCGCGCACCATCGCGCCCTGTTCCACCAGCACCGCCCGGCTGAAGTTCTCCCAGTCCAGGATGGCAAAGGGCGACGTGACCGCAAACACCACCACCGAAACCACCAGAGCGGCCGCCACCAGCCCTATCGCCTGCCCAATTCCTGCCCCTTCCGATTTCCCTGCTTTCCCTTCTTTCCCTCTTTTCCTTTCGCCCTTCCCCCGCCACCAGATCAGGAACCCGGCCACCACCGGCGCGGCGAGAATCGGGAGCGCGCTGAACTTCGAGGCAATGGCCAGCCCCGCGCCGATGCCTGTGACGACCGCCCAGCCCCAACTGCGTCCCTGCGCCATACGCAGCGCGCCGTAGACCGCCAGCACGGTAAACGTGGTGCTGATGGGATCCACCGCAAAGAAGTGGCTGAGTTGGATCTGCAAAACCGAGAAAGCGGCAAATGCAGCCGCCAGCAGACCCACCCATCGATACCCCTTGCGCCGCCCGTAGATGCGATCGGCCAGCAGAAAGACCAGCAGCACGGTAAACGTATCGGCCACGGCCATGATGATCCGGCCAACTATGGCGAAGCCGGGCACGCCGTTGGCCGTTCTGAGCGTGGTCACAAAGTCGGCCGGCGCCCCCAGTTGCTCGGCCAGCGGAGCCAGCTTGTTGGCAGTGTTGGCGGTCAACACCAGCAGGTAGAGCGGGAAATGGCCATAGGTGTAGCTGCGCCGCTCGCCGCGGCTGATGTCCCAAAGCGGGTTTAGCGGCGACTGCCGTTTATCCAATGGACTGATGCCTGCAGGCGGCCAGTGGATGCTGGGCGCGTAAAACGCCACCGTCGAACGCTCGTCCGGATGCGGGAGCTGTCCGTCAGCGTAATCGACGTGCCAGGTGCGCAGAACGAAAGCAGCCAGCAGCAGCAGCGCCAATGTCACGCCGACCAGCCAGCCGCGCTGTGTCGTTTCCTTGGTCAAGAAACAGTCCTCAACGGCTACCTGCTAGCGCAGGCACGAGACCTGCGGCGTGTTAGGCAGGCGGTAGCGAATCAGGTAGGAAGGTGGCGGCTCGCCCACCATATAAACATCGACGCAGCGGCTCCAGTGACGAGCTGTGCCGTCGTCGTAGCCCAGGTCGATCCATCGGCCGACCACGCCGCCTCCCGTGTCGCCGGCGATGGCAACGCCGTAGCCGGGCACGTAGACGCGGCTGCCCAGCCGCACGACGCCAGGATCCACCGCAACAACACCATAGCCAGCCTGAAGGCCGATGCGGGTTCTGCCGTACCAGGGAGAATCTGGCGACGTGCCGGAGGTAGACGGTGTGTAGGCTGTGGCGAACATCCTGACCTTGCGCCAGTAGGTGACCGGGCCGTCGTCCGTTTCCAGATCGCGCAACACGATGTTGGTTCCATACTTCAGCACCTTGGTAATCGGCTCCTGCGCCAGCCACACGTCTTGCAACGTGCTGGTGATCGGCTCGCCGTCTTCAAGCGTCACCTGGTAGCGGTAGCGGGTGATGCCGTTGACGCCCTCCTGGTCCAGGCGGCTGTTGTCGATCTCCAGCTCGTAGTCCGGCTCCCAGACCGACACGTACTTCGTCACATCTTCCTGCACCTCGAAACGACGCTCGACGCGGGTCACATGAACTTGAATACCGGCCTCCAGCGGCGTCTCCAACGGCGGCTCGATGCGGTCCAGCCCGGTCAGCACCATGCCCTGTTCGGCCAACAGGTCGGCCACGGTGTCACGGCGCGTGCGCGTGCGCAGCTCGCCGCTGCGCGTCAAGAGACTTACCGGCAACGAGCGCTCAACCAGGATGTGCTGCCCGGCCACCACCGGTTCACCCTGGCCGGGCGTCACCAGATCACCCTCGTAAACTACCACACCGGCTTGGTTGAGCGCCTCTCCCACCGTGCTGGCAATCGTCCACAGCGTCCCATCCAGCCCGGCGCCTTCGACGGTCAACGGAACGGCCCGGCGCAAGCCGATCTCCACCGGCGCAACCTCGGTGCCGCGCCAGGGATAAACGGCGGGCACGCCGGGCAGGTTCCGCCCACCATCCAGCGCAAAAGGCGGCAGCGCGGCATCAACAGTGGCGGGATCGCCTGCCAGTGTCAACTGGTCGTGCGGGCCGACCGATATACCTGCCTCAACGAACAGGCCGGCGACAGTCGTTGCATGTGTACGGATCAGCCGCTGCCGGCTGTCGCCGTGAACGATCACCGGGCGGGCGCGCTGGATAACGATCGCGCTGTTCTCCGCCAGCGGCGCATCGAGCGCGGGCGTCACATGGTCCTCGGCGGCAAGAACTATCTGCATCTCGGCCAGCAGGTCGCCAACGGTGTGCTGATGGGTAAGCACCTCAACAGCCATGCCGTCCACCGAAACCGACACAGGGGCGGCGGTCACCGTAAACCCCCAGCCCAGCCCGGCCAGAACGGCCGTCGCAAGGATCACCGTCAAGCCAGCCAGCAGCCAACGGAGCAAGCCGGCAGGCAGGCTGATCCGGCGCACCCGCGGCGCGCGGCCCATGCTGCCAGGCAGCGATTCAACTGCCTCAGCCGGTCGGATCTGCTCGGCAAGTCCCGATGTCACGCGGTGATTCCTTGTTCTGCGACTGGACGCACGATGGTGCAACCATACGAATCGGTATGAGCGGGGTTAGGTTGGCCGCCTGCCAGAAGCGCGGCCAGCGCCTGTTCAAGGTAGTTGACGCTCGCCTCCCGTTGGCGAAAGGACCGGTCGTCGATGGCGCCTTGATAGGCCAGCCGGCCGGCCGGATCGATGACAAAGATGTGCGGCGTCGTCAGCGCGCCATATAGATCGGCCACTGCGCAACCATCGTCGAGCAAGACAGGGAAGGTGATGTTGCGCTCGGCAACGGTCTCGCGAATATCCGCGGCGCTCTCGTTGACGTTGGAAGCGATTGCCAACAATCGAACACCCTGACGCGCCCAGCCAGAGGCATGTTGTGACAACCAGCCGTCGTAGTTGCTGCTCCACGGACACTCAGCCGACCAGAAATCGAGGACGACAATCTCGCCCGTATAATCCGCCAGTCGATGCGTCATCCCGTCAAGATCAACCAACTCGAACCCGGACACCACTGCTCCGATTACCATAGCACCAGTTACTGCGCCACCGGCAACACCAAGTCCTTGGCAAACGTGCTCATGCTGCCAAAGCGGCCGTCAGCGTCGCAGTAGTAGACGTCCTCGATGCGCACACCGTAGCCCCTGGTCTCGTAATACAGCCCCGGTTCCAGGGTGAACACTGTACCTGGCTCCAACCGCGCTGTGTTGCCCGGATAAGGGTAGAAGCTGGGCGACTCATGCACCTCCAAACCAAGGCCGTGAGCCAACCCGTGAACGTAGCCGGCTTCGGTGCCGGGAGTGGACATCACTGTGGGATGGCCGTTGGCCTCGAACAGCTCGCAGGTCATGATCTGGTAGTCGCTGGTCTTGCGGCCAACTTCCAGGTTGTCCACGACTACGTCAAAAGCCGTCTTCACGTCGTCGTAGGCTGCCTGCACGTCG
>JACKBK010000046.1 GCA_020634555.1 Caldilineae bacterium
CGCCGGCCGCATCACCGCCGTTCTGCTCATGGCAGTGGGCATCGCATTGTTTACCGTCGTTACCGGGTCGCTGGTTGAATGGTTTCGGGACAACCCAATGGCAGTGCTCCCGTCAGACATCTCAAACGATGAAACCAACTTTGCATATCAAAGTATTGAGCTTCGAAAGCTCTCGGAGCAACAGGAAATCTTCCAGCAAACGATCACCGAACTCGTTGCGAAGCTGGCGGACCTTGAACGAAAATTGGACCGGCAGTAGTATGGTGAACCCGGCAGAGCCGCCTGTGAGAGAACCATGAACAACGACCAACCAGCTATGACTCATGAAGATAGTCCGGTGCCGCCGCCTGACCCGCGCAAGCGACCGTTTGGCCAAAAGGCCATCGTGTTTCTCATGGTGGCCCAGGCGATCCTGGGCATCGCTGTAGATGCAATCTTCCTCGCAGGCGGTTCTGATATCCGAACCCAGTTTATTGCGAGCATGGACGGTCCTCTGCCTGTGACCGTGCAGTTGTTCTCCCTGCTGATTATCGCGCCGCTCCGGCTGGTTGCTGCCATCGGTCTTTGGCGCGGGCGGCACTGGGCATGGCTGCTGACCATGGCTCTGCTGTCGTACGCCATGGCTCTCGACGGCATCCTCTTCTTTATCGGCGAACCTGCTTATCTCCTCATGGCTCTCAACGTCATCACTGTCTTCTATCTCAACCAGCGCGAGGTTCTGGGCCTGTTCACCAAGACAGAAACGATGGAGGCAAGATGAGCGATCTGGAGCTGCTGCGCCGCTATGAGCCGGTGGTGCGATACACCAACGGAGAGATGTTCTTCCCCTGTACGGTGGACGAATACCTGGCCCAGTGTCACCTGTGGATGGCCGACCAGGAGCGCCAGGCGACCTTGTTGGCACAACCGGGTGAGTTGACCACGGACCGGCTGGCAACGTACCGAACGGTGCCGCGCGAGCACCGTCTTTACCTGCAATACGTGGATGCGCCGCTGAACGCGATAGCCTACCAGCGCTGGCTGCAGCGGCCTGACCACCCGGTGCTGCCGAATCCTAACCGGCTTCAGCGAGTCGGGTTGATGACGCGCATCTTCGACGGCATATTCTATCTTGCGCTGCTGGTGCGCGGGCGCGTGCCCGGCGGCACTGCCGCGGCAGCCCAGATCAAGTATGCCGCCGGGCAAAGAGAAGCGCCGCGCCGGGTGTATTACGGACGCGTCGTGCGGGATGGCGGCTACATCATCCTGCACTACCTGTTCTTCTTCGCCATGAACGACTGGCGCTCTTCCTTCCATGGCGTCAACGACCACGAGTCGGACTGGGAACAGATCTTCATCTACCTGAGCGACGAGGGAGACGCGCCGCCACAGCCGCGCTGGGTGGCTTTTGCCTCGCATGACTTCAGCGGCGACGACCTGCGGCGTCGCTGGGATGACCCGGAGGTGGAAAGAGTCGGCGAGACGCACCCGGTGATCTACGCCGGCGCCGGGTCGCACGCCAGCTATTTCACGCGCGGCGAGTACCTGATGCAAACCGAGCCCCAGGCGCTTCGATCTATTGCCAACTTCGGTGGAGCCATTGACCGCTTGTGGACCAAGTCGTTGCGCCAGGGCACACCGCTCAACCTGGAAACCGGGCTGCGCGGGCTGCTCAGCATTCCCTTCGTGGACTATGCCCGCGGCGACGGCCCCAGCATTGGCCCGCAGCAAGCTGAGGACTGGACCCCCATTCTCATCAGCAACGACGACGGTTGGGTCGATGGCTACCGCGGGCTGTGGGGCCTGGACACCTGGGATCCATTGGGCGGCGAGCGGGCGCCGTCGGGGCCGAAGTACAACCGCGACGGCAGCGTCCGGCTTTCATGGCGCGCACCCTTGCAGTGGGCCGGACTGGACAAAGTGCTCCCGCCAAACAGGGCTGTGACTGCCATGGGGAAGGTCGTGACAGACCTCGAAGAGCAAGAGAAAACGCTACACGAGGAACTGGTTGCCCAGCGGAGGACGCTCCGGTCGCTGGAGCTGGAGGTCGAGGCGTTGCGGTCTACGCAGTACCTGAGCAGCGTCCTCAACGAACGGGAGGAGGACCTGGTTCAGGCCGAAACAAAGCTGCACGCGTTGAGCGAGCAGTTGAACAGCGTCAAAGAAAGCCAAGAGGCAGGCAACGAGCACCTTGCTCGCCTGAAAACCGGCGACTTTGGACCGGCGCGCGCCCACATCCGCCACGCCGTTACCCCCCAACCTATCGCTGCTCCCCAGTCGCGGGCCGCCTATTTCTGGGCAGCCATCAGCGGCGGACTGTTGTTGTTGCTGGTCGTCGCACTGATCTACCTGCGGCCCCACTACTGGCCAATCTGGCTCATCGGTGTCATTGTCCTGTTTGCCGGACTCGACGCGGCCATGCGCGGCAAGCTCTCGACGTTCCTGATCCGATTGACCATCCTGCTGGCGTTGTTCACAAGCGGTTTGTTGCTCTATCGCTTCTGGCTGCTGGCTGTGGTAATCGGCATTATCGTGCTTGCCATCATCATGATCCGCGACAACGTGCGCGAGGTTTTCGGTCGATAACCTCGGCTGTTGCTGGCGTGGCGAACTGCTTCCCCCGGAAGACCCATTGCTTGTTTACGAGTAAACGATATGTGGGGCGGGCGGGATTCGAACCCGCACGGGCAATGCCCTTCGGTTTTTAAGACCGATGCGTCTGCCATTCCGCCACCGCCCCAGGATAGCCGTTGTTGTCGCGCCAGCTATGAAAAACAGATGGCCTATGGCTGATGGCTTATTGCATTGGCTCCATCCATCTGCCATAAGCTATCGGCCATAGGCCAATTTTGGAGGCGACGGCCGGATTTGAACCGGCGATCAGGGTTTTGCAGACCCTTGCCTTAACCACTTGGCCACGTCGCCCTGCCACAAGGCATTGTACGCAGGCGGGCCGGTGTTGTCAAGGAAAACCGATTTGGCGTGCGTGTCGCAGGGTACGCACGGCAACGTGAATACGTGAAACGTGATTTGCCCTGGCAGGTCGCGTCTCACGTATTCACGTTTTACGACTCACGCTTCAGCTCCGATCAGCGTCACTCACAAGACACCCAGAGTTCCCGCGGCTCTGGCCTAGTTGCCCAGGTTGACGATGCCCTCACCGAGGACCGGAGCCGCGGAATCGACGGAGCCGTAGATCGCGTCGTCTACCTTGTCGGGCGGGACACCCTCTTGCAACCTCAAGGCGGCGATTCCGCTCACCAGTGGTGTTGCGAAGGAGGTGCCGACCCAGTACAGGTAGGTTGTCTTATCCTTGTTTTGGGGATCGACGCCGAGGCCGACCAGACAGTAGGTTTCGTTGCCCGCTTGCTCGCACCAGAAGTCTTCCCTTGAGCTGCGATCGACTCTGCCGGGCACGATGCAGTTGACGTAATCACCGGCGACTGCTGCTGCGGTCAGCTTTGGATCGGGTGGAACCTGGCTCAGCGTCAGGCCGTTTCCGCCGGGCGCAGCCACGTCGCCCATGTTGGAGAAGCAACCGCGTTGCTTGTCATAGGTGCTGGCGGCCACGCCGATGACCTGCGACTCGACCGCCGGGATCTCTGCGGGCAGAGGCGCGTCGGGATCGGTTTTTGTCTCGGCCAACGGATCGGCTGAGTACGAGTCGTTGCCAGCCGCGGCTACCACCACCGCGCCGAGGCTGGTCATGTAATTCAGCTTGTCGTTCAGTGCGGTCACTACTTCCGGCAGCGCAAACTCCTCGGGGTTGTCTGGCAGGTGGACACCCAGACTCATATTGACCACGGTGTTGGTCAACGGCATGTTCCCACCGGCAACGTCTCCTTCCGAGGCCGCCGTCATGTAGTCTTCGAACTGTTGCAGGCCTTGCAGGACCTTGAACAGGTCGCCGCAGCCGTCATCTTCCAGCACCCGCAAGAGGT
This sequence comes from Caldilineae bacterium, assembly GCA_020634555.1. Taxonomy (GTDB): domain Bacteria; phylum Chloroflexota; class Anaerolineae; order JAAEKA01; family JAAEKA01; genus JACKBK01. The sequence continues at coordinate 3,921 of JACKBK010000046.1, forward strand.
GGATGGTGCTTTGCGGCGCAACTGCGTGCGCCAGGCTGGCTACGAACAGGCCATGGTTGCTGATGTCCTGCATCTCCCGGTCCAGGTCTTCATTCCAGCGATCCTTGCCGGGACAGGTGTCGGGGTTTGCCGGCTCCAGTTCCCAGGTAATCAAGTCCAGCTTGCTGGATCCTGAATCGCCAGACTCTTCGTCGACTGGCCAATTTACTTGCCGGTTCTTGCTGCACGGCGCGCCGCGAAGACACGGCGTTCGCCAGGGCGATGTGTCCAGCACGGCGATGGTCACGCCTTCGCCGGTAGATTCAACGGCCCGCTCGCCGTCGTTCATGAGGCCGATACCTTCTTTGCCCAGCGCCCATTGATTCAGGAATTGCGTCTCATCCGCCATACCAAGGCCGCCGCCCGGCTGGTTCGACGCCCAGTATCCGTTCTGCGTCCACGGGCTGCCGCCGCCCCGCCAGGCCGGACTGATGAAGTAGTTTGGGTCCGCGGCCGCGTCGAGGTCCGGATTAGCCAGGACGAACTGCCCGAACAGGCATGACACTTCCTCCACCGAGCGCTCGTCAGCGATCTCGGCGAGCCGGATCGTACGGCCCTCCTCCAGGGTGATCGGGTGGTAGTCTCCATACCTCAGTTGGAGATCGAACGCTCCGATGACCTCGTTGATCGCGGCCTCCTGGCCCGTCAACAGCACTTGCCTGTCGACGTAGATCAGGTCCTGGTAGGGGGAGTGCAGCAACTGCGGCAACGCATCAGCCGTGAGATCGGTCTGGCCTATCATTCTTGTTGATGGCTTAGGTATGACGGCCTGTTCATCCTTGCCGTGCTGACTGATTTCTGAGCAGTAAGCCTGGATTTCTGCCGGGTCGTCGGAGACCGGTTCGGGGGTCTTCGTGACGGCAGGCTCGCTCGTCACGGTGACGCCTGGCACGGGTGTTACATCAGGTGGAACGGGCATGACGCAAGATGCGGCCAGGCTGGCCAGCAGCAGAATGGTCATCCACAAGGTCGCGAGACGGATTTTCGAGAGTTTCATCATTCCTCCTCCTTGGGTGTAAGAAAAGGTGGTAGCCACTGTTGCCAGATGACAATCACTTTTGGCAAGTGACTGTCATCTTCGATTGCGGGGACCGAAACTAGAACCACGTCGATCTTGATTTGTGGAGTTCGCATGTGAGCATGCGAACTCCACAAATCAAGATTGGCGAAACACTAGATCGGGCCGCCGTCGCCGACCAAAAAGAATGGCGCCCAGAAATAGGGATGGGTGTACGCGTCCGCCGGCAGCTCGTGCGCAAGCTGGCCGTGAATGAACTGCAGCTGCGCCCGGCGCAATGCGTTGCCCTTGGTAGCGCCCTGCATGAGATGCCCATAGAACGAAGTCATCAACGCCGCGGTTGACCGATCCTCCACAGCCCATTGACTGAGCACCAATGACGACGTGCCGGCGGCAAAAAAGGCGCGCATCAGGCCCAACAACTCGTCGCCGCCACCCACCACATGCTGCCCGGTCTGGCAGGCGCTCAACGTCACCAACGAGGCGTTCAGCCGCAGGTTGAAGATATCCAGCGTAGTCAGCCAGCCGTTCGTCAGGGCGAGACCGGAAAAAAGTGGATTGTCAGGACGAAAGTCCCCATGAACCGCCATGTGCAGCACGCGTTTGGCGCCCACGTTGTTGCGCAAGGCGTCAGGTGTGGCGTTCTCTTCCAGGTACAGGTCTCCGCCACAAAGACTGGCCACGGTGCGCGCTTCATCCAGCGCGTGGGGCAGCAGGCCGCCAAAAGAATTGCCCATGGCCAACATCCCAGACCCGGCGCGCGGCTCGTCGCAGCAGAAACGCAGCAGGCTGGCTACGGGCAGCCGCGCCAACTCGAACTGTTCCACCAGATAGCGCTGGCCGTCGAACAGCGCCTGAAACGGCAGATAGTGCAGCGAGCCGTGAGGCACAACGATCAGTCGTCGGTAGCCGGCTAGTTGCTGCGCAACCGGCGCGACAAGTTGGGCATAGAGTTGGCGCAACACGCCGCGGGCGTTCTCGGTCAGGCCGGGAATCTGGGCAAGCTGGCTGCCAGGCACCGTCGCGAAGTTGAGTTGCAGCCGCCGCAGGCCGCGTCGCAGCGCGTTCTCTCTCAGCCCCAGGCTTGTCGCGGTCACAGCCTGCTTTGTGACCACAAAAGCGATGATGTCCGTGTCTGTGGCGAAATATTCCAGCACGGCTGTCTTGTCGTCCAGCGATGGCTGGATTGGCTCGATGTGGACCTGCCAGAGAGTCATGTCGCGGGCATAGTCGGCGTTGCGCACCAGCAGCTTGTGCCAAAGCTGCGTCATCTGTGCTTCCAGCGTCACGACATCGTCGCTTAATCGATCGGGTGCATCAGTTGTCGAGGCGTTTCGGGCCAGACCTGCGCTGCCCTGCCAGCGGCGGTAGAGCCGGTCCCGTCGCTCCCGCAGCTTTTCCAGCTCGGTTACGATTCCCTCGTCACCGGGCCTGCGAGCGGTCAATCCCAGGTCCAGCTTGAAGGCCAGCATGTCAACCAGCGCCCGCGATTTGGCCCGCTCAGCATACTCCAGTCCGCGCGCCGGGTCGTTCAACTCCAGGCTGAGGCGCACAGCGTGCTGATACAGGGCCTGCTTGTCCTCCAGGTAGCCGGCGCGAAACTCAACCATTACGCGGCCGCGCAGTTGTTCCAGCGCCTGGATAGCCAGCTCGTAATGCTGGCGCGCTTCCTGGCGGTTCGCCTGCGCCTCGGCGTCGGCGGCCAAAATGGCATGCGCCTGATGAGCCAACTCGGCCAGGCGTTGATTGTCGGCCGTCGCCAGCGCCTGTTCGGCCAGAGCGCGTGCTGTGTCATGGTCGTTCAGCGCGACGGCCGCGCGCGCGGCCACCAGCGCGGCATGTGCTTGTTGCACCGGCAGGTTGCGCCGTTCGAACTCCCGCGCGCAGTGCAGTGCAAGCGCCAGGCTTTCGCTGTGCTGGCCTTGTAACTCCAGCAGGGCAGCGCGCTCGCTGTCGACCCGGTTCACCCAGACCTGGTTATCCTCAGTCCGGAAGCGATCGCGGGCGTCGTTGAGGGCGGCTATTGCCAGATCGAAACGTTGCAGTCCGGTGTGCGCCACGGCTTCGTTGAGAAGCGCTTCGGCAACCTCGCGCTGGCGACCTATCTCGGCGCACAGGTTGCGTACGTCGCGGCACTTCTCCAGGGCGTCGTCGAAGCGCCGCAGTTGCAGGAGACAATGGCTGGTGACCAGATCGGCCTCGATGGCGTCCACCGGCCGGCCATCAGCCAGAAAGGTGTCGCGTGCCCGGTCAAGGAGCGCCAGGGCTTCGTTGAAACGTCCCAACATGACGTACGTGGCGGCCAGGTTGTGTTGGACGTGGCCGATCTCGGCTTTCTGGTTGGTGCGCTCCAGGAGCCGGAGGGCAGTTTCATTGGCCTTGATCGATTCCTGGAAACGGCCCAGGTTGCGCAGTACAATCGCCCGATCCTGTTCGATCAACGGCAGCAGCCGCTGGCCATCGTTGCCGATGCGCAGGCACAACGCACGCGTCTGATCGAACTCAGCCAGGGCTCGCTCGTCGTCCCGCCTTCGCCCGTGAACCACTGCCAGGTTCATCGAGAGGTTTGCCAACGCTCGCCACTGCTGGTTTTCCTCCAGAATCTGCCGCGCCTGGTTGCCGATTTCCAGGGCATCTTCGTATTGTCCCAGCATAGCCAGTGCGAAGACCTTGCCGACCACCGCACCCGCTTGCTCCGCTACTTTCTGATGGTTGCCGTAGAGCGCGGCTGCCTGGTTGTACCGATCGACGGCAAGGGTATATTGGCCTAATCCGCCCAACGTCAGGGCGTTGGCTTCGGCCAACAGTCCCAGCGCCCGGTTGCAGTCGTTTTCTTGCAGATCCCCCAAATATTGCAGCAGATACGCCATGTCCAGCGAGCCATGCACCTGGGCGCGCAAAAACCGGTCGGCCTGTTCCTTGAGACCGTCGGCAAGACAGTCATCCAACGGCGGCAGGCTGGCCCTCAATAGGTTCTTCTGAGCGTCGAGATCCGGCAGCGTCAGCAGGGTCTCGATCAATTCTTGGGAAGTTTGCGCTTTGCTCAGAGTTTGCTCCCCGGTCAGCTAACCGGCAGCGACTGAATATGGATCTCAATGCCCGACCCTGACAGGATAAGCTCGTAATCTCCCGCTTCCAGGCCGAGCAGTTCGAAGTTGCCGAACGCGTCGACCTCGGTGGTCGCGACCCGTTTTCCGTGCTGCCAGAGGTTGGCAGCAACGCCGGCAACTGAGGGCCCGATCAACAATCCTGTCAGGGCGCGCTGGTCAGGCCGATCCAGGTCTTCGTCGATCTCGATAACGGCACGGTATTCGCCGGCTTCGTAGGTTACAGGGCCATCAACGCTGCCGCGCAGCGCGGCGAACGCGGGCGTTATGGCAGGCTGTCCCAGGCTGTTGAGGCCGCTCACCAGGCGTGCGATGAACATCCGCACCGGCTCGGCCAACGATTCGCTGCGCGACGGGGCAGGCATGGGCTCCGGCTCAGCCATGAACGCGTCCAACTGGCCCAGTTCTGCAGAACAGTGTGGGCACGATGCCAGGTGGCTTTCGATCAATGTACTCTCTTGGGTGGGCAGCAAGCCAAGGCTGTATTCACCAAGTTGAAGGGAGGTAGGGCAGGTGGCCCGATAGAGTGAGGCCAGCAGGGTGGTTGTGGTCTCTCGGAGCAGTTTGAGGTCCGCGGTGCAGTCAGCGCACTGGGCGACGTGCTGTGAAACAGCCGGATCAGCCACGCCATCAATAACCATCAGCAAGGCTCCGTCGGGAAAATGGGTGATGATGTCACATGCCATGAATGTGTCTCCTTCTGCTCTATTGAACGTCATCAACCGCAAATTTCAGGCAGCGTCAACCAGTTTGCTGGCCAATTGGGTATCGCGCCGCAACCGTTCCAGTACATTTTGCTTGGTGCGGTACACATCCTTGATATCGTCGAAGAGCTGGGGCTGGCTTTCCAGCAGCTCGGCCGGCTTCATGCCAAGCACAAATGAGGCGTAGATAACCGCCCGTTCCTTGTCGTTGTTCAGTCGTTCCACAATGAGACGCCAGAATTGGCTGCGGTCGACGCGGGCGATTGTGTCCTCTTCGATGTCGCCCGGTGCGGGCGCGACGCGCAGCTCGTCCGAGTCGGACCCATCGTCGATGAGCGCCAACTCGCTGCGGCGGTTGAAATCTACGATGGCGCTGTTGGTACACATCTTGAGGTAGCGCAGCAGCGACTTCAGATCGTCAAACCTCGTGAACCTGACCGGTGTGATGGCGTGCCAGAGCTTCTCGAAAGCGCGGTTGACGAAATAGTCAGTATCCTCGCTGGTCGTTCGAAAGGCCGGGTGCCGCTCGACCCAACCGGCCACCAGTGGCAGGTATTGGCGGTACAAACAGGCGTGCGCGTCTTGATCGGCGTCCACGATCGCGCGTCGGAACAGCTCATAGCAGTACCGTGGATCATACTCCAGGCGACGGAAGAAGAGGTGAGTCTCCTCGCTGCAGCGGTGGGCAAGCCCAGCCAGCGTCAGAGAGGTGATTTCTTGGGGATCACTCATATGAAGGATGCGTGTTCGAGATGGAAAAAGAAGACTTGACGGGGCCATTATACAACTTCCAGTGCAAGATGCAAGGCACTGTTGCCCGGAGCATTAAGAATCCCTTAAGGTCGAATTCATATTGGCTTGAGAAAAGCTTGCTACGATGGGAAGCAACGAAAGCATTGTTGGAGGCAACTTCTATGCGTGTATCTTTTCGTATGATCGTCTTGTTGGTTTTGGCAGGGGTGCTGGTAGGCGGCGCTTTTGCCACTGTGTTTAGCGACAATCCCGGAACGGCGCAGATTCAAGGCGTGCAGGCAAGCACGGCCACATCCAGCGCGGCCAGCACATCTCTGGCTCTTGCGCCTGCCGTTCAACCGTCAGTTCAGCCGTCCGATTCATCCTCGCTCTCGTCGACTGATGCCCTGCAGGCAGTGTCCGCCGAAGAGCAGGTTCTGGGCCGGATCTATCACGCGGTACTGCCGTCGGTGGTACACATTCAGGTGGCGCAAGGCCAGGGGTCAGGGTTCGTGTGGGACAAAGATGGACACATCGTCACCAACAACCATGTGGTCAGTGGCGCCACGCAGGTTACGGTGATCTTTGCTGACGGCGACCGCGCCACCGGCAATGTGCTGGGTACCGATCCCGAGTCTGACCTGGCAGTGGTCCAGGTTGATGTGCCGGCGTCCAGCTTGACGCCGGTGGTGTTGGGCGACAGCGATTCGTTGGATGTTGGGCAACTGGCGGTGGCGTTGGGCAACCCCTTTGGCCTGGACAACACCATGACTGCCGGTATCATCAGTGCGCTGGGCCGTAACATCAACAGCGGGACGAGCGATTTCTCGATCCCGCGCGTTATCCAGACTGATGCGCCCATCAATCCGGGCAACTCTGGCGGGCCGCTGCTGGACCGTGAAGGGCAGGTGATCGGCATTAACACGCAGATCGTCAGCAACAGCGGCAGCAATTCGGGCATCGGATTCGCCGTGCCGGTTAACATCGCCAAGCGGGTCGTGCCGGCGTTGATCGAAGATGGCAGCTTTGCATACTCGTGGCTGGGCATCGCCGGCCAGACCGTTCTTCCTGACCTGGTGGATGTGCTGGATCTCGATGAGGGAACCCGTGGCGTCTTGATCAGCTCCATTGCGGAGAGCGGGCCGGCGGCGCGGGCGGGTCTTCGCGGCGGGTCGCGCATCGTACGTGTCGAGGGGTTATCGGTGCCGGTTGGCGGTGATGTGGTGCTTGGCATCGACGGCGCCGCCATCGGCAGCATGGATGACTTGATGGCCTACCTCACCATCAAAACCAGTCCCGGCGACACCGTAACGCTGGATATCGTGCGCAGCAACGGCCGCGAGGAGCAAGTCGACGTGACCCTGCAGGCGCGGCCGTAGAGAGTGCCGAACAGTGGGCAGTGACCGTCCACAGTAACCGGACCGGGTTGCTGTTCACTAGTCATTGCTTACCGATAGCGGGCGCGCTTTGACAGAAGCGCTTCAAGACGTATACTGACGTGGCTGCGAGCCTGACGCTTGCAGCCACGTTTTTGTTGAAAGGCGCGATGTCATGCTTGATAACCTGGCGCAGCTTTGGCAAGCTGTCCTGTTAGGAATCGTCGAAGGTCTGACCGAGTTCCTCCCGATCTCATCCACCGGCCACCTGATTGTCTTCTCCGATCTGCTCAAGTTCGAGGGCAGCCTTGGCGGGACATTCGAGATCTTCATCCAGCTCGGCGCGGTGCTGGCAGTAGTCTTCTACTATCGCAACGACCTCTGGCAGCAGGTGCGCACTGTCCCTCACAATCGAACGGTGCAGCACTTCTGGTTGAACCTGCTAATCGCGTTCCTGCCAGCAGCGTTGGTTGGCGTGTTGTTGCACGACTGGATCAAAGAAGTTCTGTTCACGCCAGGGGTAGTGGCCGCAGCGCTGATGCTGGGTGGTGTGATCATCCTGTTGGTGGAGCGGCACGATCACTCAGTCGGCACCTCCTCGGTATATTCGGTTTCTCCTCGCCAGGCTCTGGGGGTTGGGGTGGCGCAGATCGTTGCTCTTATTCCGGGCGCGTCGCGGGCGGCATCCACCATCATCGGCGGCTTGCTGAGTGGTCTTGACAGGCCGACGGCAACCAGTTTTTCCTTTTACCTGGCAATCCCCACCCTGGGCGCTGCGACTGTCTTCGATTTAGTGACCAGTCTCGATCAGGTGTCTGGAGCCGATGTGGTCAACCTGCTGGTCGGCACAGTCGTGTCGTTTCTGGTATCGTTGTTGGTGATCCGCTGGCTGCTGCGCTATATCTCGAACCACGACTTCAAGATTTTTGGCTATTATCGGATCGTGGTCGGGTTGGTCGTCATCGCGTGGTTCTTTTTTGTTACTTGATCTTTCCACTTGTTTGGAGAAGACCGGTGGGAACATGGTTTTGTAACTGCTTGCCTGCTCACACATGCGCCTGTCCGGGCACTAAACTCTCGCCTCCGCGGGAGTGACGGAAACGATACGTCATGCCCGCGAAGGCGGGCATCCAGAACGTCCTTGTACAAGAGGGTTGTCCCGCGTCGAGTGCGTCGTGGACTCCCGCCTCCGCGGGAGTGACGGCGACGAAACGTCATGCCCGCGAAGGCGGGCATCCAGAACGTGCTCGTGCATGAGGGATGTTCCGCGTGGAGTGCGTTATGGACTCCTGCCTCCGCGGGAGTGACGGGGACGATACGTCATGCCCGCGAAGGCGGGCATCCAGAACGTGCTCGTGCATGAGGGATGTTCCGCGTCGAGTGCGTCGTGGACTCCCGCCTCCGCGGGAGTGACGGCGACGATACGTCATGCCCGCGAAGGCGGGCATCCAGAACGTCCTCGTGCAAGAGGGATGTTCCGCGTCGAGTGCGTTATGGACTCCCGCCTCCGGAGTCATGGCGAAGGCGGGCATCCAGTCATGCCCGAAGTGCGTCGTGGAAGGCGGGCATCCAGGACGAAACGTCATGCCCGCGAAGGCGGGCATCCAGAACGTTCTTGTGCGAGAGCGATGTTTAGAATTCAGGGCCGCAGCGTTTCGACCAGTTGCGGCACCACATCGGCGATATCGCCCCGGATTGTGACCTCGGCCAGCGAGTCGGCTACGGTAGGTTGGCGGTTGATGATGACAACGCGGCTGCCTCGCCGCCGCGCCAGGTGTGGCAGGTCGCTGGCCGGCTCCACCTCCAGTGACGTGCCGATGGCCAGCATCAGATCGCAGCGTAGCGCAGCCTCTTGTGCCCGCCGTAAGCTCTCGTAGGGCAGCGGTTCCCCAAACAGGATCGCGTTGGGTTTGAGCAGACTGCCGCACGTCTCGCAGCGCAGCACCTCACCCTGTTCCACCCGTGCCCACAACATGTCGCTGGGCGCTTCAAAATCGCAGCCCAGACAGCGCGCCGAGCGAATGTGCCCATGTAACTCAGCTACCGCAATTGAGCCGGCTTGTTGATGCAGCCCATCGATGTTTTGAGTGATCAACAAGTCCAGCGTGCCGGCCTGCTCTAACGTTGCCAGTGCATAGTGGGCCGCGTTGGGACGCGCCGTGCGAATGGCGCGCGCTACCGGCATGAACCAGCGGTAGAACCGTTCAGGGTTGTCGTGGAAGCCCCAAATCGAAGCGACTTCCATCGGGTCAAAGGTATTCCAGAGGCCAGAAAAGGGGCTGCGGAAATCGGGGATGCCAGAGGGCGTGCTGACGCCAGCGCCCGTCAGAACGACGACGGACCCCGCGGCACGGATGAGGTCTGCAACTCTGCGAATGGATGGATCGACCATGTGATGTGGTGCCTGAGTGATCACGATTACTGTACCATAACGGCAGGTCGGTCGCAAATCCGGGGACATTTGCATGAGGCTTAAACCGCCGCCTTTGACATGGCCCAACGATGGGGGTATCATATCGCCAGCGCCTCGATTGACGTCCCCCTGGTTGTCGTTTTGCAACCCCATAACTCTGGAAAGGCGACCCATCCGTGATTACAGCCTGGTTACGAAAGACCTTTCGCGGTGTGCTGGAGGCGGTAGCCCGTTTCTTCAATCGGTTGGGTGTTACGCCCAATCAACTCACCCTCATCGGCCTGGTACTGCAGTCGATCGTGGCGGTGGTGATAGCAGCGGGTTACCTGCGACTTGCAGGGATCCTCTTGGTCTTCTTCTCTATCTTCGACGCGTTTGACGGAACCCTGGCACGCATGACCGGCCAGACCAGCCGCTTCGGCGCGTTTTTTGACGCTACCATCGACCGCTACGCCGAATCCATCGTGCTCTTCGGTCTACTGGTCTACTACACAGGCCAGCCTGACTCGAGTACGCAAACGTTGCTGATCTACGTAGCGATTGTCGGGTCCTTGTTGGTGAGCTACACGCGCGCCAAGGCCGAAAGCCTGAACATCCCTTGCAAGGCGGGTATCCTGACGAGGGCGGAGCGAGTTGTTTTGCTGGTCATCGGTCTGCTGCTGGGGCCCTGGCAGCCGATTGCGGCCTTGCCCGATGCGCTGACCATTGTGCTCTGGCTGCTGGCGATCCTGAGCAACGTGACAGCGATTCAGCGGGTGCTGGTGGTCCGTAAGACGGCGCGTGAGCAGGATGCCGCTGAGAGCCAGCCAGGGTAAACTTGTGTTGGATAGTGGGCCTGAGCCGACTTGGACGCTCGCTTTCCAGCTCAAGCCTCGTCTCGGAACAGCGCATATTTCGTGGGTTGCTCGGTGTATGATACGAATTGTGGGGTAATCTTGATTGTTCCCGTTACTTTGCGCGTAATCTTTCGTCATAGAAGGTGATGAGGGTGTCAAACTGGACAACTGAGTCGGAGAACGAATACCTCCAACTTGCCAAAGCCTACGACCTCACTGCAATAGCTGCGATTTACGACCACTTCGAAGCTAAGATCTACAGCTACATCTACCATCGAGTAGGCAATCAGTCCGTGGCCCAAGATCTGACGTCGCAGGTGTTCCTGCGCGTCCTCGAATCCATTCAGATCGATCGTGCCTGGGAGACGTCGTTTACTGGATGGCTGTATCGCATTGCACATAACCTGGTTATCGACCACTATCGCCGCAGGGGACGCACCACCCAGGTTTCGTTGGATGACATGTCAGAGTTACGATCAAAAAGTGAAAGCCCGGAGCACGCGGCCGAGAGAGCGTTGGCTGCTGAACGGCTACGGGCGGCTATTAACCTTCTGACCGAGGAGCAGGCCCAGGTTGTCACGCTGCGCTTTCTTGAAGGTATGAGCATTCTTGAAGTTGCAGGCATCATGGACAAGACCGAAGGCGCCATCAAGGCGCTACAGTATCGCGCCGTCTCGTCGTTGCGGCGCATCATGGAGCCTCAGGCATAGCCATGGCAAAAATCGAGGCCATCTTCGACGCCTGTCTCCTCAATCTGGAGACAGGGGCGACAATCGAAGAAAGCCTGAAAGGGCACGCGGCTGAGCAGGCGGAAATTGCTCCGCTCCTGCAGATCGCGGCTGCTTTGAAATCGTTGGCCATGCCTGTCCCGGCTCGTGAAGAGCAGTCGCTCCAGGCGGCTCGATCGACCTTTCTGGCCGCGGCCAAGACTGCCAGAGACGCCGAACCGGTTCAGGACGAGGTTGCCCTGGAGGAAAGCCTGGCCATGCTGGCCGGCGGTGCAACGGCTGATGAGTGCCTCGCTACATTCCCGAAAAATGCTGTGGAACTCCGTTCGTCGCTGGGAGTGATCGAGGCGTTGCAGGCTGCTGCTGAGCCGGTTCCAGAGCGGCCAGCAGCGCAGATTGCCAGCTAGCGCCAGGCGTTCCTGGCTGCTGCCCGCCAGAAGGCGCGTCAGCAACGCGAGCCAGGCGGACTGGCTGCGGCTCTGGCTGGTTTGATTGCCCTGTTCCGGCAGCCCGTCTGGCGAGCTGTAGCTGCTGTACTCCTGTTGCTGGCGACATTCTTTGGGTTGGGCAGCACGGCGCTCACGCTGGCATCAGGCGCGTTGCCGGGCGACGCGCTCTATCCGGTGAAACTGGCGAGCGAGCAGGTTCGTGTGGCTGTTACGTTGGACGAAGGCGAGCGGGCCCAGTTGCAGGCGACCTTGGAGCAGCGCCGCCGGCAGGAAGCCGTCGATGTGGTCGGTGCTGGCCGCCAGATCGAAGTCCAGTTCATGGGGACCATCGAAACGATGCTGGACGGCGTTTGGACCATCGGTGGGATGACGATGGCGCTTGTGGTGCCGGGTGACACCGAGGTGATCGGGATCCCGGCTGCCGGAAGACAGGTGCTGGTCACTGGCTACTCGGATGGCCAGGGAAGGTTGATTGCGCGGCGGGTCATGGTAATTGGAGGAGACAGCAATAACGCACCGTCGCCAACAGCCACCGCGACCTCAACGGGGACACCTGTTCGTGCGATTGTAACGGTTGCGCCGCCGACCAACACCGCTACCCCAAGTCCGAGTCCTACCAACACGCCGGTCGCGAGCGCCACCCCGACTTCGACGGCGACACCCACGGTGACCGCGACTGCGACGGTGACGCCTACGAACACACCCACGGTTACGGCGACTCCGACGACGACCCCATCGGTGACCCCCACGGCGTCACCGACCCCAACGGCAACGCTGGCGCCGTATCCCGGGTCGCATTACGGCCTGATCGAGGAAAAACACCCGACGTGGTGGCTGGTAAGCGGCCGCCAGATATTGCTGACCCCGGACACCGAGATCGACGAATCGGCGGGGCCGGCAGAGGTAGGCGCTGAGGTAGCGGTGGAAGGGCTTATTATCCCCGATCCTCCGGCTTTCCAGGCCACCTTTATCCGCGTCACGCGTTACGATTATGAGTTCAAGGAGTGGACCGGCGTTATCAGGTCCATCACAGGCAGTGTTTGGCTGGTCGGCGATACGACTGTCGATGTGTCTGGCGCTACCATCACCGGAACGCCTGGTGTGGGCATGATCGCTACGGTCCAGGCTCAGCGACGCGCCAACTCAGTCTGGCAGGCGACGACCGTTGTGGTGGACGAATCCGAGTACGAGTATGTCTTTGGCGTTATCGACTCGATCGTGGCCAATATCTGGGTCGTCGACGGCCGGACAGTCGATGTCTTCGGTGCCGAGTTCTTTGGTGAACCTCCGCGCGTCGGGCTGTATGCCGAGATTGAGGCGGTGGAGGTCGATGGCCAGTTGTTTGCTGTCCGGGTGAACGTTGTTGCGCCAACGGCGACGCCGACCCCCAGCCCGTCGGCGACTGAAACGCCAACTGCAACGCTAACTGCAACACCAACAGCCACCTCAATCCTGATAAAACCGACGGCCACGCCCACTACTGTGCCGCCAACAGCGACTCCAACAGAGACCGCGGGCTTGCCGACGGCCACACCCACCACTGCGCCGCCGACGGCCCTTCCGACCGACGAATCGCCAACGCGTACCACTCAGGCCGGTCCAACTACCACATTCACACCGATCCCAACACCAACATTGGCTCTCGTTGAAGCCTAGCCATCTGCAATTGCCAGATCTATTTCTACGCACCGCCACGCAAAAGCATTGACACATCCCCAGAGACTCAGGTATACTTAAAATCGTTTGAAACAGGCGCTTCGGCGCTTGCATTGAATCGGTTGACTTGACGTTGCAGAGCATATGACGCAGCGTCAGGCGCCGCGATACCACTATTTCTTTTCGCTGGCCGTGCAACAAGAGACAACGGTCCGGATTGCTACCAACATCAGCGCCTTGCCGGAACCGCGACAGCCACTTCTGCTGAGTTGGCTGCTGTTAGGCGCGGCTGCGCTGATCGGCTTGTTCAGCGGACTGGCCATTGGCGGCGCAAGATCCGGCGCTCTTGATCTGTCTCTTCTCGCGGTCCCCCAGCTTTCCACGCAGTTTGTCGGGCGTTTCATCGCAGCCAGCTTGCCTGAGACTGCCTACCAAAGTTCAGCCTTGCCGGATGCGCGGCAAGGTGTTGCACCGATCACCGCAGGGAGTTTAGTTCGCATGTCCGAACCCATTTTCACCGATCCCAACACCGACCAACAAATGCTGGTTCCGGGCTGGTCCCAGCCGCGCAACTTATCCAATTCCCCGGCTCGGGTGGTGAACCCCGTGCTGCTGGCAGGACCCGGCGGCCAACTGCACGCGCTGTGGGAAGAGGACAACCGCATCTACCACACGTTCCGGCGCGATGGCGTCTGGTCCACCCCGACATCCATGGTAACAGGCTTCCAGCCTGCGGCCGGTCTGGCCGCGGACGGCAGTGTGCATCTGGTCTTCAGCAGCCAGTTTTTTGGCCGTTACCGGGTGTTTCACGCGATCTGGAACGGTGATTACTGGTCGCTGCCCCGGCTGGTTTCCAAGACCAGCGGCAACGCCACATCGCCGGCGCTTGCCATCGACCGCTCAGGGCTGGTACATGCCAGTTGGGCCGATACAGCGCCCGGCTTTTCGATCATCTACCACGGCTGGCTGGAGTCGACCTGGCTCAATGAGCCGATCCAGAACGCGCGCGGCGACATCCCGGCTCTCGTCGCAGATGAGAAAGCAGACAGGCTCTATCTGGCGTTTCAGGGATCAAGTATCTCCGGAGGAAAGCGCGAGGTCTACTTTGCCCAGGGCCATGTCTACAGTTGGCCGGCGCCGGAGAACGTCTCGCTGACGCCCGATGCGGAGTCGATCAACGCGGCGCTGGCGCTTGACGGCGAGAGCAAGGTCCATCTGGTGTGGCAGGAGGATGTGGGCGGCACTTCGCGGGTGCGCTATCGATGGGGACGCCAATCGAACTGGTCTGCGATGGAGGATATCTCCGATCCCGACCACGACGCTCACTACGCCACCGTTGCAGTGACGCAAGCCAGCCAGGTCAGCGTGGTCTGGCAACAGGGGACGGCACTCATCTATCGCAAGCGCTTCACCGGTGGGGAGACGTGGGATCCCCAGGTGACGTTGGTGAGAAACGACGGCGGCCTGGGCGAGCCGGCGCTGGCGGGAGAACCCACCGGCGAGATCAACCTGGCGTGGACCGGCTGGACCAGCGTCAGCGAGCGCGACCTGTTTCTCAGCCAGCGTGAGCCGCTCCTGCGCCCCAAGGTGTTTATGCCGGGCATCGTTACGGGGAGGTAAGGAATCTTTGTGTTCTGTCGGATTCTGTGGGTGTGCGGCCGCCCGACCGTGAAACGGATCGGGCTACTACGTGAAAGGCCCTCCGGGCCTGCGGATTCAGTAGCCCAGCAAGCTTGCATCTCGCTGCTTGCGCCCCGCAGTGGGTAGCCGGATGGCTTTGCGTAGCACCCCGGAGCGGAGCGCAGTGGGGAGCCTCCGGCGGGCGTCCTTTGCAGAGTCGAGGCATGAACCGGAACCTGTCCAAGATCCGGTTCATGCCTCGACTTTTTTTCTTATGGAACTGTGGTTAGCCAGTTGCCTGCACGCGCAAATATTCCAACACCTGGGGGTCAATGAGGTCATCGCTACGCAGCCGCTCTTCGAGGTTCTCTACGCCGGCCCACGCCTCCAGCGCAGTGCGCGTCTCGTCGTTTATCTGGCCGCTGAGCGGACCGTTGTAGTACCCAACTTCCTGCAACAAATTTTGGATCTCAGTTGCCAGTTGCTCCGTCACCGGCAGGCAGTCCTCCGGCAGGGCTTTCTCGAACAGCAGGCGATGCAGGCGCAGGATGCGGGCCAGTTCGTCGATGGGTTGAGGATGGTCGTCGATGCGCAGATCGATGTAGCGGTCGTTGTTGCCGCCGTATCCCCCGCCCGCGCGGGCGACCAGCAGCGCGGCCGACTGCTGGCCGCGGCGGTCGCCGCCGTTGGTCTGGCCGGCCTGTAAGACAGCTATCAGACGTTCCGCCAGCGGTCCGTTGCTGTTATTAAACGCATCGGCCATGGCCGTTACCGTGTCGGCGCTCACGAGGATGTTGCCCTGGCAGGCGAAGTTCGGGCCGGCGATGCCACCAGCCCAGGCAAAGCAGGCCTCGCCGGTGAATGTAGCTGAGCCGCCATTGGCGTCCACAATGCCAACCTGCCGGTGGGCGCGCTCCGGGTCGGCCTCGACCAGACGCTGGAGTACCGCTTCCGCTGTCAGGCCGGACGCCAGCAACGCCAGGCCGTTCGGGCCGTAGGTGAAGTTGGCGTTGGCCTGGGTTGCGACGGTGCCCGCCCTGGCCTGTGCCCATGGCACGATGCTGCCGACGGCCAGGAATTTGCTCTGCGTCGCCACACCCAAATCGCCGGTCATGGGATCGCGCGCGACGATGGAGTAGGTAGCTACCAAGGGATGCAGGGAGGGTTTATGTGCCATCGAGGGAGCCGAATCAGGTGCTGATGACCGAGTTGTCGCTGTCGTAGATGTTGGGTACATAGTCGTCTGCGTGCCAGTCGTTGTGCCAGGTCACGCCGTCCACCAGATAGCGGAACTGGTAGTCGCGGCCGCGTTCCAGCTCAAGTTGGTTCGTCCAGAGACCGCGGCGCTTGTCCAGAGTCATCGGCGTGTCGGTCTCGCTCCAGCTGTTGAAGTCGCCAACCAGATGGACACTCTTGGCGCGCACCGCGGCAGCGTACTCGAATGTGACCAGCATCTTGTTCGTCGAGGGGACGATTTCTTTCTTGATCATCGCCGCGCTACTGTAACATAGACGCGAGCGGCTGACAAACTGGGTTCAGCAGGGTTAGCAATTCTCGATTTGTCGAAACAAGGACGCGGTTGCCTACTTGACGAAAGCAGCCGGCCAACGTAGAATGAACCCGTCCTATTTTCCCTGCTGAACGAGGAAACTTTATGTTTGAAACCCTTACTGATAAGTTGCAACGCGTCTTCGATGGCCTGGCCAGCCGCGGCCGGCTTAGTGAAGCCGATGTGGACGCGGCCATGCGCGAGGTGCGTCTGGCGCTGCTGGAAGCCGACGTCAACTACAAGGTCGTCAAGGAGTTCGTGGCGCGCGTCAAGGAGCGGGCTGTCGGCGCCGAGGTGACGAAAAGCCTGACGCCGGCGCAACAGGTCGTCAAGATCGTCAACGAGGAACTGGTCAAGGTGCTGGGGGAACCCGCCAAGCTGGACCTTTCCGGCCCGACTCCCCATGTCATCATGATGGTTGGCCTGCAAGGCTCCGGCAAGACGACCACGTCGGCCAAACTGGCGTTGATGCTGCGCAAGAGCAACCAGCGGCCGCTGCTGGTCGCCGCGGACACCTATCGCCCGGCTGCTATTCACCAGCTCGAAGTCCTGGGCCAGTCGCTGGACATCCCGGTCCACAGCGAGGGGGACAAGGTCCCGCCGCCGGTAATCTGCGCCAACGCCGTCAAGCGCGCTCGCGAGTCAGCCTACACGGTGGTCATCCTGGACACGGCCGGCCGCTTGCAGATCAACGAAGAGATGATGGCCGAGCTGGACGAGATCAAGGCGCGCACCAAGCCGCAGGAGATCCTGCTGGTGGCCGACTCCATGACCGGCCAGCAGGCCGTCAACGTCGCCACGACCTTTAACGACCGGCTGGGTGTCACCGGCCTTATCCTGACCAAGGTGGACGGCGACGCGCGCGGCGGCGCGGCCATCTCCATGCGCGAGGTGACTGGCGTTCCTATCAAGTACCTGGGCGTGGGCGAGAAGACCGACGCGCTGGAGGTGTTCCACCCCGACCGCATGGCCAGCCGCATCCTGGGCATGGGCGACATGCTGAGCCTGATCGAGCGCGCCCAATCCACCATGGACCAGGAGAAGTCGATGTCGGCGGCCAAGCGCCTGATGAAGGGCGAGTTCGACCTGGATGACTTCATGCAGCAAATGGAGCAGGTGCGCAAGATGGGGCCGCTGAGCCAGATCATGGACATGATTCCCGGCATGCGCGGCGTGACGAAGGATCTGTCCCCGGACGTGACCGACACCCAGATGCGGCGGATCGAGGCCATCATCAGCTCCATGACGTTGGAAGAGCGCCGCCGCCCGGAGACGATGAACGCCAGCCGCAAGCGGCGGGTGGCGCGCGGGTCTGGCACCGAGGTTCAGGACGTCAACGAGCTGTTGTCGCAGTTCAAACAGATCAAGCGCATGATGAAGCAGATGTCTGAGGGCGGCAAGCGGCGCGGCAAGTTCCCCGGTTTTCCCGGATTCATGTAAGTTGATGATTTCTTCTGAGGTGTTTGGATAGTTTGCAATGAGCAGTACACCAGTATCGATATTGAGCAAGTTTTACGAACAGGACAGCCTGCACAACACAGATGACGGTTTTGAGCTAGTGTTCCGCAACCGCCTGGCGCCAACGACCTTGATTGGTGTTGGACCGCTGACCATCGACGGCGAGCAGTACTCCGGTGAGCAGGTGGTCATTCAGCTAGAGCGGCCCAGGGAGGGACATTCCCGGCCGCCAACGCCGATCGTACGCACCGCAGAACAGATCAGCGATGAGAAAAGGGTGTCGTTTGGTGTGAACGTCATCGCCCGGGTCGCCGTCAGCGGGCCGCAATTGAGCCCCGGTCCCTACCGGGTCGCGCTGGCATTGCGCACCAAAGAAGTCGGCGACATCACCGTCACTGCCGACGACGAGATCGTGGCAGAGCCATAGCAGCGGCCTGGATCTTCCTGGTTTTAACGGATTCTGCGGATGCAGGAAGTTGTCGCTGCAAAGGGCGCCCGCCGGAGGCTCCCCACTGCGCTCCGCTCCGGGGTGCTACGCAAAGCCATCCGACTACCCGCTCCGGGGCGCAAGCAGCGAGATGCAAGCCCGCTGGGCTCTGGGATCCACAGGCCCGAAGGGCCTTTCACGTTGTAGCCCGATCCGTTTGACGGTCGGGCGGTCACACACCCACAGAATCTGCTAGAATCAGATCAAACAAAATTCAATCACGCTCCAACGGAGTAGCGAGGAGATCATGGCAGAGCAGTTGCGCCGGACGGCGCTATACGACGAACATCTGAAACTCAACGGGCGCATCGTACCCTTTGCCGGATGGGAACTGCCGGTGCAGTACGACAACCTGGGGCCGACGGTGGAACACAACACAGTCCGCGCGGTCGCCGGGCTGTTCGACATCGACCACATGGGACAGGTCGAGGTGATTGGACCGGACGCGCTGGCCTTCCTGCAGCGCATCCAGGTCGGCGACCTGAGCGACCTGCCGGTGTTGGGGGCGCGCTACAGCCTCATGTGCTACGCCGATGGCGGCGTGGTGGACGATATCTTCGTCTACCGGCTGGATAAACAGCGCTGGTGGGTGGTGATCAACGCCTCCAACCGCGCCAAGGACGTGGCTTGGATGCAGGCCCACGCCCACGGGTTTGACATAACGCTGGAAGATATCTCCGACGCGACCTACATGCTGGCGCTGCAAGGGCCGAAGGCCCAGGAGATCTTACAGCGGCTCACGCCGGCTGACCTGAACGCCATGCCCTTCCACTCCTGCCTGGAGACCGAGGTCGCCGGCAT
>JACKBK010000047.1 GCA_020634555.1 Caldilineae bacterium
CACGTCTTCAGCGATCTGGTCGATCTGATGGTGGCGGGCGAACCGGAGATGGCATTGCCGGCCGCGGCGCGCCGTCTGCTGGCAGGCGAGGAGCGGCCGGGACGGGTCATCAACCCGTACGAGCTGGCGTCGGCGGCCTACTGGCCTGCTGGCCTGCTGGCAGACCTGAACTCGCTGCCTCTTCCCGCCTGGGACATCTTCGACGGCGTAGCCTACCCCTTCCTGACCATCCTCAGCAGCCGCGGCTGTCCGGCCGGCTGCGGGTTTTGCCCGTATGTCGCCGCGCAGGGTCTCGAACATCGCATCCAGTCGCCCGCCCGCACCGCCAACGAGATGGCTTTTCTGGCGCAGGACATGAACGCACGGCGAGTCATGTTCCGCGATCCGGTCTTCGCGCGCGACCGCAGCCGGGTACTGGCGCTTAGCTCGGAGCTGCTGCGGCTGGCGTTGCCGGTGTCGTGGGAGTGCGAAAGCCGGGCGGAGCACTTCGACACGCAACTCCTGAGTTCGCTGCACGCCGCCGGCTGCGATACGGTCAAGATCGGCCTCGAAAGCGGTGACCCGGAGCTGCTGGCCGCCATCGGCCGCGTGCGCGACGAGGCCGACGGGCGGGCGTATCTGGAGCAGGTGACGGCGGTCGTGGCAGCGTGCCGGCAGATCGGCATCACCTGCCGCGTGTTTGTCATGGTCGGCCTGCCGGACCAGTCGCCGCAGTCGGTGGCGCGCACCGCTGACTTCCTGCGCCAACTGCGTCCTGCCCGGCTGCACGTCAAACACTATGGCTGGTACCCCGGCGTGGCGCTGTCCCACGGCGGCGATGATGACTGGACAGCCGCGGCGGCTCAGCTGCGCGCGGCCGCCAGCCCCCCGGACTCGCGCTGGCGGCAGGCGGCGCGACGGTTTCTGCGTCCTGCCGCGCAACGGTCCGCCGATGGCTGAGATGCACTGCGCCTTCGTCACCGGCGGCGACGGGTTTGTTGGCAGCCACGTTGTTCGACAACTGCTGGCGCGCGGCGTCCGGGTGCGCGCGCTGACCCGCAGCGGCGCGGCCGCTACGCGCCCCGACCTGCCCGACGGCGTCGAGTGGGTGACGGGCGACCTGCTGGAGCCAGCAGGCTGGCGGGAGCAGATGCACGGCTGCGATGCCGTGTTTCACGTCGCGGCGTTCTACAGCCCGCGGCCAGCGGATGCGCCCACCATGCACGCGATCAACGTCAGCGGGACGCGCAACGTCATGCAGGCAGCGGCAGCGTCCGGCGTCACCCGAGTTGTCCACACCAGCACAGTCGGCGTGGTGGGCCGGCCCGCCGACGGATCGCTGCCCGACGAGAACACCCCCTTCAACCTGTGGTCCACCGGCAGCGAATATGTGCGATCCAAGTGGCTGGGCGAGGCGGCGGCGCTGCTGTGGACCCGCCGCGGGCTGGACGTAGTCGTGGTGCAACCGACCGCGCCGGTGGGCGCGGGCGACACAAAACCGACGGCCACCGGACAGCGGTTCGCTGACTTCGTGGCCGGCCGGCGGCCTGATTACCCGACTGGCGGCATGAACCTCTGCCCGGTGCAGGACATCGCCGTCGGGCACATTCTGGCGGCCGAGCTGGGCCAAGCCGGACAGCGCTATATTCTGGGGCACCACGAGGGAAATCTGAGCGAGGGAGCGTTTCTGGCGCTGTTGTCGGAGGTGTCAGGGCTGCCTGTGCCGGCTGCTGCCCAACGTTCTGGCGGCAGACGCCCATCGAGCCTGACCGCTGATCCGGGCCGCGCCATCGAGGAGTTAGGGCTGCCGCAGAGCAGCCTGCGAGCGGCGTTCGCCGATGCTGTGGCCACCTACCGGAGGATTGCATGACCAGTCGCTGGGCAGTGATTTGGATGCGGCGTAGCAGTCTCAGCCGCTGGGGGCGGTTTTGCATGCGTCTGGCCGCGCTGGGACAGCCGCCCTACAAGGCCCGCCGCCCGTTGGCCAGGCTTGGACGTAACGGTTACGTTGCGCCATCGGCGACGGTCTACGGCAACTCCATTACGCTGGCTGCCGGCTGCTTCATCGATGAGCGGGTGACGATCTTCCAACACTCCGGCGGCGGGCCGGTGACGCTGGCAGAACGAGTGCATCTCTACCGCGGCTGCATCGTGGAGACCGGCCCCGGCGGCAGTCTGACCATCGGCGAGGACAGCCACATCCAGCCGCGCTGCCAGTTCACCGCCTTTGCCGGGTCGATCCGCATCGGCGCGCGTGTGCAGATCGCTCCCAACTGCTCGTTCTACCCCTACGACCACAGCTTCGCGGCCGGGGAGGAGATCGCCGTCCAGCCGTTGCACAGCAAGGGTGGCATCATGATCGGCGACGGCGCCTGGCTGGGCGTCGGCGTCACCGTGCTGGACGGCGTGACGATCGGCGAGGGTGCGGTGGTCGGCGCCGGCGCGGTGGTCACCGAGAGCGTGCCGGCCAATGCCATCGCGGTGGGTGTGCCGGCGCGGGTGGTGGGTTTTCGGAGGTAATCGGTAAACGGTGATCGGTGATCAGTGGTCGGTTTGGATCTTAACAGTGATCAAACCAAGGACCATCAACAGGTAACAGATTATGAGAATAGATTACGACCCGGAAGCGGATGCCATGTACATTCAGCTACGTGAAGGCGAAATTGACGATACGTTGGAAGCAGGTAAGAATGTATTTGTGGACGTTGACGCTGCAGGCATTCCATTGGGACTTGAGTTGCTCTTAGCGGGTCGAGCACTGTCGGCAGACAATATAACCAGTGTTACGGTCAACATCGTTCGCTCAGCACAGCCCGCTTGACGATACAGCAAGGATGCGGGTCAACACCATGCTCATCCCCTTCGCCAGATGTAGACCCCTGACAGCGCCCGCGCAGCCGCGGCGATGAACAGCGCGGCGGTGATTCCCACCATGTCGGCCAGCAGCGGGCCGCCCAGCGAGCCCAGCAGGATCGCCCCGTTGAGCGCCAGGTTGTACCACGCCAGGTGCGCGGGACGGTCGTCGGGGGGCGTGCGGTCAAGCACGTAGTTGGCGATGCCACCGCCGACCAGTGCCCAGGCGGCTCCGCCCAGCAGTGACACAACCATGAACAGGAAGGGGCCACGCATCACTGCCGAGATCGCCGGGTACGCAGCGAGCAGCAACACACCGGCTGCCGTGACGCGCTGGTTACCGAATCGATTAACCAGCCGGCTTAGCTGGGTGGAACCGGCAAACACCGCCAAATAAAACACAGCCTGGCTGACGCTTATCAGAGCGTCGGAGAAGTTCAGGTCGTTGACCCACACCAACGGAAAAAGGGGAATCGCCAGATATTGCGCCAGGTGAAAGGCAAACAGACCAAATAGAACTGCACCATAGGGGCCGGCCAGGATCTCGAAACGCAATAGATTGCGTACCCGCGCCTTGCTTACCAGAAAGCGCAGTCCAACGCTGGTGCGCAGGCCGCTCACCGCGCCGCGCAGCCGCCCCGGTGATGCCAGGTCGCCCAGGTTGCGCCAGTTGCTGGGGTTCTCAGCCGGCTCGCCGACCGGTTGCACGAAAGCCAGATGTACGCTGCTCATGATCGCGCCGAGCAAGCCCAGGGCGAAGACGATCTGGTAGTTGAGGGGAAACGCCACCCGCGCCAGAATCTGGCCAGACAGGAGGGTCGCGGCGATGAACGCGATCGACAGCACCGCGTTGCGGATGCCGGTAACATGGCCGCGCCACTCGGTCGGCACCGCCTCAGCGAACAGGGCGTTGAACCCCACCGACAGCGCCGTGCCGGGGATCGTCATCAGCAGCGTCACCAGCACGAACGCCCAAAGCTGGCCTTGCGGCAGGAACAGCCACGGGATCACCACCCAGATCAGGTAGAAGAAGCGGTTGAACACCGACGACCAGAAGACCGCCGGGCCGATGGGCCGGCTTTCCAGCCAGCGGCCGGTGGGCAACGTGAACATCAGGTTGATCACCGCCGGGCCGGCCGTCAGCATACCGACCATGAACGGGTTGGCGCCCAGGCGCGTCGCATAGACGGTCAGGAACGCGATCGCGCTGCCGCTGAGCACACCGAACCAGGCGATATCCCAGTACAGGTGGCGAAAGACGGAACGATATTCAGAAGGCACCGGCTGTGACCGGCGCATAAGAGCATAGGTGGCCATGGCAATAAGAAAGGCCGCCGGGAAGGTCGTCTTCCTGGCGGCCTGGCTATTTTCACAGATCGATGAAGAGCAGTCTATTCAACTCTAAAACGTGGCCGGCAAACTCCTCTGTACGTTTCACGTTTCACCCATCACGTTTCACCCCGCAACCTTGTTCATCGTAAGGTCAGCTACTCGAATTACGTCTCCGGCAGGCTGCGACGCATGACGGCATAGTTCTCCAGCGCCTTGCCTGCGCCGATGGCCACGCAGGCCATGGGGTTCTCGGCCACGTAACAGGGCACACCTGTCTCCCTCGTCATCAGGTCGTCGATGTAGCGTAGTTGCGACCCGCCGCCGGTGATCACCATGCCGCGGTCGATGATGTCGGCGGCCAGCTCGGGCGGCGTCTTCTCCAGCGTCTGCTTGACCGCTGTGACGATGGCGGAAAGCGGCTCGGCGATGGCCTCGGTCACTTCCTCGGAGCTGATCTCGATGGTGCGCGGCAGGCCGGCTACCTGGTCGCGGCCGCGCACTTCCAGCGTCAGGTCCTCCTCCAACGGCAGCGCTGAGCCGATCTTGATCTTGATCTCCTCGGCCGTCTGCTCGCCGATCAACAGGTTGTACTTCTTGCGCACGTAGTTGATGATCGAGTCGTCGATGCGGTTGCCGCCGACGCGCACGCTGCTCCAGACCACGATGTCGTACATGGAGACCACGGCTGCCTCGGTGGTACCGCCGCCAATGTCCACCACCATGTTGCCGGTGGGCGTGCCGATGGGCAGGCCCGCACCGTAGGCGGCCGCCAGCGGCTCGGGGATCAGGTAGGCTTCCTTGGCGCCGGCCTGCTCGGCCGCGTCCTTGACGGCGCGGCTCTCGACGCTGGTGACGCCGCGCGGTGTGCTGATCATCACCCGCGGCCGCAGCAGCGGGTTGCGCCCGACGGCCTTGCGGATGAAATAGCGCAGCATGGCCTCGGTGACCACGTAGTCGGCTACCACGCCGGCCCGCAGCGGCCGCGCTACCTCGATGCTTTCGGGTGTGCGGCCCAACATATCGCGCGCCTCGTGGCCGACGGCCACGATCTTGCTGTCCCGCTCCGATATTGCGACGACCGACGGCTCCTGCAAGAGGATGCCCTTGCCAGTGACGTAGACAAGCACGTTGACGGTGCCGAGGTCGATACCTAGTTGTTTTTCGAACAAAGTTATCTCCGTGAAATGAATCGTTACAGCGCGGGACTTCGGAAGTCGCCTGCCGGTGGTAAGTTCGCTCATCCGCACGCCACGCTGCTTTTCTGGGTGGCGGCGACTTCCGAAGTCCCGGTGCGCTAGCTCTCGCCAGTATAACGAAAACGGGGCCAGAGGCAAAACCGCCACCTGGCCCCGTCAGAAGTCAGTTGTGGGCGCGCTGCCGCTATTCTTCGATCTCGCCTGGGCGCGGCACAGGGCCGCGGACAGGGGCTCGGCGCCGGCGCTCGGCCACTTTGAGGCGCACCTTGGAGCGGCGCAGCGCTTGCTCCATCAGCCGGTAGCGTTCTTCGCTGTCGCCAACGCTCTCAGACAGCAGGTGCTCCGCCCGTCGCCGGGCTTCCTGAGCGCGCTGGATGTCGATCTCTTCGGCTTCTTCACCGGAGCGCGCCAACAGGATCACCTTGTCCGGGCGCACCTCCATGAAGCCGCCGCCGACGGCGTAGAAACGGTCAGGGTGTCCTTCTTTTCTGACGACCAACTCACCGGGTTCGATGACGGCCATCAGCGGCGCGTGGCGCGGCAGAATTCCCAACACGCCGGATGCACCGGGCGCGACGACCATGGTTACGTCGTCCTGGATGATGATGCGCTCCTGCGCAATAAACTCAAAGCGCATGGTGTCAGCCATGTGTTGCCTCCGCTGATCGGTGATCGGTATCCGTTGAACTGTTTACCGATTACCGTCCGCTCCCGCGCAGCGTCTCCGCCTTGGCGCGGGCGTCCTCGATGGTGCCGACCATGTAGAAGGCCTGCTCAGGCAGATCGTCGTGCTTGCCCTCCAGGATCTCCTTGAAGCCGCGCACGTTGTCCTCGAGCTTGACGTAGGCGCCGGGTGTGCCGGTGAAAACCTCGGCCACAAACATGGGCTGGGTGAGGAAGCGCTGCACGCGGCGGGCACGGGCAACGACCAGCTTGTCGTCCTCGCTTAGTTCCTCGACGCCCAGGATGGCTATGATGTCCTGCAGGTCCTTGTAGCGCTGCAAGGTTCGCTGGACGCCGCGTGCTACCTCGTAGTGCTCCTCGCCGACGATCAGTGGGTCGAGGATGCGGCTGGTGGAGGCCAGCGGATCCACGGCCGGGAAGAGGGCCTGTTCGGCCAGCGCGCGCTCCAGCGAAATGGTCGCGTCCAGGTGGGCGAAGGTGGTCGCCGGGGCCGGGTCGGTATAGTCGTCGGCCGGTACGTAGATGGCCTGCATCGAGGTGATGGAGCCGCGGGTCGTGGAGGTAATGCGCTCCTGCAGTTCGCCCATCTCGGTGCCCAACGTTGGCTGGTAGCCCACGGCCGAAGGCATGCGGCCCAGCAGCGCTGATACCTCGGAGCCGGCCTGCACGAAGCGGAAGATGTTGTCGATGAAGAGCAACACGTCGCGGCCCTGGTCACGGAAATACTCGGCCATGGTCACGCCGGTCAGGCCGACCCGCAGGCGCGCGCCCGGCGGCTCGTTCATCTGGCCGAAGACCAGCACGGTGTTGTCAATGACACCGCTGTCGCGCATCTCGTGCCACAGGTCGTTGCCCTCGCGGCTGCGCTCGCCCACGCCGGCGAAGACCGAATAGCCCTCGTGGAACTTGGCGATGCTGTGGATCAGCTCCTGGATGATGACCGTCTTGCCAACGCCCGCGCCGCCGAACACGCCGGTCTTACCGCCCTTGGTAAAGGGCGCTACCAGGTCGATGACCTTCATGCCGGTCTCGAAGACCTCGGCTTTGGTCGATTGTTCGGCGAAAGAAGGCGCGGGCCTGTGAATCGCATAGTGCGTATCGGCCGCAATCTCCGGACCCTCATCCAGAGGCTCGCCCAGAACGTTGAACAATCGTCCCAGGGTAGAAGGTCCCACCGGCACAGTGATAGGCGCGCCAGTGTTGATGACATCCATGCCGCGGCGCAGACCGTCGGTGGAGGACATAGCAATGCTGCGCACCTCGCTGCTGCCAAGCTGCTGCTGCACCTCGCAGACCAACACACCGCCCTCGTCCAGCGGAATCTCGATAGCGCTGTAGATCTCCGGCAGTTGTCCTTGCGGGAACTCAGCGTCCACCACCGGACCGAGGATGGAGATAATTTTTCCGAGCGACCGACCGTTGCTTCCGTTCGTGGTCATAAATGCGTCCTCCGCGTTTCGGTGATCAGTAATCGGAATGCGATCACTTAGCAAACATGCATTTCCGGTACTGTTTACCGTTCACCGTTTACTGATTACTGGTTAAGCAGCCAGCGCGTTGGCGCCGGCGGCGATGTCAAGCAGTTCCTTGGTAATCTTTTCCTGACGGGCCTTGTTGTAGCTCAACGTCAGGTCTGCAATCAAATCGTTGGCGGCGTCGGTGGCGTTGCGCATTGCCACCATGCGAGCCGCGTGTTCGCTGGCAATGGACTCGTAAAGACCTTGCAGAATCTGCAACTCAGTCACGTTGTAGAGCACCATGTTCAGCACAGTCTGGGCGTCCGGCTCGAAGATGTAGTCGGGCGCCATGGGAACGGTTGGCTCACTGGGAACAATCGGCAGAAGCTGGCGGATCACAGGCTCCTGGTTGAGGACCGTGTGAAAATCGGTGTAGGCCAGATAGACTGCATCGCAGAACTGCTCCGTGAAATCCTCGATCACAACCCGGGCAATGGGCGCAACTGAGTTGATGTCGGCACCGGTTGCCTTGGTAGCGCGCACATCCAGCGCATCGCTGACCGGCTGATCGCCGATGTTGATGAAGGTTGCGCGAATGGGGGGGCCATAGCGGGCCATCCAGTCGCGGCCCTTCTTGCCAACCGTCACTACGGTAACTTCCTTGCCCTCGTTCTGCCACTGGCGGATGCGGCGGGTGGCGTGCGAGATGATCGCGCTGTTCAACCCGCCGGCCAGGCCGCGGTCCGCTGTGATCAGCACCAGGCTGATCTTGTTGACCTCGCGCGACTGGAGCAATGGTTGCAGGTCAGACTGGCTTTGGCGCAGGCGTGCCAGGTAGGTCAGCACCTCCCAAGCCCGGTCGGCATAGGGACGGGTTGCCTCAACCTGCGCCTGGGCGCGGCGCATTTTGGAGGCTGAGACGGCCTCCATGGCCCGTGTGACCTTGGCGATGTTCTTGACGCTGCGTATGCGTCGCCTGATTTCGCGATCGGCTGCCATGGATCAATTCTTTCCTAGTTGGCGGGGGTAACTCTGTAGCGTTCCGGCTGGTCTCCAGTTGACCGGGCGCCGGTCGTCTGTTGTCATTAAGGCCGCGGGTTCAACTTGACCACACGCACCTCGCTGGGCGGGCTGACTGGTGTGTACTGGCCGGGGCCAGTTTCTTTCACAACCTGTACAAACCATTCGCCGCGGCCCTGCACACCGTCGGGGTAAAACAGGTTCATGAACTGCTGGTCGGCGATCAATTGGCGGCAGGGTACCTCGTATTGGCCCGTACAAGCGCTGCCCTTGCCCACGATTGAGCCGCTGTTGTAGATGCCGCCCTGCACAGAAGCGGTCAAGTTCAACTGGTAGAACTCATCGGCTGCAAGTTCTTCAGCTACCGGCTGGAACTCGACGATCAGCGCCGATTTGAAATTACGCGTTGTCTCCAGCTCCGGCCACAACAGGATCGGTGCACCGTAGGCCGTACTGGGAGCCGGTGTATCGGTTGGCGGTGATGTAGGCGCAGCCGCTGGCGGCTGCGTTGGCTGAACAACAACCGGCCGTGGCGTCGCGGTGGGCGGTTCCGTGGGTGCAACGGTTGCAGTCGCTCCCTCAGCCACAGCAAAGGTGATGCCGGCGTTGCGGCTGGAGTCGCGCAGGGCTTGTACCCACCAGATCCAGTTGCCAGCCTCCAGACCGGCCATCACCGGCCCGTCATAGGTGGTCTCGAAACTGCCGTCGGCATCCGAAATGCCGAACACCGGGTCGAGCGAAGATCCATCGGGCAGTTCCAGCCACGCCAGGATCGTCTCACCGCCCTGGAACCCGCTGGCCCGAAAGCTGATCGCCTGGCCGACGGCGGGCGCATCGGTAAGGACCTCTGCCCGCGGCAGGGAGGGCGGAATGGGCGTGGCGGCTGGCTCAAACTCGCCAAGCTCGATGTCGTCTACCAGGAAGCCGTCATCCTGGCGGGCCAGCAAGACCTGGGCCTGCTGGTCGCCGACATCGCCCTGGCCGTCATAGGTCTCGCGCCAGAGGACCTCAACACTGATGCGGTCTTCCAGCGGCTCGGCGCCCAGCAGCTCGAAGTAGCTGATGTGCGGATTGCTGAGCGCCAGGCGTCCCAGAATTAACTCGGAGAGGCGTTCCTTGCCCGCAGTAGTCAACTGGGTGCCATAAGCTTCACGGTATTCGCCGGTGGACAACTTGCCCAGAAAGTCACGCACCAGGACCAAGGCCGCGTCCACGTCCGTTTCGGTGACAGGCAGTGAAGTCGGTGTATCCGATGCCGCCACAGTGGGCGTATCGGCGGGTGTCTCCACCGGCTCGGTTGTGGCTTCGACTGATGTAGGAGTGGCCGGTACAGGTGATGGCTCGCCCTCGGGTTGCCTATTGCAAGCCACTGCCAGAACCAGCATCGTCGCCAGCAAGCCCAGAACAAATAACTTTCTTCCGTTACGCATCAACCTGTCGTATATCTCCAACTCACTCATACAATTTCTCTGTCAGAAAATCGTTCTACAACTTGCGTCAGCCCAGAAATTCCTTGTTGAAGTCGTCGATGGCGACTCGCAGGCCCTCGATGGTGGTGTCATCCAGCTTTTGCTCGCGCAGGATAGCCTGACCGATGGCCGGATGGCTGGAGTCCATATACTGGTAGAAGGCCGGCTCCCATTCCGCGACACGCGCCACCGGCACCTCATCGAGAAAGCCGTTGGTGCCGGCATAGATCGCCATGACCTGTTTGTCCAACTCGACCGGCTGGTATTGCGGCTGCTTGAGCAACTCGCTGAGCCGCTGGCCGCGGTCAAGCTGTCGTTGGGTCGACTCGTCCAGATCGGAGCCGAACTGAGCGAAGGCTGCCAGCTCGCGGAACTGGGCCAACTCCAGCTTCAGACGGCCGGCTACCTGTTTCATTGCCTTGGTCTGGGCGGTCGATCCGACGCGGCTGACACTGATGCCGACGTTGAGGGCGGGGCGCACGCCTGCATAGAACAGGTCCGACTCGAGGTAGATCTGGCCATCGGTGATGGAGATCACGTTGGTCGGAATGTAGGCCGACACGTCGTTGGCCTGGGTCTCGATCACCGGGAGCGCTGTCAGGCTGCCGCCGCCGAATTCGTCGTCCAGCTTGGCAGCACGCTCCAAAAGCCGGCTGTGCAGGTAGAACACGTCGCCGGGGTAAGCCTCGCGGCCGGGTGGGCGGCGCATCAGCAGCGACACCTGGCGATAGGCCTGGGCGTGCTTGCTGAGGTCGTCGTAGACGATCAGCGCGTCCTTGCCCTGTTCCATGAACTCCTCGCCCATGGCGCAGCCGGCGTAGGGTGCGATATATTGCAGCGCGGCCGGTTCAGACGCGGTGGCGGAGACTACGATGGTGTGCTCCATCGCGCCGTACTGCTCCAGCGTCGCAACCACCTGGGCAACCTGGGCTCGTTTCTGGCCAATGGCGACGTAGATACAGATCAGGTTCTTGCCCTTTTGGTTGATGATCGTATCGATGGCGATGGCTGTCTTGCCGGTCTGCCGGTCACCGATGATCAGCTCGCGCTGGCCGCGGCCGATGGGGATCATCGAGTCGATGGCTTTGATGCCCGTTTGCACCGGTGTGTCTACACCCTTGCGCACCACGACGTTGGGAGCGATGCGCTCCACGGGGCGGTATTCGGTGGTATCAATCGGGCCTTTGCCGTCGATCGGCTGGCCGACCGCGTTGACCACGCGCCCGATCATGGCATCGCCCACCGGCACAGAAACGATCCGTCCGGTGGCCCGCACCAGGTCACCTTCTTCGATGTCGCTGTACTCACCCATGATGATGACGCCGACAGAGTCCTTGCGCAGGTTGAACACAATGCCTAAGGCGCCGCTGGGAAACTCCACCAGCTCGCTCGCGGCCGCGTTGGTCAAGCCGGCAATCTGGGCAATGCCGTCGCCGACTTCGGTTACCGTGCCGACGTTCACCATCCGTTGCGGCGCTTCGAAGCTTTCGATTTGCTGGCGAATCAGTGTCGCCAGATCCTGAGAGCGTACTGCCATCTAAGTGTCCTCCAAAGACCTACCGTCGTAACTGCTCAATACAGCGCATCGTCATTCCCGCGAAGTCGGGAATGACGGGTGAGCAGTTACCAGACATCAACCACCATATCACACGAGACTGCGTTGCTACATGAGACCTGTGCAGACAGCAGCTTAGCTGGCTGCCAGTCCCAGACTTTGGCGCATCGCGACCAACCGGCTGGCGACACTGGTGTCCAATAGCTTGTCGCCGACGCGAATGAGAAGGCCGCCCAAGATATCGGGATCGACGTTGAACCGGAAGTCCAGGCCCAACCCGAACTGATCAACCAGACGTTTCTCAATGGCTGCGCGTTCCTCACTGGTCAACTCAACCGCGCTGGTCACCTCAGCAACAACCGCTTTCGGCCCGCCGATCGCCGCGCCAAGGCTGTGCAGTTCCGTGACGACATCGTTGAGCAGGACAACATCGCCGTTGGCTAGCATGCCGAAGACGAAGTTCCTTACCGGCGCCGGAATGTCCTCACGCATCAGCGGCGTCAGAACTGCCTGCCTGACCTCAAAGCTGCTGGCGTCATCAGCCAGGCGCTTGAGCAAGTCCGGGCTGCGATCGAGGGCGCCAGCAATGTGCTCCAGGTTGGTAAGCCAGTCCTTGATTGCAGTCTCGAAGGCAGCTTGTGTGTAAACCTGTACCTCGCTGCTTGCGCTCACGTTAGTTCCTCGCTGTCCCGTTGGCTGTTGAGGCGGTTATAAATTCATTGACATACGTGCGCTGAGCCTCGCGGTTGGAGAGCTCACGGCCGATGACCTTCTCGGCTGCCAGCAGCGCCAATTCAGCGATCTCGTTTTGTGCGTCGGCCAGAATCCTTTCGCGCTCACGAACGGCTTCCTCGCGCGCCTGTTCAAGGATTCGTTGCGCATCCTGGCGAGCGTTGGCTTCGATTTCATCGGCCAGGCTCTCGCCTCGCTTGGATGCAGCTGCGATGCGCTCCATGGCGCTGCGCCGTTCCGCATCCATCTGCGCCTGTAATTCGGCTCGTTCGGCCTCCGCCTCGCGCCTCGCCATCTCCGCTGCCTGCAGTCCCTCGGCGATCCGCTGCTTGCGGCTCTCCAGCATGTTTACCACAGGCTTGAAGAGAAAGCGCTGCAAGAGAAACAGCAAGACAAAGAAGTTGACGATCTGCGCCAGCAGGAATGGGCCGTTGATGCCAAGGCTACTTAGTGCGTCCAATCTGGCACCTCCTTCTTGCCTGATGCATAGGGTTGTCCTTCACGGGGACAGGATCACCCAGTAAGGCCGGGAGCGCCAACGAAGAGCAGCAGCAACGCAACAACCAGCGCGTAGATCGCGATTGCTTCTGCGAAGACGATGCCCAGAATCATGTTGGTGCGGATCTCGCCAGCGGCTTCGGGATTACGACCGATGGCCTCCATTGCCCCTGCGACCAGAAGTCCAACGCCGATGCCAGGGCCAATAGCGCCCAAACCGATGGCCAATGCTGGAGCGAGTATTTCTACTCCCATGTTGATTGTCCTCCTTGGGATGAATCTATGCGCTGCCTGCTTGGATTGCAGCGCGCTTGATACAAATTCCGTAATGCGTGAAACATGAAGCGTGAAGCATGAACTTGCTTGCTCCGTTCACTGTTCACTGATTACTGTTTACTGATGACTGTCCACCGACCTAGTGGTGTTCATCGCCAGGGCCGTGGCCGACGACGGCCATGGACATGAAGATGAGGGTCAGGATGGCGAAAACGAAGGCCTGCATGAAGCCAACGAACACTTCCAGGCCATAGAACGGCAGCGGGATAAGGAAAGGCACCAGGAATGTCATGACAAACAACAGCACCGCACCCGCGAACACGTTGCCGAATAGACGGAAGGTAAAGGAGATGATCTTGGCAATCTCGCTGATCAACTCCAGAATACCCACGAAGAGGTCGATTACCACCATGCCGGTCATGCTCGGCAGGAAGAACTTGCGGAAGTAGCTGCCGCCCAGCGCCTGCACACCAATGACCTGGGTCCAGATAACAGAGATCAACGCAATCGCCAGCGGCACGTTCAGATCGGTGGCCGGCGGGCGCACAAACGGAGCAATGACATAGTAGCCGAGTTCGCTCTCATGGTGTACTACGGCCTCGCCTTCGGCAGCGTGAGCTTCTTCTGCCTCCGCCTCAGCGTCCAAAGCCTTCTTCTCCACGGCGCTCAGCGTGTACGGCTCTTCACTTCTGGTCAGCGTCTTGATTCCTAACGGCAGCTCCTTGACCCTGTAGCCGGTTGAAACGCCTGCAACCTTGTAGGCCTCTTCCAGTGGCTCCAGCTTGCCGATGCTATCGACACCCGGCACCAACCCCAGCCAGTTGGAGACCAGAATGAACACCAGGATAGTCATGAAGATCGGGAAGAGCTTCTTGACCATCTTTTTGCCAGCGATGTCCTCGTTGAGGTTGTAGAAAATCTCAACGAACCACTCCATCAGGTTCTGCAAGCCGCCAGGCACGTCCTTCATCTTGCGCGACGTAAAGATCGCCAGCAAGACGACGAGAATGTCCACAATGATCGTGGCGATTATCGTGTTGGTGACGGTGAACGGACCGAGGTGGAAAATGGCTTCAGCGGGAAGAACGATCGATGGAAGGGGAACCTTGAGCAGGACGGCACTGCCGATCATTGCAACCAGAACAATCACAATGATAGTAATGTTGCGGGCCGTAAGAAACTTGCGCACGTCTTCGTGTCCTCCTTGGCTCAGACTAAGTGGGATAACCAAGCATATTGAGAATGCTGCGCCGCGGAAAATACCTCCGGGGACGATGGCAGGATTATAACAGCTTGTGACATATCAGCCAAATCAAGGGCAAGAGAATCTCACAAGCTGCTTGAAATGTGCCTAGAGGACTATCGGAAGTGAAGCAGCGAAGCCTGACGGCAAATCAGCGGGTTCCAGCAGGATTTTGCCGCTTCCGAAACCTGAAACCGGACCGCCAGAACAACTTTGTCAGCGCGGGGCACGCCCGCGGCAATGGGTTATCAGGTGCAGCCGCGCGCGCCGTCGGATGCATAGCCGCAGGCCACGCAATATGTGACTTCGTCAAGAACCAGCAGTGCGTCGGCGCGTCCACAGGTAGGGCATACGTTCTGCACACCACAGTGTTGCTTCGCGGTCACACCCTGGCCTGCTGTCGAAGCCGGTGAACGGTGCGGGTCCTCGACGAGCTGGGCGTTAGCATCTAATTCGAACGAATTCAAGGTCACAGGTTGATCCAGGCGGCTGCGATTGTGGTACAATGGGAGTAATACTTCTTGCGGTGCGCCAGGTGTCTTGCGACCGATGGCCATCCTGCCGGACGGAGGCAACCTATGACGACCCAACTAACTTCCAGCCACGACGAACGCGTTCTGGCATCTCTTGCAAACGCGAGCGTGCTGATTAGCCTGTTCACCGGTTTCGGCGGTGCAATTGCCGCCGCGATTATCTGGGCAACGCAGAAGGACAAGTCACAGTATGTCGCGTTCCAGGCGTTGCAGGCCACCGCGTATCAGCTTATCGGCGCGCTGGTGTTTGGTCTTGCCTGGTGCTGCTGGTTGGGGTTCTACTTCGCAAGCTGGATTCCCATGATCCCGCAACTGGAGCAAAACCCTGACACGTTGCCACCGCTGTTCTGGATCGGCATGTTCTCGATGGTTTGTCCGATGCTGGTGATGGGCGCCTGGACGCTCTATGGACTGTGGGGCGCGCTGGAAACCTATCGCGGCAAAGATTTTCGCTATGTCGTGATCGGCAACTGGGTCAAGCGTTCCATGATGAGCAGCCAGGCAGCCGGTTGACCGCCGGCAGCTTGTCAGGATATCTCTACCAGCAGATCGCCCAGCTTGACGCTGTCGCCTTCCGACACGTTGAGTTCGGTTATTGTGCCTCCGCGCGGTGCGAGAATCTCATTCTCCATCTTCATTGCTTCCAGAACCAGCAGCGGTTCGCCTACCACGACTTCATCGCCCGCTTCCACACAGAGCCGCACCACCAATCCGGGAATAGGCGCCTTGACGCGCCCGTCGCCGCTGGCCGGTCGCGCAAAACTGATGCTCCGATCCTGGACCTCGATCTGGTGTAGTCCATCGTACACCTTGATCCAACGCAAGTTAGGATCGACCACCACTTCGTATGGACGACCGTCGATAACCATCCATTCGATCTTCTCCACGCTGGCGGTATCCGACACAGAGACGCGTCGAAGCTGGCCCGTGCAGATGACCGGGATGTCATCGCTGTGAGCCAGCGATGAGGTCAAATCAACTTGATACTGCCGTCCATCGACGGTAACAGTCACCACGGTCATAATATCTCCTCACCTGTCTTCTTCCATAAACCTGCATCACCCGGGGCCGCAGCAGTTGGCCGTAGCAATGTTTTTCCTTGCCGGCTCAACCCGACAACTGGCGGCCTGAGCGATGCCAGCCTTGCAACAAACGATCAGGCGTCACAGGCTGTTGTGACTGCAAGCGTATCTGGTAGGCGACAGCCGCAATGACAGCCAGGTCTTGCAGCAGCTCATCACCTACCTCTGGCTTCGCCTCTGTCAATGATCGCTGTAAGAAGCCCGTATCATAGCGGCCTTCGATGAAATCGGGGTCGTCCAGAATGCGCTGAAACAGCGGCAGGTTGGTTTGGATGCCCGCGATGGCGAAGTCTTGCAATGCCCGACGCATACGCTGCATGCAATCGTTGCGCGTCTCTCCCCAAACCACCAGTTTGGCGATCATCGGATCGTAGCGCGCCGATACGGTGCAGCCGCTGTAGGCGTAGCTATCCACCCGAACGTAGGGGCCACCTGGCAGCCGGAAACGGCGCAGAAAGCCGGGGCTGGGCATGAAGTTGTTCCAGGGGTCTTCGGCGGTGATACGACATTGCATCGCCGTCCCGTGGATGCGCACATCTTCCTGGGTAATGCCGAGCCGTTCGCCAGATGCGATACGGATCTGTTCCCGCACAAGATCACGCCGGGTCGTCATTTCTGTGACCGGATGCTCGACCTGAATACGGCACTTGACTTCGGTAAAATAGATCTGGCCGGCGTCATCCATCAGGAACTCGATCGTGCCGGCATTGACATAATTAAAGAGTCGGGCGATCTGCAAGGCCATTTCGTGCAGCCGCGCCCGTTGTGCCGGCGTCAAGTCAGGCGCAGGTCCCTCTGTCACCAGCTTCTGGTTGTTGCGCTGAATCGACCCGTCCCGTTCACCAAGATGCACCATGTTGCCATACTGATCGGCAAGCACCTGGACATCCAAAAAAGTCGCGTGCCGGATCATGTGTTCGTAATAGAGGTCGTCGCTGCCAAAAACCATCTGCGCCTCGGCCGCGGCCTCGCGCACGCCGCGGTGCAGATCTTCGGGCCGGTAGATAATGCGGCTGGCTCGTCCGCGGCCGCCGCTGCAAGACTTGATCACCAGCGGGTATCCGATATCTTCGGCCTCTGCCTGAAAGATATCCTCCTCGTGGGGCCGAAACGAGACAGATGAGTGCAACGGTATGGCCAAGCCGGCCGCAGCTACGGCCTCCAGCATATCGATTTTGTTGCTGAATGCTGTCAAGACGTGGCTGGGTGGGCCGATAAAGACGATGCCGGCGGCCTCGCAAGCCGCGGCGAAATCCTTGCGCTCCGCCAGGAAACCATAGCCGGGATAGATCGCATCTGCCTCGGTCTTCAGTGCCAGTTCGACGATCTGTTGTACGTCGAGATAGCCCAGCGGCGAGGTGATCTGGACGCATTCGTCGGCCAGGCGGACGTGCAGCGAATCCCGGTCGCTGGCGTCGAACAACGCCACGGTCCAGATATCCAGGTCGCGGCAGGCCCGCACAGCCCGCACAGCGATCTCGCCCCGGTTGGCAATAAGTATCTTCTTGAACATATACATCTCCTGCGTCACAACGGCGCTACGCCGGCGACAATCCGTGTTTTTTCGGCATGTGCCGCTCCCGCTTCAGGAGGGAAACTTCCAGTCCGGCGATCAGTACACGGCGCGAGTCGCGCGGCTCGATCACGTCATCGATCAACCCACGGGATGCGGCGACGTAAGGATTGTTAAACTTGCGCTCGTAGTCGTCCACCAACTCCTGCCGGCGCGCCTCCGGGTCAGGTGCCGCCACAACATCGCGGCGGAAGAGAATATTGACCGCGCCGGCCGCGCCCATCACCGCGATCTCAGCGTTGGGCCAGGCGTACAGCAGGTCGCCGCGCAAGCCCTTGCTGCTCATGACACAGTAGGCGCCGCCGTAGCTCTTGCGCAGAATGAGCATCAGCTTGGGCACGGTAGCCTCGCTGTAGGCATAGATCATGCGCGCGCCGTTGCGGATGATGCCGCCATACTCCTGCGCGGTGCCGGGCAAGAAACCAGGAACGTCCTGCAGCGTGATGATCGGGATGTTGAACGCGTCACACATGCGGATGAAATGGGCAGCCTTGATCGATGCCTTAATGTCGATGGTCCCGGCCAGTACCCGCGGCTGGTTGGCCACGATGCCGACGACCCAGCCGTTGAGCCGCGCGAATCCCACCACGATGTTCTCAGCCCA
The DNA here is from genome assembly GCA_020634555.1 of Caldilineae bacterium. Lineage (GTDB taxonomy): Bacteria > Chloroflexota > Anaerolineae > JAAEKA01 > JAAEKA01 > JACKBK01. The sequence goes on from JACKBK010000047.1 coordinate 18,087, forward strand.
AAGCTGATGCACCTCGAAGAAACGGCCGTCGTCGAAGATGCTCGCGATCACCTCGCGCACCTCATATGGTTTGTTAGGATCGGTGGGCACGATCTGCTCCAGTTCGGGACAGCGGCGGTTTGGATCATCCAGCGGCGGCACGTAAGGCGGGTCGTTCTGGCTGTTGGACGGGATGTAGCGCAGCAGCTCGCGCACCAACGCCAGGCACTCGCGGTCATCCTTGGCCAGAAAATGGCTGACGCCGCTTTCCCGGCTATGCACCAACCCGCCGCCCAGTTCTTCCTGGCTGACATCCTCCTGCATGACAGCCTTCACTACATCGGGGCCGGTTATGAACATATAACTGTTTTCGGTCATGAAGACAAAATCAGTCAGGGCTGGCGAGTAGACCGCTCCGCCCGCGCACGGCCCCATGATAACAGAGATCTGCGGGATGACACCGGAGGCCTCGCAGTTGGCATCGAACAGGCGCGCATAGCCGCCCAGGCTATCCACACCTTCCTGGATGCGTGCGCCGCCCGAGTCGTTGATGGCGATAAATGGGCAGCCGTATGTCAGGGCCATCCGCATAGCTTTGACGATTTTGTTGGCATGCATCTCGCCCAGCGACCCGCCCATTACCGTGGCATCCTGTGCAGCGACAAACACGTGGCGGCCGTTGATCAGGCCAAAGCCGGTTACGACGCCGTCGCCATGGCGCGAGCTTTTACCGCCCATGTATGTTTCGAAGCGGGGCAACACCAGCGTGTCGATCTCGGTGAAGGTGTTGGGATCGAAGAGGATCTCGACTCGCTCGCGCGCCGTCAGCCGGCCTTTGCGATGTTGAGTCTCGACATCCTTGGGCGAGCCATAGGCGCCAGCCCGCAGGCTTCGAAGTTGTTGGATATACTCATCCATGGATTTCGCCATCGATTGACTCCTTTGGTTTCTCGATACCCTGGCTGGTCTCCAGCAGGGCCATAGTCAACACGAAATCATCTTCGACCCTCCACCAGCCGGTCAGCCGGTAGAAGGCAGCAGTGGAAACACCGTCATCGGCGTTCGGATGCGGCAGGATCGCCGAATCACAATCGATCTGTACTGGGGTCCACTGCACCAGGTCGCCAGCGGCCTGGCACAACGCCGTTACCCGTCGCGTGTCCACTGTCAGGCCCAACTGCAACGCCTTGAGCACCGATTCCTTGGCACTCCAGGTCGCGGTCACTAGCGTGTTGGATAGATCAGCCGCCGCGGCGCTGATCCATTGGTTTTCCGCAGGGGTTAGAAAAGATGTCCGGAACTGTTCGCTTCGGTCAGCAATTTGTTCGATGTCTGCACCGATCTGTGAGCGGGAGTTCGCTCCACTGGTCGGGAGCAAGGCGCAGAACGCTGCGCGGTTGGAGTGGCTGATAGAGAGGCTGACCGGCAGGCGCACGCCCACTACCGTCAGCGGCGGACCTTCGGGCTGCTCCCCGGCCGACCCGATTAGCGGCAGTTCCTCCACGGCTTCCACCGGCCAGCCGGTCTTTCGCGCCTGGTCTGCGGCAAGGATCGCTGTTGGCGCGCCGCCTGGCTCACGGGCTACAACCAGCGCATCGAGCGGCGCATCGAACGCGTGCTGTTCGCGCAGATGGCTACGCAGCAATTGCTTGGCAGTCCACCGGCCCAGCAGCCATTCACGCCGCCGTTTATCGAAGCGGAACTGCTCCAAGCGCAGCAGTTCCGCCGGACTGAACACCCCCGGTGGGGGAACTCCCCTCGCCAGATCAGGGTGTTCAGCGGCGGACTGCAAAAGCCAATGGATCATCTCGTCAGACATAGGTCGTAGTTGCAAGTTCAGCCGCTTCTGGCGTGGCCGAAGCGGCTGAAGTCGCAACTACGAACGCAGCAATTGCTAAGCCGGTCGGCTGACGGTCAGATATCCTGCCAGTTCCATGAACACATTGCCAGACTCGTCGGCCACTACGCAGTCGAAGGTCTCACCGTCGTCTGCGGTTTGGCAGACACAGATCAGACGACCCTGGATCTCACCCTCCTGGCGATAGGCAGTGACGCGGCTGAAGCCGAGAGGGAAACCCATGGCGCCCTTGACTTTCTCGTGCCACAGCGCCGCGGCCTGGAAGCAAAGCTCCAGCAGCCGCGGCGCCATCAGCGACTCGACCTCGGCCGGCGCCGTGTTGGGCGGCAAGCTGTCCGAGAAGACGGCGACTACGCCGTTGCTGTCGACGCGCGCGCTGTGAATGACTTGATAGGCAGGCCCGTGGAAGAATGACTTGTACACTTCTTTCGCCGGGATGTCAAGACTGTCCAGCGCGGGCGGCGTAAATTCCACCGTTGGACTGTCCACTGGCGCGGATATCAGGCGAATGTTGGCAGAGAAGTGCTCCTTGATCTGTGGTGGCAGGCCCTCGCGCTTCGGCACAGTCACCGAACGCAGGGTTGTGTGCGCCACCAGATCGTTGCCGTCGGGTGTCAGCGTTGCGTTGAGATAGAGGGTGCGCGGTTCCATGCGGAAGAACTTGAACGCGCCGCTCATCTGCTCGTTTTCAACAGCGGCCACTCGATAGCCAGGTGCAAGCACCGTCGCCAGTTCTGCCAGCGACTCGGTCGCCATAACGCCTGGCAGCCAGGGCGTGCCCTCGTCAGGTGCATGGTCGAAGAGGAAGGGCTGCTCGGCTGGATCCAGGGGCGTCTCGACTTCGAGACCGCCGTAGAGCCGGGCTGCCTTCACGTCGCCCACCATCAGCAGCTTCGGCTGGCGGGCTGCCAGCGCAGCGTTGAGCTTATCTGCATCCAGGCCGCCACTGGGGTCGCTCTCCTCCATCCATGCGCCCAGACGGCCGGCCACCAACACTTCGCCGCGGGTGCCGCCATAGGTCAGCTCGCGACGGATAGTTGGCACGCCAGCCTCAGGCGGCAACATGTCAATGCCCAGCGCCTCCAGGATCTGCTGCACCGATCCCCTGGACGCCATGCCGATCTCGCCCCAGGCTGTCCAATCGATGGCGATACCGCGCGTGCCGGGTCGCCATGACCGCATGCTGCTGCTGATCTTGCACAGCAGGTCGTTGGCCGAGGAGTAGTCGCTCTGGCCGTTGTTGCCGAAGCGCCCGGCCACCGAACTGAAGCTGACTGTGGCGCCGATGGGCATCCCCTTGGCGGCGTTGATCAGGCTGAAGAAACCGTCAGCCTTGACGTCGAACACCAGGTTGAACTGGTTAGGTTCCTTGTTGGGCAGCGTGCGGTCGATAAGCAGCCCGCCGGCGTGCAGCAGTACGTCGATCTTGCCGTAGCGGGTGCGGATGTCCTCGACCACTGCGGCTACCGCGTCGCCCTCCATCAGGTTGACGGCGTGATAGTGCGCGGTGCCGCCGGCCGCTTCCACAGCTTCCACAGCCCGCAGAGCCGCTTCGCTGCGCTCGATACCCATGATCTGCTTGTCGATGACGACCGGAGTTGGCTTTTCACCCCTGGCACGGGCATCGTCGATCAGCTTGCGCTTGAGCGCTTCACGGTCCTGCCGGAAGAGCAGCACGTCCTCGTCATCGCGCGCCGGACACGGCACCAGATCCAGCAGGTAGAAGACCCCGCCGCTGTTGACGGCCAGATCAGTGGTGATGGCGCTGGTGATGCCGCCGGCCGCGCCGGTGACGACGAACACAGTGTCCTTGTCGAGTACCATGCCAGGCTGGCCGTCTTTGGCCGGTTTCTCCAGCAGAGTGACGGTGTAGCGCAACCCCTTGTGGTAGCCGACCTCGACGATGCCGGGATCGGTCAGTGTCTCGGCGATCAGCAGATCGGCCGGCTCAGCCGTCTTGCGGCCCGGCTCGAAGTCCACCGCCTTGACCAGCACGCCCTGGCCCTCCGGCCGCATTCCTTGCTCGACGTTGTAGGCCTTGGTAAAGCCGGTGACCGCGCCGCCAAGCGGAGCCGTTGCGCCGTCATCACCATAGCCGTGCAGGCCACCCAGCCGCGTTGCCGATACCAGGAACTTGCCCGGCCCGGCCACGCTGTCGTACAGCGCCCGCATGGCGGTGTAGAGGTTCTTGACGCGTACCCGGTTCTCCTCGCGCCAGCCGGCCAGGTCCATCTCCTCGATGCCCGGTTCTACGTCCAGCGCGGTCAGCCAGTAGACGCCTTGCACCGGCCCTTCAGCCTGGTAGCCGGCCAGCAGTTGATCCAGCACATCGGTCTCGACACCTGGTTCAACCACCAGTACGCTGACGTCCAGCTTCTCCAGCCGGTTGACCAGCGACCTGCCAACGCCGCCTCGATCCATCATCACCACCACCCGGCTGGCTCCGTTCAGCGTGACACCGGTCGGCTTGCAGAACTCCAGTCCGGGCCGCAACGACGGCGTCGGTACCCGCCGCGGCATCTTATCCGCGTCCTCCAGCGTGCCGATGGTGGTCACGGAGGTGATCGGTGGCCGGTATTCGGTGATCGGTGCGGAAGGTTGCGCAGGAGTCTGATCACCGATTACCGATGACCGATTACCTTCT
>JACKBK010000048.1 GCA_020634555.1 Caldilineae bacterium
CTCTGGATTCTGTGATGAGTGACCAGATTGAACAGCGGTTGTGGCGGGTGTTACGCGACGTGATCGAGCCTGATCTCGGCGAGAACATCGTTGATCTGGGATTGGTGCGGTCGATTCGTGTCGGTTCTGGAGCGGACGCCAAGATCGACATAACGATGACAACGCGATACAGCCCGCACGCTGATGCAATTGTAACCGAAGTCGAGCGCGCCGCCTTGCACGCCGATGTAGCCGGCGCGGTGGTGCGAGTAATGGCAGATCCCGACTGGACGCCTTACCGGATGGCTGAACCGCTACGGGTGCTGCTTGGCCTGCCCGCCAGCGAGCCTGAACCACCGGTGTCACCGGCGCCCTCGTCGTGGCGAGACCGTATTCGCTGCCGGCTGTCCCGTGCACGACGCTCAATGGCATGAAACGACCCCTCAACATCGGACACCGCGGCGCGCGCGATCTGGCGCCGGAGAACACCGTTGCCGGTTTGCTGGCCGGCATCAGCGCTGGCGCCAATGGCGTTGAGTTCGACGTCCAATGCACGAAGGACGGCCACCTGGTGCTGTTTCACGACGACACGTTGACGCGCATCACTGGTGTTCGCGGGCTGCTGGTCAAGTGTACCCTGGCGCAGCTTCGCGAGCTCAACGCCGGTGGCTACTTTGGTCCTCAGTACGCAGGTGAATTGATCCCCACGCTCGACGAGGCGATCGAGCGGTTGCCTGCCGGTTGTTTTCTGAACATTGAAGCAAAGCGCAAGAAGCTGTTGAGCGACGGCCTGGAGCGCGGCATTGCTGAAGCTGTACGCCGGCATAACCTTTACGACCGGGTGATTGTTTCCTCGTTCAACCCGGTAGCTCTTTGGCGGATCGGGCGAATCGACCGGCGCATCCCGCTGGGGCTGCTTTACGAGACAGGGATGCCGTTTCTGATGGACACCGGTTGGCCGCGCCGGATGTTGCGGCTGGCCGCGCTGCATCCATCGTGGGGACTGGTGACGCCCGAGTTCGTCGCGGAGGCGCACGCGCGCGGCCAGAAGGTTTTTTCCTGGACTGTCAACGACCCCGAAGACATGCACCTGATGATCGAAGCCGGCGTTGATGGCATCATCACCGACCGGCCGGATATTCTGGCGCAGGCGCTGGAACAGTCTGCCGACCGCACCACTGATTGACTTTCACTGGGTGTAGGGATACAATAGCTGCTGCTTGTTCCGTAGAACACAGCCGATCTTGGTTTGACCAACAGGAGGATGCCGTGGCCGGCAACAAAAAGAACCAATCCCTGGAATACGACTGGGATCCGCAGAAGACAGTGGTTGTTCGCAATAAATCCAAGCACAATATCCTGCTTGACCTGCCGACCGGCTATTTCCGGCTGGACGCAGGCCGCAGCTTCGGCATGACGCCCGATATCGCTGACGTGCAGCAGGTGAAAGATCTGGTAGCAGCAGGGCAGATCGAGATCACGGACAAGTCGGGTAAGTAGCCGGATAGTGCAATCCAAGTTAGGGAGCGAAGCCAATCTTGCCCAGTATACTGTTTGACGGGTATCGTTTCTTTTTCTATTCCAACGAACGCAATGAGCCGCCTCATATGCATGTCAGGAAAGGCGGCAGCGAGACCAAGATTTGGTTGGGTACATTGGAGTTTGCATATAATTACGGCTTCGCTGGACAAGAGTTGACCCGGATTCGCCGTGTGACAAGGAGTCATTTGAATGAATTATACGACTTATGGGACGATCACTTTCCCGGCTGATGCAGTGAAGCTTGTCACGCTCAGCAGTGTCGCGTTTGCAGATGACGCGCTTGTGCTGCGGTTGAGCGATGGTCGCATCCTCCAATTGGAGATGAGCCAGCATCCCTGGTTGCGTTGGTTGCTAGATGCAACGTCTGAACAACGGCAACAATGGGAGATCGTACCTTCCGGGGGTGGTGCATGGTGGCCGGAGCTTGATGACGGCGTCGAGCTTCAGCCATTGTTGGACGTGAAGTCCTTGACCTGATCGGGAGAAGACAGGCTTGGAGAAACAGGACATCCTCACGATGCGGAGTAAATCTTGTGTGCGCAAAACTTGTGTTAATTGACGGCCACTCGCTGGCGTTCCGGGCCTATCACGCCCTGCCGCCGGAGATGCAGACGCGCGATGGCGAACCAACCAACGCGACCTTTGGCTTCTTCTCCATGCTGCTCAATGTCCTGCGCGACGAGAAGCCGGACTTCGTGGCGGTGGCGTTCGACGTCGGCAAGACATTTCGCCACGAGGAATTCGCCGACTACAAAGGCACGCGCGACCGGATGCCCGACGACCTGCGCTTGCAGGTGCGCCGCATTCAGAGTGTGGTCGAGGCGTTCAATATCCCTATCTTCACCCGTGAAGGCTTTGAGGCCGACGACGTGCTGGGAACGCTGGCCCGCCAGGGCGATGACCAGGGCGTGCAAACGGTCATTGTCACCGGCGACCGCGATATCGTCCAGTGCGTGACCGATCAAACCACCGTGCTCACCAGTGGACGCCGTTTCAGCGATACGATCTACTACACGCCAGACAAGGTGAGAGAACGCTACAAGCTGGCGCCGAAGCAACTCATCGACTTCAAGGCGCTGATCGGCGACAAGTCGGACAACGTGCCGGGCGTACGCGGTGTGGGCGAGAAGGGCGCCACCGGGCTCCTACAGACATATGGCAACCTGGAGGCCATCTACGACCATCTGGATGAGATCACCGCCAAGCGCACCCGCACCGCGCTGGAGGAGGGCCGCGATGAGGCGTTCCTCAGCAAGCGGCTTGTTACCATCGTTACCGACGTGCCCGGCGTTACTCTTGATCTGGAAGCCTGCCGGCTCAAGGATTACGACAAGGATGTGATGATCGAGTTGTTCCGCGACCTGGAGTTTCGCACACTGGTGGATCGGCTGCCTGACAGCAACCGGCCCGGCGGCGAGACGGACAGCCACGCGGTGGTTACTCCGACCGGCCAACTGGCTTTGTTTGCCGAAATGGCGCCCCAGCCAACTGAAACTGATGCGACTGAAGCTCCTGACGAACCAATGCCCTACGGTCTGGTGGTCAGTGAGGAAGGGCTTGCCAGGCTGGTAGAGACATTGAGGCAGGCTTCGTTGATCGCCTTCGACACCGAGACGACCGCTACCGACGCGCAGCAGGCCGATCTGGTGGGCATTTCTCTGGCCTGGGGCGAGGGTCAATCCGCCTATGTGCCGGTGGGCCACCGGGCTGAAGGCGCTGAAGAGCAACTTCCTCTCGACCGCGTCGTCGCCGCGCTAAAGCCGGTGCTGGAAGAAGAGGCGACTGAAAAGACGGCCCACAACGCCGAATACGATCTGACCATGCTCATCCGCTACGGTATTCGCATCGGCGGGCCGTTGTTCGACACCATGGTGGCCGAGTTTCTGGTCGATCCTGGCAGCCGCGGCCTTGGGCTGAAGAACCTGGCCTGGCAGCGGCTGGGTGTTGAGATGACGCCGATCAGCGAGCTTATCGGCACGGGCAAGAAGCAGACGACCATGGATCTGGTTCCGGTGGCCGATGCTGCCCGCTACGCCGCCGCTGACACTGACATGACCTGGCGGCTGGTGCCACAGTTGCGCCGCGATTTGGAGGAACGGGCGCTGACCGGCCTCTTCCGCGAGGTGGAGATGCCGTTGGTGCCGGTGTTGGTAGACATGCAGCGGGCCGGGATCGCGCTGGATGTGGATTTCCTGGCGCAGATGTCGCATGATTTGCGCGGGCGGCTGGAGGAGATCGAGGATCAGATCTACCAGCTTGTTGGCTACCACTTCAACATCAACAGCACGCAGCAGCTTTCCGATGTGCTGTTTGGAACGCTGGGCTTGCCGACCGACGGTTTGAAGAAAACAAAGTCGGGCTATTACTCCACGGCTGCCGGGGTGTTGGAGGCGTTCAAGGGCCGCCATCCGGTTATCGACCTGATTCTGGAGCAGCGCCAGCTTACTAAGCTGCTCAACACCTACGTCGATGCGCTGCCGCAAATGGTGAATCCAGCCACCGGGCGCCTGCATACCAGCTTTAACCAGACCGGCGCAGAAACAGGACGCATCAGCAGCAGCAACCCGAACTTGCAGAACATTCCCATCCGCAGCGAGCAGGGGCGCGAGATTCGGCGTGCATTTGTGGCTGCGCCGGGCAGCAAGCTGTTGGCTGCTGACTATTCGCAGGTGGAACTTCGCATTTTGGCCCACATTTCGCAGGATGAGACCATGTTGGCCGCCTTCCGCGCCGGCGAAGACATCCACCGCGCCACCGCCGCCAGGATCTACAACGTGCCGCTGGAGGCCGTCACTGACCAACAGCGCTCCATTGCCAAGATGGTCAACTTTGCCACCAGCTACGGCGTCAGCGCGTTCGGTCTCTCCAGCCGTACCGAACTGAGCCGCAGCGACGCGCAGGCATTCCTGGATGTCTATTTTGAGACCTATCCCGGCATTCGCCGCTACATCGACGAAACGATTGCGACTGCACACAAGCAAGGCTATGTCGAGACTTTGCTGGGCCGGCGGCGTTACTTTCCTATCCTGACCGGCAGCGGGCGGGGAGGGCGCAACGAGCAGATGGCAGCCGAGCGCGCCGCCATCAATCACCCGATTCAGGGCAGCGCGGCCGACATCATCAAAATCGCCATGGTACGGTTGCACAGTGAGTTGCGCCAGCGCGGCTTAGCGAGCAGGATGCTTTTGCAGGTCCACGACGAACTGGTGCTGGAGGTTCCCGACGGCGAGTTGGCTGAGGTCGTGCCGCTGGTGCGCTCGACTATGGAAAACGCCTACCAACTGGACGCCGCGCTGAAGGTGGATGCGGAAGTTGGGCCGAACTGGTATGAGATGGAGAAGGTGTAGGACGATGGAGTGGCAGGTCATACGTGAGCATTACCCCCAACAGAGGTTGGGCACCCGGGGCATTGCATATGGAGACTGAGCGAGATGGAGCGATTGGGAAGTCGATATAGAAGGTGCGAAAGGTGAAGATGTCATGCAACAACCAAGAATCACATTTGATCCCAACGTGATGGGTGGCAAACCATGTATTCGCGGGTTGCGAGTGACTGTTGGCGCCATCGTGGGATTGGTGGCTGCCGGCTATTCGACTGACGAAATCCTGCAGGCGTATCCTTACCTGGAAGCTGATGATGTTCGGGCAGCTCTAAGCTATGCTGCCTGGCGGGTTGAGGAAAGAGAATACCCGTTGGCAGTTCCATGAAGCTGATAATCGACATGAACCTTCCTCCCGATGGGGTCGAGGCGCTCGCACAGGAAGGATTGGAAGCAATCCACTGGTCAGAAGTGGGTGATCCGCGAGCGGCTGACCGCGTGATCATGGATTGGGCCCGTTCAAACGGCTGCGTCGTGTTTACGCATGATCTGGACTTTGGTGCCTTGTTGGCGCACTCTCATGCCGATGGTCCCAGCGTCATCCAGGTTCGTATTCAGAATGTTATGCCGTGGTACCTCAAGGACAGGATTCTACAGGTGTTGCTGCAACACGAGTCGGAACTCGAAAGCGGTGCTTTGGATACGGTGGATGAAAGCAGGGCCAGAATGAGAGTGCTTCCCATCGGTTGAAGAGTTTCTATCGGTATTTTCGAGAACGCAGAAGGCGCCAGTTACCAGAACAGACCTGGCAGGAGAACACGCTATAGTGATTCGCGACGATCTAATTTCTCTCATCCAGCAAGCCGCGCTGAAGGCGCAGGCTACTGGCGATATTCCTATCTTTTCGCTACCCGATGTGGTGATCGAGCGACCCAAAAACCCCGAGCACGGCGACTACTCGACCAACGTCGCCATGCAGTCGGCGCGGCTTGCCAAAATGGCGCCGGTCAAGATCGCCGAGGCGCTCATCGCCCATTTCCCGGCGGCGGCATTCATCGGTAAGGTGGATCTGGCTCATCCCGGATTCATCAACTTCACGCTGTCTGACTCGTGGCTGGCGCAACAGGTTGCGGTGATCGAGGCCGCACCTGACAGCTTCGGCAACTCCGACGCCGGCCAGGGACGGAAGGCGCAGGTCGAGTTTGTCAGCGCCAACCCCACCGGGCCGCTGACCATCGGCCATGCCTGGGGCGCGGTTCTGGGCGATACGATTGCCAGCCTGCTGACGGCCACGGGTTGGGATGTCACCCGCGAGTACTACTTCAACAACGGCGGCCGGCAGATGCGGTTGCTGGGCGAGAGCTTGCGGGTGCGCTATCTGGAGTTGCTGGGCCAGCAGAATCCCATTCCCCAGGACGGCTATCAGGGCGACTACCTGCGCTGGATTGCAGCCGCGCTGGTTGCCGAGCACGGCGACGGGTTGGTCGAGGCAGGTGTCGATGTCTTTCGCAACAAGGCTGAGTTGTCGATCTTCGCTAACATCCGCGCGACATTGGCACGGCTGGGCGTCGATTTCGATGTCTACTACAATGAGTTGGATCTGTACGAAACGGGCAAGATCAACGCTGCGGTGCAAGCGCTGTCTACCAGCGGCTACGCGTACCAGAAAGACGGAGCGACCTGGCTGCGGGCCACCGATCTTGGCCTGAAGCAGGATCGCGTGATCATCAAGTCCAGTGGCGAGCCGACCTACCGCATGCCCGACATCGCCTACCATGTCGATAAACTGGAGCGCGGCTTCGAGTACATCGTGGATATCTTTGGCGCGGACCACCACGCAACCTGGCCAGATGTCCTGGCCGGCGTACGCGCGTTGGGCTACGATACAAGCGACATTCAGGTCATCATCCACCAGTTCATCACGCTGCTGCGTGATGGGCAAGAGGTCAAGATGTCCACCCGCCGCGGCGAGTTTGTCACCATCGATGCGCTGCTGGATGAGTTGACCACACCGTCGATCCCGGGTCGCGACGTGATGCGCTTTATGCTGCTGACGCGCTCGGCTGACAGTTCCATGACCTTTGACATCGATCTGGCGGTCAAGGAGAGCAGCGAGAACCCGGTCTACTACGTGCAGTACGGCCATGCCCGTATCTGTGCGATCCTGCGCAAGGCGGCCGAGGAGGGATTCTCTCCTGGCGAATATGCTGACGGAGACCTTAGCTTGCTGATCCATCCGGCGGAGCTCAAGCTGTTGCGCAAGATGATCGCGATTCCTGAAGTAATCGCAGACGCGACTGCTCAGCTTGCGCCCCATCAGCTTAGCCACTATGCACAAGGGCTGGCCAACGACTTCCATGTGTTCTACCACGAGTGCAAGGTCGTCACTGCTGAACCAGACGAGCGTCAACTGAGCCTTGCGCGGCTGCGACTGTGTGCGGCTGCCCGTATCGTTCTGGCGCGCGTGCTGGGGTTGATGGGAGTCACCGCGCCGGAGCGGATGTAAACCCGATGGCGTATCGAGTCAAATGAACGCGGAAAAACCACGAATTCTTATTGCGGACCCTCTGGGCGTGGAGGGTTTGAACATCTTGCGGCCGCATGCCGATCTGGTTGAACAACCTGCTGTCAGCCAGGCTGATCTCGTTGCCAGCGTCGGTGATTTTGATGGGCTGATCGTGCGCAGCCGTGCCAAGGTAACGGCTGACGTGCTGAATGCGGGCACGCGGAACGGCCGGCTGCGAGTCGTTGGCCGGGCCGGTGTCGGCGTGGACAACATCGATGTCGCCGCGGCGACCCAGGCAGGTGTGATTGTTGTCAACGCGCCGACCGGCAACACCCTGGCAGCCGCCGAGCACACTGTGGCGATGTTGCTTGCGCTATCGCGGCAGATTCCCCAGGCCGACACTTCGGTGCGCGCCGGAGAGTGGCGGCGTACTGCCTTTGTCGGTGTCGAGATCAACGGCAAGCGACTGGGGCTGATCGGTCTTGGGCGAATCGCGTCGTTGGTGGCTGAGCGCGCCCAGGCGTTTGGCATGGAAGTGGTGGCGTTCGATCCCTACGTCGGCAAGGACTACACCAACAACCTGGGCGTCGAACTGGTCGAACTGGATGAACTGCTGGAGACTGCCGATTACATCTCGGTACACGTACCTGCCACCGACCAGACGCGCAACATGATCGCTGAGCCGCAGTTGCGCCGCTGCAAAGCTGGCGTGCGCTTGGTCAACTGTGCGCGCGGCGGGATCATCAACGAGGATGCGTTGTTGAAAATGCTGGACAGTGGACAAGTCGCCGGAGCCGCGTTGGATGTGTTCGCCGTCGAACCGCCGGTTGCCAGCCCGCTGCTCAGCCATTCCGGCGTCGTGCTGACACCCCACATTGCCGGTTCGACCCGCGAGGCGCAGCGTCAGGTTGCCATCGATGTGGCGGAGCAGGTAGTAGCGGTGCTGAACGGACAAATGGCACGCTATGCGATCAATACCCCCATCATCCCACCTAAGGATCTGGAGGTGTTGACCCCCTACATTGACCTGGCAGAGCGGCTTGGCCGCTTTCTAACCCAGTTCGAGCCGGGCATCCTGGACCGCATGGAACTGACCGCTCACGGCCCTATCGCTGAACACGAACTGTCGTATATCGAGGCGGCAGCGCTTAAGGGCTTGCTGGACAGTGTTGTGGCGGATCGGGTTAACCTGGTAAACGCGCGGTTGATCGCGCGCCAGCGCGGCCTGTCACTCTCTCAGCGGCGCCAACAGCATCACAACGAGCGTTACGAGAACATGTTAACGCTTACTGTGGGCAACCACGACCGCCAGCGGTTGGTGCGCGGTTCAGTGCTGCATAACGAACCACACATCGTCTGTATCGACGATCTCTGGGTGGATTTCGTGGCCAGAGGTCACTTCTTGCTGACGTGGCACTACGACCGACCCGGCATCATTGGCGCCATCGGTACTTTGTTGGGCGAGAACGACATCAATATCGCCTACATGCACGTCGGTCGGCGCTCGCCGCGCGGTGAAGCCATTATGGTGCTCGGCCTGGATGAGCCGATCCCTGAACGGCTGTTTCCCGAGATACTTGCCTTGCCGCACAACTATTGGGTCAAGGCTGTAGATCTGTAGCTGTCTCGCCAGTTTGGTTGCGTAAACATCGCAGTTTCCTCTACACTCATCAGGTAGCCTTGTTAGGCGAGGGGCGGCCATGCCAGGCCGAGCAAAGCTGGCATGCGTTGTATTCCCGTCTTGACTGGAATCACCAGGCTGATTTCCGTCAAGAGGTGGGGTGGTCGCTATAGTACTATAGTCCTACTGCAAGTCTTTTCAAGCTGTGATATGATGTATGCACGCGGTGGTATTCTGACCCTGTTCTACGGTTGTCGTGACAGAAACGAATGCATACAGGCGTGCAACGCAAGAACAAGCCAAGGACAACTGCTAAATGAGCCACACTGAAATCTCCCAGTCCCCAACCGTCTCAGATCCATTGCCGGCCGTATCGTATCCACGCGTGCTCGTCGTGGAAGACAACAGCGACATGCGCGAGTTTCTGGCACGCGTGCTGTCCATGCAAGGGTATGAGTTCCTGGAGGCTTCCGATGGTGAGGAAGGGTTGCAGGTGGCGCGCACTCAGCATCCCGACCTGATACTGATGGACATCTCCTTGCCGGCGATCGATGGCTTTGAGGCCACCCGCCAGCTCAAGGAAGACCCCGCGATGCGCCACATCCCGATTGTAGCTGTCACCGCACATGCCCGCCCGGCCGATGAGCAGCGGGCATTGGATGCTGGCTGTGACGGCTATCTTAGCAAACCCTACAGCTTGCGCGACTTTCTGTCTGTGGTCGAACAGGCTTTAGGTCGATCTCGAAGCGGCTGAAGCAGCGACCACACACTATCCTGCGGACGTCGCTCCCCTTGTTGCTGGTCGCCCTGACCCGTGGTATACTTGCCCGACCAATCGTAATGTTCCGTGATTGAAGATTGGATTTTGCTGGCTGCCACGGGTCTTTGCATGCCAAGACAACCAACCATCGACAACTCCAACTCCGCTCAACCTTCTCCCTCGGTTTCCCATGGCCGGCGCGCGATTGCTCTGGCTGCGCTGGCGGTTGCGCTGGCAACCCTGGCGTGTGGCAGTTTTGTGCCGCGTCCGACGCCTGTGCCGCGCCCCTCGCCGACGGTGGTTGTTGAAACTGGTGTGGAGCAGCAACCCACTGCAACACCGCTTGTGGCGCTGGCAACGTCAGTGCCAACTCGTGTCGTTCCCACGCCAACGTTCACGCCAACGCCGGTGCCCGGCACGGAACTAATCGTCGGCCAGCCGGCGCGCGTTTCGGCAGCCCAGGGCCTCAACGCCCGCAAGACGGCCAGCGTGTCCGGCGAGCGCGTCGGACGCTACCCGCCAGGTGCAATCGTCAGCATCCTGGAAGGCCCTGAGATAGCAGATGGCTATCGTTGGTGGCGCGTCGGCAACAACGAGCTCTCGGGGTGGGTGGCTGACGGTGACGCCGATAGTGGGGAGGAATGGCTTAACCCCAAGGTCGGCAGCACGCAGCCCGTGAACCGCGCTGTCAAGCTGGGTGATGAGGTGGTGGTGACTGTCGGTGCCGGCGGCCTGCTGAAGGTGCGTGCCCAGGCTGGGCTCAGCTCGCCGGTGGAACACCAGGTTCCTGAGAACAGCCAACTGAGTATCGAGGAAGGCCCAGTTGATGCTAACGGGTATCGTTGGTGGAAAGTCAGCGACGGCGGTTCGGTCAGCGGCTGGGCGGCCGAAGGCAACTCGACCGACCGCTGGCTGACGCCGTTGGAGTAAGCATGACACAGGAACGTCCGCAGGATTTAACCGTCAATCGGGAACAGCAGACGCTGGAGATCATCTGGAGCGACGGGCATCGAAGTGTCTATCCGCTGGCAGGGCTGCGCAACGTCTGTCCGTGCGCCGAGTGCCGCGGCGGGCACGAGGGAATGTCTGCTCCGGTCGAGCGTGCAGCAATTCACCAGCAACCGCCGAAAACGTGGGAGATCAGCGGCGCGCATCTGGTGGGCAACTATGCGCTCAGCTTCGTCTGGGCTGACGGGCATGACGCCGGCATCTACACCTGGGATTTTCTGCGGGCGCTTTGCCCCTGCCCGCAGTGCGACGCCGATGCGCTGGCTGCCAGCGCCCAGGACGTTTATTCCGCGTAGGGTTTTATGGGACAGACTGATCGCAAAGTTGTCTACTCCACCGACGACGTGTCGGAGGACGATTCGCCTTTTGCTGTCCTGCGCGGACAGATCGGCGATGACAATCTCGGCGCGTCTGCCGGACGCAGCACGCCGGCTCCTCCTTCAACCAAAACATCTTCCAGGGGTGCAGGCGCTCAAGTGCGTGTTCAGCGTGAGCGCAAAGGACGCCGCGGCAAAACTGTTTCAGTGATCACCGGCGTTCCCGGTCCCAAAGCGCACCGGGAGGACCTCTTGAAACAGCTCAAGCAGAAGCTGGGTACGGGCGGCGGGCTGGAGGGCGACAATATCGTTATCCAGGGCGACCACCGCGACCGCGTGGTGAACCTCCTCAACCAGTTGGGCTACAGGGCAAAAACAGCCGGGGGATAGGGCTACAACGAGACTTCGATGTACGGCATCTGAACGGTGATTGACATCATCGTCTGACAGGGAAAACATGTTAAAACATGTTGCCGGAGAACGGCTACACCTACGGCAACGCGCTGCTGGTCTGTCGGATCGCATCTACGATCTCCGGGTTGACCAGCGCGCTGAGGTCGCCGGTCGGTTCGCCCAGATAGGCGGCGCGCAGCACGCGGCGCATGACCTTGGCGTTGCGCGTCTTGGGCAGGTCGGGGACGAAATAGACAGCTTTCGGTGTCAGTGGCTTGCCCATCGCGCCGGTAATCTTCTCTCGCAGCGCCGCGGCCAGCTCATTAGTCGCTTCGAAACCGGGAGCTAACACGCAGAAAACCACCAACGCTTGCCCTTTCAGTTCATCGGGCACGCCGATCGCACCGGCTTCCACCACCGCAGGATCGCTGACCAGCACCGTTTCCACCTCAGCCGGGCCAAGCCGCTTGCCGGCTACCTTGATGGTGTCGTCGGAGCGGCCCAGGATATACCACTGGCCGTCGGCATCGACCGCGGCCCAATCGCCATGGACCCACACATCGGGGAAGCGACTCCAGTAGGTCTCGATGTAGCGGTCGGGATCGTGCCAAAAGCCGCGCGTCATGCCAATCCACGGTGCGCGCACCACCAACTCTCCAACCTGGCCGCGCACGCTGTGGCCGCTGTCATCTACCACGTCGGCGGCCATGCCCACGTTGGGGCCGGAGAAAGCGCACGGCTTGAGCGGCTTCATCACGTTGCCCATAACGATACCACCGGCGATCTCGGTGCCGCCGGAGTAATTGATGATTGGACAGCGCCCGCCACCCACGGTATTGAACAGCCACAGCCATGGTTCGGGGTTCCACGGCTCACCGGTGGATGCCATGATGCGCAGGCTGGACAGGTCGTGACGGCGCACCGGCTCCTCGCCATGCTGCATCAGCGCTCGGATCAGCGTTGGTGATACGCCCAACGTCGTAATCTGTTGGTCGGCTACGAGCTGCCACAGGCGGTCTACATCGGGGAAATCCGGCGCTCCGTCGTAAAATACCATGGTTGCGCCCAGGATCAACGTCCCAAACACCTCCCACGGCCCCATCATCCAGCCCATATCGGTCATCCAGTAGAGCGTGTCGTCGCGCCGTAGATCCAGTCCCAGCGCCATGTCCATCGCTGCCTTGAGGGGAAAGCCGCAATGGGTATGCACCGCTCCTTTGGGACGGCCGGTGGTCCCGCTGGTGTAGATGACCATCACCACGTCCTCAGCCGAGGTTGGCTCAGTAGCAGTATCCGTGCCAGCGCCGGCCAACAAGTCATCCCACCACAGGTCGCGGCCCGGTACCATGGTTGTCTGTTTGCCCGATTTCTCGCAGACAACGACGTGCGCTACATCAGGCGCCAGCGCCAACGCCTGGTCGATGGTCGGCTTCATCGGTACATACCGTCCGCGCCGAAACGTTCCGTCGGTGGTAAAAACAGCTTTGGCGCCAGCATCCACCAGTCGCGTTGTGACCGCGCCGGCGCCGTAGCCGGAGAACAGCGGCAGGATGATCCCACCGATTTTGGCAATCGCAAGCATGGCCACCGCGATCTCCGGGATCATCGGCATGTAGAGTGCGATCGCGTCTCCCTTGCCAAGGCCCAGCGAGCGCAGACCTGCGGCCACCTGGCAGACCTCCTCGTGCAACTGGCGATAGGTGAGGGTCTCCACGTCGCCGGCTTCGCTTTCGTAGCGTAACGCCAGCTTGTGCTCGGTCTCCGTGCCAATCCAGCGGTCCAGGCAGTTGTGGACGATGTTCATCACGCCATCGACACACCAGACCGGCCATGCGCTGCCTCTCGACAGATCGAGGATTTGGGTAAAGGGGCTGAAAAACTCGATGCCAAGGTAGGCCAGCATCGCGTCGGTGAACCAGGCCACGTCTTCAATGGAGCGCTGATGCAGCTCGTCCCAGTTGCTAATACTATGGCGGTCCATGAACCGCTGGAGGTGACTCCCTTTGACGTACGCGGGCGACGGCGTCCAGACGATCTCGCCGCCGAAACTGAACTCAGTCAACTCAGTCATTGATCTCCTCCTCGATGGTCTATCGGTCCACGGCAATTGGCCTGCCTGCTTACATAACCTTAAAATTTGCCAGAATTAGGGATGCAGTTTACCAGCAGCCCTTGTCAAATCCCTGGATAGGTGTTATCATGGCAAAAGTGGGTCAAAGTGGGTTAAAGTGGGACGTATTCCCTGCTTTTTTCAACTTTTTCTCGCTGCGGTGGGACAAGTGTGCGAACGCTTGTTCTACTCCTCGTTTCGTCTCGGCTGCGTACCTTACAGGTGGATGCGCTGGCACATGTTTCTTGGCAGATACGAGCATTCGCTCGACAGCAAAGGGCGCTTGACCCTCCCGTCCGAATACGCCGGCGACCTGGCAGCCGGCGTTGTCCTCACGCGCGGGATGGAGAACTGCGTCTACCTGTTTCCCAAGACCGAGTTTGACCGGATCAGCGGCCAGCTCAGCGCCTTGTCGCTGACCGACTCGCGGGCACGCAAACTGAAGCGTTGGTTGCTCTCTAACGCGCAGCGGGCTGAGCCAGACCGCCAGCGCCGGGTGATCGTTCCGCAGCGCCTGCGCGATATTGCCAGGATCTCCGACAAAGTGTTGATCGCCGGCATGGACACGTTCATCGAGCTTTGGCAGCCCGAGGCCTGGCATGAGCATGACCTGCTGCTAGAGCAGGAAGCGGCCGACCAGGACTTCTTTGCCAGTCTGGTCATCTGATCCGCCACCAGATGGCCACTACACAACACGTATCTGTGATGACCCGCGAGGTCGTCGAACTGATCGAGCCGCGGGCAGGCGGGCGCTACATAGACGCTACGGCAGGCGGCGGTGGTCACTCAGAGGCGCTGCTGGAGGCAATCGTCGCAGACGCAGACGGTGGCTTTCTAAGTGTACTCAGTTTGGACGCAGATTCCAAAGCAGTGGAGCGGGTGCGGTCTCGGCTGGAGCGTTTCGGCAACCGTTCAGTCGTGGTTCACAGCAACTTCCGCGATCTGCAAGCAGTGGCAGCGGTACAGCAGTTCTCGCAAGTGGACGGCATCGTTTTCGACCTTGGGTTCTCCAGCGACCAGCTACACGATGCGGCGCGCGGTTTCTCCATGGCGGCATCCGGCAGCCTTGACATGCGCTTCGACACCAGCCAGGAACTGACCGCAGCCAGCCTGATCAACGAGTTGGACGAAGAGGAACTGGCCAACTTGATCTACGAGTACGGCGAGGAGCACAAGTCGCGGCGCATTGCCAGGGCCATTGTGCGCAACAGGCCTGTCGAAACGGCGCAAGCGTTGGCTGATTTGATTGCCAGCAGCGTTGGCCGCCGCGAGAAGATCCATCCCGCGACCCGCACCTTTCAAGCCCTGCGCATCGCCGTCAATCGGGAGTTGGATAGCCTTCGTGAGGTGTTGCCGCAGGCGGTCTCGCTATTGCGACCAGGCGGCCGCCTGGTTGTTATCTCGTTTCATTCTTTGGAGGATCGCATCGTTAAGCAGTTCCTCCAGACTGAAGCACGGGACTGTATCTGTCCACCAGAGGCGCTGGTTTGCCAGTGTGGGCACAAGGCCACCGTGCGCATCCTGACTCGAAGGCCCTGGCAGCCGTCAGCCGACGAGGTCGCCGCCAACTCCCGCAGCCGCAGCGCCAAACTGCGGGCTGCTGAAAGGCTGTAGCGGTATAAGGATTGTGGTCATTCCCGTGGAGGCGGGAATCCACTCTTGCCAGGCACTAGACTCCCGCGGAGGCGGGAGTGACAGGTGAGCAGCTACTCTAAACCAAACAACCACCAGACCAATTTGGAGCCTGTACATGATTCGACGTATTGCCGACCCAACTCTCCGCCCATGGGTCCAGCGTTCCTGGCTACCGACCGGGCGTCACGCTCTCATGGTAGTTGCCATCGTGTTTGCTACCCTGGTGGCCTATCTCTACGTGGTGCCCAACAGCGAGATCAGCGCAGCGACTGCCAGGATCGGCGAGCTCAAGGCCGAGGTAGCGGCTCTGGAACGTGACAACGCGGTGCTGTTGAGCGATATCGCGGTCTATTCCGACATGAAAAACCTGGAACAGCGCGCCGCTGAGCTTGGCATGGGCCCGGTCCGCGGCGCTGTTTATCTGCGGTTGCCGGCTGGAAACGGGACCGATGCCGGTGCTCAAGTGCTGACGAACGAGCCGCCGGCGCTTGATGAAACACCTCTCACTCCGGGTGAGTTCATTCGCCAGCTTGATGTCCGCTCGCTGGTGCAGGAAGTCCGCGAGAGCCTGGTTGGAGCGGTTGATGGGCTGGTGCGCTGGTTCACCGATCGCTAGCCGTCTTAATTCACATCATGACAACCAAGCCTTCATCTCCCAGAATCCGGATCGCCGTCGTCGCCATTGCGCTGTTGCTTGGCTTCTCGCTGCTGGTGGTCCAGCTTTTCCGCTGGACGGTTTTCGCCCGCGATGAGTACCGGCCCGAATCGCATCTGCCGGCCGATCTGGCCCATACGGCTGGCCGACCAAGGGGTGACGAGCGCGGCGTGATCGTCGATCAGCACGGCGTGCCGCTTGCCATCGACCGCTTCCGCTGGGAGGTCTGGGTCGAGCCGAATCTTGTTCCTCGCGGCACCGAGGTTGAACTGGGCAGCCAGTTGGTCCAGCTTCTGGGGCCAAGCCTGCTTGTTTCTCCTGAGGAGCTGATGACAGCCCTTCGTGAGCGCAAGCCTGGCGTGCTCTATTTGGCCCGGGAAGCGCCTCACGAAGCTGGCAGCACCGTCGACTCCTGGCACTATCTCTATGCTGCTGCCAAAGCGGTCCCTGTTCGCTATTACCCACAGGGCACGCTGGCCGCGCACCTTTTGGGGTTCGTGAACGGACAACCGCGCGCCTACTACGGCGTCGAGGAGTACTACGACGATTATCTGCGCAAGGTAGACCCGCCTTTCCTGCGTTCCGACGACCAGGCGCAGGCGGTCTACAACGGATTGCCGGCTGAGTGGAGCCAGATGCTCCCGTCTTCAACCGGACAGGACCTGGTGTTGACCATCGACCGCCGTGTGCAGTACGCGACCGAACGGGTTCTGGCACAGGCTGTCGAGGAATATAAGGCTGAGTCGGGAACCATCATCGTTATGCGGCCCGACGACGGCGCCATCCTGGCTATGGCCAGCGTGCCGACCTATGACGCCAACCAGTTTGGCTCCACCAACGCCGATTTGTTGCTCAATCCGGCTATTGCCAAGCAATACGAGCCAGGTTCCGTTTTCAAGATCGTCACGTTCGCCAGTGGGCTGGATGCAGGTGTTGTAACGCCGGAAACGATCATGACCGACACACTGTCAATCGAGATCGGCGACCGGCAGATCTTCAACTCCAACCAACGGACCTTCGGAGAAGTGACCGTCGAAGAAGCATTGGTGCGGTCCCTCAACATCCCGACCGCTGAGATCGCCCTGAAGCTTCAGGAGTCGCGCTTCTACCAGTACGTTCATCGCTTTGGATTTGGCCAGTTGACCGAAGTGGATCTGGCCAACGAAAGTCCGGGCACAGTTAAGGTTCCCGGTGACGAGCTGTGGAGCCGCTCCGATCTGGGCACCAACTCTTTTGGCCAGGGCCTGGCAGTGACGCCTCTGCAGATGGCCACCGCGACCTGCGTCATCGCCAACGGTGGCCTGCTGGTGCGACCTCATGTGGTGGACACGATGGTGTTCAAGGGCAAGGTGGTCAAGCCGGACACCCTGCCAGTACGCCGTGTGATCAGCGCAAAAGCAGCGCAAGAGGTCAACGACATGATGGTTCAGGTTGTAGAGCAAGGATCGTTTGGCGCTCGCGTTCCTGGCTACACTGTTGCAGGCAAGACCGGAACTGCCCAGGTTGCCATCGCCGGCGGCTACAGCCTGACCGAGACGATCCACTCCTTCGTTGGGTTCATGCCGGCAGAGAATCCGGTGTTTGTCGCGCTAGTCAAGCTGGACGTTCCTAAAACTTATCCATGGGCCGACGACACCGCGGCGCCTACTTTCGCCAAGCTGGCCAATGAGCTGCTGCGGATCTGGCACCTTCCACCGGCTCAGGTAGCCCAAAAACCATGAAACTCCGTTTGAGCGACGTTGTCATCGCACTGAGCGGCGCGTCTTCCTCGGCGGACGCTGCCGCTTCTGTGCCTTCTCTGACAGCTGTGGGAATCGACAGCCGCAAGGCACAGCCGGGCAGCCTGTTCGTTGCGCTCCCCGGTGAGCACACCGACGGCCACAGTTTCGTCAACCATGCCTTCAGCCGCGGGGCCGCAGCCGCGTTAGTCGATCGCCCCGTGGACGGTCCATGGCCGGTGCTCGACCTGCGGCAGCCAGGTGTGCAAGTGCCTGTGCCGCTGAACCCGCCTCTCTGCCTGCTGGTGGACAACACGCTGAACGCGTTGCAGCAGGTGGCGGCCTGGTGGCGCAGCCAGTTTAACATCCAGGTCGTCGGCATCACTGGCAGTGTAGGCAAAACCACCACCAAGGAGATCACAACAGCCGTCCTCCGTCAGCGCTTCGTCACACTGAAGAACGAAGGGAACCTTAACAACGAGATCGGCCTGCCCCTAACCCTGCTGCAACTGGATGACACCCATCAGCGGGCTGTGCTGGAAATGGGGATGTACGTGTTGGGCGAGATCGCGGCGCTTTGTCGCATCGCGCAGCCCGCGATCGGCGTTATCACCAACGTCGGCCCGGTGCATCTGGAGCGACTGGGAACCATGGAGCGCATTGCCGAAGCCAAGGCTGAGTTGGTGCAGGCGCTGCCGGCTGGCGGCGTTGCTATCCTCAACGCGGACGAACCGCTGGTGGCCGCCATGCGCGACATGACCCAGGCGCGGGTTTTTACATACGGGTTGACGCGTGATTGCGACCTCTGGGCCGACGAGATTGTTGGCGAGGGCATGGACGGCATTCGCTTCCGCTTCCACCACCGCCGCGAGGTCGTTCATGTCAAGGCGCCACTGCTGGGTCGCCATAGCGTCCACACAGCGCTGCGGGCTGCGGCTGTGGGATTGGTGGAGGGCCTGAACTGGGAGGAGATCGTCTCCGGGCTGCAGGATGTCGGTGCACAGTTGCGGCTGGTTGTGGTGCGCGGTATCAACGGCGCGACCCTGCTGGACGATACCTACAACGCCAGCCCGGCGTCGATGCTGGCCGCGCTCAACCTCCTGGAGGACATGACCGTGGACGACGGGCGGCGCATCGCTGTTCTGGGCGACATGATGGAGCTGGGCAGCGAAGAAGAGGCCGGCCATCGTCTGGTGGGCGTCCGGGCGGCTGACGTGGCCGATTTCCTGGTAACAGTCGGGCCGCGGTCGCGCTGGACCGCCTACGAGGCGCGGGCCGCCGGCCAGCCTGCCGCCAGCGTGCGGCCTGTCGAAACCGCGGCTGACGCCATCGCCCTGCTGCGTTCGATCATCGGCCCCGGCGACGTGGTGTTGGTCAAGGGATCGCGGGCGGCGCACATGGACGATGTCGTAGCGGCCTTGGCCGCGCCGCCGCGCGACCAAGGGGCGCAAGAGGGATAGCGCGATGACCTATCCGCTGACCTTGGGCGCGATCACCTTTTTTCTTGCCGTCATCTGGGGCCGGCCGCTGATCAACTGGCTGATCCGTAACGAGATGGGCAAGAAAATCCGTGTCGAGGAGCCGGGTTCGCACCAGTTGAAGATGGGCACGCCGACCATGGGCGGCCTGATGGTCATCCTGCCTGTGCTCATCATCACCGGACTGTTGAACTTTGCCAATCTGCTGGGTTTCAACCTGATCGGCCAGTCAGTGCTGGTGCCGATGGGAACGTTGGTTGCGTTTGGCATCCTCGGTCTCATCGACGACCTGGAGGGCATTCGCGGCAGCCGGATGGTCGGCGAAGGAATCATGGCTCGTACCAAGGCATCCTGGCAGGTGATCTTTGGCGTGGTGATCGCAGTGTTGCTCTACATCGGTCCCACGGAACTGCGCAGCGTTGCCATACCCGGTGTTTCCGACAAGATCAACATCGGCATTTTGTATATCGCAGTGGCCGCCTTTCTGATCGTTGCCTTTTCCAACGCGGTCAATCTGACTGACGGGTTGGACGGGCTGGCCGGCTCGCTGGCCGCGGTAGCCTACGTCTGCTATGGCATCATCGCCTATTTGCAGGGCCAGATCTGGCTGGCGGCCTTCTGTTTCACCATGGTGGGCGCGCTGCTGGCCTTTCTATGGTTCAATGCGCACCCGGCTGAGCTGTTCATGGGCGACGTTGGCTCGCTGGCCATCGGCGCAACGTTGGCCGTGGTTGCATTGATGACCGGCCAGTGGCTGCTGTTGCCGATCGTGGGCGCGATGTTCGTGGCCGAGGCCTTGTCGGTCACGTTACAGGTCAGTTGGTTCAAGTTCACCAAACGCCGATACGGCGAGGGCCGGCGGATATTCAAGATGAGCCCGCTGCATTACCATTTCGAGTTGAAGGGCTGGAGCGAGACGCAGGTCATGCAACGGTTCTTTCTCTGCGGCATCCTGGCCGGCATGTTGGGCGTGGCGCTGGCGCTGATCTAGCCATGGCCCAGCCAAACTTCACCAACACGCAGGTTGTGATTCTTGGCCTGGCCCGCCAGGGCACTGCGGCTGCCTGCTTCTTTGTCCAACAGGGAGCGCAGGTGACGATCAGCGATGCGGCCGCGGCTGAGCGGTTGAGCGAGACGTTGGCGCAGTTGGCCGGGGCGTTGCGGCGTGACGGCCACAGCATTGACGAGGTGGCGTTGGTGCTGGGCGGACATCCGTTGAGCCTGCTGGATGGGTGCGACCTGCTCTGTCTCAGCGGCGGTGTGCCCCCCCAGATTCCGCTGGTGCAAAAGGCGCTGGACCGCAGCATCCCGTTGACCAATGACACGATTCTGACTTTGGAGCGCAGCCCGGCCCCTGCGATCGGCGTTACCGGCTCCAGCGGCAAGACGACGACAACCACGCTGGTCGGGCTGATGCTGGCAGCGTCAGGAATGGCTGTACCGGTCAATGACGAGATCGAGACATCTCGCAGCGGGCCGCAGCCGCATGTCTGGGTTGGCGGCAACATCGGCCAGCCGCTGATCGACAAGTTGGACCGGATCGAGGCGCAGGATTGGCTGGTGCTGGAACTGTCCAGCTTCCAGCTTGAGTTGTTCGACAGGGCGGCCGGAGGTCGGTCGCTCAGCCCACAGGTGGCTGCAATTTTGAACGTGACGCCGAACCATCTCGACAGGCATCCTTCCATGAGCCAGTACGCCGCTTGCAAGGCCAACATCCTGCGCTGGCAGCGGGCGGGTGACGCGGCCGTTCTCGGCGCGGATGACGCAGTGACCGGTGGCTGGCTGCGGCGTGGTGCGGTGGACATTGCAGCCGGTGCCGGTCAGCCAGCCGCCAGCTTTTCGATCGCGGCGCGGCTGACTGGCTTTGGCATCGACCAGCCGGTGGGCGAGGGGTGCTGGCTGCGCGACGAGACCTTGACGTTGCAGTTGGACGGCGCCGAACGCCGGATCGTCGCGGCGGATGCGGTGAAGCTGCGCGGCCGGCACAACCTGCTCAACATCGCGGCAGCCTGTGCCATTTCTGCCCTGGCCGGCGCTCCGGTGGATGCGATGGCGCAGGTGGCGCGGACGTTTAATGGCGTGCCGCATCGGCTGGAGCTGGTGCGGGAGCTGAACGGCGTCAGGTGGTACAACGACTCCATCGCCACCGCGCCGGAACGGGCCGCCGCTGCGCTGCGCAGCTTCAGCGAGCCTATCGTGTTGCTGGCTGGCGGCCGTGACAAGAAGCTGCCCTGGGACGAGTTTGCCCGGCTGGCGCACCAGCGTGTGCGTGTCGTGGTGACCTTCGGCGAGGCGGCTGAGTTGATCGAGCGAGCGCTGGTCTCCAACGCGCCGCCGGCTGCCAGTCTGATCGTGATTCATGCGGACGATCTGCCCGCGGCGGTTCTGGCGGCAGCCAGCACAGCGCAGCCAGGCGACGTGGTGCTGCTCTCGCCCGGCGGGACCAGCTACGACTCGTATCGCGATTTCGAAGCCAGGGGTGAGCATTTCCGCTCGCTGGTAGCCAACCTGTAGGATAGCATCATGCCGACGACAACGCCCTCCAAGAATACATCGACGAAACGGCAGCGCCAGCGTACCGGCCCGTCGCCCGCGCATTATGACTTCGTGCTGGTGGTGATCGTGGCCTCGCTGATTGGCCTTGGAATGGTGATGATCTTCAGCGCAAGCTACGTTCAGGCCAACAACCTGTACGGCAAGTCCGCCTTTTATTTTCTGCGCCAACTGCAATGGCTGGCGGTCTCGGTGATTGCCATGGTGGTGGCGGCGATGATCGACTTTCGTATCCTCAAGCGGCTGGCGCTGTTGCTGATGGCCGGAACGGTGATCATACTGATCGCCGTGCTGTTGTTCGGCAAGGATAACCTGGGGTCGCGGCGACATCTATTCGGCACTTCTGTGCAGCCCAGCGAGGTTGCCAAATTGACGATCATTATCTACATTGCCTACTGGTTGAGCTCGAAGGGCAGCCGGCTGAAGGAAGTGTCGGTGGGGCTGGTGCCCTTTTCCGTGCTGTTGTCGCTGGTCGCGCTGCTGATTGTCCTGCAACCCGACTTCGACACCACGGCGCTGATCGTGCTCACCGGTCTTCTCATGTTTTTCATTGCCGGCGCGGACCTGAAGCAGTTGGGAATCGCCGGCGTTGTGGCCATCATCACC
>JACKBK010000049.1 GCA_020634555.1 Caldilineae bacterium
AGCCTGTGCAGTTCGGTCCGTATAGCGCGCCATACCATAGCCGCGCATGACATCACCGCCGATATTGGCCGGCAGCACGTTGTTGAAGAAGGAGCCGACAAACATGTATTGCAACACGATGCGGAAGGGGACGTTGACCTGTTGCGCGCGCAGCAACACCAACCACTTCACTCCGTTGGTGGCAACTGCCGCGAGATAAAACACGAACGCCAACAGGATCCACCAGGGGTTGGCTGCCCTCAGGCTGGCTGCCACCTCGTCAACGGGGACCTTGGAAAAAACATACGCGATCAGCCCAAGGCTGACCGCGATTTTCGCGAAGGTGAAGAGTTTGTTTTTCAAGAACCGTTACCAGAAACCGGTTTCTCTTGGAATAGAAGCCGCGCTCAGCCGTTGATCTGCTGGCGGCCGTTGGAAAGACCGCTCACCGCGACCGGACGGGCCGATTGATCGCCCCCCTCGTGGCTGCGCAGGTCCTGCACGTTCTGCTTCTGCGTCATGGCCATATCCCAGACCACGTGGCGGTCGCGCTTGATGGCGAAATCATACCAGCCCAACACACGACTCCAGGCCTCCAGCACAGCCAACAGGAAGAGGGTGTACACCAGCCGCACGGCGCCCCAGGCCTCGCGTAGAGCGATCTTGGCCACCCGGTTGTTCTGCAAGCTGGACACCTGATGGCCGTATTTGTGCTGCAAATAGAGGTGGCCGGCATGGTTGCGGCGCCGCTGGCGGACGAAGTCGCTGACCGTGTCAGGCCCGGTGTTGTAGACGATGGCGTCGGGCGAGTAGATCACCCGCAGGTCGTTTTCGATGACGATGGCCTCGACAAAGGCTTCGTCCATGGCCACGTCGGGCGGCAATTGGTCCAGCACGCGGCGGAAGGCGATCATCTCGCCCAACCGCGGAATGTCCAGACACAACTCATGTTCCATGCGCAGCCGCAGGTGAGTGAACAGCCCCACCAGGTGATCAGGCGTGTTGACTGGGATCTTGTGGGCGCCGGTCATCCCGATGGTGGGATCCTCAAACACACGCACCAGGTTCTCGACTGTGTTCTCGTGCGGCAGCGTGTCGCCGCTTTCCAGCACCAGGATGTCCTCGCTGGCTGCCGCCAGAAACAGGTTGATAGCCGCGGTCTTGCCGCGCCGCTCCGACTGCTCGATCAGCTTGATGCGCGGGTCGCGCTCGGCATATGCGCGGACAATCGGTACGGTGTTGTCGGTGCAGCCGCTGGCCACGACGATGATCTCACAGATCTCCACATCGTGGAGGTGCTGGTCGATCATCGCTTCCAGCAGCGGTCCGATGTTGTCCTGCTCGTTGTAGGCAGTAATACCGACGCTGCAACGCAACATTGGACGGTGGTGGGGCGAAGTAGACATAGTCAAAGGTAGTTTCGCACAGAGTCGGCCACCTGGGAATACTCGGCGTGGCGGCCTGTGGCTTTTTTGGAATAGATGAGATCGTCGTCAACCCTCACCTCGAACCGGCCGCCGTCACTGGGTAACAGCGTCAGTTCGGTGATATACGGTTCGAAATCTTTGAGCAGCTCTTCCGTCATCCTGACGGCACGCGGCGCATAGTTTCAGACACCGCAGTATTCGATACTGATTCTCATGGGGTCTCGGCTGTCTCCTGTCGATAACAGGTCCCGATTATGCCATAGCTCAAGGGATTGAACAAAACGTACCTGTTCAGCCTCCTGTTTCACAAAACGGATTCACGCCCTCACGGGAATGACAACGCCTTGTAGTTTGATCAGTTACCACATATTAATGAATTTTGGCACATTCCCAAGGACAACATATACTGGGCTGTGTTTCTCTATTTGCCTCTACACGAAAACTCGAGAGTTAGAGTTACGGAGACTTAGCATGACAGATTCTGCCGCTGCGGCATTACCAGCAGATCAAGCAAGCGAGGCTGATCAACCAGCCGGCAAGTTGAACATCGGGCGTGTGCTGTTCATCGCGCTGGTGGTGGGGCTTTTCACGGTGGTGTGGCTTGTCAGCTACACCGAGATCAACGATTTAATCTGGAACAACAGCTTCGTAAGCGCCAACCGCTGGACGATTCCGGTAGGTGTGCTTTTCTTTTCGCTGCTTGTCGGGTTGGTCGGAAAGTACATGCACGCGCCCAACGTCATGAAAGGGAACGCTCTTGCACCACTGGCTGCGGGCGACACGTCGGGCTACAAATCATTCTGGGGCGCACTGCTCACATCGTTTTTCTCGCTCTTTTCCGGCGCCAGCGTCGGTCCCGAAGGGCCAATCGGCTTTCTGTCGGTTTACATCTCCGAATGGCTGGCCATCAAGCTCAAGCTGGCTAAGAAGGAATTTCTGCCGGCCAGCCTGGCCGGCATGAGCTCCGCCTACAACGGCATCGTGGGCAACCCGCTGTTTGCGACGTTGTTCGCCAGCGAAATGAGCGGCGGCAAGGGAGGCTTGCCGATGGTGGCTGCTAACCTGGCAGCCGGCGCCGTGGGCTATCTGCTTTTCGCGCTGCTCAATGTCCCGCCCTTTGCCAGCTTTCTGTACGAGGGTGAGTTAGCCGCGTTGGACCTATCCATCGTGGTGTGGGCTATCGGACTGGGCCTCGTCGGTGGGCTACTGGCCATCTATACCGGCATTGCCATGAACACGATGGAACGGATAATGAGCGTGTTCGGTGACCGGATCATCGCGCGAACGTTGGCGGCAGGTGTGGTCATCGGCGCCGTCTGCTTCTTCATCCCCAACCTCATGTTTTCCGGAGAGGATTCGATCCATTCGATTATTACTGATGCGGCACAGATAGGCGTCCCCATGCTGTTCCTGATGGCGCTGCTGAAGCCGCTGCTGTTGAGCCTGTCATTCAAGAGCGGCTATCTGGGCGGCCCAATCTTCCCGTCTCTGTTTGCCGCGACCATGATGGCGCTGGCCATCGGTCTGCTGGTACCGCAGGTCCCGTTGGCAGTCCTGATCGCGTGCTCTACCGCCGGTATTGTGACCCTGGTGCTGAAGGCGCCGCTGACAAGCATCCTGCTGGTAACGGTGATGACAGGCGCAGACGCAAATCTGATGGGGCTTATTGTCGTCGCCGTGGTTGCAGCGATGATTCTGGGTGGAGGCTTCAAGTCGCTGCAAGAGCGGCGCCGTGGAGTGCAGACTGAGTAGCAGCAACATGACGAAGCTGTTCTCACGCGATGATATCCTGGCGTTCCGCGAGCCCTTGCCAGTCGCTTGGTTTTATGCATAATTGAGTACCGCAGTCAGCGCAGAATTTCGCACGTCAACTTCCCATCCGAAGCTATCCCAAGGAGCAACAGAATGAGCAAGGACAAGCCCAACCAACACTTCGTCATGGCAGTGTTCGAGAACGATGACGCCGCCCAGGCTGCCATCACCAACCTGGAGGGCTGGGACATCGCCCGCCAGGATGTGTCCCTCGGTACCATCGGTACGATCTACAAGAAGAACGGCAAGGTCAAGACCGACATGGGCCGAAAGACCGGCACGGGCGCCAAGGTGGGCGCTGTCCTCGGTGTGGCCGGCGCGCTGCTGGGACCAGTCGGTCTGATTGGTGGCCTGCTGGCCGGTGCATTGGTAGGCGCAGGGGCCGGTACGATTTTCACCCAACACATGAAGCTCACCGACGAAGAAGCTGCCCAACTGAACAAGGATCTGGACGACGGCAAGGTTGCAGTGGTTGTGGCTTGTGACCAGTATGAGATGGACGGCGCCGCCATCAACCTGCGCGAGTCCGGTGGCAATGTTTTCACCTTTAGCGTGCCGATTGACGAACTGAAGGAAGCTGCGCCGGAAGCTGAAGATGCGGCCACAGCAGATGATCAGAAAGCCTAGCACGGGTTTGGCGAACTGAAGCTTGTCGCACATCAACAGTTGTGCCCAAGTTGTGTCCAATTGGACAAACCCGAACAACTTGGCTAAACTTGTATGGCAAGCAAAGTTCAAAAAGGAGTAAACTATGCCACGCAGAGCAGAAAGACGTGAAGAAAGACGTGAAGACCGGGGGCCAGGTGGTGGTCATACCGGCCCAACCCGCTACCAGATGCGCCAAAAACTGGTTTCCATCGGCGACGATTCGTGGATCGAGAACGACCGCGGCGAGAAGGTTTACAAGGTAGATGGGAAAGCGTTGCGCGTACGCGACACGCTGATTATCAAGGACCGCCAGGATCGTGAAGTTGCCAAGATCCAGACCAAGGTCGTGAGAGTCAAGGACAGCATGGAGATCGAGGGTCCCGGCGGAGAGCGGCTGGGCATCGTTAAAAAGGCCCTGATCACGCCTGTTCGCGAGCGCTACACGGTCAAGATCGGCGACGGTCCTGATATCGATATCCAGGGCAACATTCTGGACCACGAGTACCGCTTCGAGGTCGGCCGCGACCGGGTGGCCGAGGTCTCCAAGAAGTGGTTCCGTGTGCGCGACACGTACGGCGTCGAGATCGACCCCGGCCAGAACGACGTCGTCATTCTGGCGGCCACTGTTGCGCTGGATATGATGCAAGGCCGCGGCTAGAACAGCCGCCGACCACGCAGGCATATCGAAAAGATTTCATGGTCAGTTGTCAAACTGACAGCGACCCCCAACAGAGCTGAATTCAAACGCGGACGGGCGCAGAAGTGCAATGCCCGTCCGCGTTGTCGCGTCAATCACCCCGCCGGCCCTTCCGCTGATATCCCGTATAGTTCAGAAAACCGTGCTACGGCCCGCGCCGTAGCCGCAGCACCGCTTTCCAGATCTCCACAACTGCGAAGGTCAGGAGGCTGATAGTCGCCACCAGCGCCAGTTCTCCGGCTGTCAGTGGCACGGTGGTGAAGATCCGCTGGGCTACGGGTAGATAGATGACGATGAGCTGCAGGGCAATGGTCAGCAGAACCGCCAGCAGCATCGAGCGGTTCGTAAAGAAACCGATCGTGAACACCGACTCGGCTTCCGAACGAGCGGCTACCGCGACGGCCAACTGTGTGAAGACGAGGGTGGTGAAGAGAACGGTCTGCCAGCTTTGGCTGCCGCGGCTCCACAGGCCAAACCCGGCCGCGAGAGCCATCACGCTGATGATGACCCCGACAACGAGGATGAACTGGAGCATCCCCCGTCCGAGAACGCTCTCGGTGGCTGAATACGGGGGCCGCTTGAGTACATTCTTCTCGGCCGGTTCCACGCCCAACGCCAGGGCCGGCAATCCATCCGTCACCAGATTCATCCACAGGATCTGTAGGGGCAACAACGCCAACGGCATCCCAAGGAAGGGTGCGATCAGCATGACAATGATCTCACTGGCGTTGCAAGTCAAAAGGTATTTGATGAAGCGCCGGATGTTGTCATAGATCACCCGGCCTTCCTCCACCGCGGCGACAATGGTCGCGAAGTTGTCGTCCAGCAGCACCATACTGGCGGCGCCCTTGGCCACATCGGTGCCGGTAATCCCCATCGCGACCCCGATGTCGGCCATCTTCAGCGCCGGAGCGTCGTTGACGCCGTCGCCGGTCATGGAAACAATTTGGTCCTGCCGTTTGAAGGCATCGATCAGGGTCAGTTTGTGCTCCGGCGAAACACGGGCGAACACGGACACCTCCCTGGTGGCCTGCAAGAGATCCTCATCGGAGAGCCGGTCCAACTCCTGCCCCGTCAGGAACTTGTCGTTGTCGGTGATGCCGATCTGCTGCGCGATATGGCGCGCGGTCAACGGGTGGTCGCCGGTGATCATGACCGGGCGAATACCGGCGCGGCGGCAGTCTGCTACCGCATCCGTGACCTCGGGTCGCGGTGGGTCGATCATGCCGAACAGCCCGACCAGGACCAGGTTTTCTTCCAGAGCGGCCTCGGTAGCCTGGTCTGGTGGATGGTCCCACGCGCGCAAGCCAACGCCGAGGACACGCATTCCCCTGGCAGCCATCTGGTTGTGGGCGTTCAAGATTCGCGTCCGCCAATCCTCGTCCAGCGGCCGCAAGTCGCCATCCACCCAGATCCGGTTTGAGATATCCAGCAACCCGTCGATCGCGCCCTTGGTAAACGCAACGTAGGGCGGTGTTTCTCTCACGACACGCCGTTGCCAGACCGGCGCCAGGCTGGCCGGCATATCTTCAACGCCGTTGGGTGTGGCGTGCAGGGTAGTCATGCGTTTGCGCACTGAGTCGAAGGGCGCCTCAGCCACCCGCGGAAAGGCGGTATCCAGCGCGTCCTTCAGAATGCCAACCTGAGCCGCGGCCAGCACCAGCGCGCCTTCGGTGGGATCGCCGACCGACCGCCGCGGCCCGCCCTCTTTATCAGGTTGCGCCAGCGAGGCGTCGTTGCACAGGGCGCCGGCCACCAGCAACAGATCGATAGACGGCATCGCGCCGGGTGACATATCGGTGTCGTCGGCCGGCGCCAACGCCAGGCTCTCCTCGTCCTCGGTCTGCACGAAGTTGAAGGCGTGGTTGGCAACATCCACGGCCGTCACGGTCATACGGTTCAGGGTGAGAGTGCCCGTTTTGTCGGAGCAGATCACCGTCACCGATCCCAGAGTCTCCACCGCCGGCAGCTCGCGGATCAGCGCGTTGCGCTTGAGCATCCGCTGTGCGCCCAGCGACAGCGCGATGGTGACTGCGGCTGTCAGCGCCTCGGGCACTGCCGCCACCGCCAGACTGACCGAGGTCAGCAGCAACTCCTCGATGTCGTTGTTGCCTTGGGCCAGGCCGAGCAGAAACACCACAGCCACCAGCCCCAGCGCGGCATAGGCCAACACCTTGCCCAACCTGTCCAGCCGCTGTTGCAGCGGGGTCTTTTCCTCGCTGACGTTCTGAATCAAGGTGGCGATGTGGCCCAATTCAGTTGCCATGCCGGTCTCAGTGACCATGAACTCGCCGCGGCCGTAGTTGACGATGGTGCCGGAATAGACCATGTTGCGCCGGTCGCCCAGTGCGCGCTCGGTCTCAAACACCAGGTCGGCGTCCTTGTCAACCGGCTCCGACTCGCCAGTTAGCGCGGCCTCCTCCACCCGCATGTTGATGCTCGACAACACCCGCCCGTCGGCTGGCACGATGTTGCCTGTTTCGAGAATCACCAGATCGCCCGGCGTCAGTTGGGTGGCCAGCACCTCCTGCACTGCGCCATCGCGTCGCACGCGCACATGGGGCACCGACATGCGCTTCAGCGCGGCCATGGACTGCTCCGCCCGATACTCCTGCGTGTAGCCGAGAAAGGCGTTCAAGACGATGATGATGAGGATCACTACCGCCTCGATCCAGTCCCCCAGAAACGCCGAAACCAGCACTGCTATGAGAAGCAGGATGGTCAACACGCCCGAAAGCTGCTCGATGATGATCTCGCGACGCGAGCGTCCGGCCTTCTCTACCAGCTCATTAGGACCGAATTGGGCAAGGCGCGCCTGGGCTTCCTGCGCGCTCAATCCGGCGCTGATGTCGCTCCCCAGCGCTTGAGCAACCTCGGCGGTTGTTTGTTGATACCAGTTGGGATTCATTGATACGGTGCGCGAATGCACGGCCGCGCCAACCTTGATTTGAGGAGTTCGCATGTGAGCATGCGAACTCCTCAAATCTCAGCATACTTTCGTGGCAGACACCGACACTTGCGCCGCACGCACATGCAGGTGTTCAGTCGGTGGGAACGGCTCCCGGACGCGCTACTGCTGCGCTGTGTAGAACAGCTCGACCTCCTGATCGCCGGCGACGCCAAAGATGCGCAATCGGTTTCCGACG
Source organism: Caldilineae bacterium (assembly GCA_020634555.1). Classification (GTDB taxonomy): domain Bacteria; phylum Chloroflexota; class Anaerolineae; order JAAEKA01; family JAAEKA01; genus JACKBK01. Next base: position 7,710 of record JACKBK010000049.1, read on the forward strand.
ATCTCGTAGCCGCGTGCGCCTTGCAGCCTGTCAAGATAGATCGCTTCCTGCGCCATCACGTCGTCGGCGCACTGCACACTAGTGGTGCCCAAGGCAGAAACGGTCAGCGTCTGGCCGTTCACCTGGTAGCCGCCGCTGTAGTCGTTGCAGCCGCCATTGCCGCTGACAACGCCGTTGTTGAAACTCGCGTTGACCGGCGCGCCCGGCAAGGCGTTCTCCCACTGCCAGTCTGGTCCTTCCAATGAGAGCGTCGGACTGGCTGGTGTCGGCGTCGGCGTTGGTGTTGCCGCGGGCTGGGTGATCTGGATCTGCTGGTTGGCGCTGCCAGTCAGACCGTTGCTATCGGTGACAGCCAGCGTGACGGTGTACGATCCGGGCTGGGCATAGGCGTGTTGCACCACTTGGCCGGTAGCTGCCACGCCGTCGTCAAAGGTCCAGAGATATTGCGTAATGGGCGACTGCCCCGACGACTGGCCTCCGTTGAAGGTCAGCGGCTGGTCCACCACGCCCTGTGATGGTGCGGCGATGACCGCCTGTGGTGGCTGGGGAGCAGCTGCAATGGTCACCTGCTGGGTAGCGGTGCTGGCCAGACCATTATCTCCTGTCACCACCAGCAATACCTCATAGCTGGCCGGCTGGGCGTAGACCTTGTCAACCTCGACACCGGAAGCTGTGCTGCCGTCGCCAAAGCGCCATTCGTAGCTTACGATACTACCAACAGGCGGCGGGACTGAGTTGGCGGCGCTGAACTGCAACGACTGGCCGGCCTGGCCAGATGTGGGGCCGTTGATCACAGCCACGGGTGGTTCCTCTGGAATCAGCTGCCAGCTCACCGCGATCAGCCCGTTGCCGCTGCGTTTGCGATATTCAACGCGCACGGGATAGGCGCCTTGCGCCAGCGGGGGGCTGTCAGCTTGCTCCAGCCGCAGTCCCTGATCGCGCCAGCTATCGATGAGAAGCTGGCCGTCCACCCAAAGCCGCACGCCGCCCTCGACATTAATGGCAAATCGATACGCGCCCTGCTCGAAGGCCTGGTTGCGGGTCCAGCGCACCGAGTAATCGTTGGGCGGCACGTCTGGAGCCGGGGAGCCAGCACCCCAGTTGAAGTTGATCTGCGGATCGTCCTGAATCACCACCGGCTGGCCTTGCAGATCGGCGTTGGCGAAGTACTCGCCCATCCAGCCGTTGAAGGTTCGGACAGGCGTCGGTGTCGGTGTTGGCAGCGGCGGCGGCGTGGCAACCGGCACATCGGCGACGTTACTGGTGGTCACCTGGTCGTCGGGCACCCAGCCCTGGTTGCCCTGAATGTTGGGGGCGCTGATCAACCACCAGGTGCCGGCAGCATTGCGGCCAATCACCTGGGCTGATCCGCCGGCCGGCAGCAGGCCGGTAACCGGATACTCGATGGCAGGTCCGCTGCGCACACTGACATTGGCCAGCGCGATCACGCTGGCTGCCGCGGGAGTGATGGTCGCGGTCAGTGTAGTTTCCACCGTGGGCGTCTCGGTCGGCAACGGCCCGGACGGCCCGCTAAAAAAGCGGCTGAGCAGAACAATGGCGAGAATCAGCACCACGCCAAGCCCCAGGATAATTCCCACCAGCCCCCAGCGCAGTCCCGACGATTCGCCTTCACCGGGAGGCGGTGCATCGGGGCTGGTGGACACGGATTTCGGCTGTGTTGCGGCCACGGGCGCAGCAGCGGCTGCTCCCGGTGGAGGTGAGACAGACGGCGGCGGTGCAGCCATGCTGGCCAGCACGGCCCGGTCAGCGTCGTCCAACGGTAGCCGCTGAACACCGAGACTGTCGATGAGATTGACCAACTCCTCCAGTGTCAGAAAATCGATGGATGTGTCGGCCGCTTGCTCGATGCGCGACACGTCGCGCTGGTTGAGCTTGAACACCGAACGCGCCGGCGAATCGTACACGGCGAGGATGTTCTGTGGGCGTCGTATTACCTTGGGTGTGTTTTCCATAGCTTTGTTTTCTCTAGTCCGGCACAATAAGCCGGGGCCACTCCATCAGAGCATGGACGGCCATGCATCGGCTGGAATGACCCCGGCGACATATTTGATGAAAAGGCCAGATCAGAATCGACTGTTTTCCCTTGGAGAAAAGCCTTCAAGGGAGGCATCAGGCCCATATGTTAGCAAGCTGACCGGCGCGAAAATGTCATGTCTGACCCAATCCGTCAACATGAGCTTATCGAACCACACAGGCACCGGCTAAGCACGATCAACGCTGTTTGGGTAGTTGTTGCTAATTTGTATAATCGCTCATGTGGTCGCGCTGCACAAGAGCCTGGTGTCTGGCAATGTAAGAATCAGGCTTTGGATCACGTGTCGCGCCCCAGAACCAAAGCACCGGCAGAACAAACCCTATGATACCCAGCCAATTATAGCCTTTACGGAACGTGACGGGTGCAACTGTGAACAGGCAGAAAATGTACAGAAAAAAGATGCACGCCGCCATGCCACCGTGATAGATATCGAAAACGTGTCCGAGAATCAACATGTCGCTAAACTCCTTCGCAAAATGATAATAACTGTCTTTCGGTAACTACCCAGCCTACAAAGTGGCGTCATTCCCGCCTGCGCAGCGCGAAGCGTGACAGGTGAGCAGCTACTGTCAGTCTTTTGTAGGATCCTCGTGCCGCAGCCAACGCCACACGAGCCTGAACACGACGAACAGACCGATAACGGTCGCGACCAAGTAGCTCAGGTAGGCCAACTGGTACATGAATTCCCAAAACTGGCCGGTGTAATTGCCCAGTGCAGCCACACCAGTGGCAATTGCCGAACCAATAACGATACCGACCAGCACAATAGCAAGCACCAACAGGCGGCCGAATCCTCTAAGCTTGGTTATCTCCTTCGAAAGTTCCGACGTATCGACGTAGATCTCGAAGCGGCCTTTGCGATATTGACTCAACCAGCCCAGCGTAGCCTCCTGGAAGGTTGGCAGTTGCTTGATGGCCTCGCGGGCGGTCATGACAAGCTGGCGCTTGGCCTCGTCCAGGATCGCGTCGGCGTCGAAGCTCTTCATTAACAGGTCCCGCACCATCTGCACGCCGTCGGCAATAATGCCGCCTTCGGGGAAAAGCACGGTGGCAATCGCCTCGGCCTGCATCATCGCCTTGACAGCCATGGTGAGATTGGGATCCAGCCGAAGGCCGTACTGTCGCAGCAGCCCCAACCCCTCGTTGACTAACTGGCCGAAATCGACCGTCTGGGCGCTGTAGGTATAGCGTCCGACCTGCCGCTCGAATGCCTTGTAGTAGCCCTTTTCGTCGACCACGTCGACAAACGGCGTGCTCATGTTCTTGAGGATCTGCGCCATGCCCAGAACGTCGTTCTGCTGCACCGCGATCAACAGCTGAATGAGATTCATGCGCTGGTTGCGATCCAGCTCTCCAACCATGCCACAGTCGATGAAGGTGATAACCCCTGTGTCCAGGTTGACCATCAGATTGCCCGGATGCGGGTCGGCATGGAAGAAGCCGTCGATCAGCAGTTGCTTGACAACGGCCCGCAACGCGTTTTGGGCCAATGTGGGTCGATCAAGGCCAGCCTCGTCGATCTTAGCCAGATCCGTGGCCTTGACACCGCGGATAAACTCCATGGTCAGGACGGTGGAGGTGCTGTACGCCGGGAAGATGGCCGGCACAGCGACGCCGGGAAGCTGCTCCATGCTTTTACCGAGACGGTAGGCGTTGTAGGCTTCGTTGCCATAGTCCAGCTCAGCCAGCACGCTGGTGCTGAACTGCTCCAGCATTCCCACCAGGTCGATAGCCTTGACCTGCTCGGAGCGATTGGTCACCACGCGTGCGGCATTTTGCATAATGCCCAGGTCGGCTCTCATCTGGCTCTGGATGTGCGGCCGCTGCACCTTGACCGCGACCGCGGTGCCGTCGTGCAACGTAGCGCGATGCACCTGGGCCGTGGATGCCGCGGCGAAGGGGAACGGCTCAAACGTCTCGAACACCTCCTCAGGCGGCGCTCCAAGCTGTTCGATGATGATCTCACGTACGATGGCCGTTTCAAACGGCGGCACGTCGCTTTGCAGCTTTTCCAGCTCGACTTCCCAGTCGCGCGGGATTGTAGACGCCTGGCTGGAGACGATCTGGCCCATCTTGACGTAGGTGGGTCCCAGCTCCTCCAGCATCATGCGCATCTTCACCGGCAGTGGGATCGGCTCGACCTCGCGCGGCAGATGCCATGCCCATTTCTGCATGGAGAGGCGAAAGTCGCGCACTGTCTCCCAGCGGTCGAATGCGATATCCCAACCATAGCGAAGGAGTACGTTATATACCTGCTGCAAGCGCAGGTTTTCTCGCATCTTGTCAAGGGTACTGCGTTTCATAGGGCGTTGTCTTCGCGAGTCGATTGGCCTGCTGGCACGGGCTAGGCTGACGTTGGCTCAACATCGTTGCCAGGGGGAGAGGCAACGTGGCCGGCGCTATCCTCAACTGCGGCGGCAGTTGGGGTGGCGACAACCGGTTCAGAATCGGAGTCTGCCAGGGCCGTATGGGAGTCTGCGTCATCGGACAGCCCGGCTGGGGCTGTGTTTGCGGCCGACAGCGAGTTGATGTCGACATCGGCCTCAAGGACACCTTCTTTTTCTTCCAGAATCCTGTTCAACGCGTCTCTGCCCCTACCCTGCTTGATCAGAGCGCGCAACTCAATATCCTCGGCCGGCACAATGGGAATGCTAAGACCGAAGAGAGCTTCAAGGAAGCTGGTGACAACACCCAAGAGAGCGCCGCCGACAAGGGCCCAGAAAATACTGCTGACCTGAAACCACTGAGGAAACAAGACGGACAGGAGCCAAAGCAGCATGGCGTTGATGAATACGATGACGATTCCGTACGACGCGAAGATGATCTGAAACGTCAAGAACTGAATCAACGGTTTCACAATCGCGCTGAGAAATCCCAATGCGATGGATGCGAGCAGCAGTATCAAGAGCGACCGCTCAGCAAAGTAGATATTTGGGATCAGAAGCGCGATAACGACCAGTGAGATCGCGTAGATGACGATGCGCATCAACATGATACGCCAGTTGAAATGGGTCAGCCAGGAGAAGCGTTTTCGCATCTTTTTTCGCGTGGGAACAAGAGAGCGTCTCAACGACGCCGGGGGTGTTGCTGATGCCATGAAAAGGTTGTACGAGCGACTGCCATTGTAACGCTACTGAGAATTGTTGTCAATGGTAACGGATGCCGACGCGCGTGGCGTGCGGCCCACGGCGGCCAGAATCTGGTCGAGGGCTGCCTCAGCGGCCGCGACACCTGCAGCCATGGCGTCCTGCAAACGGTTGAACCCCAGCAGCACGTCAATGTCTGATGCCACAGGCGGACGCAACAGAACATCCGGCGGCCACTGCTGCAAGCGCGCCTCAGTCGCTGCCGAAGTCATGATCATGACGACGTGCCACAGATCACGATAGGCGCGCAGGACACGCTTTGGCCGCAGGGGCGCGACTACCGGCGGTTCTCCCGGCACATTCTGGGTAAAACTGGGCAACACATCAACAGCGATGACTACATCAGCGCCCATCTTTCGCGCCACGTCCACCGGTACATTGTTGAGCATTCCGCCGTCAACCAAATGCAGCGGGCCGATCTCCACCGGTTTGAACACACCAGGGACGGAGATAGTTGCGCGCACTGCATCGGCGACCCGTCCGCTGTTGAGCACTACCTCTCTACCGGTGTTAAGATCGACTGCCACCATCGACAGCGGCCGGCGCAGATCCGAGAACTTCGTCTCGAGACCGATGATTTCTGCGATGTAGTCGTAGATGCGAGCGCCGCGCACGATGCCTGTCTGGGACAGATTGACGTCGACGACCCTGATCATGTCGGCGCGCCCGCTGGTTGCCTTGACCGCCTCCGCTTCCATCTGTTCCGACGAGAGGCCGGCCGCGTACATGGCGCCGATCACGCCGCCCATGCTAGTGCCGGCCACCAGCCGCGGGAAGATGCCCTCCCGCTCCAGCACCTTCAATACGCCGATGTGGGCCAACCCGCGCGCGCCACCACCACCCAGCGCGATTCCTACAACAGGCGCGAAGTCACTCATTTGATCTGCTCAATAGATGGAACATGGGGAAAAAGAAACGAGGAGAAAGCCACCATACGGAGACTTTCTCCTCGTCAATTTACATTCCAGCCCCTCGCCAATCTTACTATCTGGCGCGGAACGCAGCCACCAGCAAGACGATACCGCCAAAGATAAACAGAATACCCAGAGCGATTGGCAACGATGCCGCCGCGATCGCCGTGTTGCCCAAAATGAGCAGACCGAACAAGATGCCGATGACACCCATGACGCCGGCTCCCCAACCGCCGCCGCGGAAGGCTGCGATCAGAGCGACGATGCCGTAGATGATGGCCATGAAGCCGATCACCCAGGCGAAAGCCAGACCGACAGCGAAGGTCGTGCCGAGCATGGTCGCCAGGTCAGAGCCTCCACCAAGAAAACCGCTTACGATCACGCCGCCAGCCAGCAAAGCGATGATGCCCACAAAGAGCTTCCAGCCCCATGCAGTACGGTCACGGAACAGGCTGACCAGATCGAGAATGCCGATGATGATCCAGTAGATACCCAGCGCCAGAACCAAGGCTCCTGCTGTCTTGATCGGATTTACCAGCAACAAGAGACCAAGGATGATGGCGAGGATACCTTCCACCAGAATAATCCACCATTTGGTGGAATCTTTGGGTGCAGCAGTCGCAGCCATAGTATTACTCCTTTTCGAACCTGAATGATAGAAACAATATTCGGGACAAGGACGCCCAACAGATGCTGTCAGGAACCATGCCTCCGAGAGACGTTGTGTGCATTATACTGCAAGTTGCCGGTTTTTGGCAATTCTCTTGAAAATGTCACGCCTGCTCGAACGTCAGGATGTGAAGCGGGTTTGAATGTAGCGGGTAGCCTTGCTGACCGGCAGTGGCTGGCTGGAGTTGCCGGTGCGAATGTAAAACTCCTCCTTGCCTTTGAAGTTAAGGTAGCAGGGGATCGGCGACGGCCGGGCCAGCGCCACAGCAACGACGACTCTTTCGATCTCCTCAAAAACCAAATCCACGTTGTAGCGCAGTTCGGCGCCGATCAACTGGTTGAAGGCCATGTTGAACGCGTTTTCCCAGCCGTCAACATTCTTCTTCGGCAAGCCGGTGTAGTCCTGCTCGATACCCAGCGGCTGGCCATCATCGCTGACACCGATCAACAGCACGCCGCCGGCCGTGTTCATGAACGCAACGAGGCTCTTCATCACCGGCTCGTACAGGTCCTTGTTCACCACCGCGCGCCGGTAGTCCCAAAGCAGGCTGGACTTGAACTCAACCTGGTTGTTTTCGCCGAGAGTTATCAACTCCGCGGCAGAGGACAACGCGGGCATCTGGCCGGCAGTCAGCGCCTGGTCCACCAATTCCTGGATGCGTTCAACGTATTGCGCCGGGTTCGGGATGTTTCTGAGACGCGCGGTCGCCTGGTTGGCAGATGTGATGATCAAATCGCCGTAGTCCAGTCGCCGCCCCAGCGGACCAAAGTGGAGTTCGATGCCAGTAATCAGCGGTGTTTTTACTATAGAAGTGGCGCCGCCGAAGCTGGCCCGCCGATGCACAATCTCCTGTGCGGTCACTTTGTACGACGTGTAGTACCAGGATGCGAAGAGCACGGCCACGATCACGAACTGCACGAAGGCCAGAATCAACAGCAGCAACAGCGCAAAGGAAGGGACGACACTGGCAAGTCCTGAGTTCTGGTACTGTTGTTCCACACCGAACAAGAGGGCCAGGATCGACGGCAGGAAGGCGAAAACCAGCGTGATAACGGCAACGCGCTTCAAGAAAACGAAGGGAGTCGGGCGAATAATCATTGAGCAACGGCTAGAAACATGTCAAATAAGAGCTGCTGGTTGGCCAGCAGCTCTTGTAGATTCCCGGATCGCACCTATCACCCTCTGGAGAGTGAGCATTCTTCCTGTATTAGTCGATCTTCGCTTCCAGCGTCGCCCGCTCGGCCGGGCTGAGACCGCTGTCCTCGCCCTCGACGCGGGCGCGCAACGATGCCTCGACATCCGCAGGCAGGGAGGTTTGATAAACATGTCCCTTGTGCTGGCTCAACATGCTCATGACGGCGGTTGCGTTGGCGTCCTGGACAATCACAAAGAGCGCCGACTGGCCGTTCTCCAGCGACTCGCCGACTTCTTTGACGAAGCTCTTCTGGATGCCGTGATCAGTGGCCGCGCCGACGGCCGCGCCGGCCAGCGCGCCGATAACGATTCCCCCAATCGGAAAAATAATGCCGGCGATCAACAGACCCAGCCCACCGCCAATCGCCGCGCCCCACTTCACACCTTTGTCCAGCTCGTTGTGGACGCTGAGCTTGCCATCGTCGCCCCGGCTGACCATCGCCGCGTCTTCGACCTTGACCAAGCCCTGATCAGACAACTGTTTGATGGCCTTGCGGACCTCCGCAGCCGTGGCCGCGTCATCATACTTGATTACCACCAGATTCGACATTTTTTGCCTCCTGTTTTTGTGTTGCCAATGCCGGTAGGTTTCAGGCGCCGGCGTGTTTCATTCTCGATGCTGCCAGCAAAATCATACCACACACCGGGCTACATGCCAACCGCCGCAGATCATTTGCTCCAGGACTTCTCGATCCGCGCCTCTGTGGGCAGCAACGACCGCTTAAGCCGCCTCGTCTGCCAGCGCCAGCACCATGCGATGGCGCCTGTCGGTGAAACCGCAGCGGCGATAGAACCCGATGGCGCCGGCGTTGAACGCCTGCACATCGAGAGTGATGTTGTCCGCGCGGTTGCTGCGGCCGATCTCAATCAACTCATCCAGCAGCAGCCGGCCATAGCCGTGACCGCGCTGCCGCTCGGTCACGCCAAACTGATCGACATACAACGTCAGGTACGCCGGCTGGTAGATATTGGCGAAGTTTCTGATCAGCGCCGCCGAGGCATACGCCACTGCCTCGCCCTCCACCGTACCAAGCAGGATGAAGCAGTCGTGGTCCGGCAGCAGGCTGGCAAACCAGCGCGCCGTCTCGGCGACGAACCGGCGGCCCGGCTGCTTGTAACGGTGCGGCTCCGCCGCGGCGTGCAACGCCTGCACCTCAGCGCACAGCCGTGCCACTGCCGTCGTATCGTCCCCGGGAAACAGGCGTTTGATCTGCATATTACCTCTGTCCCGTCACGCGAAGTTTGCACCGGCCATTCGTTGTTTCCATTCGCGTGTTATCCCTGCGTCACCTGCCGCGCGCCCACGCAATGCGCTGGTCGATACGCCGCACCAGTCTGTAAGCCACCGGTTGGTAGCCCTGACTTTGCCAAAAATTGGCGGCCAGCAGATTAGCGCTACGCCAATCGGTCTCCAATATTGGATAGCCCTCTGCCCGCGCCGCAGCCAGAACAGCGCGCGACAACGCCGTGCTGATCCCGCGCCCGCGATAGTCCGGCAGCGTGCCGGCCACGCTCATAGTTGCGCTGTCCTGCGGTACCAGCAGGTCATGGTCGCTGGTCTCGTGCGGCCAGTAGCCCTGCGATCCGGCAACCTGGCCGTCGACGAAGGCCAGAAACATGGTCACATCCTTTTCATCCACCAGCTCTGCCCAGCCGTCCTCCTGTTCGGACACCATCTCCGGCAACATGATAGCCCAGACAGGCGGCCCAATGTGCTGGCGCCAGATGACGCTGGACATGGTGCGCAGCGCCTCCTTGTCATCAGGGCCGGCGCGCCGGATCTCGACGCTGGCTGGGGCGCGCGGCGGCGCCGGATCGACCGCGGCCAGCGATTGCAGCGCCTGCACCTGCTCGATGCCGAAGCTCAGCGAGTACCAGGCGTCCAGCAAGGCGCGGTCGGCCAGCGGCATCAGCGCAAAGTGAAAGAAGATGCCCTGCTCGACCCACGGTGTGGCCAGCGCGGCGTACAGCGACCGCACCAGGTCGTGGGTTTCTGCCGGGTCGGTAGCGCAGCCAGCCGGCCGCACCCAGGCACTGCGTCCCCAGAGCGTGTCGATGGTTGGCCGGCCCAGCATGTACCCCATCAACTGACTGTCGCGGACCGCCGCCACACCGGTCGTGCCGGATTGTTCCAGCGTTGCCGAAACCGCGGCAGCGGCAGCGGCTGGCGCCTCGAAGCCGGCAGGCAGGTCGGGCAGCGTCGCGCGGTCGCGCCGGTGGCGCTGCGCCAGCAGCCGGCCGGCGTCAGCCACCATTTCATTCTCGAACGGAACAATCTCGAAGCGATTCATGTCACCTCCGGCGCACGGTCGTATTTCCTGTAAAGTCCGGCTGTCACAACATCCGCCAGCCGGCGCACGGTCTCATGAACATCGGCAAAGGACGTGTAAAGCGGCGCGATGCCCAGCCGGATATTGTCGGGCGCCCGGAAGTCGGGCAGCACCTTCAGCTCCTCGATCAACGCCATGTCGATGCGCAACCCCTCGGCGTGGCCCAGGCTGATATGCGAGCCGCGGCGCATCGGATCGCGCGGCGAGTTAAGCGTGTAGCCCAGCGGCGCGAGCGACGTCTCCCACAATCCGATCAGGTATTCGGTCTGGCGCTGCGATTTGGCGCGCAGCGCGTCGATCCCGGCCTCCAGCAGCAGGTCCACCGCCGGCTCGATCAGCACTGTGGACAGCATCGGCTGCGTGCCGGTCAGAAAGCGGCGGATTCCGTCCACCGGCTGGTAGTCGAGGTCGAAACCGAACGGGCGTCCCTGTCCCCACCAGCCGCTGATGGGGTTGAAAAGCTGCTCTTGCAAGTCGCGGCGGACGTACAGGAACGCCGGCGCGCCAGGCCCGCCGTTGAGGTACTTATAGGTACAGCCGATAGCCAGATCCGCGCCCGCGCCGTTCAGATCAACCGGCACCGACCCAACCGCGTGGCTGAGGTCCCACAGTGTCAGCGCGCCGGCCGCATGAGCCGCCGCAGTCAACGCCGACATGTCGTAGAGGTAGCCGCTCTTGAAGACCACGTGCGACAAGGTCAGCAGCGCCGTGTCACCATCCAGCCGCGCCGAGATTGCGTCTTCAGGACCGTGGATGCCATCGGGCGACGGCACCACATCGATGCGGTGCTGACTGCCCAGCAGATCGGTAATTCCTTGCAGGATGTAGAGGTCCGAGGGAAAGTTCAGGTCATCGGTGATGATCGTCCGGCGGCCGGGCCGGGCGCGCAGGGCAGCCACGGCCAGCTTGAACAGGTTGACCGACGTCGAGTCGGCGACGATCACCTCGTCCGGCTGCGCGCCGATGAGACGCGCGATCTTGGCGCCGATACGCTCAGCCGCCGTCCACCAACCCTC
>JACKBK010000005.1 GCA_020634555.1 Caldilineae bacterium
ATCGCCGACGCAGTCCGCGCCCAGGGCGGCCGGCCGATCATGGCAGCGTCGCCGGAGGAGTTCCGCGCCGGTGTGGATCGCTGGCCGGTGCTGATGTTGATCGACGTCAACGCCCTGCCGCTGGAGCAGTGGACACCGGAGGTGAAGCGGGCCAAGGCATCGCCCCAGTCGCGGTTGATCCCGATCTACGGTTTTGGCAGCCACGTCGATACCGCAACGCTCAAGGCGGCCCGCCAGGCCGGATGCGACCATGTCTGGGCGCGCTCGCGTTTCGTGTCCGAGCTGCCCGACCTGGTCGCGAAGCACATCGACCCGCCGCCGGTCTACCCTGAAGGGTGGGACGACCAGCCATCTGACGCGTTCCTGGAAGGCGTGGCGCGCTTCAACGCCGGCCAGTTCTACAAACAACACGATGTCTTCGAGGCGCTGTGGATGGCCGACCAGCGGCCGATCCGCGACCTGTATCAGGGCGTATTACAGATCGGCGTTTCGTTTTACCAGATCGAGAAGAGCAACTACCGCGGCGCGGTCAAGATGTTGCGGCGCGGGCTGTTGCGGTTGCGACCGCTGCCGCCGGTCTGCCAAACGCTGGACGTGGCCAGGTTGCGGAGCGAGGCGCGTGCCGTCCATGACGAGTTGGTTGCGCTGGGGCCGGAACGACTCAACGAGTTCGATTTGGAGAAGCTACGGGGGATCAAACTGCGGCTGGTGTGAGCGGTCGGGATCACGAAGCCGCGTTCTACGTGAGCAGTTTCCGCAGCGTCTTCTCGGCAACGGCCATCTGCGCGTTGCTGGCGCGGGCGGGATGGACGAGCGTCACCAGCGTCTGGTCGCCGGCGGGCCATGTCTGTCCGTGCAGTTGGCGGATCCCGGCCGGCGGCTCGGTCCCCAGCAACTCCCCAAACGCCCAACGAGCGGCGAAGTTTCCCAATGTAGCGACTATGGCAGGGCGGATCATTTCCAGTTCGGCGCGCAGATAGGGAACGCAGTTAGCGACCTCGGCTGCGGTCGGGTTGCGGTTGCGGGGTGGGTTGCAGCGCACCACGTTGGTCAGCCAGACGTCGCGGATGCGCGGCGTCTCGACAGCCGGGTCGCTTTCCTGTGACAACCCCAGCGCGATCAGCAGTGCCTGCAAACGCCGGCCGGAGCGGTCTCCGGTGAAAGGCACGCCGCTGCGGTCCGCACCGCGATAGCCCGGCGCTTCGCCCACGACCATCAACCGCGCCCGCGGGTCGCCGTAGCCGCGCACGATGCGCTGCCGGTTGGCGACCAGCGCCGGGCAGCGGGTGCATGTTTCGATTGGGATCAGCACGGCTGGTGGGTGTGGCCTCAGCTCGGCCAGTTCCAACGGGTCACGAAGGGGAAATCCATGCCGTCGCACCGGCCACTAGCGGCCCGTTTGTACGTCCCTGACCAGCCCGGCCTGCACGGCATAGGCTGCGGCGTGGGCGCGGCTGCGCAGTTGCAGCTTGTCGAGGATGTTGGCCAGGTGGCTCTTGACGGTGTGCTCGCTGAGGTTGAGCGCAGCAGCGATCTCACGGTTGGGCAGGCCCTGAGACACCAGCCGCAGCACTTCTACCTCGCGCTGGCTGAGATCGCCTGCCTCGGCTGGAAGCGACTGCGTCGGGGCCTGCTCAGCTACCTTGCGAAACTCGTCCAGCAGGCGGGTAGCCATGCTGGGCGCGATGATGGCCTCGCCGGCATGGACGCGCTGCACCGCGTCGATCAGGTCGGCCATTCCTACGTTTTTCAGCAGATAGCCGCGCGCGCCGGCTTTGATCGCGTCGAAGAGGTCCTCGTCGCGCTCGGATACGGTGAGGATGATGACCGGAATATCGGGGTGGCTGGCGTTCAGGCGGCGGATAGCGTCCGGGCCGGATAGAACCGGCATGTTCAGATCCATCAGTACTACATCGGGCTGGACGGCCTCGACTGCGGCCAACGCCTCCGCGCCATCGGCCGCCTGCCCAACCATGGCCAACTGCGGGAAATCTTCCAGGATACGAATCAACCCCTGGCGAAACAGGTTGTGGTCGTCCACGATCAGCAGGCGAATGGGTGTGTCAGCCATAGCACTTCTTACACCAGCGCCAGCACCTGCGGCAGGAGAGCAAGCGTGGTCGAGATTGCTTCGTTGCCATAGATGGTCTCGTTGCCCCGCCAATCGCCGAAGTAGCCGCCGGCCTCGCGCAGGATCGGCGGGAAGGGGCCGCAGTCCCAGACGCTCATCACCGGGTCCAGCGCCAGCTCAACGCGGCCGGTGGCGACAAGACAATGGCCGTAGGCATCGCTCCAGCCGGCCCGGTGATAGGTGGCTGCGGCCAATCGTTGCCAGGCGTCGCCCCGGCCGTGACGGGCAAAGCTGCCAACGTCAGTGCATGTCACAAAGGCGCGGTCCAACGTGTCAACCTCGGATACCCGCGCGCGCCGGCCGTTCCACCAGCAGCCATGGCCGCTGGCAGCGTAAACCATCTCGTCCAACGCGGGGAAGTAGGAGACGCCAACCTCGACTCGCCCCTCGATCTCCAGCCCAATGAGGACGGCGTACAGCGGCACGCCGCGGATGAACGCCTTGGTGCCGTCGATGGGGTCGATGATCCAACGATGGCCGGCGTCCGCGCTGCCGGCGCTCTCGCCGAACTCTTCGCCCAGGATCGCGTGGCCGGGGAAGCGTTGCTCGATGCGCGCCCGGATCAACTCCTCTGCGCCGCGATCGGCGACTGTTACCGGCGTGTCGTCGGCTTTCAGGTCCGGCCGCACGCCGGCCTGGAAGTAGCCCAGAGTCAGCTTGCCGGCCAGATAGGCGGTCTCGGTAGCGAACTCAAGATAGGATTGCAGGATGTCTGTCATAGGTTTCTACCAATCAATGCTATGATAGCACGAAGTGGCTGCGCTGTGAAACGGGCCGCAGAGCAACCGCGTCACTCCTGTTGAAAAAACCGGATGCAAAAAGCCGCCGGAGTATAAACTCCAGCGGCTGGGCGGCGACGAACGGAACGGTGTTTTGCTTTGTAAAGATGAAGGTCTAGTACTGAAGGACCCGGGGCAGTGCCTTGGCCTGGTTGACCCAGTCGGTCACGTTGGCCTGGGTGGGCAGACGCTGCACAAAATGCTCGACGGCCATCTCGTTGATCTTGGCCAGCAGGTTTTCCGGGTTGCGCTGCGCCAGTTCTGCTACGGTGTCCACGCCGGACCACTCCAGCAGGTCTGAGTAGACCTTGCCAACACCCTTGATGCGGGCTAGATCGGCCCGGTTGGCCAGCTCCAGCACTTCCTTGCTGTCCACGCCCAGCTTGCTGGCCAACTCAGCCCGTTGTTGCGGCGTCGTGGTGGCAGCCAGGAGCTTGTCGGAATCGGTCAACCCGGCCGCGCGCAGCTTCGCAGCCAGATCCTCACGTACGCCAAACAGTTCATCGATTTTCAGGGCCATCTGTATTCTCCTTGCAGAAATATTTTGCCACGGAGCGTGGCAGTTTCACTAAAAGGGGGATCGTGTCATCAAGTATACCGCGCTTCCTGTGATCCGACAATTACATCATGCTGACAATGCAGGTACAGTCAGTCAACCGGCCTTGCTTTGCGTTCCGCTGACGATTGTTGTATACTTGCCAACGGTGTTTTCCAGATCAAATCACGTTGGGTGACTGTATCAAATCGGCTCAAGGAGGAGCTATGCCTGCGTTGTCGCCACAAGAGTTCGTTTCACGCGACTATAGTTCTGACCTGTCCGCGGCTGACCTGCTGCGAGCGTATCGGCTGATGGTCTTGTCGCGCAAGCTGGACGAGCGCTGCTGGATTCTGCACCGCCAGGGCAAGATCGCTTTTCATATCTCGGGTATCGGCCAGGAGGCGTGCCAACTGGCCGCGGGACTGGCGCTGGAGCCGGGCAAGGACTACTATTTCCCGCATTACCGCGACCTGGTGACGGTGCTGGCGCTGGGCATGAAACCGGTGGACGTTCTGATGGGCACCTACGGCAAGGCGGGCGATCCCGGCAGCGGTGGCCGGCAGATGCCCAACCACTACAACTATCGGCCCGCCAACATCGTTAGCGTCTCCAGCCCGGTCACAACCCAGGTGCCGCAGTGTGCCGGGGTCGCCTTCGCCATCAAGCTGCGCGGCGAGGACCGGGTCGCGATGTGTGCGCTGGGCGAGGGCGCCACCAGCCAGGGCGACTGGCATGAAGGGCTGAACTGGGCCGGTATCAACAAGCTGCCCTTCGTCTGTTTGGTGGAGAACAACAACTACGCTATTTCTGTGCCCATGGACAAGCAGATGCCGGTGGCCAACGTGGCCGATCGCGGCTACGCCTATGGAATGCCGGGCGTTGCCTACGACGGCAACGACTTCTTCGAATGCTACAATGTCACTCGCGAGGCTGTCGAGCGGGCGCGACGCGGGGATGGCCCGACGTTGCTGGAGGCAAGAACGACCCGTCTCACCGCCCACTCCAGCGACGACGACGACCGCACCTATCGTGACCGTGCTGAGTTGGAGGCCCAGAAGCGCCGTGATCCGCTGCCGCTGCTGGCTGGTCACCTACAAGAAATGGGTGTGCTCAAGCCGAAGGCCGTCGCCGAGATCGAAGCCGAGGTGATGGCCGAAATCGACACAGCGCTGGACGACGCCCTGCGCGCACCCTATCCAGAGCCGGAAGCCGCGCTGGAACACGTCTTCGCCCCCGGCACTCCCGGCGATCGCTATGTCAAGAGTTGGAGAGTTGATTGGTAGATTGGTAGATAACGCATGCCTGTTAAAAACATCGTTGAAACGATCCGTGACACAATTGCAGAAGAGATGCGCCGGGACGGGAGCGTTGTCATTACCGGCGAGGATGTGGGGCCGCGCGGCGGCGTCTTTCGCGCTACCCAGGGGCTGTACAACGAGTTCGGGCCGGAACGGGTCATCGACTCGCCGTTGTCGGAGTCGTCAATCATCGCTGTGGGCATCGGGATGGCGCTGCATGGCCTGCGACCTATCTGCGAGATCCAATTTGCCGACTTCATCTATCCGGCCATGAATCAGATCGTCAGCGAAGCGGCGCTGATGCGTTACCGCACCGCCGGCACGTGGAGCTGTCCCATGGTGATCCGCGCCCCCTACGGCGGCGGCATCGGCGGCGGGCTGTACCACAGCCAGTCCATCGAGGCCACTTTTGCCCACTTCCCCGGCATTTACGTGGTTGCGCCGGCTACCCCCTACGATGCTAAAGGGCTGTTGCGGGCCGCCTTGCAGGCCGACGATCCGGTGCTTTTTCTGGAGAACAAGAAGTCTTACCGCTTGGTCAGGGGCGATGTGCCTAACAGCGACTACATGGTTGCCATCGGCCGGGCGGATGTCAAGCGAGCAGGCAGCGACCTTAGCGTGTTTTGCTACGGGCTGATGCTGCACGAGTGCCTCAAGGCGGCCGATAGCCTGGCCGGCGACGGGATCGATGTCGAGATAGTGGATCTCAGAACGATCCAGCCACTGGACAAAGCCACGATTCTGGAATCGGTGCGCAAGACCAGCAAGGTGTTGATCGTCCATGAGGACAACCTGACTTTCGGCGTCGGCGCTGAGGTGGCGGCTCTCATCGCCGCAGAGGCGTTCCACGACCTGGATGCGCCGGTGATGCGCTATGGCGCACCCGACATACCGGCCGTTCCGTTCAGCTTGCCGATGCAGAGCTACTTTATGCCCGATGCCAGACGGATCGGCGAGGCCATGCGCTGGCTGGCGGAATATTAGCCCGATATGCAATTCGTAGTGCGTAACCACGAAACACGAACCGCATTGTGATTGTCAGTTATGCATTACGAGTTCCTTGCTTGGACAGCCATCAGATACGAGGATACCCATGCCTACTAATGTAATCATGCCCCAACTGGGCGAATCGGTCGTCGAGGGTACCATCAGCCGCTGGCTGGTGAAGGAAGGGGACACGGTCGAGAAATACGACGTGCTCATGGAGGTTTCTACCGACAAGGTGGATACTGAGGTGCCTTCCCCGGCCTCGGGCGTGGTGCTGAAGTTGTACTACCCGGAGGGCGTGACGCTGCACGCAGGGACAGTCATCGCGGCCATCGGCCAGCCTGGCGAAAGCGTGCCAGAGCAGCCGGACGTAGTGGACCTACACGCGAGCGCACAGCACGAACCAGAACCGCTCCAGCCCGCTGAACCTATCCGCTCTACCCCGCTCTCCAGCCAGCCAGCCGGTGGGGAAATCGGTCGTATTTCACCGGTGGTCAGCCGCATCGCCCGCGAACACAACGTGGATCTGCGCCAGGTGGCCGGCACCGGGCGCGATGGGCGCATCACCAAGAAGGACGTGTTGGCCTACGTTGAGGCGGGTGATGCCCGGCAGTCTGTCGCGCCGGCCGAGATCGACCTGCCTGCTTGGGAGCGCCCGGGCACCGGCGATCTGTTCAAGCCCACCGATGACTTGCCGCTAACGACAGCCGAGGCGCGTTCTGCCGCGTCCGTTCCTCAGGCTGGCAGCAGCGAGGACCAGTTGATCCCGCACCCGCGGCTGCGCAAGCTGATCGCCGAGCACATGGTGGCCAGCGTCCGCACTTCGCCGCACGTCACTTCAGTGATGGAGGCTGATCTGACCGCGGTGGTGGCGCATCGGGCTGCCCGGCGCGCCGAGTTTGCGGCGAAAGATGTCAATTTGACCTTCACGCCCTACTTTATCCAGGCCGTGATCGAGGCGCTCAAGGTTGTGCCACAGGTCAACGCTGTCTATCGCGAGGACGGGCTGTTGCTCAAACGTCGCTACAACATTGGGATGGCGACAGCCGTGCCGGATGGCCTGCTGGTGCCGGTCATCCACGACGCCGACGACTACAGCCTGCTGGGACTGGCGCGCAAGGTCAACGATCTGGCGGCCCGCGCCCGATCCAACAAGCTGACTCCCGACGAGATCCAGGGATCGACCTTCACTGTCACCAACCACGGGACTGGTGGCAGCTTGTTCGCCACGCCGATCATCAACCAGCCCAATGTGGGCATTCTGGGCGTCGGCGCGATCCAGAAGCGCGCGGTGGTGATCAGCCGCGGCCATCCTGTGGAGCCCAGCAGCGAGGACTCCATTGCGATCCGGCCGATGGCCTATCTCAGTTTCACCTTCGACCACCGCGTGCTGGACGGAGCAGGCGGCGATGGGTTCCTGATGGCGGTCAAGCAGGCGCTGGAGGGGTGGCAGTAGGAGGCCGAGTTGGCAAAACTCAACGTGTTTTCGGCTCTGATAGTGTGTGCCTTGGTGCTGGCGCTACCCGGCGTCTCGCTCGCGCAGCCTGCCGGCCCGGTGGTTGCCCGTACAGCCTATACCGATGAAGCGGCGTTCTTGAGCGATCTGGCGGCATTGGGCATTACGCCGGTGCATGAGGGATTCGAGGATGACGCTGCCTGGGGAACAGTCCGATCCACGATTTCCGGCGGCACGCATACTGCGCCCAACATCATCAGCCTTGGGGTTACCTGGACGGCCAACAATGCCCTCAGCCAGGTGACAACCGGTCCGGGTCCGGCTTTGACGGGTGTGTGGGGATTTTTCACATTGCCCCATGGGGACTACACCGCCGGCATCCCCGACGGCTGGATTACCGCGGGCGATTTTGTCGCGGCAGGCGGGTGGGTCAGAACCAACACACCACCCGCCGGTATCGAGTTGATCATCGATGGCGACACAGCAAATCCCATTGATTTCGACGGCAACAACGTGTTGAATGGACCACACCGGTTCTTTGGTGTGATCGATCCGGACGGCTTTAACACGGTCGAATTCCGTGAAACAGAGAGTAGCGGCGATGACTGGAAGTACATCTTTGCCGACGACTTTACTTTTGGGTTCGTGGCCTGTGAAGCGAATCCCGATGTGACAGGAGACGGCAGCATCGATATTCTAGACATCCAGGCGATTGCGAGCGACTGGTTTCAGCCGGCAACATGCCCTATCGACCAAAACGGCGACGGTGTGATCGATATCATCGACATCCAGATCGTTTGTGCCGCCGCCTTTTCCTGACTCCCCAATCGGTGTCGTCGTCCGATTTCCCTGTCCCACTCACGCATCGACGATTTCAGTCATTCAGATAGCGCGCAGACGGCAGTGATGGTATACTTCGTTGCTGATAATTGATCTGCCTGTCGTTAGACTGTCATTGATACGTATCTCGCTAACGAGGAAAAACAAAAGGAAACATCCATGAGCACACAATTCGACGTTCTGGTGATCGGCGGCGGGCCGGGCGGCTATGTGGCTGCCATACGTGCCGCACAGCTTGGTTTGAAAACAGCGATAGTGGAACGAGAGGCGCTAGGTGGCGTCTGCCTGAACTGGGGCTGCATTCCCAGCAAGGCGCTGCTGCGCAACGCAGAACTGGTCCACATCATCAACGAACAGAGCCGGGATTTCGGCTTCAGCTTCGATAACTTCAGCGCCGACTTCGAGAAAGCCTTCAAGCGAAGCCGCCAGGTGTCCAACCGGCTGGTCAAAGGCATTGGCTCACTGATGCGCAAGAATCAGATCGAGGTGATTGAAGGCACAGCCACGCTGACCTCATCCACCACCGTGACCGTTGAGCCAGGTGGACAGACGTTTTCAGCGACTAACATTGTCCTTGCCACCGGTGCACGCAACCGCACCTTTCCCGGCATGGAGACCGACGGCGAGCGGGTATTGGGATACCGCGAGGCCATCGTGCTGGAGGAGTCGCCCAAGCGTTTCGCCATCATCGGTACCGGTGCCATCGGCATGGAGTTCGCCTACGTTCACCACGCTTATGGATCGCAAGTGACTCTGATCGAGATGCTGCCGCGCATTTTGCCCTTGGAGGACGCAGAAGTCAGCCAGGAACTGGAGAAAACCTACCGTAAGATGGGCATCGATGTGCGCACAGGTACCCAGGTCCAACGCATCGAGCGGACAGATGACGGTGTCCGGGTCCACGCGCGCGATCTGGCTAACGACGAAGAGGTGATTTTTGACGCCGACAAGGCGCTGGTAGCTGTCGGTGTACAGCCGAACAGCGAGAATTTGGGACTGGAGGCGGTCGGCGTCAGCAAAGGCCGCGGTGGATTCGTGGAGATCGACGACTTCATGCGCACCAACGTGCCCAACATCTACGCGATCGGCGATCTGACCGGCAAGCTCAATCTGGCGCATGTGGCCAGCGCGATGGGCATCGCGGCGGCCGAGCATATCGCCGGGCACCCCAACGAGGGGATCACGCCTGACGACTACCTGTTCATGCCGCGCTGCACCTACTGCCAGCCGCAGGTAGCCTCCATGGGCCTGACCGAGGCGCAGGCCACGGAACGCGGCTACGAGATCAACGTCGGCCGCTTCCCCTTCATGGCCAACGGCAAGGCGCTGGGGCTGAACGAGCGCACCGGCTGGGTGAAGGTCGTCGGCGACGCCCGGTACGGCGAGATCCTGGGCGTACACATGGTCGGCCCGGAGGTCACCGAGCTGCTGCCGGAGTTTGTGCTGGCGCGCAACAACGAACTGACTGCCGCCGAGATCGCGCGCAGCGTCCACGCCCATCCGACCCTGTCCGAGGTGTTGATGGAAGCCGCACACGCGGTAGAGGGCCACGCGATCCATATATAACAGACATAGCTATAACAGACATAGCGCCACAAGGAACGTGACCATGAGCACTGTAGTAAAGGCAACCTTTGACGGTCATTCGCTGTTTCCTGAATCACCGGTGGACCTTGAGCCAAACGGCGAGTACATAATCACCATTGAACCCTACCGCAATAAGGTCTCCGAAGGTAGCGCGTGGGATGTGTTAGAGAAGGCAGTCGGAACTGTTGATGCTCCAGAAGACTGGGCCAGTGAACATGACCACTATCTGTATGGCACTGCAAAGCGGGGCAAAAAGCCTGCAGTATGAGCAAAGAGCGTTTCTTTCTCGACACGGCCTATGTTCAGGCTTTGCTGAACCGCCGCGATCAGCACCACGAGCGAGCCAAGGAGATGCTTCCTCGGGTGCGCGCCGCTGTTGAAGTCTGGATTACTGAAGCCGTCTTGATCGAGATTGGCAACGCCCTTAGCAGTTTCGATCGCCAGGCGGCAGTCCGTTTCATTGAGGGATGCTACAAAACTGGCAACATCCATGTAGTCAGCGTCGATACGGGACTATTGGAACGCGCCTTGCAGCTTTATCGGGATCGCCCCGACAAGCAATGGGGACTAACCGATTGTATTTCCTTTGTGACCATGCGAGATCAACGCCTGACTCTAACTCTGACCATGGATGATCACTTTCGTCAGGCTGGTTTCCAAGTTCTTATGGTGTAAACCCGAAGGATTGTTGACTGCGATGACAGATATTACAATAGACAATTTGATCGAACTCAAACCTTTTCGTCCCGGTCGTGATCCGGCGAGCAACCTCACCCGCGGTCGCCGGCCTGACTGGCTGCGCGTACGCATGCCGGACAGCCCCGGTTATCGCGAGATCAAGGGGCTGATGCGCGGCCACAGCCTGCACACCGTTTGCGAGGAGGCCATGTGCCCCAACATCGGCGAGTGCTGGGGACGCGGCACAGCCACCTTCCTGTTGATGGGCGACACCTGCACCCGCTCCTGCGGCTTCTGCAAGATCAAGACCGGCCGCCCGCCCGCGCTGGACGAGGATGAGCCGCGCCGTGTGGCTGAAACCGTGGCCATGATGGGACTGAAGCACGCGGTGTTGACCAGCGTCAACCGTGATGAACTGCCTGACGGCGGTGCGCACATCTTCGCCGAGGTGATTCGCCTGATCCACGAGATGGTGCCAGGCTGTAGCGTTGAGGTGCTGATCCCCGACTTTCAAGGCAACTGGAACGCCCTGCAGTCGGTGATGAATGCCCGTCCAGAGATCCTGAACCACAACACCGAGACCGTGCCGCGGTTGTACAAGCGGGTACGGCCACAAGCCAAGTATCCGCGCTCGCTGGAGCTGTTGCACCAGGCGCGCCAGATGGTTCCCAACGGCGTCACCAAGACCGGCATCATGGTTGGGCTGGGCGAGAGCACCGACGAAATCCTGCAAGTGATGGACGATCTACGCTCGGTGGACGTGGACATTCTCACCATCGGCCAATACCTCCAGCCCAGCCGCTTTCACCTGCCCATCGAGCGCTACTACACACCCTACGAGTTCGACCAATTGCGCGAGGCAGGCATGGCAAGGGGCTTTCGTTGGGTGGAGTCGGGTCCGTTGGTGCGATCCTCATACCACGCCGACGGCCAGGCTGACCAACTGATTTTCCGCGAAATGGCTGTTGGGTAAGAAAGTCAACAGCCAGCGCGACTAAGGAATGCGCCAAATCTGCAACAAATCTGGTGAGTTGTTGAAACCAAACAGCTGTTTTACGCATCGAAACCGGGAAAGAGCAGACAAAACATTACAAGGAGCATGAGAACAAACCATGGTTAACATCTTCAAGAGATCCAACAGCAACGCGGTGGCAACCGCTCCCGCGTCCTCGAGCAATGGACAGCCTGCAGCAGAGCCGATTCACGTCACCGACGCAGATTTCGCCGAAGTCGTTTTGAACGCCGGCGTGCCGGCAGTGGTAGATCTGTGGGCGGAGTGGTGCGGCCCCTGCCACATGATTGCCCCCTCCGTGACGCAGATGGCGCAGGCCTACGATGGCCGCGCGGTCATCGCCAAGCTGAATGTCGACGAGAACCCGATGACCCCGGGCCGCTACGGCATTATGGGTATTCCCACCCTGCTGTATTTCAAGGACGGCAAGGAAGTGGATCGGCAGGTCGGCGTGACCGGATACGCCAATCTGGCCAACAAACTGGAGAAGCTGCTGGACTGACACAGCTCAACTTGAGAAGCCCAACAAAAAGACGCAGCCGAGGTGCCTCGGCTGCGTCTTTTTGTTGGGCTTCTCAAGCGCGCTGCTGGATGAGTTCTTCCACCAGCAGGCTGTATTCCGCCAACAGCTCTTCAGCTTCCTCATCGTTGCCAGCCTCGGCGGTTACGTGGAAGAGCGGGCGGTCCGGGTCGGGGCGTATCAGCGTCCAGCGCTCCTCGTCCAGCGACAGCTTGATGCCGTCGATCATCTGGACGTTGTCGGTAACCTGGTTTTGCAGGCGGCGCATGACGGCTCCCTTGCTGTCCCAGGGGCAGTGAACGGGGGCTGAGACGGTGTGAATGGCAGGCAGGCCGGCTACAACATCCAGCAAGCGTACGTCGTGCTGTGCCAGGCATTGCAGGAGCATGGCAACCGACATCATGGCATCGGCCACCGGCTGAAAACGCGGGAAGAAGAAGAAACCGGTGCCGTCGGCTGCCAGGACCACATCCGCGCTGCTCGCGGTCTGCATGATCGAGGCCTGATCAACCGCGGTGCGGATAACGTGTCCGCCGTGGCGCCCGGCGATCTGTTCCAAAACGTTCGACTGGTTGACTGGCACGGCAACTGTGCTGCCCGGCCAGGTGCGTAGAACCAGCTCCACCATGGCCGCACAGCTGATGGCCTCCGGGACTTGCGCGCCCGTGTGGTCAGCCAGAAACATCTTTTCGCCGCCCACATCCAACCGCACACCCAGATCGCTGCCCAGCGCGCTGACGATTACACCCAGGCGGCGACGCTCGGCCAGGAAAACCTTTTCGTCAAGAGAAATGTAGGAGGGATCGACGCGTGCGCCCAGTGGTGTTGTGTTGACGCCAAGGTGCTGCAAAATGTCGGGCAACACTTGGGAGGTAGAGGCAAAGGCGTAGTCCACCACCACGTTGAAGCCGGCCGAACGGATTGCATCCTGATCGACAGTTGCCAGAAACGCGGCTGTGTAGCGCGGAATCGCATCGCCGGCGTAAGAGATCTGGCCGATTCCATCCATGAACGCGCGGCGGAAGTCCTCGCGGAAGAAGACTCGCTCGATGGCCCGTTCCTCTTGTTTGCTCAGGTTCATGCCGTCGCTGCCGAAGAAGCGGATGTCAACCACACGCTGGTCGAAGGGGGAGATGCGGACGTGAACGCCGCCAGCCGCGCGTGAGTTGGCTGTGTAGTACCGCGCCACAGGGATTGGCACCGTTTGCAGGTCTTGGACGTTGACGCCGGCCGATGGCAGCCCGGAGATGACAGCCCGCTTGAGCATGCGCGAGCCAGCATTCTGGTCGCGGTTGATGGTGACCACCGAGCCGCGTGGCAGCGTGGCGCCGAAAGCTGCTCCCAGGCGAGCGGCGAACTCTGGCGTCAGATCGACGTTGATGACTCCGGTGACGCCATAGCGGCCAAACAGCACGCGCCGGCCCTGCGACCCCCAGATGATGCTGCTCTTGACGACTGCACCCGGATCGACTTCCTTGCCAGGCCATAGCTTGACGCCGGTGTGCAGCATCGCGCCCTCACCGATGATGCTGTTGTCGCCTACAACGACCCCTTCGTAGAGTGCTGATTTGGCGCGCAGGCTGCACTGGCGACTAACGATCGCGCCGCGCAGCTCGGCATCCTCACCGATGTAGCAGTTGCGCCAGATGATGCTGCGGTCGATGCGGGCACGGCTGTCCACGATGGTGTAGTCGCGCACAACACTGGGACCGCGGATCACCACGCCCCCCTTGATCTGTACTTCGTTGCCCAGATAGATTGGCCCGAAGAGCTGGGCGTCAGGGGCAATATCTACGTCTTGGCCAACCCAGATGTCGCCGCCAATGTGGTGCCCCAAAACCGAGGTGGGATAGACCAGGCCGCGCAGGAGGTCAGCGGTGGCTCGTCGATACTCGGCGAAGTTGCCGATGTCACACCAGTAGCCGGGCGCGGCGTAGCCGTAGAGAGGCGCGCCGCTTTGCAGCATGACCGGGAAGACCTGGCTGGCCCAGTCGTAGGGGGTGTTGGCGGGAATGCGATCCAACACCGAGGGGTCCAGTACATAGATGCCGGTGTTTACCGTATCGGAGGCTACTTCACCCCAGCTCGGCTTCTCCAGAAAGCGCGTAACCCGGCCTTCCTGGTCGGTGACTATTACGCCGTAATCCAGCGGTTCGGCGACGTGGTAGAGGACAATGGTCGCTTCAGCCTTCTTCTCCTCGTGGTAGGCGATAATCTCGCTGAGGTTGAAGTTTGTCAGGGCATCGCCGCTGATAACAATGAACGGCTCGTCCAGGTATTGGCGCGCGTTGGCGACGCTGCCGGCGGTTCCCAGCGGCGTGTCTTCGATGACATAGCGGATGCTCACGCCGTAGGAACTGCCGTCGCCGTAGTAATCCTCGATGACAGAGGCCATGTACTGCAACGTCACGATCACATCGGTGATCCCGTGCTGGCTAAGCAGTGTCAGAATGTGTCCCAGAACGCCCTGGTTTGCCAGGGGCAGCATCGGCTTTGGTCGACCGACGGTCAATGGACGCAGCCTCGAGCCCGCGCCGCCGGCCATTACTACGGCTTTCATATGAAAATGTCCTTATGGTGCACCTGAGAAACACCTGCCCCGCAGCGCGGTACCAGGTCGCAAGGCGTGTCGAAGTAATCTTCGGCTGCCGCTGTCGCAAGACCTCGTTTGCGCCGTGTTCCAGTGCCGTGTCATTTGCGCTTGCGACCTGTCATCTGACGTGCCAGCGCCGCGCCGCCCAGCCCGCCGGCATAATCGCCCAACTCGGCCGTCACGATGCGCACCCTGTCGGCGTCACGTTGCTGGAGATAATACGGTTTGGCGGTAGCGCGGATCGGTTCGGTAAACGCGTCACCCAATGCCTCCGCAACACCTCCGCCAAAGACAACCATCTCCGGATCGAGGATGTTCACCAGGTTGGCCGTAAGCAGACCAAGGTAAAACTGCACCTGGGTCATCACCTCGGTCATCAGGGTGTCGCCCGCTTCCAGCGCACTCTTGATGACGCCGCTGGTGAGTCGATCCTTGCCAGACGGACCCAAAAGATCGGAGAGTATCGAGGAATAGCCCGCTTCCAGCGCCGCGTTGACTTCCCGCTCGATGGCGGTACGGCTTGCCACCGCTTCCAGACAGCCTCGTTTGCCGCAGCCGCACAGAGGACCATTGGGCACAATGATGGTGTGGCCGATCTCGCCGGCCGAGTAGCGCGAGCCGCGGTGCAGTTGGCCGTCGATGATCACACCGCCGCCTACACCGGTGCCGACGAAGATGCCGATCATGTGCTGTGTGCCCCGGCCAACGCCCATCTGGTGGACGCCCAGCGTTCCCAGGTTCACGTCGTTGTCGGCGAACACGGGCACACCCAGTCTGTCGGAGAGCATCGCTGCCAGAGGAATCTCCTGCCAGCCAGGTAGATTCGGGGCTTCCACCACGACACCGGTCTCCAGGTTGACAGGGCCAGGCGCGCCGACGCCGGCCGCGATAACGGCCTGTGCATCGACCTCAGCCGAGCTCAGGACGCTCTCTGCGGTGGCGACGATCCGGTCCACGACTCCTTCCGGCCCAAGCTCTGCCTTGGTCTTCTTCTTGGCCTCGCCGATGATCTCATCTTTTTCGTTGACCACCAGCGCCATGACGTTTGTGCCGCCCAGATCGATGCCGAGGCGGTATTGCTTGCGGATCCGTGACCTGCGACTGCCTTTTGCCATGCTGTCTGTCTCCTCTACCAGCCGAAGCGCTCCTCGCGCCAGTACTCGCCGTTCATGTGATAGCCGTTGCGCTCCCAAAAACCGGGTCTGTCGCCCGCCATAAACTCGATGCCGCGGATCCATTTGGCGCTCTTCCAGAAGTAGCGCTTTGGCACCAGCAGCCGCAGCGGCCAGCCGTGCTCCGGCGTCAACGGCTCACCCTCGTACTCCCAGGCGAACATCGTCTCCGGGTCGTCGAGCACGTCCAGCGGCAGGTTCGTGGTGAAGTTGTTCTCGCAGTGCGCCATCAGGTGGCTGGCGTCCAGCGAGAACCTGACGCCGGCGGCTTCGATGAAATCGCGCCACGACACGCCACTCCAGGTGGTGTCCAGCTTGCTCCAGCGGGTGACACAGTGAATGTCGGTAGTCAGCATCGTCTCCGGCAGCGCGCGGAACTCGTCCCAGGTCAGTGTGATCGGCGTCTCCACCAGCCCGAAGACACGAAAGTCCCAGGTCGCCAGATCGACAGCCGGCACGCTGCCGTAGTGCAGCACCGGAAACTTCTCGGTGACAAACTGGCCGGGCGGCACGCGCCCGCCCCGGTTGTTGTCCGGGCGGCGCGTCACCCGCCGTAGCCGGTCTACTCGTTTCGCAGGGTCTTCAAAACTCATCGTGTTCTCCATACCGTTTTCGCAACTACTTGCCTACCCGTCATTCCCGCGAAAGCGGGAATCCACTCCTCGCAAACCTGGATTCTCGCTTGCCTAGAAACTGCCTCGGAGAGATCCTTCGCTGGCGATTCGGTGTATTGGGAGTCGCGTGCTCCACTCGCTCAGGATGACAACGAAGAGGTTTCTTGCAGCGGCGCATGCCGTCTTTGATGGCATTGAGAACTTCGTGGGAATAACGACACTCTATAAAAGGTGCCAGGCGCCTGATACCTACGCTGCGATGACCTAGATCTCCAGTTCAGCCAGCACCGGCAGGTGGTCCGATGCCGTCGCCGTTTCGTCAGTTTGCCAGCGTCCACACCGGCGAATGCAGGGCGCCAGCGGCGTCGATGTCCAGATGTAGTCGATGCGCGCCAGCGGGTCGTGGGCCGGATACGTCGGCTGTGGCCGGTCGCCGGCCGGCTGGCTGGCCGCAGCATCGACGTAGCCGCGGCGTTTCAGGCGGGCTGTGACATCCATGCTGCTCTCGGCCAGGTTGCGCAGTTTCTCGTCGGCCAGCACGCGGTCCAGAGCGGGCTGGTCGTTCTGGAAATCATCAGTTGTCAGCGCATTGAAGTCGCCCAACAACAGGTGCGGTCGCACCCGGTCGCGGACCGTCCATTGAAAGACCGCGGCGAGCTGTTGCAAGCGCGCCGCCTCGCTGCGGTGATCGAGATGCGTCACATACACCGAAAGCGTTGTCCTACCGTCGTCCAGCAACAGCCGCGCTTCCAGCAGGCCGCGCTGCTCGTGGCCTTCCACCGGCGTCAGGTGGTGGCCGGCGTGAGCCAGAATGGGCAGCCGCGACAGCAACGCATTGCCATAGGACGCCAGCGGCGCAAAAGCGAACTGCGGCATCAGCGCGACTCCGAATGCGTAGGACATCCCCAGCAGCCGGGACAACTCGTCCAGCGCAGCCCGGCCGTCGCCGGGCATCGCCATCGGATGAAACACCTCGTTCAGCGCGACCACGTCGGCGCCGCTTGCTTGGATGATGCGCGCCAGCGCGGCCATGTTGGCCGGCGCGTCGCCGGACTCGTCGCGCCAGCCGTGGATGTTGTAGGTCAGCACCCGCAACATGGCCCGCTAGCTCCAGTCGAACTCGGCCATCAGCGGCCGGTGGTCGGAAGCCTGGTCAACCAACGCGCCGTTGACAACCCGGCAGCCAGTCAGATAGGGTTGCATGATTGCGGGCACGAAGATGTAGTCGATGCGGAACGATACCACCGCGGGAAAGGTGCGGTGATCGCCCTCGCCGGCGGCCATGAAGGCGTCTACGTAGCCGCCGCTCTTGAGCATGCGTACAACCGGCGGCGTCAGGCGCTTGCTGCGCGGTCCCACCGGTCCGGGTGTGTTGAAGTCACCCATCAGCACGTGGGGCTCGTTGGCCTTGCTTTGCAGAGCGGTCAGCACGCCGCGCAACTGCCACATGCGCGTGCCCTCGAAGGCGTGGTCGAGATGGGTCGAGTAGATGGTGAAGGCGTGATCGCGGGCGACATCCAGGTGTGCGGTGAGCATGTTGCGTCCCTGGGTGCCGGGCAGCTTGGGCAGGTAGTGGTTGGCGTCGGCGACAATGGGGCAGCGGCTCAGGACGGCGTTGCCTACCGGCCCCCACCAGCCGGCGCACTGGACGGTGCGGTTGCTCTCGCCGAAGGCCCAGTCCATGCGCAGCAGGTTGGCCAGCGCGCGCAGCGGTGTGCTCTTGCCATAGTGGGTATGGACCGGGTGCAGCACCTCGTTGAGCGCGACGGCATCGGCGCCGGTGCTCTCGATGATCGCCGCCAGCCGCTCCACATCCATGCGTCCATCGCGCCCCTCCCAGAGATGGACGTTGTAGGTCAGTACTTTCAACACGACTCCAGTGTCATGAGTCCATTTGCCGATTTCATCAAGACTGCCATCAGGTTTATTTGCTTGTAAACAGATGTTGCCAACAAGCTAAAGATGACGTAACAGACGGACATATTCATCATGCGATCCTATCCAAAACCAAAGGATGGAGTCTCCCTCGAGTATTCCAAGCGCACGATAACTTCTGCCAATACGAACAGAATAGATGGGCTGTTCTTTACCGACGCGCTTGAAATAAAGACCGTGCGTGCGAGGATTGATTCGCCACAGATCGTAGGCTGTGTCTGCCCGACGTTGCACATCCTCTGGCAAGGAGTAATAGAGCTTCCAGAACGACGAGGTCGTGACAGATTTCATCCTGGCACAATTTGTCCCTGGTCGTTGAACGCCATTGGTTTTGTCTTGCCTGCTCGATGTTCTGTCAATGCCTCATCTGCCAGCTTTTCTAGCAGTGTTTGCGCTTCGTCTGTTGCCATGAGCGCGTCCCAGCGCGCATTATCAGCTTCAATCTCAGTCAACCCTTCTTTCTGGATTAGCTCCTCACTCAGACTCTGCGTTTCCAAAAAACGGGCAAAATCTACTAACTGTTCTACCCGATTGGGTGGCAGAACACGTGCGATCTTGATCAACGTTCGTTCGTGATCTCGTTCCACAGTTGTATCCATGGTCATGGTCTTACCCTCTGTTTATCAGACTTGTCGCGACTTGCGCATCCTATCTGCTGGCGTATTGTAGTTCACAGACAGGCGCGTGTCAATCCTTCTTGCCAACACGGTTCCCTTCTGTCTCTGACCATCTTGGCCCGCTTCATAAGTCATGTTATCATGTCCTCGGTTGCTCGGATTGGATGGTGACCGGTTTTCAGAACCATCAAAGCTGCCAGCAACGCTGTTGTTGATCTGTTGGCAACAGTAACTTTCGAGATTTGGCAAGGGTCAGGGTGTGAGCGACTCGCCCTGATCCTTGTTTTGCAAGGACTACGACGTGACGGCCCCACTTCATCCACCGACAACTGTCGACTCGACTCAGTTCCCCCCGAATGGTGCAGATACGGACGCCGCGGCTGCCCTGACAACTGGGCCTGCCACGGCCTTTCTGCGCTTCGATGACCTCTCGAAGAGCTACCAGGAAGGGGATCGCACGCGCGTCGTCCTGCAAAATGCACACGCCGAGTTTGCACGCGGCGAGTTCGTAGCGATTTTGGGCCGCAGCGGCAGCGGCAAGAGCACGCTGCTCAATCTGATCAGCGGCATCGACCGGATCGACTCTGGTCGCATCTGGCTGGACGGCCAGGACCTGACCGCGCTGGATGACCGCCAGCGCACCCTCTTCCGCCGGCGCAACATCGGCTTCATCTTCCAGTTCTTCAATCTGATCCCGACGCTGACGGTGCTGGAAAATGTGACGCTGCCGCTGGAGCTCAACGGCGTCCCCCAGCGGGAAGCGCGCAGCCGGGCCGAACCATTGCTGGACGCCGTGGGCCTGTTGGATCGGACGGCCACCTTCCCCGATCGGCTATCGGGCGGCGAGCAGCAGCGAGTTGCCATCGCCCGCGCGCTGGTCCACGACCCGCTGCTGGTCCTCGCGGACGAACCTACCGGCAACCTGGATGAAGAAACCGGCCAGCAGACCCTTGCCCTGCTGGACCGCCTCACCCGGCAAGCGGGCAAGAACCTCATCATGGTGACGCACTCCGTCGAGGCGGCGGGGTACGCGGACCGGGTGTTGGTGCTTCGTGAGGGGCAGTTAATGAAACGTGAAGCGTGAAACGTGAGGCTACTGTCAAGTGTCAAGTCACGTTTCACGTTTTCCGTTTCACGCTGCGCCATCATGACCAACACCCCCCGTTTACCCTCAACCCTCATCAACGTCGGCTGGCGCTATCTGGCTCGCCATCCATGGCAGAGCGTGCTGATGGTCGTTGGCATTACGCTGGGCGTGGCGGTGATGGTTGCCATCGATCTCGCCAACGTCAGCGCCAGCCAGGCCTTCGACCTGAGCACCGAAGCGGTGGCGGGACGCGCGACGCACCAGATCACCGGTGGGCCGCAGGGGCTGGATGAGCATGTCTACACGACACTGCGGCTGGCCGGCCTGGCCAACAAAGGCATTGCCTCCGCGCCGATCCTGAGCGACTACGTCTCCTCGCCGCAGCTTGGGAACCGGCCTGTGCAACTACTGGGCGTCGATCCCTTTGCCGAGGCGCCCTTTCGCAGCTATGTCACCAACGGGCAAGAGGTTCCCGTCGATCAACTGACCGCGTTCCTGACGCAGCCAGGCGCGGTGCTTCTCTCCAGCGACGTCGCCGACCGCTACGGGCTTGCTGCCGGCGCACCGCTTTCTCTGACTGTCGGCGGATACGAGCGGACTGCTTTCGTAGCCGGTGTGTTGCAGCCGGCTGACAGCTTGAGCCGGCGTGCGCTGGACGGCATGATCCTGGCCGACATCGCCACCGCGCAGGAGTTGACAGGCCGGCTGGGCCAACTCGACCGCATTGACCTGATCGTGCCGGAGGGTGACGACGGCGTGCTGGCCCGGCTGGAAGCCCTGCTGCCTGACGACGTGACCGTGCAGCCGGTGGCCGCCCGCAGCGGCGCCATCGAACAGATGACAGCGGCTTTCCGCACCAACCTGACCGCGCTGAGTTTGCTGGCGCTGGTGGTCGGCCTGTTCCTGATCTACAACACCATGACCTTCTCGGTGGTACAGCGGCGCCCGCTGTTCGGCACGTTGCGCTGTCTGGGAGTCACCCGCAACGAGGTGTTCGTGCTGGTACTCAGCGAGGCGCTTCTCATCGGCGTCATCGGATCGGTGCTGGGCGTGGTGCTGGGCATCGTCATGGGACAGGGCGCGGTGCGGGCGGTCACACAGACCATCAACGACCTCTACTTCGTGGTGACAGTCCAG
The DNA here is from genome assembly GCA_020634555.1 of Caldilineae bacterium. GTDB lineage: Bacteria > Chloroflexota > Anaerolineae > JAAEKA01 > JAAEKA01 > JACKBK01. Next base: position 20,982 of record JACKBK010000005.1, read on the forward strand.
GGTGTCGCCGCGCCGGTCAGCAGCCTGGCCAAGGGCGCTTTTCTGGGTATCCTGGCGACGGTGCTGGCTGCGGCGCCTCCGGCGTGGGAAGCGGCGTCGGTCGCGCCGCGCACAGCCCTCTCGCGGGCCGGGCTGGAAAGCAAGGCCGGGCACGCGGTCAAAGCTGCCGCACTGGCCAGCCTGATCCTGATGGCAGCCGGTCTCGCCTTGTTGGCGCTCCCGGCCAAGGGGCTGGTGACCAGTTTCTCCGGCACCTTCGCCATTATCATCGGCATCGGTATGCAGACGCCGCTGGTCACACGGCTGTTGATGGACGCGGCGACACCGATCAGCAGCCGGCTGGGCGGTGTCTTGGGGCGCATGGCGCCGCGCAGCGTCGTCAACTCCCTCAGCCGCACCGCGATCGCCATCGCCGCACTGATGATCGCCGTCTCGGTGACTATCGGCGTCAGCCTGATGGTGGGCAGCTTCCGCTACACCGTCGTGGCCTGGTTGTCGCAGACAGTACAGGGTGACGTGTACATCTCGCCGCCCAGCGCCACGGCCAGCGTTGCCAGCACGGCAACGATCGATCCGCGTGCCGACGCCATCATTCGCGGCTGGCCGGGCGTGGAACGGGTCGATACCCTGCGCTCGGTGACGGTCGACTCGCCCGACGGCCCGCTGCAGGTCGCCGCGGTGGACAACCCCAGCACAGGCGATGAACGGCTCTTCGTCGCGGCTGACGGCGCGTCCGAGGAGGTGTGGCAGGCGATGCAGGCGGGCGCTGTAATGGTGTCGGAGCCGTTCGCCAACCGTTTTGACCTGCCCAGGCGCGGCGGCGAGGTAACACTCAACACGCCGGACGGCCCGCGCACGTTTCCGGTAGCCGCCATCTACTACGACTACGCCTCCAGCCAGGGTACGGTGATGATGGCATTGTCTCTTTACCGCGCACTGTGGAGCGATGAGGCGACGACCGCGCTGGCTCTGCGGCTGGCTCCCGGCAGCGACCCCGACCAGGTGGCGCGCGGGCTGCAAGATGCGCTGGCGCCCGTGCAAAGCCTGATCGTGCAGCCCAACCAGGCGCTGCGCGACGAGGCGTTGGTGGTGTTCGACCGCACCTTCGCCATCACCGGCGCGCTGCAACTGCTGGCGACGCTGGTCGCGTTCATCGGCGTGCTCAGCGCGCTGCTGTCGTTGATGCTGGACAAGCAGCGCGAGCTGGGTATTCTGCGCGCAGTTGGGCTGACCGGCCGGCAGCTCTGGCGGCTGGTGTCGCTGGAGACGGGATTGATGGGCGCGGTGGCCGGCCTGCTGGCCATGCCGACCGGATTGGTGCTGGCGCTGATCCTGATCTATATTATCAACCGGCGCAGCTTCGGCTGGACGTTGCAGCTCCAACTGTCGCCCGAACCGTTCGTCCAGGCCATGGTCGTCGCCGTGGTGGCCGCGCTGCTGGCCGGCATCTATCCTGCCTGGCGCATGACGCGTATGGCGACTGCGGAAGCGATGCGGTTTGAGTGAAACGTGATGCGTGAAACGTGAACAGATTCGACCTCGCCAATCACGTTTCACTTCGAGCCTCCGCCATGAACTCACTCACCTGGACATTTAACGACGCGCCGACCGGCGACGAGATCGCCGAGCTGCGCAGCCGGTTGGCAGCATGGAATATCGCCGTGTCCGGCATCGCGAACGAACGCTGGCTGGCGTGGTTCGTACACGATGAAGGTAGCGATCTGGTAGGCGGCGCCGTGGGCCGGGCCTGGGGCGAGGTTTTGGAACTGCGTTTTTTGTGGATCCACGAGAGACTGCGTGGCTGTGGCGTGGGCAGCGAACTGCTGACGCGCATCGAGCAGGACGGCGCAAGCCTGGGCTGCACGACGGTGACCACCGACACCTTCAGCTTCCAGGCGCCTGAGTTTTACCGCAAGCATGGCTACGAGGTGTTCGGCTACATTGATGGCTATCCCGAGTCGACCGCCAAATACTATCTGCGCAAGACAATTCAATAATCGCAGCGACATGGAAAGGATCAAGGACATGACGGCTCTCTTGACACAGAACGAGATCGACCAGGCGCTGGCAACCCTTGACGGCTGGAGCCGGTCGGGCAGCCAGATCACCCGTACGTTTGTGCTCCCCAGCTTCCCGGCAGCGTTGGTGTTCACCTGCACCGTTGGCCACTTAGCGGAGCGCGCCGACCACCACCCCGACATCCTGGTCACCTACCGGAAGGTGACACTGACCCTTTCCACCCACTCGGCCGGCGGCCTGACGCGGAAGGACGTCGATCTGGCAGGCGAGATCAACGCGGTCGTCTGATTCCGCACCGTTGACAGGGCCGCTGCCCGGTGCTACACTGGACTCGCCAGCGGCGCGCTGGCGCGATCCAAATCGGCAGAGGCGATCTTATGGCTGGCAACGATTCCCCACAGGCAACAACAGAAGATCTCCGCTGGGTGCAGGGCAGTTGCATCCGCTGCAATGCCGTCGATACCTGGTGCAAACTCTACACCCTTCTTTGGTTTTACGAGCATCGCGAGCAACGAGCCACAGGCCCTGAACTGTGCCAATACCTCTTTCAGGCCGACGAGGGCTTGATGAGGGCGATGCTCACCGATCTCAAACAGGCAGGTTTCCTGGTTGAGACTGACCAACGCTTTGGCTTGTCAGACGCGTCTGACGTGATAGCTTGTTTGGAGTATCTTCACCAGAACTTTGCCGATCCGCAGGCGCGCCAACGCCTGATCGAGCGCATCCGCGCGCTCGGATCTGACAACGCGGAGCGCGGCCATGGCTACTGACATGATCAACGACCTGCTGGCCGCTGTGCCCGATGCTCCAGTCGTGGATGTACGCATCGGTCTGTCGTGGACGGCAGTGGTCGTGGAGTTGGCGGGCCGGCGGCGCTGTGGTCTGGCAGCCACGCTGCGCGGCGAGAGAAGCCACGGCGGGCCGGCAATGCCAGACGCCGGCCATCTCGTTGGACGCGGCGGACACGAGCTAGCAAGCTGGGCAAGACTTGGCGCGGCCAGTCTGACCCAAACATCGGTAGGCTTCGCCGCGCTCAACGCGCTGCTGGGGGAAAACGAACAGCCATGGATCGACCTCAACGCGGCTGATATGATCGCCGAACGCGGCGCGGGCAAGCACGTAGCGCTGATCGGCCATTTTCCCTTCGTCGAAAGCCTGCGCGAGCGGGTCGGCTTGTTGTCAGTGCTGGAGCTGCAGCCGAGGCCGGGCGATCTGCCTGCCAGCGCGGCCGCCGAGATACTGCCGCAGGCTGACATCGTTGCCATCACCGCCACGACGCTCATCAACGGTACCTTTGCAGGGCTGATGGGTTTGCGCAACCCCGATGCGCTGACCATGGTGCTCGGCCCGTCGACTCCTCTTTCTCCAGTCCTGTTCGACCACGGTGTTGACATTCTGTCCGGCGCGCTGGTGGTGAATATCGATGCCACGCTCCTGGCAGTCAGCCAGGGCGCCGGATTCCGTCAGGTTCATCGCGCCGGCGTACGATTGGTCACCTGGTGCTCAGAGTCAGAAGATCCCATCGGAATTCGCTGATTCAATCTGAACGCGTCGGCGCCCGGGAAGGGAACCTGACCTGGATGGAGTGGTCAGGACGCGCACACCTCCATAGCGTTTGTTGCTTCTTCGTTACTGATTGCACAAGGCAAAAAACTGGGGTATAATCCGCTCAGGATCGAAATACGACCTGGATCTTTCACAGGAGGATCAGATGCGCCGTTTTTTGTTTGTGTTGCTGCTGACTGTCGTTCTTGGAGTCACGCAGCACGCCACCGTTCTCGCACAATCTGCGCCCGATACAGCGGTCAAAGCTGTTCTTTTTTACTCGCCCACCTGTCCCCACTGCCATACGGTTATCAACGATACGTTGCTGCCTTTGATGGATCAATACGGTGACCGTCTTGTGGTCATCGGCATCGACATCACCCAACCAGGCGGCCAGACGCTTTACAACGCATCTACAGCCCAGTTTCAGATTTCCGACGAGCGGTTAGGTGTGCCGCGTCTTATCGTAGGTGAGACGGTCCTGATTGGCAGCCTGGAGATTCCGCAGCAACTGCCGTCCATTATCGAGACCGGATTGAGCAACGGCGGGATTGACTGGCCGGACATCCCCGGTCTGGTTGAAGCAATGGCCGCCGGCCAGCAAGCTGAGCAGGAAGCGGCCGCCACCGACACACCGTCCACAGCGCCTGAACCAACCGCCGTTGTCACCGAGCCGCCTTCGCCAACTGCGACGTCGACTCCAGAGGTGGTGGCGATCACCACAGACTCGTTGCCGCCTGCCGGAGCCAGCGCGACGAGCGGGTTGCCAGAGGGTGGCTGGCTGGCAGCACTCATCCTCGGCGCCATGCTGCTTGTTCTGGCCTACGCGGCGATCAGAGTCTATGCTGCGCGCGGTAGTCTGTTCGCTTCCAACAGTGAAGCGGGCGCGATGATCACGTCGTTGCTGGTACCCGGTCTGGCGCTGATCGGATTGGTGGTCTCCGGCTATCTCGCGTACGTGGAGATCACCCAGACAAGCGCCGTTTGCGGGCCGGTTGGTGAATGCAACGTTGTCCAGTCCAGCGCCTACGCCCAAATCTTTGGTATTCCGGTGGCAGTTCTCGGTATCGCCAACTATCTGGCTATCCTCGGTTTGTGGCTCGTCCACAGGATGGCCGCAGCGAAGTTGCAGCGTTGGACCGGCTGGGCACTGCTGCTTCTCACGGTTTTTGGCGTCCTGTTCTCGGTCTACCTGACACTTCTGGAACTGTTCGTCATCAACGCGGTGTGTATCTGGTGCCTGTCGTCGGCCATCATTACGACATCGTTGTTGCTGGTGGTTGTGCTGCAAATGACTCGCCAGTCCCGGATCGATCCCCCAAAGCGGCAGCAGCAGCCCTTGCACGCCTGACATCTGCGCGAGTTGGCGGCAGAAACTGCATCTGAGTTCAGGAGCCTTTCAGTTCCCGGTCGAAGAACGCCTGCACGCGTTGGATGAAAAGCGCGTCGCCATCGCCGGTGAAGGTGTGTGGCTGTCCAGAATAGCTGAAGCACTCCACTGATTTATCCAGATCCTGCAGTCGCTGGCAGAGATCGTCCGACCATGCCGGCGGCACGGTGGCGTCCTGGTCGCCGTGGTGGATGCTGACGGCTGCGGCGACTCGGTCCAGATAGTTGATGGGAGAGATGCGCTGCAAGGCGTCCTCGGGCGGCGCTTCATCCCACAGGCCGTTGGCGCCGTTGGTGAAATAGAGGATGCGCTGGTGGTTGAGTGCCTCGTCGCCGCTCATCGCACCGTAGAGAACCGCCGCGTCCACATCGTCGCTGACGGCAATCACCCGCTGGCTGATGCCGCCTCCCATGCTGTGCCCCCAGATGCCGATATGGTCGGGATCGGCCTGCGCCAAAGGGCCAGGTTGCCCCTCCGGGGTGGTTTCCAACCCACCCTGTTTTTCCACCAACGCGATTAGATTCAGCACATCCACTGCCTGGCCGACGCGGTATTCCTCCGGTCCGCTGTCCGAGGGAGGCCAGTTGCGAAAGTTGGGGTGGATCACCAGATAGCCTGCCCGCGCCAGCGCATCGGCGTAGCGAGTGGTGTAGGTGAGGGTGTTGTAGTTGGCCGGATCGACGTAGCCGTGCAACACCAGTACCACCGGGAACGGTCCCTCGCCGCGCGGTACATCCATGAAGCCGTAAATGTTGAGACCGTCGCTGGGAAACGTGACCAACGTTCGCGTAAACGCATCGGTAACGTTGAGGGTCTGCTCGATGCGAAGCTCGCCGTCACCATAGCTGCGGGCAGTCAGGCCATCGATCGTAAACGCCGCGTAAGGGTCAGGCGTCGGTGATGGCGTTGCAGTGGGCGTGGCAGTTGCAGTGGGTGACGGCGTTGGGGTTGACGTACTGGTCGCAGTCGCTGTGGCTGTCGGTGTGACGGTCGCGGTAGCCGTCGGAGTTGGTGGCGGTGTATGGGTGGCTGTTGCAGTCGAGGTCGGCGCGAGAACAACGGCGGTGGGCGTGGCCGCCGGCGAGCCGCCGCAGGCAGCAAGCACGAGCACCGCCAGTGGCAGCACCTGGAGCCAACATTTCCGTAGAATCATAGGATTACCTCCGAGCACAAAGTGTACCAGAGAAGATGCTCCTTTGCGGGGTGCCTGATCACGAAACAATAACCGGTGCCGGGGAGTCCGTTCGCTGTGGTATCCTCTCACCCTTACCCAGCCCTCTCCCTCAGGGAGAGGGGGTCAGAGGATACGCTGGCCTAACAGCGATGCGATGAGTTCTACAGCCAGCTCGGCGGTGCGATTGCCGTCGTCCAGAATCGGGTTGATCTCGACCACATCCAACGATGCCACCTTACCAGACTCGTTCAGGATCTCCATCAGCAGATGCGCCTCGCGGTAGCTCAACCCGCCGGGCACCGGAGTTCCGACTCCCGGCGCGGTATCGGGATCGATAGAGTCCATGTCGAGGCTGACGTGGATGCGCGCCAGGTGGTTGAGATGCCCCAGCGCGCGCCGGGCTACGGTCGCCATGCCCAGTTCGTCCACATCGCGCATGGTGTAGACGTGGATGCCGCTGGCCGCCAGGTTCTGGCGCTCCTCCGCGTCGAGGTCGCGGATGCCAATCATAGCGATCTCCTGCGGCCGTAACTTCGGACCGGGATGACCCAGGTCAACTAGATCAGGATGGCCGCGCCCGATCAGCGCAGCGACGGGCATACCATGGATGTTCCCCGACGGCGAGGTCTCGGGCAGGTTGAAGTCGCCGTGCGCGTCGATCCAGATCAACCCCAGCGGCCCGGTAGACGCTGTGCCCCCTACGGTGCCGATGGCGATGGAGTGATCGCCGCCAAGAAAGATGGGAAGCTCAGGCGTTGCAGCGCAGGATTTAGCCACTTCGTATATCGACAGGCAGGCCGCCACGACCTCCGGTAGGTGGCGCAGCCCGCCGCCAGAGGTTTCCGTCCACAGGTTCGCCTTGACAGAGCGTTCGTCGCGCCCGGGAACCTGGATGCTGCCGTCGTCCTCGACCTGGCAGCCGATGCGCGCCAGCCGCTCGTACAGACCCGCGTAACGCACCGCGCTGGGACCCATATCGACACCGCGGCGCTGCTGGCCCAGGTCCATCGGGATGCCGAGGATGCGAATCTGGGAGTGGTTCATGGGGTGTTGTTCTCCTGAAGGTGGGCTTCCCAACAAACGACACCTTGCGGGCCAACCACAGCGCTGTGACTTTCGCCCGCCGGCAGGTCAAGCCGATCACCTGCCAGCAGTTCAATCTGCATTTGGCGCTGCGGCAGTCCGAAGGTAATCGATCCGCGGGCGACGTAGATGACCTTGTGGTACGGGTGGCTATGCGCATTGTACACATCACCCGGTCCATTGGACCATCTGTAAAACTGCAAACCTGCTTCGGTTAGCAAGCGGTCCAGAGCAGCTTCGTCCGGCGGATCGGCCCGCTGCCAGCGGATTACTCGCACCTGTGTCGTCATTTGTTTTGAGTCCTTCTTTCCGGCGCCAACGGTTGATGGTCAGCGATTGTAGCATGCACGAACGATAACCCGCAAGCGCCAATCAGGGTCGAGCCTGGTTGAGTGGGATTTCAGCAGGCGATTTGTCAATTACACCATGTTGCGATACCATTTCCAACGCCCGGTTCGCAACTGTCTATCGGTCGATTTGAACGCTCGGATACCCCCAAGGAGGAACAACCTATGTCTCGCAGATTCCTGTTCGTCTCGGCAATTCTTGTCATGGCGGCGCTGCTGGCTGCCTGTGCGCCGCCGGCGACTCCGGTGCCTTCCGAACCAGCAGCCCAGCCGGCCGCAGCAGGCGAGCCAGGCAAGCTGGCTGTCTTCGGCGCCTATGCCACCGCCATCGAGGAACCGTGGGACGGCGTCATCCACGCGGCCCTCAACAAAGCCATGGAGGACGGCCGCATCGAGTACACTTACACCGACGACATCGGCTATGCCGGCGACATGGAGCGCGTCCTGCGCGAGGTCGCCGAGAAGAACAAGCCGGCCATCATCTTCGGCGACGCCTTCGGCAACGAAGAAGCCGTGCGCCGCGTCGCCAAGGATTTCCCGGAGATCGCCTTCGTCTTCGGCTCCGGCGGCGGGCCGGCTGAGCCGAACTTCTCGGTCTTCGACAACTGGATCCACGAGCCGGCCTATCTGAGCGGCATGCTGGCCGGTGGCCTGACCAAGAGCCACGTTATCGGCGTCGTGGGTGGTCTGCCTGTGCCCGAGGTCAACCGGATTGTCAACGCGTTCACGGCCGGCGCGGCATCGGTGAACCCCGATGTGGACGTCAAGACGACCTTCATCAACAGTTGGTTCGACCCGGCAGCGGCCAAGGAAGCCGCGCTGGCCCAGATCGACGCCGGCGCGGACGTCCTTTTCGCCGAGCGCTTCGGCGTTATCGAGGCCGCCGCGGAGAACGGCCTTTGCTCCTTCGGCAACATGAGCGACCAGAAGGACCTGGCGCCCGAGTCCGTGGTCAGCGGCCCCGTGTGGAACATGCAGCCCACAGTGGACTACATCGTCAAGCAGGTCGAGGCCGGCGCTTATACCGCCCAGGACCTCAAGGACTTCAGCATGGTCGCCAAGGGCGGCGCGGACCTGGCGCCCATCAACATGGACGTCACCTGTGGGCTGACGCAGGAGTTGGTTGACCAAGTCAAAGCCAAGGAAGACGAAATCAAGAGCGGCCTCTTCCGCGTCGACATCACCGAATCGCCGCCGGCATCGTCGGCCGGGCAGTAGGGAGAAGAAAGGGAAAGGAAGGAAAGAAGGGAAACAAGGGAAACCGGACGCCGGTCGTTCCCTTTTCCTTCCTTTCCCTCCTTTCCTTCTTTTCCCTGATAACGACAACGCACATTCCACAATGACTCCTCCCTCGATCGCCGTCGAGATGCGTGGGATCACCAAGCGATTCGGATCGCTGGTTGCCAACGACCAGGTCGACTTCACGCTGGGCCGTGGGCAGATCCACGCGCTGCTGGGTGAGAACGGCGCTGGCAAGACCACCCTGATGCGCATCCTCTACGGCCTTTACAGCGCCGACGAGGGCGACATCGCGGTGGACGGCCAGCCGGCCAGCATTCGCGCGCCCAGGGACGCCATCGCTCTGGGCATCGGCATGGTGACGCAGCACTTCGCTCTGGTGCCGCCGCTGTCGGTTACGGAGAACGTGGTGCTCGGCCACAATCTAGGCGTGCGCCTGAAGCTGGAGGACGCCCATCGCCGGGTAGCTGAGGCAGCAGCACGCTACGGTGTGGAGGTCGAGCCGCGCGCGCTGGTCAGAGACCTGTCGGTGGGCGAGCGCCAGCGGGTTGAGATACTCAAGGCACTCTACCGCGATGCCCGCGTGCTGATCCTGGACGAGCCGACGGCAGTGCTCGCGCCGCAGGAAGTGGACCAGCTTTTCGAAGGGCTGCGACGGTTGCGCGCGGATGGACTCTCTGTGGTCTTTATCAGCCACAAGCTGCGCGAGGTGATGAACATCACCGATCATGTAACCGTCCTGCGCGGCGGGCAGGTGGCTGGCGTTGTGCAAACCAGCGCCACCACGCCGGCAGAGATGGCGCGCATGATGGTCGGCCGGACGACCTTCGGGATGCCCTCGCTGGATGAGGCGTCGGCGGCCAGGTCGGCCGCACAGCCGGTGCTGCGGCTGGAAAGTGTCGGGGCCCTCGATAACAAGGGGCTGGCTGCGTTGAAGGGCGTGACGTTCGACGTGTATGAGGGCGAGATCATGGGGCTGGCCGGCGTCTCCGGCAACGGCCAGAGCGAGCTGGCGCAGGTGCTGCAAGGCACGCGGGCCTGCACAGCCGGCCGCATCATCGTTGTTGACCAGGACGTGTCTGGCGCCGATCCCGAGCGTATCATGAAGGCGGGTGTCGGCAGGATTCCCGAGGACCGCCACGCCAGCGTTGTCCCGGAGATGACCGTGGCGCAAAACATGGCGCTGGAACACCTGGGCGAGTTCACCAGCAACGGTTCCCTCGACCGGCACAAGATCCGCCAGCACGCGGAAAAGCTGATCGCCGAATACCAGATCAAGGCGAAGCCCGACGATCGTATCCGCACGCTGTCGGGTGGCAACATGCAAAAGGTGATCCTGGCGCGGGTGATGGAGCGCAACCCGCGCGTGATCATCGTCTCGCAGCCAACCCGCGGCCTCGACATCGGCGCGACCGAGTACGTGCGCTCGCGGCTGCTGGAGCAGCGCCGGCGCGGCGCAGCCATCCTGCTGATCTCCGAGGACCTGGACGAGATCCTCGAACTCTCCGACCGGGTCGCGGTCATCTACGAGGGCCAGATTCAGGGGATTTTGCCGCGCACCGAAGCCGATCCCGAACGGCTGGGCCTGCTGATGGCCGGCGCAGAAACTTCACAAGAAACACCTCATGGGCCTCAAGATCGAGCGTAACCCGGCCCCGGTCTGGTTCCGGCCGCTGATCCCGCTGTTGGCGATTGCGTTGACTTTCGCCATCACCAGCACGCTGGTGCTACTGGTCAAAGCCAACCCGCTGCAGGCCTACTACTACTTCCTGGCCGAACCGCTGTCCAGCCGCGTCAGCATCATCGAGGTGCTGGTCAAGTCCACGCCGCTGCTGCTGACCGGCGCTGCGGTGACGTTCGCGTTTGTCGGCGGCTTTTGGAACATCGGCGCCGAGGGTCAGCTTCTGGCAGGCGCCACAGCCGCGACGGCCATCGGCTTGCAAATGGACGGCGTGTCGCCGCTGATCGCTCTGCCGTTGATGATCGCTGGCGGCTTCGCGGCGGGCATGGCGTGGGTGCTGATCCCCGCGCTAATGCGGGTCAAGCTGGCCATCGACGAGGTGGTCACCACGCTGCTGCTCAACTCGGTGGCGTTGCTGGGCGTCAGCGCATTGCTCAATGGGCCGTGGCGCGACCCGATCAGCCAGTGGCCGCAGTCACCGGAGATCGCTGCGTCCGCCATGTTCCCGAAGCTGATTCCCCGCTCCCGACTGCACCTCGGCTTTGTTCTCGCCATCGTGATCATTGTTGTGATGTGGTTCGTCCTGAGCCGCACCGCCTTTGGCCTACGGATGCGGGCGGTGGGGATGAGCCCGGACGCGGCGCGCTTTGCCGGCATCAAGGTCGAACGGACGCTGCTGATCTCAGCGCTGGCCAGCGGCGGCATCGCCGGTCTGGCCGGCGTCAGCGAGGTCGCCGGCATTCACTTCCACCTGATTGACGCCATCTCCGGCGGCAACGGCTACACCGGCATCATCGTCGCGACCCTCGGCGGGCTGAATCCGTGGGGCGCCGGCCTGGCCGCGCTGTTCATCGGCGTCATCGACACCGGCAGCCAGTCGGTCAGCCGCGCGCTGGGGGTGCCGGTCTACCTGGGTGATGTGATCTTAGCAACTTTGCTGCTGGTCACGCTGGCGATGCTGCTGTTGCAGAGGTATCGGGTGAGTTGGAGTAGAGAGTAGGTAGGTAGGCAAGTAGGCAAGTAGACAGGTAGGCAAGTAGACAAGTAGGTACGCGGGTTGAATATCAGTTAGGTGCGCACAGTTGGACGTTGGTTGAGATGTGGCTGGGTGGTACGCAGGGCTTGCAACGATTACTCCCAAGCGATGACGCGAGAGAATGAAGACACAACTATGACAAACTCATCTGGGCGCAGTGAGGGAACGCGCGGTTTTGAAGATCTGATCTGTTGGCAACTCGCGCGGCGTTTGATGCACGAATGTCACGCGCTAGCCGCAACATTTCCTGCCATTGAACGCTATGACTTGACTCTCCAGATCCGCAAATCCACCAAGAGTGGCATGTCCAATATCAGCGAAGGTTATGGCCGCTATCACTACCTGGACAGCCTGCGTTTCTATTACATTGCACGCGGGTCGATCAACGAGTCCATAAACCATATTATTACGGCGCGCGACTTGGATTACATGGATCAGCCGCGGTTTCAAGAGCTTTATGAGCTTGGACGCGAGGCAGAACGGAGTCTAAACGGCTTCATCAGCTACGTCAGACGACAGAGACTGGGATCAAAGGAGTTCGGAGACCGATTCGTAACTGAAAGCCTGAACATGGACTCCGTTCCGGATACAGACAAAGCATCATAACACCTCAAAACTTACCTACCTGTCTACCTATCTACTTGTCTACTTGTCTACCTGTCTACCTGTCTACTTGTTTCCCCAACCATGAGCGACATCCTTTCCACCACCTTCCTCGTTGGCCTGATCGCCGCCACCCTGCGCGTCGCCACGCCGCTGGTATTCGGCACCGTCGGCGAGGTGATCACCGAGCGCGCCGGGATTCTCAACCTGGGCATCGAGGGGATCATGTTCCTGGGCGCGTTCGTGGGATTCGCCGCGGCGGCCAAGGCTGAAGCGGCAGGAGTCGCGGGCTATCTGTGGATTGGCCTGCTGGCCGCGGTGGTCTCTGGGCTACTGATGGCGCTGTTGATGGGGTTGCTGACGGTGACCTTGGGTCTCAACCAGCACGTGTCGGGTCTCGGCATCACGCTGCTGGCGACTGCGTTGTCGCTGTTCGGTTTCCGCGTCGTTTTCGGCGAGAGTAGCGTGTTGCCGTCCATCGACCCGTTTCCGCAGCTTGCTCCGCTGGGAAAGGACTTGCTCATCAGTCCAATCTTCGCGCAGTATTTGCTGACCTACGTGGCTTTTCTGGTGGTCGTGCCGCTGGGTTGGTGGGTTCTGTTCCGCACCAACTTCGGGCTGAACCTGCGCTCTGTGGGAGAAAACCCGGAAGCAGCGGACGCCGCCGGCATCAACGTGTTTCGCACCCGCTACGCCGCGCTGCTCATCGGCGGCGCGCTGATGGCGGCCGGCGGTGCGTTCCTGTCGCTGGCGCAGTTGGGCGCGTTCTCGCCGGGCATCATCGCCGGCCGCGGCTGGGTCTGTATCGCGCTGGTGATCTTCGCCCGCTGGAATCCTGTGCGCGGGATGCTGGGCGCGCTGTTGTTCGGCGGCGTCTTTGCACTGCAACTGCGCTTGCAGACACTGGGCTTCGCACTGCCCTATGAGGTGTTGTTGGCGCTGCCTTACCTGGTCACCATCGCCGCGCTGGCCATCGCCGGTCGCAACGCCGCCTACCCCGGCGCGTACCTGAAACCGTACAGGCGGGAATGAGTTCTTGCCACGAATTACGCGAATTTCACCAATCAATCCAATTCGTGAAATTCGTGGCCGACGAAGGAAGACCATCACATGGACAAGTTCATGCAAGCTGCCATCGACGAAGCGAAACTGGGGTTGGCCGAGGGCGGCATCCCTATCGGATCGGTGCTGGTCATCGACGGCGAGATCGTGGGTCGCGGCCACAACCGGCGTGTGCAGCGCGGCAGCGCGATCCTGCACGCCGAGATGGACGCGCTGGAGAACGCCGGCCGGCTGGCGGCCAAAGACTACCAGCGCGCCGTGCTCTATTCCACCCTCTCGCCGTGCGACATGTGCAGCGGGACCGTGCTGCTCTACAAGATCCCGAAGATCGTCATCGGTGAAAACCGGACGTTTCAAGGCCCCGAGGAGTACGTACGCTCGCGCGGCGTCGAGTTGGTGATTCTGGACGACCCGGCCTGCATCCGGTTGATGGAGGAGTTCATCGCCGCGCGGCCGGAGCTGTGGAACGAGGATATCGGCGAATAGGAGACTGACGCGACAAGGCTGTCTGCGCATTGCCGCGCAGACAGCCTTGTCGCTGTGTAACCGGGAAACTTAGCGGTTGTTGCTGCTGTTCTTCATCACCAGCGGCAGCCACGTCCGCACCTTCTGGTCGTAGAGAACGCTGTTCAGGCGCGCGGCCGTCGCTTCCAGCGGCTGGTAGGGCAAGCCGATCATGGGCAGCAGCGCCAGACTCATCGCCAGAACCGTGACAATCAACATTGCGCGCACTGTCCTTTTCAATCCGTTCATTCAAACCTCCGTTCTACAAGGTTACCGATCCATTTCGAGTTTGCAGGCTGGTCGCCCGTGAGTCTTGCGGCCTCAGCGCTGTTGAATACAATACGTGTGCGCGTGCGCAAATGGATTGACGGCGCAACAAGACGATCACTGATGTCCGCGCGTTTGCGGCGCTCGTGCCGCGGCAGCGCTGGCAGAGTCCAACAAAAAGGAGAATAACCACGATGGATCTCAAAGAACAGCTTTCCCCCGAACAGTTCAAGGCAGTTTTCAACGTCCCGTTGGCCGGCGCAACCTACGTTTCGGCCTCCAGCGGCGGCGGCTTCGATATGATCAAGGAGCTGACCAACGCCAGCAAGTTCATGGCCGCGGAGGCGCAGAAAGGCGCTGATAGCGCCTACGGAGAACTGACCATCAGTTTGCTGTCCACCATGACCAGTATGTCCAAGGACGATTCCAAGGCCATGCAGGTCGAATACGAGAAGTCGAAGGAGCCGGCGGAGATGATCAAGCAGGTCAGGCAAACCGTGGTCGACGGCTGGGCGGCGGTTGCAGGCCTCCCCGGCGCCGACGGTTTTGCTAAATTTGTGATCGATGTGGCCAGAACAGCGGCCCTTTCCAAGACAGGCGGCCATTTCGGCTTCGGCAACAAGTCGGAAATCGACGAAAAAGAGCAGGCTGCACTGGACGAGCTGGCAGGAATCATGGTGGTACCGCAGGCGTAGGCCGTCTGGTTATCCCGCATTTTCAAACTCCCGGTGGCTAGTCGCCGGGAGTTTCTTGTTGCCTTGCTTATGCATGGGAAGAGACTGAGCAATCCAGCAGCCTCGCAGGATTATCTCCTCCGATCGCGGGGGAAACGAACCGTTGTGTGGTAGAATAGGTGTACGTCCGACAATCTGACCAACCCCACAACCAGTGTAGAGAGAAGACTATGGAAGTCCTCGAATCCCGCATCGACCCTAACGACCCGCAATTTGCCGCCAACGCGGCCCATAATCGCGCCCTGGCGGCGGAGCTGCGCGAGCGGCTGGCGCTGGCGCGTCAGGGCGGCGGCGAGCGCGCCCATCAGCGTCACAGCGAGCAGGGCAAGCTCTTCGTCCGCGAGCGCATCGACCGGCTGCTGGACTCGGGCTCGCCGTTCCTGGAACTGTCGGGGCTGGCCGCATATGATCTCTACGACGGCGACGCGCCCAGCGCAGGCATCGTCACCGGCATCGGCAGCGTCGCCGGCCGCGAGTGTCTCATCGTCGCCAACGACGCCACGGTCAAGGGCGGCACGTACTACCCGATGACCGTCAAGAAACACCTGCGCGCCCAGCAGATCGCGCTGGAGAACCGGCTGCCCTGCATCTATCTGGTCGACTCAGGCGGCGCCTTTTTGCCGATGCAGGACGAGGTTTTCCCCGACGTGGACGACTTCGGGCGCATCTTCTACAACCAGGCCACCATGAGCGCCCTCGGCATCCCGCAGATCGCCGCAGTGATGGGGTCATGCA
The DNA here is from genome assembly GCA_020634555.1 of Caldilineae bacterium. Taxonomy (GTDB): domain Bacteria; phylum Chloroflexota; class Anaerolineae; order JAAEKA01; family JAAEKA01; genus JACKBK01. The sequence goes on from JACKBK010000005.1 coordinate 36,401, forward strand.
CGGCGGGCGGCGCCTACGTGCCGGCCATGAGCGACGAGGCGGTGATCGTCAAGGGAACAGGGACGATTTTCCTGGGCGGGCCGCCGTTGGTCAAGGCAGCCACCGGCGAGGAAGTCAGCGCCGAGGAGCTGGGCGGCGCGGACGTCCACACCCGCATCTCCGGCGTCGCCGACCACTACGCGCTGGACGACGACCACGCGCTGGAGATCGTGCGCGGCATCGTCGAGACCCTCAACACCCGCAAGCAGGTCGCGCTGGACATCGCACCGCCCGAGGACCCGCTCTACGACCCGGCTGAGCTGTACGGCGTTATCCCCACCACCTTCCGCGAGGTCTACGACGTGCGCGAGGTCATCGCCCGGCTGGTGGACGGCAGCCGCTTCCGCGAGTTCAAGGCGCGCTACGGCACGACGCTGGTGACCGGCTTCGCGCGCATCTGGGGCTATCCGGTAGGTGTGATCGCCAACAACGGCATCCTGTTCAGCGAGTCGGCGCTCAAGGGCGCGCACTTCGTCGAGTTGTGTACCGCGCGCCGCATCCCGCTGCTCTTCCTGCAGAACATCACCGGTTTCATGGTCGGCCGGCAGTACGAGCACGGCGGCATTGCACGTGACGGCGCCAAGATGGTACACGCGGTAGCCAACGCCGCCGTGCCCAAGCTGACGGTGGTCATCGGCGGGTCGTTCGGCGCGGGCAACTACGGTATGTGTGGGCGGGCCTACGGGCCGAGGTTCCTGTGGATGTGGCCCAACGCCCGCATCAGCGTCATGGGTGGCGAGCAGGCGGCCAACGTCTTGCTGACGGTCAAGCAGGACCAGCTTGCCCGCCGCGGCCAACCGGCCATGACGCCGGAGGAGCAGGATGCCTTCAAAGCGCCGATCCTTGAGAAATACGAGCGCGAGGGTAGCCCCTACTACGCCACCGCCCGACTCTGGGACGATGGCATCCTCGACCCTGCCGAGACGCGCCAGGTGCTGGCCCTCGCCCTGTCCGCCTGCCTCAACGCGCCGGTGGAACAGACGCAGTTTGGCGTGTTCAGGATGTAACAGGTGTTCCGCCGACTTACGTGAATTTGTGGAGTTTGATACATTGGTAGCATGGTGTAATCGGAATCAAGCATAGGGATAAGGTCTTCCTGGCGCTAGCTTACCAGCTCGATCCCCGCTTCCGCCAGGTACTCCTGCACCAGGGCCAGCAGCCGCGGGCGCATCTCCGCCGCCTTGCCGAAGCGCGCCTTGGCCAGCAGCGTCAGGTCGGTGGTGTGGCCGATGGTCCCCGACCCGCTGATCACCTTCCACGGCTCCAGCAGATTTGGCAACAGCTCGACAGCTTGCTCGCCAAGCTCTTCCAGCAGTGAGACCGCAGCTGCCAGATCGGTCGCCGCCAGTTGGATCGTGACCGGCGCCATGGAAAAGCGGCCGCGGCTGAAGTTGCGGATCAGGCGCACGTCGCCGTTGGGGACGACGTACAGCTCGCCCGTCGGCGCGCGCAGCAGCGTCGTGCGGACGTTGACCTGCTCGACCACCCCCTCCACTCCCATCACCTCCAGCTTCTCGCCCACGTCGTAAGTATCCTCGAAGATCAGGCTCAACCCGCTCAGGAAGTCGTTCACCAGCGGCCGTGCGCCCAGTCCAAAGGCCGCGCTGAACAGGCCGACCACCCAGATCAACGTGTTGGCGCTGACGAAGAGGCTCAGACTGAAGAAGGTCGCCAGCGCGAAGGCCGCGATGGTGATCGCGCTGGACAGCAGGCCGTGCAGCGTTGCCTCCCGTTCCTGGCGCAGCCGGCGCGCGGGCCGGGCAAACCGGTTCAGCCGCACCATGCGGCGCGCCAGCCTGGGCGCCAGCCGGTGAACCAACCAGGCGATGAGGTAGAAGACAGCGATCAGGAAGAGCCTGAACGCCATCGAGACGCGCAGCAGGTCGATGTATTCAGCAAACTGGTCCGGGGTAATCATGACAGGATTCTGACCTAATAGAACGTCGTTCGCAGCACCGGCTGGAACAGGCCCTTGCGGTGGGCGCAGACCGGATCGACCGCGCAGCGGCTGCATTCCGGCTCCGTCATCTCCGGACAGCGGCGGCGGGCGTTGAAGAAGAACCAGTCCACCGCGCCCATGGTGCGCCCGGAGCGGGCCACCAGGCGTTCCACCGCCTCATAAGCCGCCAGCCGCACCGCCCACTCATCCGCCGGCTGGAGCAGCCGTCGGCCTGTCAGCGCGGCCACCAACGCCTCATCCAGTACGTCGATCAGGCCGATGCGCAGACAGGAGCGCATCAGGTGATAGTCGATGACGGGCGGGACTGTCTCGCCAGGCGCCGGTTGCAGCCAGTGTTCTGGCCGCTGGTGCAGGATCAGCGCCAGCAGGCCGGACTTTTTGCGCAGCGGGTCTTCCTTGTAGCCGCCGGCGCAGTCCAGCGACGAAAGCAGGCTGTACAGCGGCCGCGGCGACGCCATGGCCGACGCCACTACACCGGCCGGCGACCATCCCAGCGCGGCCATGTCGCGGCCATAGGCGCGCGCCTGGGCGAGGTGCAGATCCAGCGCCGGCATCGGCTGCTGCCCGGTATCGTCGCGAAACAGCGCCGCCAGCTCAGGGTCGCCCAGGTCTGCCTGGCGGCCAGCATTGTAGAAATCCGGGTCGGCAGCGAGCGGCTTCAGCCAGGCGCGCCAGAGATAGTCCGATCCCTTGCGTCTCTGCCCATCCAGCGGCGCCAGCAACGGCCCGCCGTAGCGGTCCCTCGCAATGTTCCAGAAGCTGAACTGCTGCAGGGTGGACGTGAAGAAATAGGCCAGCGCAGCCGGGTGGCCGGCCGGCGGGAAGTCAAGGCCGGTGAAATCGAAAGGCTGCACCTCCGGCAGCGCGGCCACCAATGCGGCGACCCGTTCGATCTGTTCCTCGTTGACAACCACGCGGCCGTCACGGGCCGGCAGCGGGAGCGGCTCGTCCCGCCAGAGCGCCTCCGGTCCTACCGCGCCGATCATCTCCGCAGCCAGCGCGATCGCTTGCCGGGCAGCCATGACGGGATGCTCGCCGCGGGCCAGCCCCGCCAGAGTCGCGCCGCAGAAGGTATCGCCGGCGCCGGTCGGGTCCAGCTCCCGCGCCGCCATCCCCGGCAAACGGGTCACGTGGTCGCCCTGGATCACCAACGCGCCGCGGCTGCCCAGTGTCACGAAAATCAGCTTGCCGGGAGCTGCGCGGGCCGCATCGACGGAGCCGAAGAGACCGGCAGCCTCGTTCTCGTTCATGAAGAACAGGTCGGCCAGCGCCAGCAAAGCGCGCACGTCTTCGGTTTCGTTGGCGACGGCCCGTCCGTAGGTGCCGGCCGAGACCCGTCGCGCGCCTCGCTCCCGGGCCGCGCGGACGAAGTCGAGCTGGCGCCGGGTGGTTCCCAAGGCCGCCACGTGAACAAAGCTCACCGCGGACAGGTCGGGCGGCAGTTCAGCGCTGCTCAGGCGGGCCTCGGCGCCCCAGCGCGCGTTGAGTAACTCCGCCTTCCCGCCGCCATGGTGGGCGATCTCGAAGTGGGGGAGTTGGCCGGGCGGCGCAACCGGCCCGAGCCAGTCGATGCGCGAGATGGCCGGTTGCAGGGCTGCCGGCGTCGGATCAGGCCGGGGCGCGAACATGGCTGCGCGGGCGCCGGCACGCGCCGCGGCTGCGGCCGTGTACAACCCCGCGCCGCCGGCGGAGTGAACGGTCTGGCCGGCGAAGTGCAGGATGTCCAGCGACGCGCCGCCGACAACCAGGATATCGGTCGTCATTGTTGCTCCTTGTTTTGCAGCCAGGTATACATCAGTACTCCTCCGGCCACGGCCACGTTCAGCGACTCGGCGCGCCCGACAATCGGCAGCCGCGCCCAGGCATCTACCAGCGGTTCCAGGTCGGGTGACAGGCCCCGTGCTTCGTTGCCAAGCACCAGCGCAATTCCTTCTTGCCACAGCCCCGCGCCCCAGTCAACGCCGCGGTGCGCGTCGGCTGCCACTACCCGCAGGCCGCGATCCTTCAGGTTTTGCAGCAACCCCGGCCCGTCCGCGCTGCGCACCAGCGGCGCGTGGAAGATCGATCCCATGCTACCGCGCACCGTTTTCGGGTCGAACGGATCGACGCACGGCTCCACCAACGCCACAGCCGCGGCGTCCACGGCATCGGCGGTGCGGATCAAGGCGCCCAGGTTGCCGGGGTCCTGCAGCCGATCTACAACCAGAACCAGTGAGGCGTCGGAAAGGCCGACTTCGTCCAGTTGCCGCTCAAAGAGGGCGAAGGTTGCCACGATTCCTTCAGCGGCTTCCCGCTCGGCCAGCGCATCCATGACCTGCGGGGTGATCTCGACCAGGACAGCGCCGGCCGCTTGCAGTTCCTGGGCGATGCGCGCCGCGGCCGGCCCGGCCTGCTTCGGGCAGTAAAACGCCTCGATCGGCGTGGCGCCGGCTTGCAGCGCCATCTCCAGCAGCTTGACGCCTTCGACCAGAAAGCAGCCGCTGCGTTGGCGATGCTTGCGTTCAGACAGCTTGCGCGCCTCGACGATGCGGTGGTTCCGGCGGCTGGTGATGAGTGGCGTCTCAGGCATGGTCTTTACTCAGCGAGGGGTGTCAGTCCGGCGATCCCCGAACATCGACCAGGCAAGGTGCGCAGGTGGCCAGGTCATCGGGGAACGGGGAAAAGCCGTGACGGCGGCGCGCACTGTGCCGAGATGGATGTCGACGATGTCATCGACCTGCCGCGCGTAGCCGCCTGCCATGACCACAGCCACGGGCAAATCGACGTGTTTGCACACATCAAGGATGAATTGGTCGCGCGTCGCCAGCCCGATCTTGCTCAGCGCCAACCGCCCCAATGTGTCGTTGACGTACGGGTCCGCGCCGGCCAGATAGATCGCCAGGTCGTACTCTCGCAGCGCAAGGCTGTGAACACTGTCGAAGAGCGCTTTCAGATAGACGCTGTCGTCGGCGCCGTCGGGCAGCGCAACGTCCAGATCGCTGGCCTCTTTGCGAAACGGGAAGTTGTTGGCGCCGTGGATGGAGTACGTAAACACGGATGGGTCATCGGCAAAGATCGCAGCCGTCCCGTTGCCCTGATGCACATCGCAGTCGATGACCACGATGCGCCGGGCCAGCCCTTCGGCCTGCATGGCCCGCGCCGCGATGGCGACATCGTTGAAGACGCAGAACCCCTGGCCGTGGTCGGGATAGGCGTGATGCGTGCCGCCGGCCAGGTTGACGCTGCCGCCGTCTGCCAGCGCTGATCTGCACGCGGCAATGGTCGCGCCTACCGACTGGCGAGAACGCTCCACCAACACCGGCGACCACGGGAATCCGATGACGCGCTGCTCACGCGCCGTCAGCTCGCCGGCGAAGACCCGCTGCACATACTCGCTGTCGTGAACGCGCTCGATCTCCGCACGGCTGGCCGGCGGCGGGACCAGCAGGTCGACAGGCGGGACCAGTGCATGCACAGCGACACGCTCCCGCAACAGCCCATACTTGCGCATCGGGAAGCGGTGGTCGTCAGGCAGCGGCAGGACGAAGATGTCGGAATAGAAGATTCGCATGGAAGGAATCGATTATCGGTGGCGGGTTATAACTACTCGGCCTTCACTGTTGCGTCACTCCCGCGGACCCATACGCTTCGCTCCTGGGCGCAAGCAGGGCGGGAGTCTAGCGCCTGTGAAGACGTGGATTCCCGCCTGCGCGGGAATGACTGATCGCATCCATGTCAACGCCCATCCGGCATCCGTGGATTTCCGCCTGCCTAGAAACGGCTACGGAGAGATTCTTCACTAGCGGCTCGACCTTGTGCAGGACGCGTGCTCGACCCGTTCAGAATGACAGTGAAGAAGTTTCTTGCCACGGCGCATGCCGTCTGTGATGGCATTGGGAACTGCGCGGGAATGACAGGTGAGCAGTTATGGTAGATTGCAGGTTGCATCTACTGCACGCTTGCCAGATGCTCCACCCGGTTGTGGAAGTGCAGCCGCCACGTCTCGCGGCGCGGGATCTGGACGTACTCGAAGTGGCTCACGCCCGTGTTGTAGTTCCAGATCTCGCAGCGCCGCCAGGGGCCAATGTTGAAGATGTGGTCGAAGGCTGCCTCGACCACGCCGCCGTGGCAGACCGCGACGATCCGCTTCTCGCGGCAGCATTCCACCAGTTCCTCGATGAAGAGACCGACGCGGGTGCGAAAATGCATGAATGTCTCGCCCCCTTCGACCATTGGCGTCGTGGTCGCGAAGGGGCGCTCGCTGGCCCAGTAGTCGGAGTATTCCTTGGGCAGCGATTCGGGCGGCCAGGGCGTGTGGTCGGAACGGTTGTTGCCGATCTCCCGCAACCGGTCGTCCCAGTGGATCTCGACGCCGTAGGCGGTGGCCAGCGGCTGGGCGGTCTCGTGGGCGCGGCGCATGGTGCTGGCGTACAGCCCGTCGATCTGCGGCAGGTGGCCGGGCAACCAGGCTGCCAGCGCGGCTGCCTGGCGCTGTCCCAGGTCGGTCAGACCCGCGTCCAGGTTGCCGTCGGTCCAGTCTTTCAGGTTCACGAAGCTTTGTCCGTGGCGAATCAAAAAGAGGTGCATGGTGCTTGCTTTCGAGAAATTTCAGTGAGCATGCGAACGCCACGAATCTGGATTGACGTGGTACCAGACTCCTGCCTCCGCGGGAGTGACGTAACAATCGAGTCTGTGCAGTCACCCCGGCATTATACCCTAGCCTGCGTTCGACCGGTATATTTGGGCGAGGTTTGCTCCCTGTCCTGGCATACGGTATCATAGCAACTGACCAGTAAGTAAACGCTCTTATGAGCATTAGAAAGCTGAGATCCCCCTTGCCCACCATTCTCCCTCTCGACTCGCCCGATGCCACATTGACCAATGCTGGCGGTAAAGGTATCAATCTGGCCAGGCTTGTGCGGGCCGGTTTTCCCGTTCCGCCCGGCTTCGTTGTCACCACCGCCGCCTATCGCCAGTTCGTCGCCGCCAACGACCTGCAACCGTTCATTTTGTCCGCCCTGACCACCGGGGACAGCGACGACCCCACCGCACTGGAGTCCGTCTCCGCTGCCATCCGCGCCCGTTTCGCCGCCGCGCCGATCCCACCCGACCTCTCGGCTGCCATCGTCAACGCCTACCACGGGCTAATCACTGACAACCGATCACCGATCACTGATCACTCTCCGGTTGCGGTCCGCTCGTCCGCCACCGCCGAGGACCTGCCTGACATGAGCTTTGCCGGCCAACAGGACACGGTCCTCAACGTGGTCGGCGACGATGCGTTGACGCAGTCGGTGGTTGCCTGCTGGAGCAGTCTGTGGACGGCGAGAGCCATCGCCTACCGGGCCAGGAACTGCATCGATCAGGAGAATGTCGCGCTGGCCGTTGTCGTGCAGGCCATGGTCGAGAGCGAGAGTTCCGGCGTGCTGTTCACCGCCAATCCGCTGACCGGCAACCGCCTCGAAACCGTCATCGACGCGACCCTGGGGCTGGGTGAGGCGCTGGTCAGCGGGCAGGTGGAGCCGGACCATTATGTGGTCGATGACCGGGTTGGCCGGATCACGGAGAAACGTCTGGGCGCCAAGGCGCTGGCCATTCGCGGGCAGGCCGGAGGCGGCACCGTCACCATCGCTGATGATGCGGCCGGCGTGCAGGCGCTGCCTGACGACGCGATCCTGGAACTGGCGCAGTTGGGCCGGCGCGTCGAACGGGAGCTGTATGGCGGCGCGCCGCAGGACATCGAGTGGGCGCGGGCCGATGGCCGGCTGTACCTGCTCCAGTCGCGCGCCATCACCTCGCTCTACCCGCTGCCGCCGGGGATGCCGCCGCGGCCGCTGCGGGTGATGTTCTCGCTCAACCATGTCCAGGGGATGATGGATCCGTTCACGCCGCTGGGGCAGGACACGCTGGTCGCCGGATACCTGGCGATGGCGCGTGCAGTTGGCCGCCATTTCACCGCCGCTACCCAGCGCGAGGTGTACATCGCCGGCGAGCGCGTCTACGTTGACTTCACGCCCGGGCTGCTGCACGAGCAGTTTCGCCACATCATCGTGCGCGTTCCTGGGGTCGTGGAGCCGGGGTCCGAGGAGGCGCTGCTCAGCCTGCTGGATGACCCGGATCTTCAGCCGAATCGCAGCGGCCTCAGCCCGGAGGGGATGCGCAACCTGGCGCAGGTCATGGCGGTCATCGGCAGCCGTATCGCGAAGGCGATGCGCGATCCCGACGGGCAGCGGGTCGCGGTGCTGGGGATGGTCGACCGGTTCATCGCCTCGGCCAACGCCCGCGCCGCCGAGACCACCAGCCTGGCTGAACAGTTGGTGCTGTGGCAGCAGATCCTGGATGAGTTTGGCGACGAGATCGGGCCGCGGTTTCTGCCGATGATCATGGCCGGCATGATGAGCTTCTTTCTGTTGCGCCGTCTCGCGCTCAACGAACTGGGCAGCGACCTGCTGGCGCTGGAGGCGGCGCGCGGTCTGCCCAACAACACCACCACCGAGATGGACCTGACGCTGTGGACCGTGGCGCAGGTGATCCAGGCCGATCCGGCGTCGGCGCAGCGGTTTGCCGAGGCCGACGCGGCCGAGTTGGCGGCTGATTATCTGGATGGCGCATTGCCCCTGCCGGCGCAGGTGGCGCTGCGGGCGTTCCTGGACCGCTACGGGATGCGCGGGCTGGCCGAGATCGACCTGGGACGGGCGCGCTGGCGCGAGGACCCGGCGCACGTCATGGGTGTGGTGCAGAGCTATCTGCGGATCGACGACCCTGGCCAGGCGCCGGATACTGTGTTCCGGCGCGGCGCGCGGGCGGCGGACACGGCCATCGAGCAGTTGGTGGCGTCCATGCCGAATCCGGCCAAAGCCCGCGCGGCGAGCTTCCTGGCATCCCGGATGCGGGCGCTGGCCGGCCAGCGTGAGACGCCCAAGTATACAATCATCCGCACCATGGGCGTGGCGCGGGCGATGCTGCTGAAGAGCGGCCGCGAGCTGGCGGCTGCCGGTACGCTCAGGCAGGCGGAGGATATCTTCTTCCTGCACCTGGAGGAACTGCATCGGATCGCGGCAGGCAGCCGGGGCGACTGGCAGCGGGTAGTGGATGAACGGCGACAGCACTACGAGCGCGAGCGGCTACGCCGCCAGATCCCGCGCCTCCTGCTCAGCGACGGCCGGGCGTTCTACGAGGGACTGGGCGCGCAGGCGGATGGCGACGGCTCGATCACCGGCAGTCCGGTGTCCCCCGGTGTGGTGGAAGGTGTGGTACATGTGGTGTTCGACCCGCGCACCACCCAGCTTGCCCCCGGCGAGATCCTGGTCTGTCCCGGCACCGACCCATCGTGGACGCCGCTTTTCCTGGCCGCGGGCGGGCTGGTGATGGAGGTTGGCGGGTTGATGACCCACGGCTCTGTGGTGGCCCGCGAGTACGGAATCCCCGCGGTGGTTGGTGTCCACGAGGCGACCACCCGCCTCAAGACCGGCCAGCGCGTGCGCGTGGATGGAACAGCAGGGCGGGTTGTGGTGTTGGGGGAGGAGTGAGAAGGAAAGGAAGGAAAGGCTGGGAGTAGATGGGTGGATTAAGTAATTGGGTTGGCTCGTTTTTGGGCGAAGGGGGCGTGGTTTCGTGCAGATTGGCAACGACCGTGAGATGCTAAGACGGCGCTGCTACTCTTCTGCGAAGCCTTCGATGGTCACGAAAATCTCGGGCGGTTTTTTGCCGGCGGGATCGGTCACGATATAGATGGCCGGGTAGCGATGCACCAGATGCTCTTGCTGCGGGAATTCCCAGCCCTGCGCTCGCCAGATGATGCGCTTGCTGGCCATGTCGTAGCCATAGAGTTCCAGCGGAAGGGCGCTGAAGCGCTCGGCGTCGCCGTTGAACCACTTGGTAGAGTCGGCGAAATCAGGCCGGGCGAGGGCGTCCCACTCGTAGTCGGCCAGCTTGGATGCCCGGTTATCCAGTTCAGCCTGAGCCACAGCCAGTTGGCCCGCCTCGTCCCATTCCAACGGCTGCCAGTTGCCGACCGAGAGCGTCGAGCCGTCCACCTGGCCCGAGGCATCAACCAGGAGCGGACCGGTAGCGTCAAGCGTGGCGTCATAGCGGCGGCATAGAAGCTGGCCGTCCTGCAGTTGGCAGAGAGCAAGGGAGCTGTCTCCCGCGCCGTTGGCCCCGTAAAGACCGCGCAGGTTGACGACCGGGCCGTCGGGCAATGGGTCAGCCATCTGAGTGAATTGCAACTCGGATGCGTCGTGGAAGACGACCGGAAGGCGGGTGCGCGTCGCCAGCGGCACGCTGGATACCGGCGCGAGGCCCTGGCTACTGCCGCAGCCAGCCAGCAGGACTGCCATCGATAGAACAAGCAACAGCGGCTTCGCGGCCGCTGCCAGGGTTGGTCTCATCATCGTTTTCTCCGCGGGCACATCTGTGCGCCCGGCCTCAAGATGATAGCATAGAAGGGAAGGTGGGTCAAAGGCGGGCAGCCCTCAGTTGTTGGAGAAGAACCGGCCCAGCACGCCTGCGCGCAGATCGGGCCGGCGCCGGAGGTCCGTCTTGTGGCGCAGGATGAATATCAGGAAGTTGCCACTCCAGACGGCCAGCCACGTCCAGGGCGCGGCGGTAAACAGGAGGAATGCCAGCAGCGTTACCATGCCGGCCACGACAGCCCATCCCTCAACCTTCAGCACCAGCAGCCAGACAGCGAACGCTAGCCCCAGAACGACCGGGCCTTGCCAGGTTGTCAACCCCGTCCAGACGCCGAAGCTGACCGCGAGCGCCTTGCCCCCTTGGAATCTGAGAAAGGGCGAATAGGCGTGCCCCAGGATCGGCGCGAGACAGACTGCCACCAGCGCCCATCCCTCAACACCCCCCTGGAAGTTGGCCAGCGCGACAGGGATCAACCCCTTGCAGCCATCCGCCAGGATCGCCACACCCCCCAGCCACCGGCCGCCAGCCGCAAAAACGTTGGCCGCGCCGGGATTGCCGTCGCCGTATTGGCGGATATCCGTATGCAGGAACACCCTGCCGATCCAGTACGACAGCGGCAGCGATCCACACAGGAAGGCGAATGTGATCCACAGCAGGTCGGCGAACAGGGATGTCATGCCGGCTTGCCAGCCCGCGGGCTTCTGCGGTTGCTAAGCCACTGGCCTATCTGGTGAAAGCGCCGGTGGCTTTCGGTTGCCAGGACCAACACCAGCCCAAGCGTGACCAGCGCGTTGGTCATCAGGAAGAAGATTACTTCCTCCAGCGGCAGCACCCCGCCGATCAGCCAGTGCAGCGACTTCGCCGGGTTGATCTCCCACGTCCCGGAACCGATGGCCAGGTAATCGGCCAGGCTGAGATAGAGGGTCAGCGAAACGATGGCAAGCAACACCAGCCGGCCGTGGCGGCGCAAGATGTCGCCGCCAAACGCGAACTGCAACATGATGGGAGGCAGCGCCCAGGCCAGCAGCAGGCTGAGGTAGGCGCCGGGCTGCCAGCCGGACACCAGCAGCGCCATGCTGCCCACCCAGATGACGCCTAGGATCACCACGGGAACGATTCGCCAGTTGCGCTGTAAGGGCGGCGGATCGGGGTTGACCGGCAGCCTGCGCAGCAGAAAGACGATCCACAGGCCGGCCATGATGGTTTGCACCACAAAGAAGGTGTATTCTTCAATGGGTACCCAGCCAAGGACGATCCCTGTCACCAGCGCCGGATCGTAGGTCCAGACGCCGGTAGCCACCAGATAGTTGTCCCAAGGCGTGGTGTAGACCACGGCCACGGCCACGTGCAGCAGTATCCCGGCCCAGGCGGGCCAGCCGCGGAAGTTAGCGGGGATCGGCTTGCCGCGCCGGTAGTCCAGCCAGCTAACAATTCCGAGAACGACGATGGGGATGCCGAGAAAGCGGAGGAGAAACCCGAAGTAGGTCATGGGTCGGTGAACAACCGGCAGTGACCGGTGAACAGTGTGCGGTGGAACGGCGGCCGGTCTTAAAATATGAGGGGTTCTTTTCGGATCACCTTTGCAAAAAGGAACTGCTCACCGGTCATTCCCGCGAAGGCGGGAATCCATACGCTGCAAACCTGGATTCCCGCCTTCGCGGGAATGACAACGCTTGTAAGATGACAGTTACTGCAAAAGCTCCATCAGCAAATCTGGCCGGTCGGTGATGATGCCGTCCACGCCGAGGTCGATCATGCGCTGCATGTCATCCACCTCGTTGATGGTCCAGGCGTGTACATCCATGCCGCGCTTGTGGGCGTCATCGACAAAACCTGCTGTCAGGACGCGCAGCCCGGCGCGTTTTTCGGGAACCTGCACGGCAGCGGCTGGGGGCGAATAGGTTCCGCCCTGTAAGAGTTTGTGGCGAACAAAGAAGTCGATGACCTCGTTCTGCGCCAGAGAGGTTGTTACCTCAGGGCACAGCGCGCGGAACTGATCCATCGCGTCCTGGTGAAAGGACGCGACCAACACCTTGTCTGTCATGCCGTAGTCGCGGATCGCCTGGCAGAACAGCTCGGCCACCGGCTGCGACTCCACCAGCTTGATCTCGATGTTCATTGGCATGTCGGGGAACGCGCTGAACACCTCGTCCAGGCTGGCTGGCGTGATTCCCTGGCCGCGGAAGGGGTAGGTCTGCCCGCCGTCATCGGTCCAGTAGTAGCCACCATCCAGCGCCTTGAACTCGGCCAGCGTCATTTCCTCGATCTTGCCCGTGCCATCGGTGGTGCGGTCCACAGTTTCGTCGTGCATCAGCACCAGCTTGCCGTCGGCCGTTGCGTGCAGATCCATCTCCAGCATGTCGACACCCAGCGCGACGGCGTGCTCGTAGGCATACATCGTGTTGCTGGGCCAGACTTCCTCGCCGCCCTGGTGCGCGATGACCAGCGGCCGCGGCGCGTCGGGCAGACAGGGCGGGCAAGCCGGCGCAGCCTGAGCCGTCAGGTGGAGTACGGCGATAACCGCCACTAATACGACACCGACGACGAGAATAACGGCGAGGATTTTCGAGCGCACTGCAAGCCTCCTGGGTACAATGGATAGTCGCGACAATCGAGTTGAGAACGACGGCATCATACCATCAAGACCGCAAACTGCCAATGCAAGTTGAGTTCAGGAGGTACTTAAGGATAAAACGAGACCTCGCTTTTGTGTGTCATGCTGAGGGCCGCCGAAGCATCTCTCCGGGCATTGCAGGTTGAGATTCTTCGGCGCAGACGACTTGTAACGACAAAGTCTCGGCGTCGTGTTAGTCTGTAACGAGCAAGTGTGAGAGACGCCGCAGCGTTGCTGCCACGGCGCCCCTCACACCCACAAGGAGGTTCCAAGCTAGAGAGCGCCGCCCGAAGGCGGGCCCCTGCTAGTTGGCTATGGTGAAAGTCACGATCTGCTCGTCGTAGTTGCTGTCTTCCTTGACCAGGCGCAAGCTGAAGGCATGGTCCCCGTCAGGAAGATTGGTGGTGTCAAGCGAAAGTGTTGCCTCGCCCGCGTCCTCGCCAGAGGCAACCCAGATCTTGCCGCTGTCATCGCCGCCAGGCAGGATGAAGAGGTCCCAGCGTACGTAGGGGCTGCCGGGGAAGACGGCGGTCACGTCAACTGTCCCGCTTAGCGTCGCGCCGTCTGCCGGTGCAATAATCCCGGTACTGGAAGTGTTGGCAGGAGTGGATGCCGTCGCGGCGGCGTCAGAGCTGGCTGGAGGCAGGATCACCGCGTCGATGACGTGGATCACGCCGTTGCTGGCTTCGATGTCAGTTGTGACGATGTTGGCATCATTGATCTTCACAGCGCCATCGGCTACAGTGAAGCTGACAGTGCTGCCTTGCAGCGTCTCAGCCGTCAGGCCATCAGTCACGTCAGCCGCCATGACCTTGCCCGGTACGACGTGGTAGAGCAAAATGTTCGCCAGCGCCGCGGGATCAGCCAGCAGGCTCTCCAGCGTGCCTTCCGGCAGTGCCGCAAACGCATCCTCAGTCGGCGCAAACACAGTGAACGGACCGGCACCCTTGAGCGCATCCACTAGATCCGCAGCCTGGACAGCCGCTACCAGGGTAGGGAAGCTGCCAGCCGCCACAGCGGTATCTACGATGTCCGATCCTGTAGCCTCAGTCGAGGCGGACGGGGCGGCAGCGGCCGGAGCGCCGTTGTTGTTGATGGTGAAAGTGACGATCTGCTCATCATAGTTGCTGTCTGCTTTGACCAGGCGCAGGCTGAAGGCATGGTCCCCGTCGGGATATTGGGTAGTGTCGAGGGGAAGCGTTGCCTCGCCGGCATCCTCACCTGACGCGACCCAGATCTTACCGCTGTCATCACCGCCAGGCAGAATGAACAGATCCCAGCGCACATACGGGCTGCCAGGGAAGACTGCCGTCACGTCAACGACGCCGCTCAATGTTGCACCGTCCTCCGGGGTAACGATACCGGTGTTGGACTGAGCGCCGGCTGTAGCGGGGAGCGTGAGCGCGATAATCATCAACGCTGCGACCAATGCTCGCCACCAACTGTTTTTTGTGTTCATCGTGGGTTCTCCTGTTTTTTTGTTTAGTTGTGATTTTGTTGGCTCGATTGCCAACTGACTATATATTGTTTATATTATTTATAGTTTGTGTTCAGTAATCGATTATCCTTTTGCGAATGCACTGTCCAGCTTTTCTTCTGGATCGTCCAGCGCTGTGGTTGGTGTCTCATTGAGTCTTTGATGGAAATGCTTGATACCGGCTTTAGCAACAAATAAAAACACCGCCGGAGCTATTGCTCCGGCGGTGACACGGATCTAGAAGTTTTCGCGCCCCACAGACGCGTGCGATCACCTACTCCGTGGGCAGTTCGTCCCAATCGCTGACCGACCATGCGCCGACCACCATGATCAGGCGTAGCTCGTCCTCGACTGCAAACACCAGCGCCAGGTCGCCCTCGTCGGTCTCGGCCACCTCGTAGAGCACGCCGCCGGCTCCGGCCATATCGACCAGTGCAGCTTCCAGCGCCTCCAGACCGGTGATTGGCTCGGCGCTCTCGGAACGAAACAGGCTGACGCCGTATAGCTCCAGCAGCGTGTTGTCGTCCAGGTAGATGTCGATGTCAATCACCTGACGATCTTCGGGAGTCGGCGGTGTCTCTTCTAGCTCATCGGCCAGGGAAGCGCTCCAGAAAGCAAGCTCTGCAATCGCCGCGCCTTCGGAGGCGGCCAGCTCTTCGTAGGCTTCCTCTGTCAACTCCATCTGCAAGACGTCTTCCATCAGTTCGTCGTTGCTTTCGTCGTAACCATTGTTTGATGTCATCATTTTCCTCTGTTTTGGTAACCGCTTAACTTAGCGTCATGTCGTCATTCCCGCCTTCGCTGGAATGACGGGTGAGTAGTACCTTGTTTTGTGGTGTGATCAGGCCGGGCTGACGATCATTCGCGATGGTATCGTCGCACGTTCCACCAAATCGCCCACCGCCCTGAACCTATAGAATTGCACCGGAACGCCGCGATCCACAAACAGACTGGGACCTTCCTGAAAGTGATAATGCAGATGCGGGCCGGGCGAATGACCGGAGTTGCCAACGGCCGCGATCCGCTGGCCGCGCTTCACCATTTGTCCCTCCTCGACAGCGATGCTGCCGGCCTGCAGGTGCGCCAGATAGCTGAACTCGCCGTAGCCGTGGCCGATCACCACAACGTTGCCGGCCAGCCGGGTCGGATCGTCGGCGATTTCGCCGGCGTCCAGCGGCTGGCCTGGCGCCTGATCGGGCATGTCGTCGCGCACCATCACGATCTTGCCGCCGGCCGGCGCGGCCACCGGCTGGCCGAAGCTGTAGTGGTCCGCGTTGCTTCTGCCATCGCCGGCAAAGGTGCGACCCTCCGGTCCGAGGCGCACGAAGTCGTAGGCGAAGGGCCAACTCACCGGCTCGGCCTTGTGCGACGAGCTCCAGTCGTTGCCGGTGATCGCCCACCACGTTCCGTTCGTGAAGGGCAGGTGAATCTTGGCTCGCTGCTGTGGATAGACCAGCGGCACGTCAAGCGAGGCAGAGACGCCCACACGCGTGGAAGCCTCAAACCCGGCGACGCTGATGCGCAGGCGGCTCAGCGGCTGTGCGCCCTGCTCCAGAAAATAGCAGCGAGGCAGCACCAGCCCTAACCCGGGCGCAACGCCGAACTGGCCGCGGGTCAACTCCTCCATTGCTGCCTCGCCCAGACGCTGACGCACGAACGACACATGGTCGTTTTGGTCGAAAGCCCGCCAGACCACGTCGGTCAAAACCACCGGCGCAGTGGCCGTGATCCCGACGTCCAGCGCGAATTCCTGCACAGGCCCCAGGCCGGGGTGCGGCAATGTATCGTAAAGCGCAACGTAGAGCTGCGACGGCCTGGATTCGATCTGTAGCGCAGCCTCAGTCACGCGTTTTCACCTCAAAATTTGAGATGGTCTGCTCCGAAAAAAACCGCGCAGCCTGGCACTCCAGGGGTATCTCGGCAGATCGACACCAAAAGGCGCAAGCCCAAGATCGGTCAACTCGTCTTCGGGGTTTAGACGCTACCCGGCGTTGCCTGGGGTTTCAGACGCGTCGATGGGAACATGGCCGTTTGCCTCGGCGATGATGTTCTCGTGGTCACCAGGTCTGAAAACACGCGCCAGATGCGGCGTGCGGTTTTCTCGATGCCCTCGTCGCTGTGGGTGGCGGCCGACGCTCGGAGAGAACGATAGACGTCCAGCTCGGCGATGATGTCGCGAATTCAGCAGCCAGGCGGCGATTGGTGGTCTCGCTGGTAGATCACTGGCGCTTCCATGTCGCCATGGGGAACTCAGGTAGTGTTCTCGATAGAGCTGATTGAAGCTGATCTGCGCCCAGATGTCTACCGGCATTGTACAATCATCAAAGGCTGGTTGGCCTGCAGAAATACCGCTCCAGCGTCACTACCTCACGACGGTGTTATTGCCTCGAACGGGTTCATGGCCTTACCGGGGCTTGCCCAGATCGGCATTTTAACGGTGATGTGCTCGAAACCGACGCGCCAATTGGATCTGCCTCGTCGTTGAAATCGGGGCGGAAGCTTTGCCAGCATCTGATGTCGAAATTCTTTTAACCAGCACCGGAACGTTCGTGGGCATAGTCTGTTGCTCACAATATAAAGCCCTGGACAGCCTGATCGCGGGTGACGTGGGTGTATCACAGGCTGAAAACAAAACGACATTCCACCAGTCACGCAATACGAGATACTGATCGCCAGCCGCCGGAAGCCGTATATTGGTCTGCTTTCTCAATAATCAAGGCCAGTGGCGGGCATCCCAGGTATTGCCCGCCACCGGCAAACTTGCTGAACTCGTTCCGGTGTCGTTATCTGCGGATGCGGTTGCGAGTTTGCCGTAGCCGCCGCGCCGGAAATAGGTGGCAATGTCAGCCAGAAAGCCGAGGCCGACGATCACTGCCCAACCGAAGCCGCAAACACCGTTACAAATTAAACGCCAGCAGGTATGCCAACGTGGTCCAGGCGGAAGATGAACTGGGGCGGCCAGCAGGAAGCTGTTGATGGCGCGTTGGATCGCATCGGCAACGGAGCACACGATGATAGCGCAGGCTGAAGACAGCAAAACGGTAACGAAACAACACATGATCTCACTCGCCCAAAAAGGCCAAAAGCGATGTTGATCAGCCGCTCATGTTCAGGCTTAAGTGCTCAGGCTGGTCTCTCGACCGTTGCCATGCCGGGGCGGCAGTGGCGACGGCGATAACTATGGACCCAACCAACATTTTACCATGATTTGGGAGGACACGCAAGCGCCCTTTGCACATAACACAGATCGCGGCCTTCCGGGTCAGGTATGTTATACTATGGCGGCTGTTCTTGCGGCCGGCATTCTACGGAAGCTCATTCTCTGGTTTTGCTGCCGTCCTGCCAACGTATAGCTGGGCAGGGACAACATCGGCCCGCTCATCGCCGGCACTGGATGCCAATGCTGCGCCCTGCATATGGTGCTGGTGGTGGACGACAACTCACCCGGCGGCACCTGGCAGGTCGTGAGGAGGAGACCAGGCAGGTTGTCGCGTCGCCCTGGTTCCTAGAATCGACGAGTCAGGACTGACCAACCATCCGGCGCAGCATCGACGATACCATCGACAATCACGGCGTCGGTGGTTACCTGGATGGACTGCGACCTGTCCATACGCGGGATATGCCGCGATTGGTGGCGGCTGCGTGCGCAACGGCGGATGGCGTCGGCTGCGCTGGATATCCGGCGGCTCGGACGTGGCCCACGGATTCATGGCGCGCACGCTGAGCTGGACCATCAACCACTACGCCATGGCGCTGCTGGGTAGTGGCGTCCACGACTATACCAGCGGCTTCATCGCTGGCCGCGCAGAGGTGTTTCGGCAGATCCGCCTGCGCGGCGACTACGGTGAATACTGCATCGACCTGCTGGGCCGCGCCCAGCGCGCCGGATTCAATGTTGTCGAGGTTCCGTATGTCTGTGTGCCGCGTACAGCCGGCGACAGCAAGACCGGCGCCAACCTGTGGGACTATCTCGTGAAGGGGCGCAAGTACGTGAGCGCAGCCTGGCGAGTACGACGTGAAACGCGAAACGTGATGCGTGAAACGTGAAGCGTGAAGCGTGAAACGTGATGCGTCTTTGTGATGAAGCTGTGACTGCCGCTTTGTTCCGAATCACGTTTCACGTATTACGCATCACGGGTTAATCTCAAGTAACGAAGGCATCCAACCCATGCTCCAACCCCACGAGCTAACCCTGGAAGAGATGGGCGACCTGGCGGAGATCATCCCGGCCAAGGACCCGGAGGTGAGGATCAGCTACCGGCCGATTCCTGACTTCGACCGCCCCAGCGCGCGCAGCATCATCCCGGTGTGCGAGCCGACGCTGGACGGCAACGAGCTGAAATACGTGCAGCAGGCCGTCGAGACTAACTGGATCTCGTCGGCCGGCAGCTTCATCCGCGAGTTCGAGGCGAAGTTCGCCGAGGCGTGCGGCGCGCGCTACGGCATTGCTTGCGCCAATGGCACCGTCGCGCTGCACCTGGCGCTGGCGACTCTGGGCCTCGAACCGGGCGACGAGGTGATCATCCCCACCTTCACCATGATCGCCACCATCAACGCTGTGACCTACTGCGGTGCGACACCGGTGCTGGTGGACAACGAGCCCGACTTCTGGCAGATGGATGTGGCCGACGTGGCAAGAAAGGTCACACCGCGCACCAGGGCCATCATCCCCGTACACATCTATGGCCACCCGGTGGACATGGACGCGCTCAACGAGCTGGCCTGCCGTCATGGCATCACCGTCATCGAGGATGCCGCCGAGGCCCACGGCGCGGAGTACAAGGGGCGTCGCGCCGGCGGGCTGGCTGCGGCCGCGGCCTTCAGCTTCTATGGCAACAAGATCCTTACCACCGGCGAGGGCGGTATGGTCACCACCAACGACCAGGAGATCGCCCGCCTGGCCTGGAACCTGCGCGACCACGCCTTCAGCAGCGAGCGCCATTTCTGGCACAAGTACGTCGGGTTCAACTACCGCATGACAAACCTTCAGGCCGCGGTTGGGCTGGCGCAGGTGGAGCGGCTGGACGAGCTGGTGGCAGCCCGGCGGCAAAACGCGGCTCTCTATACGTCGCTGTTGCGCGACATCCCCGGCATCACCACGCCGCCAGAGGCTGAGTGGGCCAAAAACGTCTTCTGGATGTACGGCATCATGGTGGATCGCGGCGCGTATGGCATGAACCGCGACCAACTGAGGCGCGTGCTGGCCGACAACGGCATCGAGACCCGCACCTTCTTCATCCCCATGCACTGCCAGCCGGTCTACTGGGACGCGTTCAAGGGGCAGCGCTTCCCAGTAGCCGAGCGCCTCTGCCGGGACGGGTTCTACCTTCCCTCGGCATCCTCGTTAACCGTCGCCGAGATCGAGCGCGTCGCTGCTGTCATCGACGAGGCCTGCGGGGGCTGAGGTTGGATCAAGCGCAGAAGTGCATGACAAGCGATTGCCCGGCCTGAATCTCCGTGCTATAATTGCCCCGTGAAGCCGATACCGATCAACGAGAAGCTGGTCTGGGACTACGACATCCCCGCGGACGCGCAGGAGAACGAGGCGTTTCTGCGTTGGTACGTTGCGCGTGTCCTATCGCGGGGCGGCGACGACGATCTGCGCGCAATCGGTTTCCAGACGATCCACGACTACCTTCCACACCTTAACCTGCCACGCGAGATCCGCGAGTTCTGGGAGTGGTATTTCAGCCAGCCGAAAGGCACGCGCCCGCTATGGAGATCTTGACCCCCTTCCAGAAGCGCATACTTACGGCCCTTGGTCGTAGCGATCTCTCGAACTGGCTGACGAGTTGATGGCATTCATGGCCGACCCGTGAAGCTAGTGGCGACGAGATCATGGATGGAAACGGCGAAACGCCAGTGAGAAGCGTCTCACGGTTCGCCGCTGAGACGACCGCCATAAGGGGAACCTCACATGACCCAACACATCTACTGGGACGCTCCGCTTTGGGAAGTGCTGCTGCTGGGAATTTTCGGGCTGGCGCTGATGGCATGGCTGCTTGGACGTGCAGTGCGCCGTACCCGTCTCTCGGCAGCGCTGGCAGCCATCGAACCAGCGTTGAACGAGCAGCCGCTCTTCTTCTTTGATTGGGAACGAGGCGTCATCGCCTTGAACGACGGCGCTGAACGGGTGATGGATGTCCTGCGCACATCGCAAGGCCCGCCATTTCCACTTGACGTTCTGGCCGATGCCCTGCACGAGGCGCAGGAAGAAAACCGCGTCGTTTACCATGAAGGTTGGCCGGATGCAGGTTCCAACCTGGTGGCTGCGCCTGTTGCCAGCCAGGTGGGGGGGACCAGCATTGGCGTCCTGGCAATGATCGTGCCGGAACCACCCCTGGCGCTCCTGGAAGGTCGGGTTGACGAGCCAGCAGCGTCGTCCCCGGACTGGATCGAGATCGGAGCGACGTTGCGGCTGCAACGACAGCGGCCCGTGGTGCGCGTCCAGCGGATCGATCCCCCGATGGCAGGACAAGCAGCCGTGGCCTGGCAGGAGAACCAACTTAGCCCCACGGAAGATGCGCTGCTGCGCTATCTGCTCGAACATGCGAACGAGGTGCATGCCGCGGAAGCGTTGTTCAGCGCCGTCTGGATTGAGGACGAGGTAGACACCCTCGGCTTGCGGCCCGATCAGAGGGATCGCCTGCGCCGTCTGGTCTTTCAACTGCGCCAGCACGTGGAACCCAACCCTAGCGTTCCACGTTACGTCTGCACAGCTCACGGCATGGGGTATGTGCTGTACGCCGATGAAGAGGGGGGTGCTTCATGAAGCGTGTCGGGCGCTGGCTGGCGCGGGTGGGACCGCGCCAACTGATCGCTATACTCACATTGGTATGGCTGATGTTCACGCTGGGATGGTTGGTAGCGCGCTCCGATGGGATGGGCGGAAGGCCCTTGGTCATCGTTTGGGGCAGCGATCCCGGCGCCTATGATCCGCACCGGACGTCAAATCCGGTGGCCCAGGACGTTTTTCGCCATGTGTGCCAGCCCTTGTTCTATGAAGATGAGAGCGGGACGGTGCGCGGGTTGTTGGCAGAGGATGCGTTTCAATACAGCAACGACGGGCGACAGTTGAGCGTTTCTTTGCGGCCAGGTATCACCTTTCACGACGGCGCCGTGCTGTCCGCTGAAGCGGTGCAGTCCAGCTTTGAACGCTTGCAGCGAATGAGCGTTTCACCCCTGCTCGCCGATCTGCGCGGTGTCACGGTGACGGCGCAGCCCGACGGACGCACCGTGTTGTTTGATCTGCCGTCGCCCGACTTCGATTTCGTACGACTGGTGCTGGCCAATCCCTACGCAGCTATCGTGTCGCCGCTGACTCAGGAAACAGATGGACCAGGCTTCGTCGCCTGCACTGGTCCGTACCAGTTTGCAGCCAGCCTCTATCGTCCCGGCCATTCGTTGACGCTGGTGCGCTTCGCCGATTATCGTTGGCCGCCGGCGCTGTTCGCGAACCGGAGCGCGCCGCGCATCGCCCGTATTCGCTTTGACTTCATTGCTGATCGCGCTGAACGTCTCGATGCGCAGTCGACGGCCAAGGCTGTGTCTTAAGCCTGAGCGTAGAGGATGTGAAGCAGGTAGCGGATATCCCCCGGTTTCGACTCTACGAGGCCACGGGAGGCGTCACCTATCTGGGCTTTAACTTCCAACGGGGCCGCTGGCAGGATGTGCGGGCGCGTCAAGCTGTCGCCATGGCATTGGATAAGGCCAGCCTGGCGGGTGATGGCCCTTTCCTGGTAGCTGACACGCCGCTGACGCCCAACACCGTCGGCTACGACCCCAGCGTAGCAGTTGCCGGCTATGGCTATGCTCCAGAGCGAAGTCGGAAGCTGCTGGCTGAGGCCGGTTTCGACAGCGACGCCGAGGTGGTGCTGCTGATCCCCGAAAGCAGCACCTATCGCCAACTGGCCGCCGCCGTGCAGCAGCAGTTGCAGGCTATTGGGTTGAGCCAGATCCGGCTGCGTGAGGTTGCGCGCTCCGATATCTTGACACAGCGCCAGGACTTCGACCTGCTTCTGTTCGACTACGCCTGGGGAGACTACACGGCGTTGGGCATCTTCCTCGGCCCGGGGCCGCGCAACCTGCTCAACTACTCCGGCGGCGACGTGGCTCACCTGGTGAACCAGGCGCGCCTGACAGCGGATCTCAACCTGCGCCAGCGGTACGTGAACGAGGCGCAACAGGTTGTGCTGGAGCAAGCCGTCTGGCAGCCATTGCTGGTGCGGCAGATCACCTTCGCCGTGGATGGCGAGTGCGTGCAGGGCGAGCGCCAGTCCCCTTATGGAGAACTCCTCTTCTACGATGCTTACACTGCTCCCTGACACCATGGATCGATTGGCCATAGATCAACAGCAGGCCTATATCTTGTGGTGTTAGCGAAAAGAACCCTGTATATCGCGTAATACCTTTGGGTAGTCGCCGTAAATCACAAACAATCATGAAAAATCACAAAGTATCATGAAATCTGGGGCGGTTTTGTAGTATGGTGGAGAAGCCACCGAGGCGTTCGGTGAACGGAGCTTGGAGATCGAGGAGGTTTCACCATGTTGAAGCGAGGCATTGGGTTGGTCGTCGTGTTTGCGCTGTTGAGCGTGTTGTTCGTGGCTGCCATGGCGTCTGCCCAGGACGGTGAAGAGGGCCCCATCCAGCCATGGGAGATTGCACAGAAGGGCGGATACAACGTCATCGCGATTCACGAGGAAGTAGGCATAGACACATTGGACCGTGTTCATGCCTTGTTGACACAGGAATATGGCGACAAGGTGCTGTACTGGACGGTTCAAGAAATTGATGGTGTCCAACATGTTTATGCCTACCCATACAGAGAGGGGGAAGACGCCAAGACATTCGTTGAGCTAATCGAGAGAACTGTGAATGACGATTTGGCTGTGACCCCGGAGTCTGAGAAAGATGAAAGCCGATCTGTCTGGGTTTGTAACCATCTCTACTGGCATGCTTTCTATCTGGGATCTGTATTTTCGATCTGTGGCTATCAAGGCACTGGCAGTCATGGTTATGGCAATCTTGCCGTCTATAGTTTTGATAACGTCGCCAGTTCCTACTATGAGACGAACACAAGTGGCGCGGTCGCAATCTACGACGGCTACAACTACACGAGTTACATAGGCACGATCGTCTCGGATTGGGGGTTGTTCAATTCCACTTACAACGACAAGGCATCAAGTGTGTGGGGATACTATTGAGCAATTGATGCTTGAACACGGTATGTCGTTACCATCATAGAAACAGGATAGTCTCAAGCCACCCGAGAGCCGATGCTCGGGTGGCTTCAACATTTTCAGAACATGTTGAATTGCAACTAACGGAGGTCAGGGAGTGTCCCATAAGACGCTGAAAACTGTTGTGATGGCGCTTGCGCTACTGTCTGCTGGAGGATGTTCCTCAGCGCGACATTCTGAACGTCCAAGCGCTACCAGAGTTCGCTGAGAGCAACCATTACAACGTGTTTGTACTGGAAGCGACTACACCTTCCTGCTTTTAGGGGTTCATGCGCATATCCTGTGAGCACCAGAAGCGATCTCGATGCCTATGTCGACTTTGTGAAGTCTGGCTTGATGACACCGTTGCGTCACGAAGATGTAAACAACGTGTTGACAATTGTGACTTTCAATGAGCCCGTGTCTCGAAAAGTTCTTGAAGAAATACTCGGCTTATCAGACGCATCTCAAATCGAGATGATCAAGGCAGTGTATTCTGACATGAATGATCCAAACCCGGCCACTAATACCTGGACCTTGGAAGCTCATCCCGAAGGAAATTCAAACTACACTGACGGCCTAAGTACACTGGCATCAAGCATCAGTTCTATGGAATTGATGCCAAACCGCGAGGAAGCTGTCGATACTCTTGGTGAGGTTCCATCGTCACCTCGCCTGGAATTGATTGGATTTGTCGCGATCGAACTCTGGCTTCCCCTCGAACAAATTGATTATCTTAATGAACACGAGATGATCTTCCTGGCTGATCCCCTACCAGCCTATGCCCGCATGCTCGTATCTTATACAGACGAGGCTGTTCGCATCCGATCGATGAATGATGACCTACATCAGCTGCCAGACGGCATCGAAGCATTCATCATTGCTGATTTCACCGATCTCTATTCAGAGATGCAATTCCTTTCACAAGAAAGATAGATACTGCTTCAAATCGGCCTCGGCAGCTAAACAACCCGATACATATACAAGGAGCGAGGCCACAATGTGTGGCCTCGCTCGCGATCTTAAGGTAACAACTCCTAAGCCAGAGACTGCATACACCTATGAGAGAACCAAATGCAACTCTCGACATCATCGCAGTAACTGGCAAACTCCCCCTGATTCTGAGAACCTCGAACTACTTACCTGGGCATTTGCCAGGCAAGACCGAGGCACAAAACTGGCGCGAATGATCTTCTTTGTCTTCCATGATCGCAACATCCTTGGTCTGGGAAAGGCGATTTGATCGGACCAACAATTCTTATGAGTTCCACAGTGAGCAAACGACGTTCCGTTGCACTAACGCTTGCATTGGTCACGATTGCGGCCGGCTATCTGGCAGTGCTTTTTATTGTCTCCCAAATCTACTACGGCACGTCCATCGGAAACGATCCTCGCAGCGCTGCTACCTTTGCTGTTCCCATCGTCATTTTGCCCTACGTGGTTGGGGGCGTCTTTCTGGGTCTGTTCAGCAAGGCTTATGACGCCAAACTGGCGCTTGTCGCCGGACTGATCGCAACCATCGGCGAACGGCTGCTGATTCTGGCGTTGGCAGCCTGGACGCTGGGCGGTTTTCGCCAGCTGAACTCCGCCGGGGAGATTTACTACGTGGAAGGCGGGCCTGACCTGCTGGGAGCCATCCAATCTGAAGCCCTCCCCTACTTTACCTGGGCCTACATCCTGCTGGGCATTCCGGTGAGCATTCTGGCCCTGCTGGTTGCTTACAAGGCCGTGGCATGGCTAAGGCAGCGACAGCGGGCATCGTAGCGCAACCAGACGATTGCTCAGCCAATTCGTCCATGCTATAATTGCCCCATGAAGCCGATACCGATCAACGAGAAGCTGGTCTGGGACTACGACATCCCCGAGGACGCACAGGAGAACGAGGCATTTCTGCGCTGGTACGTGACGCGCGTGCTCACGAATGGAACGTCCACAGACATCCGCGCCGTTGGCATATCGACTATTCACGATTACCTGCCTGACATCTTCTTGCCGCGTGAGATAGATGAGTTCTGGCGCTGGTACTTCAGTCAGCCACACGTCAAGGAACGCTATGGAGATATTAACCCCGTTCCAGCAGCAGTTGCTTAGGACTGTCGAATATAGTTGACGTGCGATACAAATTCAACGGCGAGACGCGATACCAAAGCGTCTCGCCGTTTCGATTCATTCGTGAGGGGCACAGTCTGTGCCTGTGGATGGTTTCACACAGAGCGGCCGCAGCGGCATGGATGGGGCTGGCAAGCTGACACCACCCTGGTACAAAATTAATCGATCTCAAGCTTGCGGGCGTCTCTGACCACGCACAGCGGTAATGGCGAGCCACCCCGACAGAATCAGGCCCACAGCAGCCAGGATCAACCAGACCACCGAATCGGCTCCCCCGCCCGTGGTAAGGCTGGCGACGCGGACGGCTGTCGGCGCAGCCACGGTGACGCTTACCGGGCCGTGCAACGTTGTCACACCGGACAGCGAGATGTCCTCCAGCCAGTACCAGTAGGTCAGCCCCGGCTCCACATCGCCGTCACGGTAGGTGTAGACGTGGCCCTGGCTGCTGCCCGGCGACTGGGCCGGCACGAAGGCAAGCAGCACCTCTGGTCCTGTGTCCGACTCACTCCGGTACAGGTTGAAGCCAGCGTTGTCCAGCTCGCTGACCGTCTCCCAACTCACCAGCACCTCTTGCCCTTCGGTCGTCGCGCCGAACGACGCCAGGGTGACTGCCAGCGGCCCCGTTGCAGCGCGGTTCCAAAAGCCGCCTTGCAGCTCGAAAGTTCCTCCGGCAGCGGCGGCTGCGTCCGGTTGGCCGGCCGTGCTGCCCAGATCGAACGTTCCACCGCTGAGACCTATCGCGCCGCCGCCGTCCGCGGTGAACCAATCCAGTTGAAAGGTGCCGCCGCTCTGGGCGTGGACGCCGGCTGCCGGGATCAGGAGCAGCGCAAGCGCTGCCAACAACGGAATGATGTGTTTCATGGCGCTGCCTCCTCTATTGCAGGATGACCAACATGGTGATGACGCCGGTGTCGCCATCCAGGGGTTCCAGCGCCTTGCCGATGGTGCGCCCAAAGCATTGCTCGGCGCCCTGGCAGCGCATGGCGTGGCCGGGGATGCTGCTGGCCGCCAGCAGGTCGCCGGGCTGGATCTTACCCCCTTCCCCGCTGGCTTTGACGGGCACGATGCCTACCACGGCCATGGGGATCTTGCCCGTAGTCTCGCCGCTGACCGGCATGCCGCCCACGAAGCCAGGCTGGGTGGAGTAAACGCCCACCACGGTGGCCTGATAGGCTTCGCTGGAGCGCACCAGCAGACCGTCCGATCCCACCGCCAGCACGTCCCCAGGCTCCAGGCCCGCCGCGGCCGGCAGCAGTTCGGCGATGTCCGCAGAGGCTGAATTGTAGCCGACATCGGAGAAGACCTCGCCCGAAGTGCTCACCCGGAACTGGGTGTCGGTACTCGGTTCGTTGACCGCGGTGATGAAGTCGCCGCCGCCGGTCCCGGCTGCGTCCGTGCCGCCGTTCTGCAGCCAGAGCACCTCGCCGCTGCCGCCGTTGAAGAAGTGCGCGTTGGAGTAGGTGCTGTCGTTGGTGAGGTAGGCCGCGATGCCGCCGCTGGACTCGGTGTTGTTGACCTTGAGGGTAGCCTTGGTCTTGCTGGCGCCTCTGCCCTCGACGTAGATGCCAATGCCATCGGCGCCGGCGTTGACGACCCGCAGTCCTTCGCCATCGTTGTACGCCTCCACCCTGGCTCCGTTGCCGGCGCGCACGCTGAAGGTGTCGGCAGCCAGCGAGGTGAAGTCGGCGTTGGCAGAGTCGGCCCAAACAAAGGCGCCGTCATGGTCGGCCTGGGCGCGCCGGCCGGCCGCGAAGCTGTAGTCGCCGCCGGCGGTATTTGAAGCTCCGCCAGGCACAGTGGCGCTTGCTCCGCTGGCGATGTTGCTTAACCCGCCTCCCACCGTGGCAGAAGAGTTGGAAGCTGTGTTGTTGTATCCGCCCCCCACGGTCGTCGAATGGCCGCTGGCATCGTTGCTGTATCCGCCTCCCACCGTTGAATACCAGTCGCTGGCCGTGTTTTGTGAACCACCGCCTACGGTCGTGTTTGAGCCGCTGGCTGTGTTTGCCCCTCCACCGCCCACAGCAGAAACAGCGCCGGTGGCCGAGTTTTCGAGGCCGCCTGCAACGGTGGCGAACCTTTGGATGTACATATCATCGACTCCAACGATGTTGCCACCGCCGCCGCCGATGGTGCCGTAGTCGTCGTAGACCCGGTTGTTGGTTGCGTAGCTGTTGTCAGGATCACTGGGTCCGCCGCCGGCGATAGTGACGTAGTCCGCTGCCGCGCTGTTGAGCAGACCGCCGCCTATCGTTGCAAACTCACCGCTGACGGTGTTGATCTCGCCGCCACCTATCGTAGCCCATCGGGCGGTGGCGTTGTTGTGCGCGCCGCCACTCACTGTGGCGTTGTATTCGCTTGCTGTGTTTTGCCAGCCGCCAGACACAGTGGCATAGGTAAAGCTGGTTACATTGGCTTGCCCGCCACCAATTACAGAGAACTGGCCGTTGGCGTTGTTGTCGTCTCCACCTCCCACCGTAGCCCAGGCCGCACCGGCGCTGTTGTTGTCGCCGCCGCCGATGGTGGTATATGAGGTAGTAGCTGCGTTACCGTCGCCACCCGACGTTGTGGCATATGGGCCGCTGGCTGTGTTTCGTCTGCCGCCTGCCACCGTAGCGAACTGCTGGGTGCTTGAGTCGCCGTCATTGCTGCCCACCCTGTTGCCGCCGCCACCTCCGATGGCGCCGTAGTCGTCGTAGACCCGGTTGTTGGTGGTGGTGGCATTGGCGGGATCGCTAGGTCCACCGCCGGCGATGGTGGCGTAATCCGCCGCCGCGCTGTTGAAGCGGCCGCCGCCCACCGTGGCATACTGGCCACTAGCGGCGTTGGCAATGCCGCCGGCGACGGTGGACACGTGTCCATCGGCACTGTTGCTCGCGCCGCCGCCAACTGTGGAGCGGTTGCCACCGGCTATGTTGCTCAGGCCGCCACCTACAGTTGCCCAGGGCTGGGAAGTGTCATCCCCATCGTCGTTACCGGCCGCGTTGCCGCTGCCGCCGCCGATCGTGCCGAAGTCATCGTGGATCTGGTTGGCGCCGGTGCTGTGGCCGCCGCCACCAATGACGGCGCCCTCTACTGCACCGCCGACCATGTTGTCGTGGTAGCCGCCGACCAGATTGGGACTGACCGCGTTCTGCTGCGTCCACAGGCCAGGCAGCGCCAGGGCATTTGGCGCGGCGGTCAGCGCCACCCGCGGGTTGAGGGTGGTGTAGCCGGCGTCGGCGTCCCGTTTGACGTCGATCTCCAGCCAGCGGGCCTGCCCATCCATCGCCCCTGCGCCGAAGTCCAGGTCAGCGGTAAACAGGCCGTCGCTGACAGTAAGATCGTCCACCGACTGTGCGACGCCGATCAGGCTGCCGCCGCTGGCCGCGTCGTACAGGCGGAATTTGAAATCATAGACTCCGCTGGCCGGATTGCCGTCATCTACCAGTCGCCCCTGGTAGGTGAAGGCTGTGCCCAGGTTGGCCAGCACCGCGTCAGGTTCTTGTCCATCTGGCTCCTGGGCCAGCGCGGTACCGGCAAAGACCAGCAGAGCGGCAACGGTCAACAGCATCAGCGTCGCCAATCGTCGTTGCGTAGAGTGTTTGGAAGTCAAGATGATTTCTCCTTGTCAGATGTTTGGTGCTCAGAGCCCGCAAGTTGAGCAACCAGTAGCCGCAGCAGCGAGTCCATGCCCTGGAAACGCCACGTCTGGCCGGTCTGCACCGACTCCAGCTCGCCCTGCCAGGCCGTCTCCCGGCCGCGCGCGGCTTCAGGCTCGCGCCACAGGCGCACCATGAACGAGGCGTAGCTCAAGTCAGACATTGTTCAGCCGCCGAACATACGTTGCAGGACGGTGGACACAGGCGTCAGGGTCACGCCGTAGGTCGCCGCGAGATCGTCCATGGGGATGACTGAGTCGAAGGTGTTTTGCGTGACCAGCGACTGCTGCACTGCCTCGGGCACGAAAGGGACGTGTTCCCCAGGCTGCACGAATCGCACCGGCAGTTCCCTGTCCAGGACCTGCTCGATCCCCGCCACAATGTCACGCCAGGAGAGTCCCTCTGGCCCCCCAATGGGAAAGCTGGCGTTGCGGGCTGCCGGATTGTCCACCGCTGCTACGGCGAACGCGGCCACATCCCCGATTGAGACGAAGCTGTGCTTTCGTCTGGCCTCGCCCACCAGGGTCACAGGCTGGCCGGCCTTCAGCGGCGCGCCGATCACCACGCCCACCCACACCTCGGTGAAAAGGTTGGGAGAGAGGATGGTGTGGGTCATGTCGCACTCGCGCAGCGCGGCGCAGGCTTGGGCCTTGTAGCGCAACAAGGGGATCAGGCTCTCCACGTCGGCCCCCAGAGCCGAGACGAAGATGAAGTGTTTGACCCCTGCTTGTTGGGCCGCGTCGATAAGGTTGAGGTTCCCTTGCAGGTCTACCGCTTCCACCGTGTCCTCGCCGCTCCGCAGCACAGAGTTGGCGGTGGTGATGACGGTGTCAACGCCGGCCACAGCATCGTCCAGGGAGGCGCGGTCCTTCAGGTCGCCGTATACCGGCTGCGCGCCGCCGTCGACGAGGGTTTGGGCTGCCGTGGCCATACCCTGCGCGGCCATAGCTGTCGAGGGAGAGTTGTGGCGGACCAGGATGCGGACATCCCTGCTCTGGGCCAACAGTATCTGGGTGATCGCGCCGCCGAGCAGGCCGGTTGCGCCGACTACGAGAATCATGATTCCTCCTTGAATTTGTGAGATATGGCGATCTGAATGTGGTTTGTCACGCTTTCATCATGGAAACATACGTGCCCTGAACGGTCGAGTAGAATGAGACCGTCGTCCAGCCAGGTGACCACATGCGAAGGTCGATCATGGAGCCGATCTTGCCATTCGGGGTGATTTGGTGCATGTGCATGCGTCCATTTCCTCTTTTCAGCAAGAACAGGTAGTTCTGCCCACCGATGGCGAATGTTTTCGCTGTCGTCCAGCCAGAGGACCAATCGCGATTGTCAACGAGTGCCCCGATCGTCCCATCAGCGTTGATTCTGTTGACATGCATCCGCCCATCACTCTCTTTTAGCAAGAACAGATAGTTCTGCCCTCCAATGGCGAAGGTACTTGCCGATGTCCAACCGGAGCTCCAATCCTTGTTATCGATGATTGGCCCGATCGTCCCATCAGCGTTGATTCTGTTGACATGCATCTGCCCATCACTCTCTTTTAGCAAGAACAGATAGTTCTGCCCTCCAATGGCAAAGGTGCTTGCCGATGTCCAGCCGGAGCTCCAATCCTTGTTATCGATGATTGGCCCGATCGTCCCATCGGCATTGATTTCATTGACGTGCATCCGGCCGTCGCCCTTTTTCAGTAGAAACAGGTGGTTCTTACCCCATATCGTGTAGATTGCTGCTGATGTCCACCCTGATGACCAATCCTGGTTATCAACAATTTCCCCGATGCTACCATCAGAGTTGATTTCACGAACAATCATCCATCCATCCCCCTCTTTCAGAAAGAAAAGATAGTTCTTCGAGCCGATGCTAAAAGGAGCGGTGATTGTCCATCCAGCCGACCAGGATCGCATATCCACTGTATGATTCACCTCGCCGTGAGGAAACGTCTTATAGACGTGCGTGTTTCCCGCGGTAAACCTAGCGGCTGTCGCTTGATCCCCTAGGCTAAACTCATACGCTCCCAACGAGCACAACAGGTTAGCATATCCGTTGGTAGGTGGGGCAATAAACACATCCTTCGATGGATCAATTGCAAAGCTGCGCCGGCAGTAGTGCATCATGGATGAATAATCGTAACTCCCAACGTCGATGCTGCCAGTGCCATTTGCCTTAACGAAATTAGCAACTTTCAATGGCTCGACGTTGTCAAAGTCAATCGTAACCCAATCATCCCTGTCGCTGCGCGTATGTTCATGTATCATACCCAGTGCATGACCTATTTCGTGTACAATCCTACAAGAGACGGCTGGGTTTGGGTTCTCTGGAACCAGGATGATCTGAATGCCACCCGCCATGCCGGCCGAAGTCGAAGAACAGAAATCTAGAGTTCCCCCGCCTAATGACTGAAATGAAATGTAGTTTGTCTGGGTAGTACGGGGGATCAACCTAATGCCAACCTCCAGATCATTCCATGCCGCAACGGCAGTATTGATGCGATTGACCGTGGTTGGAAAAACACTGTTGTCGATGTCGATCTGAAATGGAACACATCCATCCGGCCAATAGGCTTTTTTGTCGCTGGTGATAATTCCCATGATCTTTTCTCCTTGGAATAGTAGATTGAATTGTATCAACACTGAGTATCCTACCCATGACCCCAGGTGTCACGGTCAAACTATAAGTTACTGCCAGATCATCCGTCGGCCCGATGTCACGCCATGAAAGTCTCTTCAACCCATTAGTCGTGTGCGTGCCGCGTCAGCGCGGGTGTGAAGGGCGATAGATGTTGTGTGGGCCGATGCCAACTGTTGATCTCAAATCTTGACGGCGCCGGCTCACGGCCTGATAGGCCCCGCTCGCTTGTCACGAGGATACAACGTCATGGTCCACAAAAGGTCCACAAGGCTGTGGCCGTCCACGAATGCTGCGCAGCCACGAATACGCAAACCAGAGGCGCGCCGGTCCATGTCAGGATGGGTGTTTCACTTGAAGCAGCAAAGTATCATCGGTTGTTCCTCCTTGTATGTTGTGCCCTCTGTGGATGTGTGAGCAACCCGCCTCCGTAAATGGAAATGACCTCGGCGGTAAATGTCCATGGGGTTGCTCCTCAATATTACTGAAGGTCTATGCTATAATGCGTATGTCCTCTGTACGTCCTCTGTTTTCATGGTGAGAGACAGACATTGACCTTGATAGAGATCAAACTCTTCGGATCTATTGAAATTAGCCGCGCCGGCAAAGCAATCACCGGCTTTCGTTCCCAAAAAACGTTGGCGCTGTTGGCCTATCTCATCAGTGAAGGCAGGCCGGTTACACGCGACTACTTGGCCGGTTTGGTTTGGCCCGACTCCACCCAGAAGCAGGCTCTTGGCCTGCTGCGACGATCCCTGTACAATTTGAACAGCAAACTGCCCGACTTGCTGGATATTGATCGTCGCACAATTGCCTTTAGTCCCAACGTTCCTGCCAGGGTTGATACGCAGCGTTTTGCTGAACTGTCCACCTTACCAGATATTGCGGCCTGGGAAGAAGCCGCCAGGCTTTATAGCGCTCCCTTTCTGGAAGGCATCTATCTGGATGACAGTCCGACGTTTGAGCAATGGTTGATTACCGAGCAACAACGTTGGCGGGATCTGGTAGATACCTTGTTGGATCGACTTGTTCAAGCCCTGATCGACCGAGGGGAGTATGGAGCAGCTCTGGTGTACGCCAATCGCCGTGTGGCTTTGGCGCCATGGAGCGAAGAAGCTCATCGCCTAACCATGCGATTGTTATCCTACCTGGGGCAATACAATGAGGCTTTGGTACAGTATCAAACATGTCAACAGGTGCTAAATGAGGAGTTAGGTGTTGATCCGGGGGCTGAAACAACCAAACTCTATACCCAAATTTGGGCCGCTCGAACCAGCCCGCGTCATAACCTACCTCCGCAACCAACGCCCTTTATTGGCCGACACGAAGAGATTGAACGCCTTGTTGAGATGCTGGGTCAGCCCAATTGTCGGCTGTTGAGCATCGTGGGGCCGGGGGGGATTGGTAAAACGCGCCTGGCTTTGCAGGTCGCAAAAGCTCACTCAGAGCGTTTTCTGAATGGCTGTACCTTTGTTAACCTGGCTGCGGTTAACAGCCCTGACAATCTGATAGGCACACTCAGTGATACACTGCATCTGTCATCAGCGGGGAAAGCTGATCTCTGGACTCGGACACTCACCTATTTACAGCCCCAAGAGCGACTTCTGATTCTGGATAATTTTGAACAGTTGCTTCGCCCTGATGATCAAACAGAAAACCCGGCTCTGTCGATGTTAGTTGACATCCTCCATCAGGCCGTTGATGTCAAGCTCTTGATCACGACCCGTGAGCCGTTGAGGTTGCGCTGGGAACAGGTGTTTGACCTTCAGGGATTGTCCTATCCCAACCATGGAGACATCTCACAATTTGAAACCTATGACGCAATCCAGCTATTTCTGTCGCATCTGGGCCGAGTTCAGCGGCGTAACGCAATGCCTGAACCAGATTGGCCCGGTATGGCCCACATTTGCCGGCTGACAGATGGTGTCCCCCTGGCTATTGAGCTGGCCGCAGGGTTGACTCAGACGCAGGGTTGCGAATCGATTGCGACCGCGATCGAACAAAATATAAGCGTGTTGTCAACCTCAATGTGGGATGCGCCGCCGCGCCATCGTAGTTTATGGGCCACGTTTGACTATTCCTGGCAACAATTAACGTCGCGTGAACAAACCGCTTTTCGCCAACTGTCGGTGTTCCGGGGTGGCTTTGATCTTGAGGCCGCAAAACAAGTTGCGCATGCATCTGAAACCGTTTTGTCACGGCTGGTGGACAAATCCTTGGTGCGGCTGGCTCCGGATGGGCGCTATGATGTTCACGTGTTACTGCGTCAATTTGGAGCGGCAAAACTCAGCGAAACCGCCATCGAGCAGGCCCTCACGTGCGAGCAGCACAGCCGGTATTACGCTGCGCTGCTTGAACAGCAAGGCCAGCATTTGAAGGGCAGCCCCCATCAAACCCAAGCTCTGGCCATCATTGCGCAGGAGATTGACAATGCCCGCGCAAGTTGGCAGTGGGCGCTTGAGAACGGACAACTGACACTATTAAAGCGAGCTGTGGAGGGCCTGGGGCATTTCTTTGAAATACGGTCGCGGCTTCAAGAGGGCGAGTGGCTGTTTGGACAGGCGGCGGAGCGGTTGAGCCAAATCGCCAAGCAGCCTGATGTTGACCAGGCGTTAGCCCGACTGTTGTGGGGCCGAATCCTTGCCTGGCAGGGTGTCTATGCCCATCGTTTGGGGCAACTCGACAAAAGCCGTGAGGTATCAGAACAAAGTCTTGCCGTGTTGGAAACGCTGGGCGAGGCGGCGAGGAGAGAAACCATGTTGGCGCGCTTCTCGCTGGGGATTGTGGATGGTCTCTATGCCGGCAACCTTGCTGAAGCCCAGCGATCCTTCGCCGAGAACAAGTGCATTGCAGAAGAGACCAATGAGCTGTGGGAACTCAGCGCGGCGCTCCTGTTGTTAGGCATGGTGGCAATTGATCAAGGCTCTCTCATCGAGGCCAGGGCATATTACACTGAGAGTTTGGCTATTTCACAGGAAATGAATGATCAATGGGGGATGGGTATTGCACTTGGGAATTTAAGCGAAGCCACTTGCAGGTTGGAGGATTTCGAAACAGCCAAAGAACTCGCTCAAGAGGCCTACAATACCAACTTGGCGATTGATCACCAAGTTGGCATGTTGTATGCTTTACAATGTTTAGGCAATGCCAATTATGGTCTGGAAGATTATGCCACCGCCAGAGACTGCTTCCGTGAAGCGCTGGAGTTGGGTCTCCAAGTAGGGGTGTTGCCGGAACTTCTGGACGTCTTGCCCTATTTCGCTGAACTTTTGATCACATGTGATCAGGCTGAACAGGCGATTGCGTTGCTAACCACGTGTGTTGCTCATTCGGCAAGCCCGGACTGGGTAAAAAGCAAAGCAAATGCGATGCTGGATCGAATAAGAGCATCATCTTCCTCTCAGGGTTTAGCGCCGGCCCAAGGACAAACCCGAGAATTGAGCGCAATCGTGGCGGAGATTCTGGCAGCAGAGGTGCCAAGGTATGAATTGGGTGCTTTCGGTTAGAAACATACCGATTACAAGGCCGTGCAAAGCCGCATGTGGTCGTAGCAGTATTTATCCTTCTAGCTACCCGACACTTTACATTTGTCATGCTGAACGGGTCTGACAGCCAATGTCGTTGACGCAGGCAACAGGGCAATCCGCCTTAGATCGTGGTCGCGCCCTCCTCTAGTGAAGCATCTCTCCGCTCATGAGCGGAGAGATGCTTCACTAGAGGAGGGTGCGGCGATGCAAAACGGCTGTTGGAGCATGCATCGCTGCTATCATGCTGGTCGATGGACTCGTTCAGCATGACATTTGGTGGTCTCGTCACGAAACTGTCAGGTAGCCAGTTTGTCCTTCACACATAACGGCGCACGGCACTCGTCAGCCGCTCCAGTGCTTTTACAGATAGTTTTCCCTCCGGGCCATGGCGATCGCGCGCCGCAGCGCGGCTTGAGTGGTTTCGGTGTTGCCTGCTTCCAGCGCGCGCATCGCTTCCTCCAGCGCAGCCGGCAACGCTCCCGGCTGGCGGCGCTGGGTGGGATGCAGGATGGCTTGGGCTTGCTCTACGGCCTCGACCAGGTCGCCGCGCTCGGTGTGAACCGCCAGCAGCACCCAGTGGGCCAGCCAGCGAAAAGGATATGGGTAGTCGCCCCAGATATCCACCGCCCGTTTCGCCTCTGCCAGCGCGGTGTCCACCTTCCCGTCGCGCCAGGCCAGCCAGGCCACGTTGGCCCGCACCGCGCCTTCGTAGATGGGCATGTCAACCTCTGAGGCGGTTGCCAGACCTCTGTAGATCACGCCGCGGGCGGCCTCCGCGTCGTTCTGAAACCGGTAGCAGCAGGCCAGGTAGACCAGAATCACCACTTCATAGTAACTCGTGCCGGCTTCCTCGGACTGGCGAAGGGCCGTTAGCAAGGCATGTTCAGCGCCTTCCGTATCTCCTGACCACAGCAGACCGAAGCCCACCCCAAACTGACTCCATGCGATCTGTGCCAGACCGCCTGCTTCCTGCGCGGCTGCCTGGCAGGTTTTAAATCTCTCCACAGTGTCCTGTGAGAGTGTAAAGTGTTCCCGTCGAACAGCCAGTTCAGCCAACCCATAGGCGAAGTTAACTCTCTGGCCGCTGGTTCCGACCTCCATGACCACCGGCTCGATGGCGGCAATCAGTTGGGTAAGCATGTCGAAATCGCCTCGAAAGTAATAGACACTCATGAGCGCAAGCTGATTGTCCAGCCAGGCGTGCAGCCATTCAAGCGGCCAGTCAGCAGCCGGCTTGCCCAGGGTTGCGCTGGCCTGCAACGCCGCTGCTTCGGCTTCGGCAGTCATCAGGCGGGCGCGGAAGGTATCCGCCACCTTGCGCTGCAGGACGGCGCGCGCCAGGTGTTGTTCTGCGGCTACGGCGGCCAACGCGGATCGATACGCGCGCGCTGCACCTTCGTGCTGACCGCGGGCCATCAGGCTGTCGCCCAGCAACTCTTGAAGACGTGCTCTTACCTCTGCCGGCCCATCTCCATCAATGGCCAGGGCTTGCTCGAGGAAGTCGATGGCTTCCTGGTGGGCATAGAGCCTCTGGGCAGTCAGGGCAGCCAGCTCGTAGCAGCGTATCGCGTCGATCCTGTCGCCGGCCCGATCGTAGTGGACGGCGACCTCGGCCCAGACCGGCTCACCGGCGCGTGTGTCTGTAGTTTCCAGCGCCTGGGCGGCCCGCCGGTGGAGGATGCGCTGTCGCCAGGGGCTGATCCCGGCATAGGCCACCTGGCGCACCAGATCGTGGTTGAATCGATGTTGGGTGCTGCCCGCCAGCAGATGGCGGTCGTCCAGTTCGTCCAGCCCGCGAGCGGTCTCCATCTCGGTGCGTCCGGCGACCTGGTGCAGCAGCCTGGACTCCAATTCGGGAGCCAGCACAGCCGCCGTCTCCAGCAACTGGCGGCCCAGTTCGCTCAGACTGGTCAGGCGCCTTTCGATGGTGGCCTGGACGGATTGGGCCAGCGGCAACTGGTCCGGTGGATCAGCCAGCCGGCCATCTTCCAACAGCGCTCGCAGGGTCTCCAGCACGAAGAAGGTGTTGCCGCCGGTTGCATGGTGAATGCGCCGCGCCAGCAGAGCCGGGTCTGGCGGTCGTTGTGGCAGTTGGTTCAGCACCTGTGCCACAGCGTCAACGGACAGGCGGGAGAGAGGTGCCTCTCCCAGCAGGCCGTGGCGGGCATAGGCGCGCATCAGGTCCACCAGCGCCTCGGCACGGGCGTGGCGGTAGGTTCCCACCACGCAGACGTTGCTGCCGGCCAGCCTGCGGGGCAGGGCAGCCAGCCAGCCAAGCGTCGCGGGATCGGCCCAATGCAGGTCGTCAAGGCAGAGCATCAACGGCCCGCTCTGGGCCAACCCGATGAAGCAACGGGTCAACGCCTCGAACAGGCGTGCCTGGGCCTGGTCCGGTTCAACGGATACGGAGGCAGGCAGATGCGGGAACGTTTCGGCCATTTCGGGCAGCAGGCGACTCGCCTCGGCCAGCCAGATGGGACGAATGGTTTGCCAGCGCTGGGGGACAGAGAGAGCCTGCCGAAGCGCCTCGCTCACGGCATGGTAGGGGACGTGGTGGCCGCTGGATGGGTTGTTGCCCGTTAGCACGGTTGACTGGCAAGCTGTGGCGAACTCCTGCATCAACCGTGACTTGCCAACTCCAGGCTCGCCCGATATGAGGATTACTCCCCCGGACTTGAGGCGGTGGTACGCAGTAGTCAGCGCCTGCCACGCGTCCTCTCGCCCGATGAGGGGCAGGTTCAGGCTGGGGAGAACAGTCCAGGCATGGGGTGGCCTGGGCGAAGTCGGTCTTGCCGAGATTGCTGTCTCGTACGCTGCCCGTGTTTCGGGCAAGGGTCTTACGCCCAGTTCCCGTTCCAGCGCCAATGTACAGGCTTCAAACTGGCGTGCTGCTGCGCCGCGGTCCCCTGTTTCGCCGTACAACTCGATCAAGCGGCGGTGTATATCCTCGGCCAACTCGTCTACAGCCAGAAAGCGCTGGGCGTAGTCGATGGCATGGTCGAGGTCGCCGGCAGCACGCCGCGAGTCAACCAGCCTGGAAAGCGTGTCAAGATATGCCAGTTCGGCCTGGGCTTGCAGCTGATAGTGCCATGTCTGATACTCAGGACTGTTGAGCAGCGAGAAACTAGCGAGGAAGGGGCCGTGGTAGAGTCCGACAGCCTCAACCCAAGAACCGGGATCGGATCCCGCGGCCAGTCGCTGGAATTCCTCAACATCGCACCAGATGCGACTGCGATCCAGCCCAACTATATCCCGGCTGGCGGTCAGAATTGAACGCTCAGGCAGGGCGCTGCGAACGGTGCTCAACAAGCGTTTCAGGTTGTTGCGGGCGGCAGAATCCGGGAGATCAGCCCAGAAAAGGAAAGCAAGCCGGTCGCGGGATAACGGCTCAAGCGTCGCCGCAAGGTAATAAAGAAGGGCGCGCACCTGCCGCCGCGCTGGCGTGAATGCCTGGTCGCCCCACTGCATCTGCGGCGCTCCCAACAAGTACAGTCTGAACTGGACTTCCCGATCTGAATTCATTCTGTTGTCGTAACTATTCAGCCATAGACTTCGGAAGTCGCCGGTTCTACGTAACCACTAGCTAAACGCGACGAGAGAAGCTTCCACTGTGCTTCGGCGACTTCCGAAGTCTGTCGCTCCGTGACAACGTAAATAGTTACCTGTTGTCACTGTTCCGCGCGGGCAGAACGCAGATCCAGAAACCGCGGCGATGGCCCTATCCCTTCACATACGGCTCGCCCAGCGCCTCGGGTTTGGCTGATCCCCATTTGGCGCGGAACCACTTGGTTGACATCACCATCAGCACCAGCAGCGTGATGACGAAGGGGACGGTACGCCAGATGTAGCGGGAGAAGACGCCCGGCAGAAATAGCTGCGGGTTCAGCGAAAGCTGCCAGAGGAAGCCAAAGAGCAACGAGCCGCCCAGCAGGATCCAAGGGTTCCACAGCGAGAAGAAAACCAACGCCAGCGCGATGAAGCCCCAGCCCATCAGGAAGTTGTAGTTCCAGACCGGATTATAGTCCAGCGAGTAAACCGCGCCGGCAAAGCCCATCAGCATCCCACCGACTACCACACACATGTAGCGCGTGCGGGCCACGTTGATGCCCGACACCTCAGCCACCGACGGGTTCTCGCCCACCGAGCGGATACGCAGGCCCAGGCTGGTCTTCGACAGCACGAACCACATCACCGCCACCAGAATGACGCTCAGGATGAAGAAGGGAGAGACGCCGAAGACCGTGGGGATGCGGTCCATGCCCAGCGGCCCGGTGTAGGGGTTGCCGATGAAGGTGGTCAGGCCAAAGCCCAAAATCCAGATGCCCATGCCGCTGACCACCTGATCGACGCCCAGTGTGATGGAGAAGAAACCGTGCAACGATCCCAGCAGCGCGCCGATCGCGATCGCGACCAAGAAGCCAACGGCATAGCTGTCGCTGTTCTGGGCGGCGATGAAACCGAACGTCGCGCCGAACAGCATGATTCCCTCGATGCCGACGTTGAGTATGCCCGACCGCTGGCCCAGAAGCTCACCCAGGGCAGCTAAGGTGAAAATCGTCGAAGCCTCAAGACTCCGGGCTATGAACTCCCACATCTAGACTCTCCTTATTGAGCGACTCTCGGTTGGTTTTCAGCACGATCTGGTTGTTGTAGAAATACTGGAATCCCACCAGCGTGATCATCAGCACGCCCAGCAGCGCGTAGTCCACGCCAAAGCTCATGTGCAGCTTGCCCTGAATATAGCGGCCGCCGATGGACAGCCCGCCGAACAGCAGCGCCACCGGGATCGATGCGATAGGGTTGCCCATGGCGATCAGGCCACAGATGATGCCATAGAAGGCCAAATCGCCGTAGTAGCCGTAGTTGCTGGTGATTTTGTAGACACCGGGAACGGCGGCGAAGTAGTGGTAACCGGCCAGCCCGGCCATGATGCCGCCCATCGCGAACACCAGGATC
The DNA here is from genome assembly GCA_020634555.1 of Caldilineae bacterium. Lineage (GTDB taxonomy): Bacteria > Chloroflexota > Anaerolineae > JAAEKA01 > JAAEKA01 > JACKBK01. The sequence continues at coordinate 76,967 of JACKBK010000005.1, forward strand.
GGCAGCCGTACCGGGTTGATGCCGGCGTAGCGGGCGGCTGCCGGACTCTTTCCGTAGGCCTTGATCTGGAAACCAAGCGTGGTTCGGGCGAACATGAAATTCAGCAGCAGGGCCAGGCCCAGAGCCAGCAGCAGCGTAAAGGGCACGCCGGCGATCAACGGTGCGTTCAAGGCCTCAGGCAGTTGGAAGCTTTCGCCCTCTCCGCCCCGTCCCATGAACGGACCGCCTTCCTTGATCATGAACGAGACCAGCCAAAAGGCGATGAAGTTCATGATCATTGTGACAACGATCTCGTTGATGTTGTACTTGCCCTTCAACGCGCCGGCAATCGCTGCATAGATCGCGCCGCCAGCCGCTGCTACCACCAACAGGATAGGAATGAGAATCGCCGGGGAGACCGCTACTGAGCCGTTGCGTCGTGCACCCAGCAGCGCCAACACGCCGAACACCGCCAGCGCACCCATATAAAGCTGGCCCGTCATGCCGATGTTCCACAGCCCGGCGCGGTAGGGGATGATAAACGCATTCGTACACAGCAGCAGGAAGATAAACCGGTTGAGCGTCAGCGGCAGCCCGAACGGATTGAGGAATGCGTAAGAGATGATTCCCCGATAGGCCTCCAGCGGGTCGACTCCCGCCAGAACGAAAAGGACGCTGAACAGCAACAGGGCAACCAGCAGCGCGCCGATCGAGATCAACGCTGCATGCCAGCCGGAGAGCGATGGCCGCTTTTCTATCTTGAGCTCGCGTGCGCCGATCCTCATTGCGCTTCCCTTTCAGACTTCAGGCCGGCCATCAGTGCCCCGACCCGCTCGCGATTGGCCTCGTCGGCCGGCAAAATGCCCATGAACTCACCTTCGTACATCGGTGCGATCCAGTCGCTGATGGCCAGTATCTCGTCCAGATCCTCGGAGATCAGCAGCACAGCGGCTTTGTTCTTCTTGGCCTCGATCAGCTTGTTCTGAACGAACTCGGTCGCTCCCACATCGAGACCCTGCGTGGGCAGATTCGCAATGACCAGCCGCGGCCCGCGGGTCAACACACGGGCCAGGATGACCTTTTGCAGGTTGCCGCCCGACAGATTTTTAGCTTTCACATCGGCGTTTGGCGTGGCTACATCGTAGTCGACGATCATTTCCTCGGTCAGCTTGCGGATGTTGGCGTAATCCACAAGTCCATTGCGGGCGTACTTGTCGTCGAAGTAGTAGTTCATGGCCACGTTCTCCACCAGCGAGAACTCGCCGATGGATCCTACAGCGTTGCGCTCGGACGGGATATATCCCAGGCCCGCCTGCCAGCGCGCCAGCGGCGGTGCATCGGTGATCTCCGCGCCGTCCAGCGTGACCTTGCCCGCCTCCGGCTTGCGCAACCCCGCCAACACCTCAGCCAGCTCGTGCTGCCCGTTGCCCGACACGCCGGCGATCCCAAATATCTCTCCCTCGCGCACCGTGAACGTCACGTTTTTGACCGCCATGAAGCCGCGGCTGCTGAGCGCGGAGAGGTTGTCTACCTGCAAGACCGGCTTGCCGGTCTCGACAGCCGGTCGCTCCACCCGGAACAATACCTCGCGCCCCACCATCTCGCGGGCCAGGCTTTGCTCAGTGGCGCTGGATGTGTCGAAGCGGGCGATCACCCGCCCGCCTCGCAGCACCGTGACCCGATGGCTGGTGGAGAGGACGATGGGTAGCTTGTGGGTGATGAACGGAATGATGGCCAGCTCGTCGTCGGCCATGGCTTCCACGGAAGACAACAGCTTCTTCGTCTCCGGCGGCGCCAGTGCTGACGTCGGTTCGTCCAGGATAAGGATTTTGGCGCCGCGGTAGAGCGCTTTCAGGATCTCAACCACCTGTTTTTCGCCCTCGGAAAGCTGCCAGACCGCGGCTCTGAGGTCGATCTTGAACCCGTAGCGGCGGCAGAGCTCGTCGATCTCCTGCTCGGCGCGCCGCAGGTTCAACACGCGGCCGGCATTGGGGTGTCCCAGGATGATGTTCTCCGTAACCGTGTGAGCGTTCACCAGCTTGCGGTTCTGGTGTACCATCCCGATCCCCAGTTCGATGGCGTTTAGCGGCGAATGGAACTTGACCCGCTGGCCGCGCACGTAGATGTCGCCCTCGTCCGGCTGCATGATCCCGTACAAGATCTTCATCAACGTGGTCTTGCCGGCCCCGTTTTCGCCCAGGATGGCGTGGATCTCGCCGGCGCGCATCTCGAAATCGATCTGGTCGTTGGCGACGACGCCGGGAAACCGTTTGGTTATCCCCCGCAGCTCCAGTATCGTGGCGCCGCGCTCTCTTCCTGCAAGGAGTTCCTTGGTCATGAGTTCTTCTTCGTTCGGGGTAACTACACCGTAAACAGAAATCTGGACAGGATTACGCTTCTTGTTCGTGATGCCGTTTCTGATCCTGTGAGTAACTACTCAGCCCTCACTGTTGCGTCACTCCCGCGGACCCATACGCCTCGCTCCTGGGCGCAAGCAGGGCGGGAGTCTAGCGCCTGTGACGACGTGGATTCCCGCCTGCCTAGAAACGACTACGGAGAGATTCTTCACTAGCGGCTCGACCTTATGCAGGACGTGTGCTCGACCCGCTCACGGCGCAGCGCCAGTGACAGTGAAGAAGTTTCTTGCCACGGCGCATGCCGTCTGTGAGGGCATTGGGTACTCCGCGGGAGTGACGGGTGAGCAGTTACCCTGTCGAAACCTAAAATGAGGCTCTCACCAAAAGGAGAATATTCCGGTCGGTGAGAGCCTCACGTGCGTCTGGTCGGTGGCAGCAATGTCAAGAACCGCCCTGACAAGCTCTGCTGGCGTTGATTATTCCAGAATGTTCGTGCCTTTCAGATCGAAGTTGAACAGCGACAGCAAGAACGCATCTGTCGGCACTTCATCTGCTGCCTTGACAACCTCGCCCTCGGCTGGCACCGGGGTATCCGCCAGATCCAGGCCGGTGCCGTTGCTGACGAACTCGTGGGCTGTGAAGGGATCCCACTCGCCGGCCATCATCTGCTCGCGGCGCATCTTGACCAGATCGACGATCTCTTGCGGGATCATCGGCAGTGCCTTGGGGCTGATGGCGTCCACGCCCACTTTGCCATCGTTCATGATGTCCACCGTGGCCTCTTCCGTGCCGTCGGCCAGCGACATCGAGCGGTCCATGCCGTAGTACAGCACCGGATCAGTTGCAGCACCGGCCATTCGATCCTGGATGATCTGATCGTAGAGGACCTCCCAGCGGGTGTCAAACGAGACGGCCACCGTGTCGGTGTCCGACCAGCCGTATTCTCCAACCACGTCCATGTCCTTGCCCACGTACCAGATGCCCTTTTCCGTGGCGACATCCAGCGGTGAGCCGGAGTCGGTCTGCTGGGTCAGCACATCGACATCGTACTGGTCGACCAGCGTTGTGGCGATCTCACGCTCTTCCGGCGGCAGGAACCAGTCACCGGCGTACTTCACGTAGACGTTGACGTCCTTGCCCAGCATCTCGGCGGCATCCTGTACACCGAGAACGAAACCGGCGGTCCGGCGGATCACCTGAACCGTGGGGAAGGCTGAGACGATGCCGATGTTGCCGGTCTCAGTCAGCGCGCCGGCAATCAGGCCCTCCAGATAGAGCGCCTGGTACTGGCGCGGGAAGAGACGGATGAAGTTCTCCTTGGTGCTGAGGTCGCTGGCGACGATGGAAACAAAATCGACGTCCGGGTACTTGTCGGCGATGTCCTTCAGCGGCAGTCCCATGAACTCGGCGTTGCCGACGACGATGTCCGCGCCTTCGGAGATCATATCCTCGGCGTAGGGAACCGAGAGGTCCGGGCTGACCTCCTCGCGGTAGACGTAGTCTACGTTGGGATACTTCTCGGCCAGCCGCTTGCCGGCCCGATCGTGCGCGCCTGACCAGGTGGTTCCTTCGATGATGCTGAAGTGCTCGATGGCGAGGGTGATATCCTCATCGGCTGGCATGGCCGCGGCGGCCTCTTCAGCAGTCGGCTCGGCAGCCTGTTCAGCTTCCTGTCCGCTGTCGGCGGCGGGAGCGGCGGTCGGCTCGGTAGCGGGCGCTGCAGCAGGTTGGCAGGCTGCCATCAGCAGACTCGCGAAGATCAGCAGCACCAGCAGCAGACTGAGCTTCTTGTTCATAGGTTTCTTCTCCTTTTCGTGGCGTGCAAATGGGTGGGTCGAAAACCGAACGGTTATGCAGAAATGCCGCGGGAGGGCGTTCTCACTGAACGTGCTGAGAGGAGACCACTCCGCTGCAGTCAAGCCGAGGACAAGATTAAAACGTCGATAGGCGGTGTCTTGACGAGGTAACGGCCGACGCCGGTCGGATATCAATGAATAGCGCCAGGGGCCGGGCGCAAAAGGAGCCCACATTGACAGCGATTATCAGCGCTGAAGAATGCCACTGTGATTATAAGCAAAGGCTGGTAGCTTGTCAATCGCATTTCGCAATGAAAACGCCCGCACACATCGGTCTGCGTACGGGCATTGTAGCTGCACAGCGCCAGACTTCGGAAGTCGCCGCCTGCGTGCTCGACTTGGTTCAACAGGCCGGGGGTCTTTCTACCCTGTTTCGGCGACTTCCGAAGTCTGGTCTTCAGTGCTGGTGACAACCTCGAACATTTCGAACTGATTGCGACCGGTGTATGCTTCCGGCGGCAGGCTGCCGGAACGGGCGTGTCCCTGCTTGAACGCATCGGAGTTGACCCAGGCGTCGAAGTGTTCTTTCGACTCCCAGTAGGTCAGCACGATGTATGGGGTGTCTGGCGTGGCAGGCCGCAGCACATAATTGGCGACGAATCCCGGCATGTTGTCTACCAGACCGGCCCGGTTGGCAAAACGGGCCTCAAAAGCATCGGCGAATTCAGGGTTGACGGGAATGCGGTTGGCGGTGACGATCATGGGTATCTCCTTGGGGCAACCTGTCTTGCAGGTCGTCGTGGTTGGTCAGATCTTTGTTGGGCGCGTTGATCTCGTTCAACGACCAGACGGCCGGGTTCAGAGGTTAAGCTTCGCCAGTGTCGGCAGGGACAGTGAGCAAGGGTTCCTCTTCCGGCGAGCGTACGCGTGTCACCTCGATCAGTTCTACCAGCTCAGCAGCCAGCGAAATCTGTCCCGATGGTGCTTGCAGCAGCATTGAGCCGTCGGGTCCTGTTGCCAGCGTGCGCAGAATTGCACCTGCGCCAACTCCCTGCATACGCAAGAAGGTCCGCGTCGTGTCGTCGCCACCGACACTCACCACTTGCCCGAGGTGGCCGGCCGGTATCTGTATCAACGGCATGCGCGGCCGGTGGACCACTGATCCCACACTGGCGGGGATTGTCTCACCCTGGGGACTCAGGACCGGGTTGCCGAGATAGCTTGACAGCCGCTCGGCCAGCATGTCTGGCGTGACGTGTTCGAAGCGGCAGGCCATTTCCTCGGCTAGCTGCGGCTCCATCCCGAGCTTCTCGGCCAGGAAGACCTCCCACAGCCGGCGTTTGCGCAATACTCGCAGCGCCACCGACTCGCCGTGCAGCGTCAGAGTCACGCCGCGATACGGTTCGTAGATCACAACGTCGCGCTCGGCCAACTTGCGGCACATCTGGTTGGCAGACACCGGCGAAACAGCCAGTTCCTCTGCCAGAACTGAGATTGGAACCGGCTTGTCGCCGTCCTGCAAGAGCGCGATGCGCAGGAGGTACATCTCCACGCTTTCGCTCAACGGCTCAGATGTGTTATGGTCATCCATAAAATATCAACCTCAAGTCTTTAGGCTGGCCTTGATGTTACTGTCTTGTGCATTATGTGTCAAATCCAGGGGTGAAGACGTGAAACGTGAAACGGTGCCAGCTTGACTTGGTCAATTGGGTGCATTCAAAGCAAGTTGGTATCCAGGTCGTCGGAAGTCGCCGGTTGAAGCTGCTCCAGATCGGTGACAACAGAGTACGTTCGTTGGCACGGCGCGGCAACTTCCGAAGTCTCATCGGTTCACCTGGTTTGAACAACCCCAATCGTTTCACGTTTCACGTCTTCACGTTTCACGCCTCACGTTTCACGCGCATCCTGAACATTTCGACCACTGCCATCATGTAAACAATGGATGCACAACCGACCGCTCCGTGCTGCCATCAACGCAAGCATTCGTCCCACAGGCAGCCGGCAGCGCAAGTCGTGCAGTTGAACTTATCGAGAATCGTTTGTTTGGGGTTAACGAAGCGCTGCGATGTCGGATAGTCCAACAACGCGGCCAGGATTGGTAAAAGATGACAAGCAACAGACCATTGTTCTATGTTCTGCTGATCGCTGCCTTCACTGTACTCATCATCGCTGTCGCGCTGGTCGGCTACAACCTGCTCTCCCTGGCGTTCGGCCAGCCGCCGACGCCGACACCCGCGGCAACTGCTGCCCCGGGCGCAACACTGACAGCGACTGCCACCGTGCCCGTTGATGTCGCTTCGCCCACGCCGCCGGCAACGGTTACTCCCACCGCGTCGCCGTTGCCCGGAACGCCGTCCGTTCCTGAGGTCACTGTGGTGGCCGATCTGCTCAACGTACGCTCCGGTCCGGGATTGACCTTCGATGTGTTGGCAACCGTGCCCGCCGGCATGGTCTTCCGCGCGGAGGGGCGGACCGAGGACGGCCTCTGGCTGCTGGTCTGCTGCGTCGGCGAACAATGGGGCTGGGTTGCCAATACCGCCGAAACGGTATCGATTAACTTCAACCTGCTGATTCTTCCGGTGGTGACAATTCCGCTGCCTGTAGCCACCAACACGCCGCTGCCGACCTGGACGCCGGTTTCGTTGCCGACCGCGACGCCGGTTCCTCCACCGCCGACCTGGACGCCAATCCCTACCTGGACACCGTGGTGGCCGACCGCGACGCCAGTTCCCCCGTCGCCAACAGCGACACCTGCCCCTGGCGGCGCCTGGCTGGGCGCGTACTTCAACAACAGCGATCTGCTGGGCACGCCGGCCATGGTGCGCAACGATCCGGCGGTGTGGTTCAATTGGGGGTTTGGCAGCCCCGCGCCCGGCATCAACAACGATTTCTTCAGCGTCCGTTGGACCAGCAACCAATGGTTCGACGAGGGAGACTATCTCTTTGAGGCGCGTGTCGACGATGGTGTACGTGTTTGGGTGGACAACGTACAGGTTATCAACGCCTGGCAGGACGGTGGCGTCCGTACCGTTTCAGGAACGCGCACGCTGGCTGCCGGCTGGCACGCGGTACGCGTCGAATACTTCGAGCGCACCGGCGAGGCGCTGATTGAGCTCGCGTGGCAGCGCCAGCAGTACTTCCCTGAATGGAAGGGCGAATATTACAGCAATCCCAACCTGGCCGGCACGCCAATCCTGGTGCGCAACGACATCGCGATCGCCTTTGACTGGGGCCTTGGTAGCCCGGCGCCCGGCATTCCCGCGGACAACTTCAGCGTGCGTTGGACGCGCAATTTCTACTTCCTGGAATCTGCCACCTACCGCTTTGTTGTGCGCGTTGACGACGGGGCGCGGGTATTGGTGGATAACGCCGTGGTCATGGATGGCTGGACCGACGGTCCGGCGCGCGACTATGTGGTGGAGCGTTGGTACGACGCCGGCTGGCACAAAATCGAGGTGCAATACTACGAGCGTTTCGGCAAGGCGTTGATCTTCTTTAACTGGGCGCCTGTGCAGCCGACTGTGTCCCCGGTCACGGCAACGCCGACCGCGACCGCATCGCGCACACCGACGCCCCAACCAACCTGGACGTCGACTCCCCCCGCGACGCCGACGAGCACCGCGACGCGTCCGGCGACGACAACACCGACCGCGACACCAACGGCAACCGGCGGCGGCAGCGAACCAACTGCGACGCCTACCGCGACAGCCACCATGACATGGACGCCAACGGCTACATCCACGGCCAGCGCAACGCCCACGTCGTCCGTCACCGGCACGTCCACGCCGACGACAACACTCAGCGCCACCGCGACCCCGACCAGCGAGTTCACTGCAACGCCGACACCCACCGATCCTGGCAGCGAGCCAAGCGCGACGCCCTCTCCTACACCGACCGAGGATCTGACAGCTACGCCGACGCATACCGCCACGGCGACGGCTACACCGACCGACGAGGTTACTGCAACACCAACACCGACCGCGACAGCTACCGCGACGAGAACTGCCACGCCTACCGAAGAAGCAACAGAGACACCCACGCGGACGGCTACCGCGACCTCAACCAGCCAACCGACTGCGACGAGAACGCGCACCGCGACTGCAACGCCTACAGACGAATCAACGGAGACACCGACGGCTACATCGACGAGGACGCCAACTGCGACCAGCGAACCGATCGACACGGTAACGCCAACTCGCACATCGACTGCTACCGCGTCGGCTACATCGACCGCCACCGGCACGCCAACACCGACGGCAACATCCATTTTCACGACGCGTCCGACTCGCACACCAACGCCGCCCGGCAAGCCAACGCCGCCGTCGATCCAGCCCGGCATCGTTGTTTCACCGACCACAGGTTACATCGGCACAACGGCCATCGTTACCGGGACGAACTGGACGCCGCGCGACCGAATTACCCTCACGATTGTGGCCGCCGGTGCGGACTCCGCTGAACAACCACCCGTCCTGGCTCGTGTAAGAAGTGATCGATTTGGCCGGTTCAGCGTTGACATCACGATTCCGCTAAACAGAGTTCTGCTGAGCCAAAGACTGGTCTGGATAGTGGCGACCAACAGCACAGGACGCATGACTGCCGCAGCACCCTTTGCGATCCGGCAGCCCGACGGCGATGTCCCGATCCCACTGGAGACGCCACTGCCTGACAGCGAAAACCTGCCCGGCGACTCGCAACAAGATTCGAGCGGCGGTTGACAACAACCGATCAGCGGACAGTCACCTGCGAAAAGAGATGTGTACGACGAGGTATTGAGTTGAAGGAGTTATTGCTATGCGATCATCGAGAATAGCACCATTTTTGGGAATAGTCATCATGGCAGCGGGCTTGCTGTTGGCGGGCGTCATCGCAGTTCCGGCGCTTGCTGAGGAGCTGGCCCCGCCCGCAGGCGCAAACATCACAGCGGTTTCCCCTGCACAGCCTGATCTGGTCATTGCTGCCGCGGGCACGACGATCTACCGCAGCCGCGACGGTGGCACGACGTGGCAAGAGACTGGCCAATTGGCAAGTCCGGCACGCTCGCTGGCGATGACCGCTGGCGACTCGCCGATCTTGCTGGCCGGAACGGCCACTGCCGGCATCTATCGCAGTTTTGACGGCGGTGCAACCTGGCAAGCTGGCAACGAAGGGTTGGGCGTGACGCCCGGTGCGATTTTGGAAGTCAACGCTCTGGGTGTGGATTCGCAGGATCCGCGCATCGTCTATGCGGCCACGGGCTACCGGCTGGGAACGTCTACCGTACGCTTCACGCCTGCCGCGCTGCTGGTCAGTGTTGACGGCGGAGCGTCGTGGCTGCCGCTGGCGACCCTGCCGCTGAACAGCCCATACTTCACCAGTCTGGCAGCCGTAGCCGGACAGCCGCTTACCGTTGAGGCGATCGCTGACGCCGGCAGTTCAAAAACCTACACCGTTGATGCCACATCTCTGACTGCATTGCTGCAAAGCGGCGATACATCGGCGACCCGGCAGGCTGCCGCAGCCCGGGCGCTGGGATTGCTGGGCGACTCGAACGCGATCGATACATTGCTAACAGCCGCGCAGAGCAGCGACCCGCGGCTGGCCAACGCTGCCATTGAGTCGCTGGGACTGCTGCACGCTGAGGCCGCAGTTCCGACCTTGACCAGCCTGCTTGCCGGGCCGGAAACAGCATCTCTGTCCACGGTTGCTGATGCACTGGCAGCCATCGGCGGCCCTGAAGCGTTAGCGGCGTTGCACAGCGCGTTGGCCAGCGCCGAGATGACGCCGGCCCGTCATGCAGCCATGGGTGCGCTGGAGCGGTTGGGCAGCGAGGCTGTGCCGGGCCTGCTCGACCTGGCGGCCAACGAAAGCGGTGTCACTCAGCGCAACGCTGTCGAGATGCTGGGCTGGATCGCCGATCCTTCGGCCGTAGATGGTCTGGCGGTTGCCTTGGAAGCATCTGACCCGGCCGTACGTGCCCAGGCAGCCTGGGCGTTAGGCGAAACACTGGCTACTGTGGACGTGTCTGGCGCTGGCGAGATCGCGGCTCAACAGGCGCTGGCAACTGCAGCCACTGCTGATCTGAGCCCTGACGTGCGCATACACGCGACCCAGGCGTTGAGCCGGTTGCCGCAGCAGGCAGTTGTGGCAGCCAATCCATCCGGCAGCGATGCTGCGGCTGTGCCAGCCAGCTATACGCCGGTGGGCCAGCAGACGGGCTTGCATCTGCCGGGCTGGCTCACAACGGCCCTGCTCACACTGCGCTGGCTGATTCTGGGACTGGTGCTGGCAGCCATCGCAGGTCTGCCGTGGTTGCAGAACGTGCGTGGTCAGCGCCGCCGCAAGCATCCCAACGGATAAGGGGCGGTGGCAGCCACCAGACACAAGCCACAACGCACACTTGCCGATGTGTCGAGTTCCTCCGTACCACTCGACCAGCCAACTGCGTAACTCCTAACCGAAAGCCTTGGTGTGAAACGGGTTCTCGCCTCCGGCGAGGGCCCGTTTTTAAGTTGCAATGGCAGCCAAATTCAGCGATCTGTGTGACTGCCGGCAGCGTGCGACTTACCAGGATTTTGCAGCAAACTTCCCAAATCCGCGTATAATTGAATGGCGTATTCCCCACGGCAACCCTGTCGATAACGCCCTGCCGCGGGCGATTGTCAGCGGCGTCTGATGTGCGCCATGAATGTTCTCGTCCCCAATGATGAGCAACTGGTCTCCATCGACCAGGCCGACGCGTTTCGCCTGATCGCCGATTTCACCTACGACTGTGAGATGTGGCTTGGCCCGAACCGCGAGCTGCTCTACATCTCTCCCTCGTGTCTCCCTCGTGCGAACGTATTACCGGCTACCACCCACTGCTACGAGTTGGACCAACCGGAGCTTCTTGCATACAAAGACGCGATTCTGGACACAGCCGGCGCCAAGCCAAGCTGTGAGCGAACCCCTGTCGGCATCGATCTGACCGGACCGCGGCGGGATGCGTTGCTGGCCGCCGGGTTCGATGCGGACACGCCTGCCTGCTGGCTGCTGGAGGGCTTTCTCTTCTACCTGCCCAACGAGGTGGTAACCGGCCAGACCACCAACGTAAAGGGCTTGCCAAGGCGCTGATGCAAGAGGGGTTGCTGCGGCTGCGAGGGCTGGGCGCGGTGGATGTCACCGTGGACACCGGCGACATGATGGCGGCTAACAAGCTATATGACAGCCTGAGGTTCACCGAAGCCTACAAGGGCTACGCCTGGGAGAAGGTTTTCTGAACAAAACACCGTTGCCGCAGATTGGCGAACTGCAGCCAACACCAATGAACGGGAAAACTCACCGAAATACACGTCGTGTTTGCAACTACTGGAGCAGAGTCATGACATCATTCACGGAGATTCTTGAGAACGCGGGCGGCGCCCTGATGATCATCGGCACGGTGATCTTCCGCCCGTTGCTGGTCAGCCGCTACCGGCGCTGGAACACGATCGGCGACGAGACAACACGCAACCTGCCGGGCGACGAGCGCGTGCCCACACCGCTGGTAACACAAACGCTGGCGGTGACCATCCTCACGTCGCCCGCCAGCGTGTGGCCATGGCTGGCACAGATCGGCCAGGAGCGCGGCGGCATGTACAGCTACGAGTTGCTGGAGAACATTGCCCGCTGCCAGATGCACAACGCCGACAGCATCGTGCCCGAGTGGGAACTGCAAGTCGGCGCCCTAGTGCGTCTGGGACCGCCCGGCTATCCCGTGCACAAGGTGGTGGACATGGAGCATGGCCGCTGGCTGCTGCTGGCCGGCGCCGACCTCAAGACAGGCGAGGTGCCCGATCTGCCCACTCCCGGCCAGGCCGAGTACACCAACTACTCGTGGGTCTTCTTTCTTCAGGAACGACCCGACGGCTCGACTCGTCTGATCACCCGCAACCACCTGGACTATGCGCCGCGCAGCTTTGCGCTCAAGATGATCTGGGAATGGTTCACCGATCCCATTGGATTCGTGATGACCCGCAAGATGCTGCTGGAAATCAAACAGCGCGCCGAGAAAGCGCCGGTTTAGCAAAGGATGGCTGCTGCCGGTCTATGCCGAGCGGCCTGAGCGGCTGAAGATGAAGATCTACGACGGGGTGGGCCACAGCGTCACCAGGGAGATGGCGGATGACGTGGCCGAGTGGTTCACAGTCTATCTGTCCTGACCAGGAGATAGTCTGAGTATTACAGTGCTATTCTTCGGGCTGGTTTGGGGGAGCCTGGGATTCAACCTCAGGAGATTCGGGTGGAGTCTCGACGACAAGCGTTGCCGGCGTAACCGTCGGCAGGCGGGACGCAGCCAGTGCAGCGGCTTCTCGCACGCGCCAGTCTTCATCGGGGTCTTCCTGACGGGCGTGCAACGCCTCACGTGTTGCCGGATCACCCAGCCTGCCCAGCGCCAACGCTGCGGCTCGTCGTACCATTGGATCGGTGTCCTCGGCCAGCAAAGTCAACAACCGCGATGCCGGGGCGGGTCGGAGATCGGTTGATCTTCGCTCCCTAGGCCAGCCAGTACGTGCCAGCGCTTCTGCTGCGCTCTGGCGAACTAACGCGTCTGGGCTTTCCAGCAATTGTTCCAGCGCCGCGGCGACAGTATCGTCCGCAGGATAGTGACCTAACGCATCGGCAACTGCTGCCTGGATCGCTGGCTTGCCGCTGGCTGCTGACTCGATCAGGACACCACGGGCGCTACGGCCGCCGATTTGAGCAAGCGCGGCACCGGCTTCGTTGCGTAGCAACGGATCGTCGCTGTCCAACGCCGCAGCCAATGCATCTACACCGTTGCGGCCAGGATCGGACTCGCCCAATGCTTCGGCGGCCAGCCAGCGCTGGCCAGGACGCCCTTCGTCCAATAAAACAACCAGGGTATCGCGATCGGCGCTTGGCAGTTTTTTGCTGCCCGCGGCATCCATCCTCAGCCCGACAAGCCAGGCAAGAAATCGCGCCCACAGGTCAGCCAAACGATCCAGGAAGCTCATCGGTATGGAATGGGCCGGTTGGCTGCCCAGAACAGCTCGCGGGTCTGGTCTTGCAGCAACACGTAGAGGATCACGCCGCCGGCGATAGTGCCGATGGGGATAAACGGTATCTGGAACACCGCCAGGATCATCGCGCCGGTCCGCCCCCAGTTCTTGAGCTGCCACAGCCCCCAGCCCAGCGCCAGGTTCATTGCTGCGAGACCAGCCAGAACAGCCGCGACAATCAGCAAGGTTGAGCCAAGAAACCAGCCCGGCAGGCGCGCCAAAAACGCGCTCTCCCCCAGCGCCACCGCAGCCAGCGGTACCACCAGCGCGGCAATGGCCAGCAGCGCAAACAGGCCGCCACTGAAGAAGTGATAGGCGGCCACAAAATTGACTTTATCGCTGTCGGTCATGCGCATCAGGGACTGACCTGCACGAACGCGTTGTCGGCAACCTGGAATACGTAGACAGTGGGATCGGTGAGATCACCCTGTGAGTCGAAAGTCAGCGCGCCGGCCAGGGTGTCCACGGTTGCGCCGCGCAGCGCGTTGGCGACCTTGCCCGGGTCCAGCGAGTTGGCCTTCTTGACTCCTTCAGCCAGCGCCATTAGCGCGCTGTAGCCGTTAATGGAGTAGGTGTCGGGGTTGCGGAAGTCCACTGCCTGGTATTCCTTGATCCACTGGCTGTCGGCTACACTCTGCGGACTGGGCGCAAACGCGCTGACGTACATTCCTTCAGCCGCGCCGGCTGCCTCGTCGATGGTAGCCGAGAGGAATGCACCGTCCGACGCCAGCATTGGAGTGGTCATCCCTGCCTGGGTCAGCGCAACCCGCAGGTAGGGCGCCTCGATCTCGTAGCCGGCGTAGAAGATTGCATCGGGAGCGGCGCTCTGAATGGCCGCAATCTCTGCATCGTAACGATCCTGGCCCTCGGCGACCTGGCGGGTCAGCACAACCTCAGCGCCTAGTTTCTGCAGCTCAGCTGTGATCTCGCGCGCCAGCCCGACGCCGTATTCGGTGTCGTTGTGCAGCACAGCGATCCGCTGCGCGCCCAAGGTGTTGACCAGAAAGCCCGCGTCCACCCGCGCCTGCACAGCGTCGTTGGCGTTAACGCGGAAGAAGTTGCGGTAACCCCGCTGGGTAATCGAGGTCTCAGAGGCAGTCGGCGTGATGACAACCACCGGCAGATCTTTGTAGGTCTCCATGGCTGCCAGAGTCTGGCCGCTGTTGTAGTGGCCGATGACGCCTAGCACCTGCTCGCCGCTCGCCACGGACGCCGCCACCTCATCCGCCATCGCCACTGCCACGTCGGAGTCCGACTCGTCGTCCAGCGGCACGATCTTGACCTGATAGCCCAGCAGGCCGCCGTCACGGTTCAACTGAGCCGCGGCCAGTTTGGCGCCGCCCAGCACCGTCTGCCCGCCGTTGGCCTGGAAGCCAGTCAGCGGCGCCGCGACGTAGACGGTCACCTCACCCTTGGGCGAACTGCCGCGGCAGCCGGTCGCTATGAGTGCGATCAACAGCAGGCTGATCAACCACTTATGCATGGCTTGAAAGTCTCCGTGTTGCGTATTGCGTGACCTGTGGACGTTGTGTTACAGACCAATGGTTCACCGATCACTGATCACCGATCTAGCTACCTGACAGTTTCGTGACGAGACCAACGAATGTCATGCTGAACGGGTCCATCGACCAGCCTGATAGCAGCGATGCATGATCTAACAGCCGTTTCGCATCGCCGCACTCTGCTCTAGTGAAGCATCTCTCCGCTCGTGACCGAGAGATGCTTCACTAGAGCAGAGTGCGATCAAGATCTAAGGCGGATTGTCCGGTTGCCTGCGTTAACGACATCGACTGTCAGACCCGTTCAGCATGACAAATGTAAAGTGTCGGGTAGCTAGATCACCGATTACTGGTTACTGATTACCGGCTACTGGCCCGGTCCGAATGTCTGGTAGTCGTAGATCTCGTTGATCGACTCGACCACATCCTGCAGGCTGTTGACCTCATCGGAGATGTCGGCCTGCAGGCGCTCGGCCTGGCCGCCGTCCACATCTTTGCTGCCGATAAGCAACAACTGGCTATACACTGTTCCCAGCGATGCCAGGGAGCTGTCAAGCTGCAAATCCGCTCGCTGCATCCGGTTGTCCAGCTCGCTGATGTTGATCTGCAGCTGCTGCTGGTCGCCCAGAGTCGTCTCAAGCTGCTCGCGCACCCGTTGGTCGCTCGCCTGCGCCAGGCGGTGTTGCAGGTTAGGGATACTCTGCTTCAGCGCCTCACGGTCGCCAAGAATAATTGGGTCACTGCGATAGGCGTCCAGCCGGCGGGCTAAGCGGACCATGTTGCCGATCCAGTCGTAGATATCATTGGTGGTGCGCTTCAGGCGATCCTTGAGCACGCCATCGCGCTGGGCGGCCACCGCAGCGTTGATCTGTTCGTGATACTCCTCGGCCCGTTTGAGCTTTTCCTGTAGCGCCTTGTCGCGGATGCCGCCGATGCTGTATTCTTCACGGAAGAGGCGCTCCACCGCTTCCTCACGCTCGCGCTGGTCGGTCAACGCGCTGACGACGATGGCGCTCACAGCGACCAGTCCCAGCAGAATCCACGTCCACCAGTTCCACCACGGCAACAGCCCCGGCAACGGATTGGGCAGGAAGTAAGCCAGCAGAATCGAGCCTGCCAGGATGACGGCGTTTTCGATGCGAAAGAGCGCGTGCTCGAAGATGGCGCGGCGCGCCTTGCGATCGATGGTGTTGTGAATTGAGTCTGGGGGCATGAAGTCAGCGATCGGGCGTTGGCTAGAAATACGAACTCAAAATCCGATACAACTGGCGGATCGTCTCCAGGTCGCCCTGGCGCATCTGGCCGCCGCTGGCGTCGGCGATGGTCTGCAGCACGTCGTAGTCGGCGTCGTCGCCGAACGCGATGGTGAAGACGACCACCGGCACGCCGCTGTTGTTGCCGCGCCGGATTGTCTCGCGCAGACGAAGCAGCGTGGTAGACGAGGCGTTCTCGCGACCGTCGGTCATGGCCACGATGGCGTTGATCCGTTCCGGGTCCGCATCCTGCTGTAGGCGGTCATAGGCCACCATAATCGCGTCCAGCAACGCCGTGTCGCCGCTTGCCTCCAGGTTGTCGATGCTGCGCTCCAGGTGGGCGCGGTTGTCCGCCATCGGTTCCAGCGGATCGATGTTGTTGACGAAGGTGCTGAACTCGACCAGCCCGACCTGTTCTTGGTCGCCCTTGATCTGGCCCAGAAACTCGCGCAGCGCGGCCTGCGCGGCGTCCAGCTTGTCGCCTTCCATGCTGCCGCTGGTGTCCACCACCAGGTAGATGTTGGCCTTGCGCTTGGTGAACTGCCAGACGTTCTGTACCACATCGACAACGGCCGGCCCCGGCACCTGCAAGGTCGTCTGGGGCTGGCTGGGGTCGGCGCCGTTGGCGGGAGAGATGGCGCTCCCTTCCAGCGGCAACGAAAGATCGGACGGACGGAAGCCGGCCTGCAACACAACCTGCTGTGCCTCGGGCGACTGCACGAAATCACGAAACGCTCGAAAGGTCGAACGCTGGTTGTTTGTCAGGTCGCTGGACTCCAGTAACGCCAGCGGATGGTCGGCCCACAGCGTGCCCTCGGCGGGATACACCGCTACCAGTTCAGGCGAGCCGCTGCCCGCATCGCGGTTGTAGTTGACCACCAGATGTTCCTGAACCACAAACGAGTCCAGGAAATCACGCCCTTCTGCCCTGATGCGGTCGAGGATCGCGGTTTCGCCCTCTCCGTAGAACTTGACGGTGCGCTCGACGTTGGTGACGTAGTCGATGGTTTGCTGTGCAGTGGCGTCATCGACGGTCAGGCCGCGGGTCTTGCCTGCGCCAGCGTAGAACTCGGCCAGAGTTGCTAACAAGCCGCTGGCCTGGCTGGTGCTGGGGTGGCTCCAGCGAAAGTCGGGATCGGCCGCGGCGCGCTGTTGAATTGTTTCCCAGCCGACCGCCTCATCGGGCCATCCCAGGCTGCGGGCCACGTCGTCCCACATCGCGATGACCACCGGGCTGACGGCGTAGCGCACGACTTCGCCGACCGGTGACGGTGCAATGGCGCTCTCCTCAAGTTGCTGCTGGCCGGCCCAGCGGCGGTCCAGTTGGTCCAGCCACAGGCTGGAGTCGGGGGTCAACGCCTGGAAGCGCGGCGCATCTGACAGCGCTTCATCGACCATGAGGTCGGGAGCCAGCTCCAGCAACTGCACCTCCATCGTTTTGCGGTCATCGGTGCGCAGCTTTTGCTGGTTGAAACGGTCGACCAGATCGGAGATGAGAGCGGCCTTCTCCGGGGAATAGGCCAGGGTCAATGTCGCGCTGGCAGGGTCGGTGTCGGTGACGACCACATCGCTGCTGCTCTGGTCGCGTCCATTGATGGCGATCAGTGACAGGACACAGCCGAAAATGCAGAAGAAGCCGATGATCACCGTCGCCACGACGATCCATGGGCCGATGGAGGTTGTCTTCTTGGCCATGGGATACCCCTTACTGGGCCACGTTCAGGTCGAACCAGCGCAGCAGCGCCAGCAAGACATCCCGGTCCGGCGAGCGCATCGCCTCAGTGCGCGACACGATGGGCACAACACCCTGGTCTGCCCAGCGTGTAAACGGACTGTCCGGCTGGTCCACCGACACCTCGGCGTTGACTGGACGCAAACCATAGGCCACTGCCTGGGCCTGGACTTCCGGCGACAGCAGGTAGCGCTGAAACTCCAGGGCAGCGTTCTTTTCGGCTGCGCTGGTCTCCGGACCGATCCAAGTCGTGAACGGGAAGTCAAACCAGGTGACATACTTCGGGTAGAAGATCTCCAGCGGCTCGCCCCAGCGGGTCTGGATGCCCTCCATGTTGTTGAGCAGATCCGACTCCAGAAGCTGGCCACCGTCGCCGGCCGAGTAGCCGAACAGCGCAAAGTCCTCAGCTGTGTAAGCGCTGCCGCCGCTCAAATCGGTGGTGCTGCCCATCAACTCGCCAAGCCACTGCTGGAAGTCAGGATCCGTCACCTCCGCGGTGCCGATACCGGCCCTGTCATAGTACTCGCCGGCCGCCGCGACCATGGCTGCCAGCCCGCCGACATTCTTGCGCGGGTTGGGAACTACCAGCTTAAAAAATCCCCACTCCGGCAGCCCGCCCAGTTCCGGCCATCCGCCCCTGGCAGTGGCGGCATCGTGGATTACCTGCCAATCGACGTCGCCGAACATCTGCTGCAGCACCTCGGCGCGGCTCTGGTAGACGCCCCAGGCAAACAGGCTGATGGCGATGGGCCGGGCGCGATATTCACCGTCAGTCAGGAAGACGTCGCGGCCCAGACGTTCTTTGTAGGCGACGTTGGCCAGTTCGGGCAGGTAGCGGCTGTCGGGGATCCACGCCGTCGGGAAACGTTCCATCGCCTGTTCCTGTTCAGGCGTTAGGTTCTCCAGATCGACATCAGGTGGCAACGCGCCGAACTCGTCGCGGTCGAACTTGCCCAGCGCCGACAGCCCGTCCATGGAGATGATCTCCACCTGGATCGGGTTGCCATCCAGTTCGTGCCCTTCGGCGTTGAACTGTTTGGCTGCCTCGTTGATCCAGTCGTAGACCGGCAGCGCCGTCAGAACACGCACGTTGACCGGCCCGCGCTGTTCGACGACAAGGGGCGAAGACGGCTGGTCGCTCAGCAGGCGCACCAGAGCAGCCATCCCGACGATCGCCAGGGCGGCCACAACTATGACGATAAAGATCACGCGCGTACGGTTCATCTGTTTGTCGCTCCGCGGGTCAGTGTTCGGTTATCGGTGATCGGTAAACGGTGATCAGCTTCCAGATTGAGGCGTTCGGTGATTGCCGATTCTTCGATCACCGGGCCACCGTATACTGATTACCGGTGACCGTTCACCGATCAGCCTTCTGCCAGTCCCAGCCGCCGCTTGCGCTCCATGAGTTGTTGGTCGATCTCGCGGCGATCCAGCGCTTCATCCAGTTGCGCATCAAGGCTGGAGGCCAGCATTTCGCTCTCCGCTGAGGCTTTGTCCAGCCGTTGGCGAATGCCTTCGGCGACCCGCGCCACGTCCTCGTCCCGGCTGCCGGCCAGGTCGTCGAGGCTGCGCATGGTCTGGTTGGAGATCTCCTTGGCCTTGGCCAGGTCCAACAGCGCTTGAAGCTGCTCCCGTTCCTGCTTAACAGTCGCAAGCTTGGCCTGGAGCTTCAGACGCGCGTCGCGCAGGCCATCGTACTCGCGCTCCAGTTGCGCCAACTGCACGCTGTACTCTTCGACGGTGGCGCGCGTTGCGTTCAGCTTGCTTTGGGCAGCTTCCGCGAGCGAGTCCTTGCCGTCAGAGAGCAACAAGTCGATGTCACGGTCCAGCCGTTCAGCCTGCGTCTGATACTCGTCGCGCTTGCGGCGAATTGTCTTGACCTGGCCGCCAACGGTCGCGACTGCGTCTTCCAGTTTGTCGAGGTTGTTCTCGATCTCGCGGATGTAATAGTTGTAGACCGCAACAGAGTTTGACTGCAGCGCCTGGTCAACCAGTTGGTGCAGATTAGCAGAAACCAATATCTGGACTTTTTCCAGCAAAGTTGCCATAGGGTAGAACCTCCATTATTCTCTTATACGAAAAGCTGGCTGGTTTTGTCGCAGAGATGATACCACAGAAGGGGCAAGGTTGCCAGCAATTCACGCGGCGCGCAGGAGTTTCGTACGGGGTGTCGTCACCCGGACGGAGCAGGCAGCAGGACGTGGATGGCCTGGTCGATGACCGGCCATGGCAGGGGGTGAGGGCGCTCTAAAGCTCGCTGGCGCGCATGACTGGGAGCGTGAAGGAGAATCGGCTGCCGGTACCGGAAACGCTTTCCACCCAGATCTCGCCGCCGTGCGCTTCCACAATGCGTTTGGCGATGGTCAGACCAAGCCCGGTGCCGGTCCGCCGGCGCGTCCAGCGGCTGTCAACCTGATAGAATCGGTCCCATATCTTGTCAATCCGATCAGAGGGAATGCCAATGCCCGTGTCGCTGACCGCGACCAGAACGGTGTTGTTGTCCTGGCGTGTCACAGATGCCGTGATGCTGTCGCCGCTGGCGCTAAACTTGATTGCGTTGCCGATCAGGTTGTCGAGCACCTGTCCCAGCCGCCGAGCGTCGGCCCATACGGGCGGCAGGCCGTCCTCGATCTCCAGGCGGATGCGGATGCCGGCGCGCTCGGCTGCCGCATGGCTCCCCTGAACACAGGTGGTGACAACGGACGCGATGTCAACCTCGGCCGCCTCGATGGTGACCATGTCGGACTGCTTGAGGGAGATAATATCGTTGACGAGATGGATCACTGCGTCGCTGCGGTCGAGAACGATCTCCAGCGCCTCCCGTTGGTCCGGGTTAAGATCGCCGGCGTAGCCTTCTAGTAGATACTCGACATACCCCTTGACGAAAGTCAGCGGCGTGCGCAGCTCATGGGAGATGTTGGCCACGAACTCGTCCTTCAGCCGGTCCAGCTCGCGCAGGTCCTCATACGCGACGAAGGTCTCGTGGTAGAGACGCGCCTTCTGAATTGCCACCGCTGCCAGATCGGCAAAGGCCGACATCGTATACAGGTCGTCCTCGCTGTAGAAGCCAGGCGAAAGGCTGTCGGCGGTCAACAAACCCACCACCTCACCACCGGCGATCAGAGGAGCACCGATCCACGACTCGATGTAGTCCAGGACGGGATCTTTTCGCCATATCTCGGACGCGCGTGTGTGGCTGATCACCATCGGTTCGAGTTGTTCAATCATTCTGTCGAAGTTTACATAGACGCCCGGTTCGACCCGGCGATTGGTTCTCATCGCCGCCACAGGTCCCTTGGCAGCCTGCAGCACCAGGTCACCATCTTCCAGAAGGAACAGCCAACTGTTGTCATAGGGGAGCACTTCCTGCAACAGCCCCAGAACCTCTTGCAGTACGCTGTCGGGATCAGCCGCAAAGGTCAACGCGCGCGCCGCGTTGTTGAGCGCCAGCAGCCTCTGCTCAGTACGCTTACGCTGAGTGATGTCGGTAAACGCCGTGAGCGTTCCGGTGAACACACCTTCGTTGAACATCGGCGTGGCGTTGACCAGTACCGCTAACTCCGTGCCGCTTTTGTGGAGCAGCGCTGCCTCGTAGCGTCCCTTTTCACCGCGCGCTCGGCTCGCGGCTTGCTCATCCACATATCGGCCCATTTCCGGCGAAAGCAGAAGCGCGCTATGCCGGCCAATCAACTCAGCAGCGCTGTAGCCAAGCATTTCACACAGCCGCGGGTTGACATACTCGATGCGGTCATCAACGGACTCCAGCAAAATGCCAGCCTCGACGCTGTTGAGCAGCTTCTGGTTAAAGTTCTTGACTCGCTCCAGCTCCGCGGCGCGCTGCTGGGTTGCTGCATAGAGACGCGCGTTGGCCAGGCCGGTGGCGGCCTGATCGGCAAACGCCTGCACCAGCGCGATTTGCGAGCTGTCGAACGCCTCGGGCCGATCTGAATCGACGTTGAGAATGCCGACGATCTCTCCCTGGAAGATCATCGGAACCCCAATCCAACTGCGGATGCCCTGGCGTCCAGATACGTCCCTCCAAAACGGACTGCCTCGAGTCTCCGAGATCAACACCGATCGTTTCATAGCGACAACTTGATAGGCCGCCGGCGTCTCATCCGCAATCAGTTCACCGACCTCCAGTGGCGGGCGTCCATCGCTGTACATGAACGCCGCCATGCGAAAACAGTTGTTGGCGTAGGTGAAGATAGAGGCGCTGTCGAAATTCAGCACGCGCTGCAGGTGGTCGAGAATCGTGTGGGCTACCTGGTCGAAATCCAGCGAGGAACTGACAGATGATGCCAGGCCGCGCAGGGCATTCGCCAGGCGGCGGCGCTCACCCTCCAGCGCGAAGAGGCGGGCGTTCTCCAGGGCCACCGCAATCTGGTCTGCCACCAGGGATGTGATGCGAACCACCGACGGTGTGATCTCGTGCGGTCTGGTGTAGCTGATGGTGAAAACGCCCATCACGCCGCTGGGACGCACCAATGGGAATGCGGCGATGGCTTGCACGCCCCACTCACGCACCGGCGCGGCCGGATTCTGGCCGTACAGTGGATGGTTTGGTGCATCGTTGATGACAATCGCCTGGCGCTGCTGCACTGCGCGGGCAGTGATGCCGTCCGCGCGAACTGTGTCTACCACCGGCTCTCGGTCACCTGTGTCGCGCCAGGCTGACCCGAAGTTGAATGTGCCGGTCTGGTCATCGTGAAGAAACAGATGCACCATGTTTGGGTGGACCAGCTCAGCAATGCTGTCGATGATGGTGTCGATAAGGGCTGGAAGGTCCAACGAAGAGGCAAGTTGCAAGCTGACGCGTCGCAGCGCCTCTAGCTCGGCCATTCGCTGCTGGGCAGACTGGTACAGATGGGCGTTCTTGATGGCTACCGCGGTGTGGTTCGCTATTGTCTGTGCAAGGAAAATGTCAGCCGGCAAGAAATGGCGCGGTGAATCGTAGTACGCTACCAGCGCGCCTGAGACCTCGTCCTGGTGTCGTAACCCTGCCAGAATCATGCTGCCGAGGCCTTCTCGGCGCACGTCCTCGCGCAGGTCATCGAAGCGCGGATCGGTGTTCACGTCCTCGACAACCGTGGCGCGCTCCACCAGTAGCGTTCCGCCCGGCAGGTTGCGGTACTGCGCCTCCACCTTGCGCGTATAGTCAGAGGATACGCCCCAGGCTCGCACGCAGGTCGCCACGTCTGTCGCTGGGTCGACCAGAAACAGCGCGCCGCGCGCCGTACCCAACAACTCGCGCATCCCTTGGGGCAGGATGTCGAGAATGGTCTCCAGATCCAGTGAACTGTTGAGTTGGCGAGAGAGGGATTCGAGTTGTTGCAAGGATACCGGCTTGCGTTCGGCCGGCATCCCAGACAGAAGAAATGGTACGGTGATTGACTTGCTCATGGCAAGGAAGCACCCACTGTTATTGCATCCACAATGACCTCCACCCCATTTTGGCCCGGCCAGGCTGGTTTACTAGTACGGACCAGCGCGAATTGGTCAGCAAGGCCGTCGCCGGTGTTCCGGCCGTTCTGTGCGCAACCACCGGCCGGAAACGCCGGACGAATTAGACGGAACTGTACTAGCCTGGCCAGGAAGTCTGGTTATCGTTTCGAGCGGCGACGCTTGGTTCTGGTCGTCGCCGGTTGAGTCCCGCCGCCTGCCGCGGCCGGCTGCTTGGCCGAGGATGTCCCAGCCCGATCGCTGCGCATGTGGCAGTGCTTGTATTTCTTGCCGCTGCCGCACCAGCATGGATCGTTGCGCCCAAGATCAACCCCGGAGCGGCGTTGAGTCTGTTGGCCGTCGCCGTTGCTGCCGCGATTGGTCTGCATCACCCGGCGCACCGGCTGTTGCTGGCGTACCACATCGACCTTGAAAATCGCATGCACGATGTCGCTCTCGATGGAGCCCATCAGCTCCTGGAACATCTCGTACGCTTCCTTTTTATACGCCACCAACGGCTGAATCTGGGCAAAAGCCCGCAGCCCGATGCCCTCGCGCAGGGAATCCAGGTCGGTCAGGTGGCGCACCCAACGCTCATCGACCGCGCGCACCATGACCAGCCGGTCGCGATACAGCGCCGCGCCCTCGGTCACGCCAGCCGCCACAGCTTCTTGCGTTTCCACAGGAAGCTGGCGTAGCGGCAAACGCGCCACGTCCTCGTCGATAGTGCCGCTCAGATGCGAGAGCACGCGGCTGTACACCACCGCGTGGAAGGGATCACCGCGCTCGCGCAGGTTAGCCAGCGTCAGCCCTTCGTCGCCAAACTGGCGCAGCAGCCCCGCGCCGTTGGCCTGTGCGCGCATGTCGTAGTAGGCCTCTCCGTAGTCCTCAAGCTGATCCTGGATCTGGTCGGTGGCCATTGACTGCCATGACTCAACCGTTACGTGGTCCGGCAGCGGGAAGATGGCTGTCAGCGCGCCTTGCAGCCCGGCCAAATCGCGTTCCTCATCTTCCTCGACGACGGCGAATGTCTGCACGAGCCGCTCGATCTGCGATCCTACCATGCCCAGCACCGTGGGGCGCAGCGTCGGCTCGCTGAGGATCCGACGCCGCTGGTCGTAGATCACCTCGCGCTGCTTGTTGACCACATCGTCGAACTCCAGGACGTGCTTGCGAATGTCGAAGTTGTAGCCCTCGACCCGGCCCTGCGCGTTCTCGATTGACTTGCTGACCATGCCGTGTTCCAGCGGCATGTTGTCTTCGACACCCATTCGCTGCATCAGTCCGGCCACCCGTTCTCCGCCAAATCGGCGCATCAGGTCGTCGTCCAGAGCCACGAAGAAGCGGCTGGAGCCGGGGTCGCCCTGGCGTCCCGCGCGGCCGCGCAGCTGGTTGTCGATGCGGCGCGCCTCGTGGCGCTCGGTGCCGACTACGTGCAGCCCGCCGGCCTCCAGCACCTGCTGGCGATTGGTCTCGGCCTCGGCCGTGGCGTCGGCCAGCGCCTGCTCCCACAGATCAGGGTCAATATCGGTCAGGTCATGGCCGGCGCGGCGCAGGTTCTCGCGAGCGATGCCTTCCGGGTTGCCACCCAGAAGGATGTCCACACCACGGCCGGCCATGTTGGTAGCGATAGTCACAGCGCCAGGCTGGCCGGCCTGCGCGATGATCAGCGCCTCGCGCTCGTGGTTCTTGGCGTTGAGGACGTTGTGCGGAATGCCGCGCCGCTGCAGGAGCGAGGACAGAAACTCGCTGGTCTCGATAGCCACCGTGCCGACCAGCACCGGCTGGCCCTGCTGGTGAGAATCCAGGATCTCGTTCACCACCGCATCGAACTTAAAGCGCCCGGTGCGGTAGACGTAGTCGGGCATGTCATCGCGGATCACCGGCACGTTGGTTGGGATGACCACGACATCGAGATCGTAGATCTTGCCGAACTCTTCTTTCTCGGTCTCAGCCGTACCGGTCATGCCGGCCAGTTTGGCGTACATGCGGAAGTAGTTCTGGAAAGTGATGGTGGCCAGAGTCAGCGACTCGCGCTGGACCTTCACCCCTTCCTTGGCCTCGATGGCCTGGTGCAGTCCCTCGGAGTAGCGCCGCCCTTCCATCAGCCGGCCGGTGAACTCATCGACGATGATCACCTCGTCGTTGCGGACGATATAGTCGCGGTCGCGCTTGAAAAGCACCGACGCCCGCAGCGCATTGTCCATGTACGGCGCCAACTCGAAATACTCGGGCGAGTAGAGATTGCTGATGCCGAGCCAGTCCTGAAGTTTTTCGATGCCGGCCTCGGTGAGCGTGACGACCTTGTCCTTTTCGTCCACGACGTAGTCGCCGTCGGCCTCTTCCTTGCTGGTTGATGCTTGCAGCCGTGGCATCAGCATTGCGAATTGCTGGTAATAGTCGCTGGACTCCTGCGCCTGGCCGGAGATGATCAGCGGTGTACGCGCCTCGTCGATGAGGATGTTGTCTACCTCGTCCACGATGGCGAAGAACAGCTCACGCTGCGAGCGCTGGCTGAGATCCTGCACCATGTTGTCGCGTAGATAGTCGAAGCCGAACTCGTTGTTGGTGCCGTAGGTGATGTCG
The DNA here is from genome assembly GCA_020634555.1 of Caldilineae bacterium. Classification (GTDB taxonomy): domain Bacteria; phylum Chloroflexota; class Anaerolineae; order JAAEKA01; family JAAEKA01; genus JACKBK01. Next base: position 102,625 of record JACKBK010000005.1, read on the forward strand.
GCCAGATAGGCGTCGCGTCGGGTCACCGGCCGCAGGTGCTGCAAGCGGTCGTCGGCAGAACGATAGTCGGGATCGTAGATGTAGGAGCCGCGGTTGGGATCGCCGGCCGTGGACTGGATGACGGCTGTCGTCAACCCCAACAGGTGGTAGATCGGCCCCATCCACTGCACGCCGACCTTGGAGAGGTAGTCGTTGGGCGTGACCAGATGGACGCCGCGGCCGGTGAGGGCGTTGAGGTAAAGGGGCAGGGTCGCGACAAGGGTCTTGCCCTCGCCTGTCTTCATCTCGGCAATCCAACCCTTGTGCAGCACCATGCCGCCGATCAACTGTACGTCAAAGTGGCGCATGCCGGTTGTTCGGCGGCTGGCCTCGCGCACCAGCGCAAAGGCCTCAGGCAGGATCTCCTGGAGTATCTCTTCCTCGCCTTCGCGAATCTCGCCCTGCATGTCGCGGATGGCGAGGGCCAACTGGGCGCGGGTGGTGGAGTCTGGCTCGCGCTCCCATTCGCGCCGCAGCTCGGCCAGTGCCGCGTTGCCGTCCTGCGAAGCCTCGCGCAGCCGCGCTTGAAAAGTGGCAGTACGCTGCGCGAACTCATCCTCGGGCAACAGCTTCATCTCGCCTTCGAGATCGTTGATTACCTCTACTGTGCGCTGGAACCCCTTGACAACCTTGCTGCTGAAATCACCAAACGCCTTGTTAACCAGATTACGAAACATTTCTAAGTCTGTCCTGTGTTGAGATTATCTGAACCAAACGAGCGCTCCATATTATACCACAGCGCTCGACTCCCGCAACACAGCCAGCTTACAAAGAAGCAAGGTAACAGCTCAGCCTGTGCCGTCGAGGAGACTTCCGCAGTCGTGGGCTGAGTGTTAAATGAAACGAGGCCGGTTTGCGGAAGGCGCTTCAGCGCCTGCCGCAAACCGGCCTCGTGATTGAAACCTCTATGAATTACACCCGACCCACGTTACTTGCGCAGGTGTCGCCTCTCCGGGATGATCCGGCGTGCCTGTGCGGCCGCGGCAAGCTCACGTCGAAAGAAGTCTCGCCGTGCGAACTCCAGCGCTGCCGGCTCGGCTACCAGCCCGTCGCTGTCGTCGTGTCCCAGCAAAAGCTGCAGCAGGCTTTGCCCGCCCAGCCGGTCATCGTCCGCCAACCACCCTCTATCGTATCGAACAGGTTGTTGTGCCATCACAGTCGCCTCGTCAGCTAAAATCTCACCTCGATTATAGCCGACGCGAGCGGCCGGGGGCCTTACAACTGGGTTACACAATTTCCGCAAAGCCGAAGGTGTGTCCTGCATTATTGTGAAAGGTGAGAAAATAGCGAGGGCCGCCCGACCGTAAAACGGATCGGGCTACCAGGTGGAAGGCTCTGCGAGCCTGGGGAAACCAGCCCTGAAAGGGCTTGCACCTGGTAGCCGGGAGCTTTAGCTCCCGGCGGGCTACGGGTGCTGCGCCTGGATTGCAGTGATCACCACGGTGTTGATGATGTCCTCTACCGTGCAGCCGCGGCTCAGGTCGTTGACCGGCTTATTCAGCCCTTGCAGCACCGGGCCGATGGCGATAGCGCCGGTCTCGCGCTGCACTGCCTTATAGGTATTGTTGCCCGTATTGAGGTCGGGGAAGACGAACACGGTGGCACGGCCGGCGACCTCGGACCCGGGCAGCTTCTTGGCGGCGGTCTCCGGGTCCACGGCCGCGTCGTATTGCATTGGCCCCTCCAACTTGAGGTCAGGGCGGCGCTGCCGGGCCAGTTGCGTAGCCTCGCGTACCCGCTCCACGTCCGCGCCCTGGCCGGACTCGCCGGTGGAATAGGAGAGCATCGCCACCAGCGGGTCGATGCCGAAGGCGCGGGCCGTGTCGGCTGAAGAGATCGCTATCTCAGCCAACTCTTGTGCGGTTGGGTTGGGCACCACCGCGCAGTCGCCATAGACCAGCACCTTGTCGGGCAATGCCATGAAGAAGACCGACGAAACCACCGACACGCCCGGCTTGGTCTTGACAAACTGCAAGGCGGGGCGAATCGTGTGCTGGGTCGTGTGCGCCGCGCCGGACACCATGCCGTCAGCCAGCCCTTTGTAGACCATCATGGTGCCGAAGTAGGAAACGTCGTTCATCCAGTCGGTGGCCATGTCCATGTTGACGCCCTTGTGCTTGCGCAGCCCCACCAGCGTCTCGGCGAAATCGCCAAACCAGGGCGAACTGGCAGGATTGATGACCTGCACCTTGGTGGGATCGATCTGCAGGCCCAGCCGCTGGATCGACGTCCACACTTCCGATGTGTCGCCCAGAATCGAGAGATCGACGATGTCGCGGTTGAGCAGCACCTCGGCGGCGCGCAGGATACGCTCGTCGTTGCCCTCCGGCAATACGATGTGCTTTCTGTCTGACCTGGCCAGTTGCACCAGGTTGTAGAGGAACATCTTGGGCGTGACGCCGCGTGGCTGGACAGCCTGTACCTTTGACAGCAGCGCTCGGGTGTCCACAAACTCCTCGAACAGCTCCAGGCTGAGCGCGATCTTGGCGCGGTTCTCGCTGGTGATGTAGGAGCGCACCGACGCCATGCGGGCCGCGGTGTCGAAGGTGTGGGTCTCGACGCTGAGGATCGGCACGACGTCGGACAGGCCGTCCAGCAGCCGCGCCACGGAGTCCGCCGGCTTGAGGCCGCCTGTCAACACGATGGCGGCGATCTGCGGGTAGTGCTGTGACTGGTGCGCCTGCAGCGCGCTGAGGATGACATCGCTGCGGTCGCCGGGCGTGATCAGCAGCGAGTTCTCGGTCAGGTGCGGCAGGTAGTTGTGGACCTGCATCGCGATGACCAGATACTGGTGCGCCAGCTTGTCCAGGTGCGCCTTGCCGTAGAGCACCTCGGCGTCCAGGTGCTCGCCGATCTCGGCAACAGTCGGCCGGCTGAGCACCTCGTTGGCCGGGATCACCGAGAGCAGCATATCATTCTCCGGCAGTGCTTCTTGCAGCGCCAGCCGAATGTCGTTCACGGCGGGTGGGTCAGCGCGGTTGACAATCGCGCCGAGGAGTTGGCTGCCCCGTTCCACCAACGTGTCGTGGGTGCTGCGGACGGTGTTGGCGATGGTATCCGGGTCACGTCCCACGCCGCTGGTGACGATCAGCACCGGGCAACCCAGGTGGCGGGCCACGTCGGCGTTGATGTCAAACTCAAACACCGACCCGTCCCCTTCCAGGTCGGAGCCGATGCAGAGGATGAAGTCAACCTTGCTTTCCAGCGCCTTGTACTTCTCGATGATCCGGTCGAGAAATGCGTCGTAGCCGCCGTGGGCGATCAGATCACTGGCCTCGCGCTGTGAGAAGGCGTAGGTCTCCTCGTAGTCCAGCGGCAGCCGGAAGTGGGTCAGCAGCAGGTCGATGTTCTTGTCGCAGCCTTCCTCCGGGCCGCGCGAGATCACCGGCCGGAAGACGCCCACCTTGTTGGTGCGCCGCAGGATCAGCTCGGTGATCCCGACCGAAACCAGCGATTTGCCGCTATAAGCGTCGGTGGTAGCCAGGAAAATTGACTTGGACATAGTAAATCTATCCTTATGTTCGCGAAGATGACAGCCACTGTGGTTCATATTCCGCTGCAGCGCGGACTAGTGACTGTCACCTGATGTTATTGTTGCAAGTATCACGATTATAACACAGTTGAATTTCAGCGGCGAAAGCTGGCAGCCCTTGCCACGCGATAACGCAGAATCGAATGTGTCGTGGAAGCGGTGTTCGGTTTCGCTGAGGTGGCAAATGCAGCGATGCGGGGATGGCGAGCGCCATCCCCGCATCGCTGGGGCTTAAGGCGCCGCGGGACCAACCTTTCCTGCGGCAACCGTCCCTCTGGAAACACACCGGAGCGTCGCTGCTTCAATCGTCCTCAGGAACAACGAACTCCGGCATACGATTCGATTCGTAGCCCTGGCGTAAGGCTACAACGCGATAGTCAAAGCTGACAGCGCACGTCTGTCCGCCCAGCGCGCGCACGGTGAAGGTGGCGGCGCCCTTTTCAGCCACGTACAACGGGCAGTCGCCCAGCGGCGTCAGGAAGACGTGATAGGCTGCGTCGACGCTGGCCACCTTGGCGAAGGCGCTGTCCAGGGAAACCACCGCCTCGCCGGCCACCAGCCGGCCGCTGCCGAAATCCTCCAGCCAGTTCTGCGGGCTGTGAATGGCGTACACCAGTTGCTGGCCCTCTTCGCCGGCATCGACCACCGCCGCGGCGCCCTCGCCGGCCACGGCCAGGCCGCTCTCCGAGACGGACCACACCGGCGTGTTGCCGCCGTTGTAGATCACGAAGGCGCTGGCGCTGGTGCTGTTGTTATCGTTGTCCAGATGGATGTGAAGGTTGTCCATGCTGAACAAGAGGATGTCGCTGCTGGTCGAGTCGGGTTGCGAGTAGATACGGCCGTCGTCACCACTGGTGGTCGTGGTGCCGCCTAGAATCAGGTCAGCCGCATCGTTGCCGCCGCCGATGGCGTACAGGGCAGCCCCACCGCCCGCACCGTTGCTGAACTGGCCGCCGTAGCTGGCAAGGGTGTTGGTCCGGCCATCCACGCCGTTGCCGACCGCCGAGTTGACCTTGACGCCGGCGCCGCCCGCGCTGTTGACGTACACGCCATCGGTGCCCGCCGCGTTGACGTATAGACCAGCATCAGTCGTCGTGCCCACGTAAAGGCCGTGATCGCCGCTGGAGGCCACATGGATGCCGTCGTTGTCGGCGTGGCCGATCCGCACGCCGTAGCGCTCCGCACCTTCAATGTCCACGCCATTGCCCAGGAAATTGTCGTGGCTGGTGGACGAGGGGCTGCCGACCGAGACCACGGTCAGGCCGCGGCTGGTGGCCGAGTCGACGAAGAACCCACCCCAGGCCGACACTACTCGCACTCCCTGGCTGCTGGGCGCGTTGTCGACCTGCAGGCCATCGCCATTCTGCACCAGTCCCACCCGCAGGCCGTCGTCGCCGGCCGAGTTGACGTACACCCCATCATCGTCGGCCCACGAAACGACCACGCCGTCGTTGCCGGCCGTCTTGACTAGCACACCGTTGTCCTCGGCGTTGCCCACCTCCAGGCCGTTGTTCTCGCCGGAGGCGGTGCAGCCCGATGCAGCGCCGGTAGTACAGACGTAGACGCCATCGGCGCCGGCAGCGTTGACGTGGACACCGTTGCCGCTCACCGATGTCACCCAGAGTCCGTAGCCCGCGCCCGAGGTGCGGGTGTTGCCGAGCACCAACGCGGCGGGCAGGGACCCGCCCGTGCCGTCGAAGTTACTTTCGATCTTCAGCGGCACGCGCGCACCGGTCCAGGTCTGACCCAGGTGGTCGTGGTCGTTGTCGCTGGTGAATGTCCCTGTCTGGCCCCAGTGGCCGGCTGCCAGTTGGATGTCGGTGACGTTGATCTGGCCGTTGTGATCGACGTCGCAGGCAGGGTCGTATGCAGTGCCGGGCGCGCACGGGCCGGCGTCCGGCGCCGCGGTGGTCGATGCCCCGGCTATCGTCCCCAAAAACATCACAGTCAGGATAGAAAACAGCACAGTAAGTAGACGCATCACCTTCATGGCTGCACCTCCTTGTGACTCCCCAATCCCGCATCCCGGGATTGCCAGGTGATGCTTTGATTGTACCATTCGGAGCAAGGGGTGTCAAAGGGTTTGGCGGGCAGAGGATGACTGAAAGCACCTGGTGGAACAACGGCTGGAAAACCAGCGCGTCGCTCCACCAGGTGCTGAAGTCCTGAAGCTGCAAGTCTGTGTAATCCCCCCAGATTACCCAGAGCTTCAGACTGATGTAGTCTATTTCGACTGAGAACTGACCGATGCTATAATGTTCTCAGAGGTTGCACCAAAGATACCACAGATTTCCCTTCTAGAGTCTACAGATATTCTGCTCGAATCTATCGAAGCCCTATCGCGGTTCTATTGCACTCCTGCGCCAACGCTGAAGACTCCAGTTACATCGGTCGGGAATCCGCCTATCGGGAGGAGAGACCAGCAAGCTACCGTGGCAAACCCTCCAACTTCATCCTATCCGCAAACGCTGCTCACCAGTGAGAATGCTCGCAGTGCGCTGAGGCACTGGCTTGACGCGGACATGCAGACAAGCCAGCTGAGCAGCTTGCTTCTCTTCCAGAAAATCCGGGCCAACAGCGCTACCGAGGCTGATGCCCATCGCCAGGTACTCGACACGGCGGTGGAGGCGCTCGGCGCTGTCCACCCGAGCGATGCGCGCCTGCTGCAACTGCGCTTTCGGCAAGGTATGACGGCACGGGAGGCAGGCAGTCTGCTGCATCTGGCAGAAAGCACGGTTTACACGCAACAGCGCGAAGCCATTGCCCGCCTGACTGCCGTTATCGAAGGCCAGGAACGACAGATACGCTCGACGCAGTTGGCATCCTGGGAGCGCCGGTTGGAGGGGCTGGCCACTGCGAGACTTGTCGGAATCGACGACCAACTCGCCAGCCTCAGCGCCAGGCTGGGCTCGACCGACCCGCCGTTTGTTACCTCCATCGAGGGCATCGGCGGTATTGGCAAGTCCACCCTGGCGGAAGCGTTGGTCAGACGCCTGGCGCCGGAAACGGCGTATGTCGATCTGGCCTGGGTGACGGCCCGCCAGCAATCCTTCAACCTGGGTGGAAGCATCCGCGAGGAGCGCCGGTCGCTGCTCAGCGCCCTGGGAATCGCCGAGTTGATCTTCGACCAACTTTGGCAGGACGAGGTGCAGCCGCTGGCCCTGTCGAGCGGCCACAAGCTGCAGATGTTGCAGCAGCGGCTCAAGCAAACTCCCCACCTGGTCGTGGTTGACAACCTGGAGACGGTGGCCGACCTGGACCAGTTGCTGCCAACCATTCACCAGCTTGCCAATCCGAGCCAGTTCATCCTCACCAGCCGCGAGAGCCTTTTTAGCGAATCGGGGATCTATCACCACCCCTTGCGCGAGCTGGGGCAGGTGCATGCGCTGCAACTGGTGCGCCAAGAAGCGGAAGAGCGAAACCTGCCATCGCTTGCCAGCGCGCCCGACGACGACCTTGTTCCGATTTACGACACCGTGGGCGGTAATCCGCTGGCGCTGCGTCTGGTCGTTGGACAGGTGCATATTTACCCGCTGGAGCATGTGTTGAACGGGCTGCGTGGCGCGCGCGGGCAGTCGGCGCTCAACCTCTACACCTACGTGTATCGCAAAGCATGGGATAGCCTGGGAGAGAACGAGCAGTCGGTGTTGCTGGCTATGCCGTTGATAAGAGAGCAAGGCGGCGAGCTGGATGACGTGGCCGCCGTCAGCGGGTTGCCACCGGATGTGGTTGGCGACGCGCTGGCAACCCTGGTTCCCATGAACCTGGTGGATGCCCGGGGCGATTTCGACCAGAGACGATACACAATCCACTCTCTTACACGAACGTTCTTACACGAGATTGCGCATTGGGCCTGACAGGCCGCGCTGACACAATGGCCAACTACGCTATCCTGTTCCGCGATCACATCGCCCGCAGCATCGTCCGCTGTTCGGCCCGGATGGAGCTGTCTGGTCAAATGCCCGCGGCCGGCGATCGGGAACAGGCGCTGCATACCCTCAGCTATGCGCTGAACGTCGAGGATATCTGGCCGGAGACGCGGGCGCTGTTGCTGGCGTTGGCACCCAAGATGGAGCAGGCTGGCCATCGCGACGATTGGCTGCCCTACCTGGATCGCGGCATCGAGCAGTGCCAACGGCTGGGCGACGTGCCAGCGGAGGCCGCGCTGCACTGGCACAAGGGCGTCGTTCTCGAACTGCGCTGCCTGTACGACGACGCGCGCGAAGAACTTTCGTTCAGCGTCGCGCAGTTCGCCGCCGTCGGCGACAGCCGCAACCAGGCCCGAGCGCTAAACAAACTGGCGAATGTAGCCCGTTTACAGCGGCAAGTGCACGAGGCCGAACGGCTGGTAGAGACCGCAATGGTCTTGCTTGAACCCGATGACACCGAACGAGCGTACGGTCTGATTGTCATGGGCGCCATGGCGCTGGATGCGTGCCAGTGGCCGGCGGCAGCCGACTATTTCAGCCAGGCAATCGATGTGTATCGGGCAAGCGGCGATCAACGCATGCTGGCCTGGAGCCTGACCAACCTCGGCGTAGCGCAGCGAAAACTTAAAGACTATCAGCGAGCAATAGCCTGCTATCATGAGGCAATCGCTGTGTTTGAAAAAGTTCACGATCCGGTTCACCGGGCAGCTGTCCACATAAATCTGGGAAATGTCTTTCTCAAGGTAGGCAATGTAGATGAGGCTTTGGCCAGCTACCGACAGGCAGAACCAGTCTTCTATCAGGTGCGCGACAACCTCCACCTCGCCTTTGCCTACGTCAACATCGGCATGGCATGCCGCTTGCTAGGGCGCTGGCGGGAGGCTGAGCGAGCGCTATCAACCAGCATCGATCTGTTGGGCGGGTTAAACCGACCGAAAAAGATCGCCAATTGCAGGGAGGAGTTGGGGTTAACCTATCAAGCCCAAGGTCGAACGGCGGAAGCCATCACGCAATACGAACAAGCCCTGGATGCTTTGAACGACCGCGGAGCCGATCAAGAACTGCGAAACTCGATTCTGGCCAACTTGCGCGTGGCGCGCCAGATCAGCAGCACGCCAGCACCCGCATCAACATAACGCCCCACTATCCGCCAGGCACACGGGACGCGCCGCCGGCTGAAGCGCTTTTCTTCAAAGCGCTTCAGCCGCTTTTTTCATGTGCAGACCACATCCTCGCAGTCGGACCGGGGACCGATCGCCGTCACGTCGGAGCGTGGCGATGTCTCGACAACCGACGGCGCAGTAGCCATCATAACACTCACCATGCCCACAATCACGATCAGGCTTCGAACCCAGCGACCTCGCGTAAACGTAAACATATTGTCCCTCCATAGACCGGGCGCCATGCGCCCAACTGAAGCATGAAGCAGGCCGCAGCCTGCGCATCCCACCGCCACAACGAGAGGCGTCTATCCGCCACGAACCAGCGCCATCCAGAGCAAGAGCAAGCATCCCAGCACGAACACCAGCGTGATCGCCGCCACCATGCAGCCGCTGGAGCGATCTTCAATGTACGCGCGGCGGCTTGCCACCGTGCCTGCCAGCCACACCAAGACTCCCAGTACCGCCAAAACACCTGCACCTGTTAGCTCGAAAGCCTGTGTGAAGTTGATCATCGCGCACCTCCGTTGTACCTGTTCAGGGTTTCCGATAGATCGCGTGAAAAACACTTGCATTTGCCCACGGAATGCGTTATAATTGGTGTATCAGTACGGAATATCCATAATGTGTATGCATCATTCTAATATCACTGTAACACACAAAAAGTGCAATGTCAATATCCACTACTTGTGTATATTTGTCATGCGCGATTTTTTTAAGCCGGGCGAAAACGAAGGTCGCATTCTCCTGGCCAGGCTTGGCTGAACACGACTATAGGGTATCGATATGCCAGAACTCTTAGCGTGTGCTATCACGCTGCTGGATTCACGGGTTGGGCGTCAGGGGAACATGGGTGTTGCAACCGCTGAACAAGGTTCCGGCCAGGAGGGCCTGGCAATGGTGCGTGGGAGCGCTGGACAAGTGGTTCGGATCCTGAAGGACTGGGGAGCCGATGACACATTGCTCGCGACAGCGCTGCTCGGGGAGTTTGCGGGGAGCGGGGTCGTTTCAGAGAACGATGTCGCAAGCACCTGCGGGGATGAGGTCGCTCATCTGTGCCGTCTGTACAACACGCACCTCGCGTCGTCGCCAGCGTCAGACCGACGTGATTCCGTAAGCTCCCAATCGCTGGCGTGCCTTTTTCTTGCTGGCTACCGCGAGCCAAGACTGGCGATTATCGGCGCGGCGTCTCTTTGGCAGCAATGCGTGCCAGCCATTGAACAGGGGGTGCCGGCCGACCACGTTCTGGCAGTCAAGGCACGCAGAGTGCTGGTTCCTTTGCTGGGCATGTTGGGTATGTGGCAGCCGCGCACCGTGGTTGAAGCCCTGTTGGCCCGATCTGGCAGCGGCGCAGAAAAACCTGAGTTCCGGGAGGAAGAGCCCGCATCGGTCAGGCAATTGCACCAGGAACTGTTTCTTGGCGTCAAAGCTGCACTGGCGCAGGCGGTTCCGACCGCGACGCTGCGTATGCGGCAAAAGATTGTCGTTCACGAGGACCCCCGGACAGGCTCGCTCGATACTCTGTCCGTTGACGTGTTGGTGCAAAATGAAACAGATTGTTATCTCGCTCTGTATCACATTCACCGTCGTTGGCGCCCTGTGGAGCGTGCAGTTCACGACTTCGTAGGCGCCAGCAAGATCAACGGCTATCGGTGCCTGCGAACATCGATCCAGACCACCCACGGCGGCAGTAAAGTTCGTATTCAGTTTCACATCCGCACGGATGAGATGGACGAGATCAACTCGTGGGGTGTTGCTGCGATCTGCATGCGAGAGAAGCTCCAGGTTCATCTACCGCACGCGTGGTGGAGCCAGCGACAGGAGACCTATGACCGGCTGTGTAAGGCGCCTGTAGGCGCCCTGCCGGAAACACTCTGTGTCTTCAGTCCCCAGGGCCAGGTTTTCGAGTTCGAGCGCGATTGCACCGTCGTGGACTACGCTTATCAGGTGAGCAGTGAATTGGCGAACCAATGTGTGCGCTTCCTGGTGAACGACGAGGCCGTGCGGCCGACCACAATCCTTCATCACATGGATGTCGTGGAGCTGGAGCATGAAGTTGGCGCTCCCGGGCCTACACGTCTGTGGCTGAGTGCAGCCCGTACCGGTCGCGCTCGCTCCCACATTTACCGGTTTCTCAGGCGCCGCGGCGGTTTTTACGATGCCGGCCGCCGCGTCCTCGACCGGCGGCTTGCTGACCTTGAAAGCTACTATGGCTTCAGCCTGCCGAAGCACCGCGTGGAACAGAGTGTGATTCGAGCTACGCGGCAGTTGAGCCTGCCGGCTTCTGAAGTCCTGTTCGAAAGAATCGCCAACGGAGACATCTCGCCCGACAAACTGCTTCACCGTCTGTTTGCAGAAGAGATCATCCGCCAGTTGGAGTTCCCTGATACGTTCAAGCTCTACCCCCATCAGGTTAAGCTTGCACAATGTTGCCGCCCCCGTCCTGGTGAGGACATCCTGGGAAGGATAAGAATGCGGGGATCCCGTGTGTGGCGGGTCACGGTACACAAGTCAGACTGCAAGATAGCGCTCAACTCGCATCAGCAGATCGACCTGCGTTGGCGCTTGCGGCCCGCATTGAGGGAATTTGCTGAACTTGACATAGTCGCAGTCGATCAGCCAGGTTTGCTTGGCGATACGTTGCAGGCCCTCTATGACAGGCAGGCGAACGTGACGCTTCATCAGGTCAATGCAACCGCCCATCGAGGTACTGCCCATATCAGCCTTACCATCGAGGCGTCCGACGACGAGCAAATTGCACATATTGTGCAAGAACTGGAAGCGCAAACAGCCTATAGCATCGAAACCGTGCGGCGCATGAAACCGTCATTTTATGTGATAGACCAACTGAACCAGGCGCGCGCGTCAGCAACCAACAACCCCTATAGCCGTTTGCCCGTTCGTGAGCGGGCCATGTTGTTTGGACGCCACGAAGAACTGGACCGCATTCTCAAGTTCTTGCGCAACAACACCATCGTGTTCCTGCGCGGTCGAAAACGGGTTGGTAAAACGTCTATGCTCTGGCATTTGCGGCAGTTCTATCTTGACCGGAAACAGTTCGTCCCCTGCTACATCGATTTTCAGATGTTTGGCGCACTTGCCAACGGCCAGTTACTGTACGAAATCGCGAAAGCGGCCTATCAGGATTTGCAACAGGACGGACGTCTGGGAGAGATTGGGCCTCCGTTGCGGGAGCTCTTTTCCGAGTCGCCGACAGACCAGTTCAGCAGCTACTTGCAACGTCTTCAAAGTAGTTTCGCTCCTAGCCGGCTGGTATTGCTGATCGATGAATTCAGCGTGGCGATGGATGCCTATCGCGCCGGCAGGCTCGACGGCGAGTTTTTTCGACAGTGGCGCGGCATTTTACAGGCCGCCGCGGACATCGCGTTTGTCATGGTTGTGCAACAGCGTGCTTTTGAGCTATCACAACCGGCGCTCCCGCTTCAGCAGACCGACCCGGCCTGGACGGTGCTTGAGCTAGGTGAGCCGTTGTTGCTGAAACCGCTAAGCGACAAAGACACCCGCGATCTGATAGAACGGCCTACTCGTAACTATCTGACCTATTCGATGGAAGCCCTGGACCGCGTCGTTGCATACACCGGTCCCAGTCCGTTCATCGTGCAGGCGTTCTGCTACGCCTTGGTCCAATTCATGGCCGACCAACACCTTCTCACCGTCACAGTACAGGACGTTGATACTGTGGCAGACCAGTTCATGGGCATCAACGAGACTCTTTTCGACTATGGCGTCTTAGGCGCAGGCAATCATGCTTCCGCCATTTGCGCCGCGATCGGCGAGCTTTCCGGTAGCGACAACCTGCCGGTCCCGCTGGACCAACTGGAGAACAACCTGGCGCGTCTGAGCAGAGCAACCATCAACCGTAGTCTACAGACACTGGACGAGCAAGGGATCTTGCGCCAGATCGATCCTTGCCGTTGGCAGTTTGCCAGTCTGTTGTTCCAGAAATGGATCAGAACCAATATGCCGGATGCACACGTGCCGTATAACAGTCCTGTAAACCAATCGGGTGTGTCTCCAGGATGAGTTGAGCGAGGTCGCGCTGCCTCCGTGCAACGGCCACGTTCAGGCTGCTCAAAGCATGGCTTGACTCGTTTTGAAATCCTGATTGAACCCATTACATGAAAGGACGCCTTCGCAATGGCCTTCCTCAACGAATCACATACGAGATCTTTCTTCGGACGCGAGAAGCTGTTGCGCGAAATTGTCCAGGGCGTGCTGGCTGCCCAACCAATGGACTTCGCGCTTGTCGCGCCGAAATTCTGCGGCAAAACGCGTTTGCTCGACCATCTGGCCTCGGCAGAAGGCCCCCTGCGTGGTGAGCTAGGCGCTTCGTGGCGCCCCATGAGGTTCCAGGATCAGAACCGGGTTGTAGTTGTGTTGATTGACTGCAACTGGCCGGGCGCAAAACAGAATCTGCTCGCATACCTGGCTGATCGATTGAGGGAGGAGATCGAGGAGCAGAAGCCCTTCCGCGTTGACTGGAACCAGGTCAACCAGGAGGTTTCGGCGAGCCAGCAACTGCGCCTTCTGGCTGGAGAAGCTACCCAACAGGGCTTTCGCATCGTCATGCTCCTCAACAACTTCGATGCAGTGCTGCAGGAAGAACTGCTCAGCCAGGTCGAACTCAATGAACTGCGGCCTCTCACCACCGAACTGGCTCTGGTGGTTGCCACCAGGCAGCCGCTGCACGATATCGACCAGGAACTGGCGTCCTCGCCGCTGTTCAACGTGCTGCGCCCGCTGTTTGTCGGACTTCTGGAGCATGAGGCTGCGGCTGCCTGGATCGCTGCCTACCGGCAGGATTTCCCTGAGCTGGCAGAAAAGCTGACCGAGCCGTTGATCGAGATCACGGGCGGTCATCCCTTCCTGCTGGCGCGTCTGCGTGAGACGTTGCTGGAGGTTCAGAAGATGTTGCCGGCCGGCAAGCGCATAGACCGTGCTGATTTCGCCTTGATCGAGTTGCGGCTGGCCGAGCATGGACGCCTGTTGTTCGAGTCGTTGGCGCAAACCCTGGAAGCGCCTCCAGAGCGCATCGCCGGCCAGGCTGTTGAAACACTGCTTTCTGCCTTGACCGACAACCCGGTTCCGGTGAAGTCAATCACGCCTGATCAAAACGCGGCCATCAACTGGCTCATCAACCAGGCTGTGGTCGTCTATCGCGAGCAAGAATATCGCCTGTTTACCCCGCTCTTTGCCAGCTTTCTGCGCCATCGACGGCAAACACCTGATACTTCAAGGCCGGCGCCGTCAACGCGCATAATCACCCGCGTGGAGACCGACAACAGCTACACGCGGCTGCCGCGCATGGAAGCAGATCTCTTGAGCTATCTGAGAGCGCACGCCAACGAGGTAGTCTCTCCTGAGGAGCTGCTTACCCAGGTCTGGAAGCTGCCCGCAGCAACGTCGCCGCGCCGCGTGCAGGAAGCCATCCGGCGGCTGCGCAACCATCTCAAGGACGAGGCTGAACCCATCGGCGTCATCGAAAACGAGCGCGGGCAAGGATATCGATTCGTCCCGCTTTAGGCGGTAGTCTGGTGATATGGGGCTGTTCTGCAGCCGATAGCCGGCAAAAATGAAAAAAGTAACTGCTCACCCGTCATTCCCGCGAAGGCGGGAATCCAGGTCTTCACAGGCGCTGGACTCCCGCCTCCGCGGGAGTGACGCAACAGTGAAGGCTGAGTAGTAACTGAAAAAGAAGAAGCCCGGTCGCCGAATAGCGACCGGGCTTCTTCTTTTTCCAAACACTCTCACAGAGAATGATGGTGTCGCGATCTGTTAGAATCCTTGAAGTTTCGACAGATCCGCCACGCCGTCGGGAAGAGCGGCGATGGCTTGCAGGAGGCTCAGGCGGGCACGGCGCAGGTCCTCGTCCTCGGCCATGACCAGCACGTCGTCGAAGAAGGTGTTGATGGGTGCCACCAGCGGCCGCAGCGCGCTCATCAGTGAGGACACATTCATGGTGTTAACCGCAGCCGCGGCAGTTGCCTGCCAGGTGGCCAGCAGCGCCTTTGTCGACGGCTCCGGATCATCCGCTGCGGTCAACGCGTAGCGCTCCGGCAGGTTGCGCACGATGCGTTTGCAGCGCGCGTAGGCGGTCAGCACCTCGGACCAGTCCGGTGCAGCCACTGCTTCGTCCAGCGCAGTCACGGTACGCCGCGCCGCGGTCGGGTCGTCGCCCTGCTCGGCCAACACAGCCTGTACCACGTCGTAGGGATAGCCCTCGTCGCGCAGCCAGTTCTCCAACCGCCCGGTGACAAACGCGGCGGCACGCGCCACGGTCTCAGGGCTGGCCGGCACAGGCAGCAGCACTGCAGCTTGCTCTAACCCTGACCGAACGGAGAAACTGATCCCCGCTTCGGCCAGATTTTGCACGATGCCCAGCGCGTCGCGTCGCAGCCCGAATGGGTCGGCCGAGCCGCTGGGCTCCAGATTGACTGCAAACAGGCCAACAATGCTGTCCAGCCGGCTGGCCAGCCCGACCACCAGACCGGGCAAGGATTCCGGCCGGCGGTCGCCGCTGTTGCGCGGCAGGTAGTGCTCGAAGATAGCCTGAGCAACTGCCGGCGACTCGCCGCTGCTCAGCGCGTACTCGCGGCCCATGATTCCTTGCAGCGAGGTCATCTCGATCACCATCGACGTTGCCAGATCCGATTTACAGAGCGCGGCCGTGCGCGTCACAGTTGCCCGGTCTTCGGCGGACAACTCGAGTTGATCGGCCAGCCAGGGCGCCAGCTTCTCCAGCCGATGCACCTTGTCCAGCATCGAGCCAAGCTGCTCCTGGAACGTCAGCGTCGCCAGCCGCGGCGTGAACGATTCCAACGATTGCCGGCGATCGTGCTCCACAAAGAACGCCGCATCGGAATAGCGCGCCCGGATGACGCCCTCGTTGCCGGCCCGCACCACGGCAGCGTCGAGCGGCTCCCCATTAGCGACGGTGATGAAGTAGGGGAGTAGGTTGGTAGGTAGGTTGCCCAATTTCTCAGTTTCCCGATCTACCAAGTTCCCAACCACGGGGAAATAGCGCTGGTGTTTTTTCATGACCGTGGTCAAAACGTCGGCCGGCAGGTCCAGGAACCGTTCCTCGAAATGGCCGAGGATCGCGGCCGGCTGCTCCACGAGGTCGGTCACCTCGTCCAGCAGTGCGGTCTCGTTGGGAATCGCGCCGCCGGCGCTGGCCGCGAGGTCGGTGACTTGTTGAAGAACCAGCTTGCGCCGCTCGTCACGGTTGACGATGATGCCGTTCTGCGCCATGACGGTGGAGTAAGCGCCGGCTGCCGGAACCTCGATCGCTGGTGAATCCAGCGAACGCAATCCCTGGCTGATTCGTCCGCTATGCGCATTCGCGTAGCTAAAGGGGATTACCTGATCACCCAGCAGGGCGACAAACCAGCGCAGCGGCCGGCTGAACGCCACGCCCTCCGACGCCCAGCGCATGGTTTTCTCGAAGCGCAACGAACTGATTAACTGCACCAGCAGGTCGGGCAGGATCTCTGAGGCAGGCTTACCGGTAACCCGCTGAACGGCGAAGACATAGGTGCCGCCATCCGACTCGCGCACCTCCAGTTGTGCCGGGTTGACCCCGCGGCTACGCGCAAAGCCGATCGCGGCGGCGGTTGCCTGGCCGTCGGCGTCGAAGGCGCGGCTGGCAGGCGGACCGCGGAAGACCAATTCATCGTCGGTCTGCGTGCCGGCGAGTTGCTGAACATGCAAAATGAGGCGCCGTGGCGTGCCGGTGACCTGCAAGTCAGCATAGCTCAACCGCGCGTCGCCCAGCAGTTGTGCGGCCAGCTTGCCAAGCTGATCGATGCCCGACACTACGTCGCCCACCGGCAGTTCCTCGCAACCGATCTCCAGCAGCAGATCCGCCGCGCCAACCGGTGCCGCGATAGTCTCCGTTTCCCTGCGTTCCCTCTTTTCCGTCCTTTCCCTGGTTTCCTCCTCTTCCAGGAACGGATACTCCATCCGCATCCGCTGTTCTGCGTAGAGGTCGCTGACCTGGCGAGCCAGATCGCGCATGCGGCCGAAATAGCTGGCGCGCTCGGTAACACCAACGGCACCGCGCGCGTCCAGCAGGTTGAAAGTCTGCGAGCAGCGCAACACGTAGTCGTGGGCGGGGATGACAAGGCGGTGGTCGAGCGCGCTCTGGGCCTCGGCCTCGTAGAGGTTGTACATCTGCTTGAGGCGCTCAACGTCCGCGATCTCGAAGTTGTAGGTGCAGTGCTCGATCTCTTGTTGCAGATAGACGTCGCCGTAGGTACGACGACCGTCCCACGAAATCTGCCAGACCTCACGCACGCCTTGAAGATACATGGCGATGCGCTCCAGTCCGTAGGTCAACTCAACGCTGACCGGCTCCAGGGTCATGCCGCCGGCCTGCTGAAAATAGGTGAACTGGGTGATCTCCAGCCCATCCAGCCAGACCTCCCAGCCCAGGCCCCAGGCGCCGAGCGCGGGGCTGGCCCAGTTGTCCTCGACGAAGCGGATGTCGTGCTTGCGCCGGTCGATGCCGATGGCGTCCAGGCTGCCCAGATAAAGCTCCTGGGGGTTGCCCGGCTCCGGCTTGAGGATGACCTGATATTGCGTGTGCATCTGCATTCGGTTGGGGTTCTCGCCGTAGCGGCCATCGTCGGCGCGGTAGCTAGGCTCGACGTAGGCGACGTTCCACGGCTCCGGTCCGAGCACGCGCAACACAGTCGCCGGGTTCATGGTGCCCGCGCCGACCTTCTCACTGTAGGGCTGCCAGATCAAGCAGCCATGGCCGGCCCAGTAATGCTCCAGGCGCATGATGATTTCTTGGAATGAAGGGGATCGTTCGTTTGACATGTATGTGTTCCTCTGGGAAACAACAGTCACGCTCGATATGTGACTGTCACGGGATGCTTACAAAAAAACCGGCCATTTCGGAAGGCCGGTTGTGGTCAAATCAATCAGGTAAATCGTCAGCGTCAAGAGATGAGCAAACGCAGACGCGACCGCAGATTTGAGTTGCTCCGGCAGGTGGATGCTATGCTTTTATGGCCGCAGCGGGCTGGCATAATGACAAAACGCCCGTGCGGCCCGATACCCGAGCCCGATTTGGGGAAGAGTTGTTGTGGTTTCACGCCGATTTACCTCTGGTGAGCAATCTCCGCGTTGATCAGAATTCGCTGCGGCGCCATACCGGCCACCTGTGGTTCTACCCGCAGTTCCAGCGTGGTCGATTCACCGGCTCTGGCATCGGCATCCACAAAAACATGTGCCTGAAAGGGTTGTTCCACCAGCGACGACAATACTACCGGTTCGGTGACAGAGACACCATCGCCATCGCCGAGAATGCATTGTTCGGCGACACAGAGAGAAGTACGCCAACGCTGACCGCCAGTATGCTCAAGCACAAACACCACCGGGACATCCTGCTGCGACTCGTTGGCAACAGCCAGTTCAAACGTTTCTTCACTGTCTGGCTGAACCAGGCGCGCTTCATCGACAGCATGGATTGTGAGAGGGCTGTAAAGCGAGCTGACTGCATCTGCCGATCCAAATTCCGCAATAACCGTCTCCGGTGCGACCATGGTCGGCGCGCCGGCAGAGTTAACCCCGCTGCAGGCTGAAACCAGCAACACTATAGACAATAAAACGACCAATGGCCAAAACTTCATCGCTCAATCTCTGACTGTCTTACACATATGGCGCAAACCGCTGCTCGCTATCTCTGCAATGCACCGAAACTGAGGTCGATGCAGGAGGTTGCTTCGGTGTATTCAGTTTACTTCGACTTGCACCGGCGTGCTGGAATCGGAATTCCACACCTGGGTCAGGTGGCTGGTTTCGAGTAAGCCTGAATCTGGTCGTTCAGGCTGCGGATGAAGGCCGGTGAACGCAGGCCCCGCTCAAGATGGTAGACGATGGTTGCTTGCAAGAGCCGTTCCAACTCCGCGTGCAGCGCCATACTCAGGCTAAGCCGCGCCACCGTGTCCCAGTCCCTGGTCTGCAGAAAACGCAGCGTCTTGAAAAGCGACAGGTTCAGCGGTTCAGCGCCGATCTGTCCCTCGCCATGTCTGGGACAGAGCACACCGCCGCCGGGATAGCTGAAGTAGTTGGTGACCGGCTGCAGTTCGTCCTCACACTCGATGCAGCGAAACAGCTCAGGCTGGTAGCCGGCCAGCCCCAGCAGACGCATCTCGTAATAGCGGACTGCCAGCGCCAGCGACTCGCTCGGAACCTCAGCCAGCCGGCCTAGCGTATCGCGCAACAGGAGGAACATAGGCGGATTGGAGTCTTCCTGTTCGGTGAAACTGTCCAGCAGCTCGGCCACATAGTGAGCCAGGGAGGTGCGCAGAAGGTCCTCACGCAGCCCCAGATACGTCTCGACCGTTTCTGCTTGCGTCACCAGGTCCCAGGCCCGCGTCTTGGCGACCAGGATCGTGCTATAGGTGAACAACTCAATGTGGCCGGCCTTGCGGCTGCGGGTCTTGCGCACCCCCTTGGCCAGCAACACCAGCTTGCCACGCTGTGCGGAAAAGACCGTCAGTAATCGGTCGGCTTCGCCGTGGTCGCGCCTTTTCAACACAATGGCATCCGCGCGATAGAGTCGCTGGCGGCGCTCATCCATGACTTATGCTTCCTCGCTCAGCGAATCAGCGTGGCGCGCTGAGCAAGTCACCGGGCAAAAATGCGCCCGGCAGCAGCTCTGCCACCGTGCTGACGGAGTGTACCTGCTCCAGATCGGCGATGATGACCGGCATATCCAGCGCAAACTCGGCCATCACTTGCCGGCAGGCGCCGCAGGGACTGCCGCCAATGCTGGTCACCACGACCAACACATCGAACTCGGTCTCGCCCTCCGAGACGGCCTTCCAGATCGCCACTCGCTCGGCGCAAACCGTCAAGCCATAGGAGGCGTTCTCGATGTTGCAGCCGGTGTAGATCTTGCCGGAGCGAGTGCGCAGGGCAGCGCCAACGGCGAATCCCGAATAGGCCACATAGGCCCTTTCACGAGCCTCGGCGGCCAGCGCCAGCAGGTGGTCAGTATCAGCAGGCATCAAAACAACAGTGGTGTTCATGGTGCAGATGACGCGGGCAGCGACGCGTGTTTTTTATGCGGCTCCGCCATGGGTTCGCTCTTGACCTGTGGCTGGGAGACTTTCACTTGTAGGATGCGTCGCCCCTGTAGCGAGACCACTTCGAGAATAAGACCGTCGTATTCGACGCGACTGCCCGCGGTGGGGATGCTGCCCAGCTTGCTGTAGATCAAGCCGCCCAGCGTGTCGCTTTCTTCCGTCTCGAACTCGACATCCAGCATCTCGCCAACCTCATCGAGCCGTATTTGACCGTCGAAGACAAACTCACGCTCGCCCAGTTGAACGGCCAACGGCGCTTCGGTGTCGTACTCGTCCTGAATGTCGCCGACGATCTCCTCCAGCAGGTCTTCAATAGTAACTGCACCGGCCGTGCCGCCGTATTCGTCCACGATTACGGCCATGTGGACCTTGCGCTGTTGCAGCTCGCGCAGCAGGTCGTCGACTTTTTTGGACTCAGGCACGAAATAGGCTGGTCGCATCAACTCTGTAATCGGCAGATCGTGTCGTCCATCGCGGAACGGTGGCAGCATGTCCTTGGCATACAACAATCCCTGGACATGGTCGATATTGCCGCGAAAAACAGGAATGCGCGAGTGACCAGCCTTGACGATCACGTCGAGGGCGTCTTCCAGTGATGTCTGTTCCTCAACCGCTACCAGGTCGATGCGCGGCACCATCAGCTCGCGTACCAAAGTTTCGCCCAGTTGGAAGATGCTGGCGATCATCTTCTTCTCGTCCTCTTCGATCAAGCCAGGTTCCTCGCTGGCATCGATGAGGAAACGCAACTGGTCCTCTGACAGAAAGAGATTGTCGCTGCTTCCTGCGTCAGCCGAACGCCCCATGATGAGGTCGGCCAATGCTCGCAGCAAGGCAGCGAGGGGGGACATGATGCGGGCAACCACCCGTACGGCGCCGGCCAGCCGCATGCTTGATGAATCGGCGGACCGCAGCGCCAATGCTCTGGATGCTACCTGGACACAAACGAGGACCAGTCCGGTCAGAAGCAGCAGAAGCAGCATCTGCCATGTCCATGTCAAGCCGAAGCTGAGAGCCAACCGGATCACAGCCCCGATTGCTATCGGAACTGCCAACATTTCGAGTATCTGGAGTGCCAGCACGAAGCGCGCCGGGTCTTCGATCAGCGCCAGCAACGCATCAGCTCTGGACGCACCTTCCCCGCGCAGTCTACGCACATTGGCCTTGCTCAATCCCCCAAGAGATGCTCGTCCGGCATTGGAAAACGCGATAACCAGTACTGCAACCACCAAACCAACCCAAGCTAACCAACTGTCAGGGTCCACGAGTGTACTCCCGATCTTCCTTTCTTTCGAACGCTTTCCGGATTATTCAGTATCAGATTGCGGCAGTCTACGCAGACGTGCCGGTACACCGACCGCGGTCGCGCCGGCCGGCACATCACGAGTCACCACGGAACCAGCGCCGGTACGCGCGCCTTCGCCGACTCTCACCGGCGCCACCAGCATCGTGTCGCTGCCAATGAATGAACCGGCGCCGATCTCTGTGCGATGCTTCTGGCTGCCGTCGTAGTTGCAGGTGATCGTACCTGCGCCGATATTCGTCTGGCTGCCGATCTGCGCATCGCCGATGTAGCTGAAGTGGCCGATCTTGACGCCTGGCCCGAGATAGGAGTTCTTCACCTCACCGAAGTTGCCCATGTGGACGCCACTGGCAAGATGCGCGCCGCGCCGCAGATGTGCAAAGGGACCAATCTCTACGTGATCCTCAACGATAGCATCTTCCACTACCGAGTAAGTTACAGTGCAGGCGTTGCCAAGCGCAGTGTTTTCGATGGTGCTGCCAGGGCCGATTCGACAACCCTGGCCAACACTGGTTGCACCGCGCAGATGGGTGGCGGGAAGGATGACTGTGTCGCGGCCAATGGCAACTGTGTCGTCGATGTAGGTGGTCTGCGGATCGCTGAGCGTGACACCAGCCTGCATGTGACGCCGGTTGATCCGCCCGCGCAGCACCGCCTCCGCTTCAGCCAAGTGAACACGTGTGTTGATGCCCAGCATCTCGGTGGCGTCATCGACCTTGACGGCGGCAACTCTGTGGCCCTGGGCAACGGCTATCCCCACCAGGTCGGTGAGGTAATACTCGCCTTTGGGGCTGACCGGGATCGTATCGATGTTTTGCCATAGCCAGCCAGCGTCGAAACAGTAGAGTCCCGGATTCAACTCCGTGATGAATCGCTGTTCCGGGGTGCAATCCACCTCTTCGACAATTGCCTGCACATCGCCGTTGGTAGCGCGCACGATGCGGCCGAAGCCGCGTGGTGTGGCGCTCTCGAAGGTCAGCATCGACAGGACGCTGGTCCCGGCGGCGTGGAGTTGCAAGAGCCGCTGCATGGTTTCGATGGTGAGAAGCGGCATGTCAGCGTAGAACACAGCGACTGCTCCGGATTGGCTGGCCAGCAGATCTCTTGCCTGCATAACGGCATGCCCAGTGCCCAAACGCTGATGTTGTTCGACATAGCGTGCTCGCCCGCCCAATTGCCCGCGCACCGCCTCCGCGTCGCGGCCAATGACTACAACCGGAGGCGTCTGAGCCAGACCTTCTGCTAGCCGCAGGCTGTATTCGATCAACGGCCGGCCGGCCAGCGTATGCAGCACCTTGGGTGTGTCAGAGCGCATTCGGGTGCTGTCTCCCGCCGCCAGAATAACAATGTTTAAACTGTTTAGGGTCAGGGAAGTGTCAATAGTGGCGTTCATCAATCCAATGTGTGTTGTTGCGCCGAAACAAAAAATGACTGTTTGGAGCGCAACCATTCTAGCACATGCCAGGGTGCGACGCAAACAGCCGTGAGGAAATGCAAAAGAAAAACAGGCTCTGTTGGCGGCGTCCTACTCTCGCAGGGACCTACGTCCCAACTACCATCGGGGCTGGAGGGCTTAACTACCAGGTTCGGGATGGGACTGGGTGTACCTCCTCCGCTAAAGCTACCAAAAGAGCCTGTTTTTACCTTGTTAATTAGAGTTGTTACTCTAACGACCGAATAGAATGTGAAACTTCAATTGCTGTCATCTCGCGTAGAAAGCCCTCGTGCATTAGTACGAGTCCGCTAAACGCATTGCTGCGCGTACACGCCTCGCCTATCAAGCTGGTAGTCTTCCAGCGCACTTACCCTTACAAGAAGGTGGGGGATCTAATCTTGAGGCAGGCTTCCCACTTAGATGCTTTCAGCGGTTATCCTTGCCAGACTTAGCTACTCAGCAATGCCGTTGGCACGACAACTGACACACCAGAGGTCTGTCCACTCCGGTCCTCTCGTACTAGGAGCAGCTCCTCTCAAATCCCCTGCGCCCACAGCGGATAGAGACCGACCTGTCTCACGACGGTCTGAACCCAGCTCGCGTACCGCTTTAATGGGCGAACAGCCCAACCCTTGGGACCTACTTCAGCCCCAGGATGCGACGAGCCGACATCGAGGTGCCGAGCCACGCCGTCGATATGGACTCTTGGGCGTGACTAGCCTGTTATCCCCGGGGTAGCTTTTATCCGTTAAGCCACGGCCATTCCACTCTGAACCGTGGGATCACTAACGCCGACTTTCGTCTCTGCTCGACTTGTAGGTCTTGCAGTCAAGCTCCCTTATGCGTTTGCACTCTATGGCTGGTTTCCATTCAGCCTGAGGGAACCTTTGCGCGCCTCCGGTACCTTTTAGGAGGCGACCGCCCCAGTCAAACTGCCTACCAGGCACTGTTCCCAAGCCGGATTACGGACTCAGGTTAGGGTCAAGACTTAACCAGGCTGGTATTTCAACGGCGACTCCACCGAGGCTAGCGCCCCAGTTTCTCAGTCTCCCAGCTATCCTACACAAGCCAAGCCCTAACTCAATGCCAAGCTACAGTAAAGCTCCACGGGGTCTTTTTGTCCTGCTGCGGGTAAACGGCATCTTCACCGCTACTTCAATTTCACCGGGTCCCTCGTTGAGACAGTGCCCCACTCGTTACACCATTCGTGCGGGTCGGAACTTACCCGACAAGGAATTTCGCTACCTTAGGACCGTTATAGTTACGGCCGCCGTTCACCGGGGCTTCGGTTCAAAGCTTCGCTTGCGCTAACCTCTCCCCTTAACCTTCCGGCACTGGGCAGGTGTCAGCCCCTATACGTCCTCTTTCGAGTTCGCAGAGACCTGTGATTTTGTTAAACAGTCGGCAGGGCCATTTCACTGCGGCCGCCTCGGGCTCGATAAGCTAGTCATCTCACCCTACCGCGGCGATCCTTCTCCCGAAGTTACGGATCTATTTTGCCTAGTTCCTTAACGAGGGTTCTCCCGATCCCCTTGGTATTCTCTACCCGTCTACCAGTGTCGGTTTGCGGTACGGGCACGCGGGTCTAACTAGAGGCTTTTCTCGGCAGCATGGGCTCAACCAGTTTACGGCCTAGGGCCTTCCCCATCACCTCTCGGCTCAGGTGGCGGATTTACCTACCACCCTCAACACCTACAGGCTTGGAACCTGAATCCAATAACAGGCTGGCCTACCCTTCTGCGTCACCCCATCGCTCAAACAACCCTACGTGGTACAGGAATATTAACCTGTTGTCCATCGGCTACGCCCTTCGGCCTCGCCTTAGGCCCGACTAACCCGACGCGGATTAACCTTCCGTCGGAAACCTTAGACATACGGGGGATACGTTTCTCACGCATCTTACGCTACTCATGCCGGCATTCTCACTTCTGTGGGCCGCATCCGGTCCTCGCGGTCCGACTTGTATCTCCCACAGAACGCTCCCCTACTGCTCCGCCTTACGGCGAAACCCGCAGCTTCGGTGCGAAGCTTGAGCCCCGTTACATTTTCGGCGCAGAATCACTAGACCAGTGAGCTATTACGCACTCTTTAAAGGGTGGCTGCTTCTAAGCCAACCTCCTGGGTGTCTCAGTAACTCCACATCCTTTCCCACTTAGCTTCGACTTAAGGACCTTAGCTGGCGGTCTGGGCTCTTTCCCTCTCGACTACGGATCTCATCATTCGCAGTCCGACTGCCACGCTCTGGAGTATCGGCATTCGGAGTTTGATACGGTTTGGTAAGCGACATGCCCCCTAGCCGAGTCAGTGCTCTACCTCCGATACTAAACGCGTGACGCTAGCCCTAAAGCTATTTCGGGGAGAACCAGCTATCTCCAGGTTCGTTTGGCATTTCACCGCTACCCACAGCTCATCCCCTAATTTTGCAACATTAGTGGGTTCGGGCCTCCACGAGACATTACTCTCGCTTCACCCTGGCCATGGGTAGATCACCTGGTTTCGGGTCTACTCCCTGCGACTGAACGCCCTGTTCAGACTCGCTTTCGCTGCGGCTCCGCCTGTTTCTGGCTTAACCTTGCCACAGAGAGTAACTCGCCGGCTCATTCTCCAAAAGGCACGCGGTCACACATTGCCACAAGGGCCATAGTGCTCCCACTGTTTGTAAGCGTACGGTTTCAGGTTCTATTTCACTCCCCGCGCTGGGGTGCTTTTCACCTTTCCCTCACGGTACTGGTTCGCTATCGGTCGCCAAGAGTATTTAGCCTTGGAAAGTGGACTTCCCAGATTCCCGCAGAATTAGCGTGCTCCGCGGTACTCAAGAACACAGCAAGAGTCCAACCCCTTTCGTCGACGGGGGTGTCACCCTCTATGCCCAACCGTTCCAGTGTTGTTTGACTAGAAGTTGGATTTGTAACTCTTTGGAGCTCTCGCAGCTGCTCCAGCTGTGTCTTACAACCCCCGTGTTGCAACGGCCGCGACCTATCACGCAACACAGGTTTAGGCTGTTCCCCTTTCGCTCGCCACTACTCAGGGAATAATCTCTTTTCCTCGAGGTACTTAGATGTTTCAGTTCCCTCGGTTCCCTCTCTCAAGCCTATGTGTTCAGCAAGAGAGTACCCAGGCATTCCCCTGGGTGGGTTTCCCCATTCGGGCATCCACGGATCAATGTCTGACAACGACTTCCCGTGGCTTATCGCAGTTGTCCACGCCCTTCTTCGGCTCTTGGCGCCAAGGCATCCACCGTACGCTCTTAGTAGCTTTCTACGCGAGACGGCAGAAATTGAAGTTCTACACATTCTATTCGGTTGTTAAAGTAACAACTCTCAGCGTTTGACCGCTGACCCGTAGCCGCCAGCAGGCTGGTGGCCACAGGTCAATGGTCAACCTGCTTCAGACAACAAACGACCCGGCAGTACGCCGGGCCGCGGAGACCTTCGTCGCATGCTTTCAAACTGCTGGATCGCCTTATGTCTGGCAGGAGAGCAAAGTCATCATCTAGTTAACAGTACTACACTAACTTTCGGACCAGAATTTCTCAACCAGTGGGCCTGAGTGGACTCGAACCACTGACCCCTGCGTTATCAGCACAGTGCTCTAACCGGCTGAGCTACAGGCCCGAATAGGCCACATTAACAACTAAAAAGTGATAGGAAGACGTGCTTGGGGTGGTCAACCTTCTCGGTTGAACCGGGTTAGACCTAAGGAATTTACCATCCGGCAACTGGCTTTACCCAGTCTCGGTAGGTAGAAACTCCCTAGAAAGGAGGTGATCCAGCCGCAGCTTCCGCTACAGCTACCTTGTTACGACTTCGTCCCAGTCACCAGCCCCACCTTAGACAGCTGCTTCCTTGCGGTTAGCGCACCGGCTTCAGGTGTTGCCAGCTCCCATGACGTGACGGGCGGTGTGTACAAGGCCCGGGAACGTATTCACCGCAGTATGGCTGACCTGCGGTTACTAGCAACTCCGACTTCATGCAGGCGGGTTGCAGCCTGCAATCCGAACTGAGACCGGCTTTGATGGGATTAGCTCCGCCTCGCGGCTTGGCAACCCATTGTACCGGCCATTGTAGCGTGTGTGTAGCCCTGGACATAAAGGCCATGCTGACTTGACGTCATCCCCACCTTCCTCCGGTTTGACTCCGGCAGTCCCACTAGATACGTATAACTAGTAGCGAGGGTTGCGCTCGTTGCGGGACTTAACCCAACATCTCACGACACGAGCTGACGACAGCCATGCAGCACCTGCAGTCGCTGCCCGAAGGCTCGTTCCCCTTTCGGTTCACTACTACGACCATGTCAAGCCCAGGTAAGGTTCTTCGCGTTGCATCGAATTAAACCACACGCTCCGCTGCTTGTGCGGGCCCCCGTCAATTCCTTTGAGTTTTAGCCTTGCGGCCGTAGTCCCCAGGCGGCGAACTTATCGCGTTAGCTACGGCACTGATAGGTTTAATACTACCAACACCTAGTTCGCATCGTTTACGGCGTGGACTACCGGGGTATCTAATCCCGTTCGCTACCCACGCTTTCGCACCTGAGCGTCAGGTGTGGGCCAGGGAGTCGCTTTCGCCACTGGTGTTCCTCCCGATATCTACGCATTCCACCACTACACCGGGAATTCCACTCCCCTCTCCCATCCTCAAGTCACGCAGTATCGAACGACCTCTCCCGGTTGAGCCGGGAGCTTTCACGTCCGACTTACGCGACCGCCTGCGTGCGCTTTACGCCCAATAAATCCGGATAACGCTAGCCTCCTACGTATTACCGCGGCTGCTGGCACGTAGTTAGCCGAGACTTATTCCTGGGATACCGTCCTTGTCTCTTCTCCCAGAAAAGGAGTTTACGACCCGAAGGCCTTCATCCTCCACGCGGCGTTGCTGCGTCAGGCTTTCGCCCATTGCGCAATATTCCTCACTGCTGCCTCCCGTAGGAGTCTGGCCCGTGTGTCAGTGCCAGTGTGGCTGATCGTCCTCTCAGACCAGCTACCGATCATCGCCTTGGTAGGCCATTACCCCACCAACTAGCTAATCGGACGCAGGCCCCTCCCAGAGCGCCGGAGCTTTACTCAACCAACCGAATGGTTGAACATACGGGGTATTAGCTTCTCTTTCGAGAAGTTGTCCCCCGCTCTGGGGTAGGTCACCTACGTGTTACTCACCCGTGCGCCACTAACTCTCATCCTAAGAATTGAGTCCGTTCGACTTGCATGTGTTAGGCACGCCGCCAGCGTTCATCCTGAGCCAGGATCAAACTCTCCGCAAAAAACTTACTTACTGACCTATTTTAGGTCATGGAGCCCAAAACACTTGGCTTCCTATCACTTTTTAGTTGTTAATGTGCCGTCCGCACAAAAAAAGATACTATCACATTTGGCGGAGTTTGTCAAGACCCAATTCAGTGGAATTTTGAACGAATTTTCACGACCCATGTCGGAGGTCTCGTTGGAACTGCCATCGATAGCGGTAGAAGTTGCAAGCCAACGCTTTTAGGTTGACATACAAAAACACCATTTGGGGACAAAAAGACCGCCGGCCTTTCGGCTGCGGTCCTAGACCATATATCGATTGTGCAGCGGGTCTAGACTGATTGTTAGTGTTCTCAAGCGCGGAAGCATTTGCTTCCCTTACGAGCAGGAGTATAGCATACGCCTCTATCCGTTGTCAAATTCACGAATCCACCGCAGCCAATCTGCCGCGGTGAACAATGGAACCTGCCAATCGCAGCCCGATCATGGTGACTGCGAATGGCGCGTTGCCACCATTGAGGCGATCTGGTATACTCAATGCGCGGCGCGGAGGTTCCAGTTACTGCCAAATCACCGGCCTATGGAGAATCTAATGACAACACTCCTCGTTAAGAACGCTGACCTGCTAATTACCATGAATCCCGGCCGAGACCAGATTGCAGGCGGCGGACTGTTCGTGCGCGACAATGCCATCGAACAGGTGGGGGCAACGTCTGATCTGCCTGCCACCGCCGACACCGTCATCGACGCCCGGGGGATGGTTGTCCTGCCGGGACTGGTCAACACCCATCACCATCTCTACCAAACCCTGACCCGCTGCCTGGCCCAGGACGATGGGCTGTTTGGCTGGTTGACAACCTTATACCCTATTTGGGCGAGGATGAACGCCGAAGCGGTCTATGTGTCGGCCAAGGTCGGCCTGGCCGAGTTACTGCTCAGCGGTTGCACCACGTCCAGTGACCACCTCTATCTCTATCCTAACGGCAGCCGCATCGACGATGAGATCCGTGCTGCGCAGGAGTTAGGCATCCGCTTCCACGCGACCCGCGGTTCCATGAGTCTCGGCGAGAGCCAGGGCGGGCTGCCGCCGGACAGTGTAGTCGAAAGCGAAGCTGATATCCTCAAGGACAGCCAACGGGCTATCGAGATCTTTCACCAGCCACAGCGCCACAGCATGGTGCGCGTTGCGCTGGCGCCCTGTTCACCTTTCAGCGTCACGCCCGATCTGATGCGGGAGAGCGCCGCTATGGCTCGATCCTACGGCGTTCGTCTGCACACCCACCTGGCGGAGACGCTGGACGAAGAGCAGTTCTGTCTGGAAACCTTTGGCCAGCGACCGGTGGACTACGTGGAGTCGCTGGGCTGGACAGGCAACGACGTTTGGCACGCCCACTGTGTTCACATGAGCGAGCGGGAGATCGCACTGTTTGCGCGCACGAGCACTGGCGTCGCCCACTGTCCCAACAGCAATATGCGTCTGGGCAGCGGCATCGCGCCGGTGGTTGCATGGCGAGAAGCAGGTGTGCCGGCCGGATTGGGCGTGGACGGTTCGGCCAGCAACGACTCCAGCCACATGCTGGCTGAAGCGCGACAGGCCATGCTGCTGCAGCGAGTCAGGGGCGGCGCGGGCGCGATGAGCGCGCAGGGGGCGCTGGAACTGGCAACCCTTGGCGGCGCGGCGGTGTTGGGCCGGGACGACATCGGCGCGTTGGTCCCCGGCATGGCGGCTGACTTCATTGCTTACCGCCAGGACCGATTGGAGTTCACCGGTGCGCAGCACGATCCGCTGGCGGCGCTGGTGTTTTGTACGCCGGTCAACGTCGATCTGAGCGTGGTCAATGGGCAGGTGCGCGTCAAAGATGGTTGGATCGTCGACCTCGACTTGCCGCCCCTGATCCAGCGCCACAACGCTATCAGCCGCGCGATGATCCGTGACGAGTTACTGCCGCGATAGTTTGGCAAGAGCCTCAATATGGAAACGTTGATTCGGCGGGCTGCCTCGTTGCTTGCCAGCGCCCACCGGCTGGTCATCCTGACCGGCGCGGGAATGAGCAAGGAGAGCGGCATTCCCACTTTTCGCGAGGCGCAGGACGGGCTGTGGGCCAGTTATGACCCGCAGCAACTGGCGACGCCGCAGGGATTCCGCGCCAACCCCAAACTGGTCTGGGAGTGGTACCAGTATCGCCTTGGACTGGTGGAACAAGCAGAGCCGCACGCGGGACACCTGGCTGTGGCGGCGCTGGAGGAGCGGGCGCGCGGGGCTGTGGTCATCACCCAAAACGTGGATGGCCTGCATGCCCGAGCCGGTAGCCGCGATGTACTTGAGTTGCACGGTAGTATTCGACGCTTCAAATGTCTGCGCGGCCACCGCGGAATGAGCATGGACGACCTCGCTGGCCAAGAGGGGACGCCGCCGCTCTGCCCACGGCCCGGCTGCGGCGCTTTGGTGCGTCCCGATGTTGTTTGGTTTGGTGAGCAGTTGGACCACGTCGTCATCCAGCGAGCGTTCGTTGAGAGCGAGGCCTGTGATGTGATGTTGATTGTCGGGACCAGCGGTGTTGTCCACCCGGCCGCCAGCCTGCCCTATCAGGCCTGGAACCGGCGGGCGCGCATCATCGAGGTCAACCCGGTGCCTAGCGAGCTGACTGATCTGGCCCATGTTTTCCTGCAAGGGCCGGCCGGCCAGGTGCTGCCAAACGTGTTGACCGCAGTGGACGATCAGCGCACTGTGCGATAGAATAGTACGCGTAGAGTAACTACGCGGCCTTCACTTACGGAGAGTATTGTTGTGACTGAACGAATGCTAATTCGACATGGAAGACTGATCACACCAGGTGGTGAGATCTTCGCCGACCTGCGGATTGCGGACGAGACGATCCACAGCATCGGAACCGACCTTGACCCAATACCTGGCGAGGAGGTTATCGACGCCCGCGATTGTGTCGTGTTGCCCGGGCTGGTGGACCCGCACACCCACATTCAGCTTGACACAGGCATCTACAAGACACCCGATGATTGGGCAGTTGGCACGCGCACGGCGGCGTGTGGCGGGGTCACCACGGTCATCGACTTCGCTACCCAGTTCCCCGGCCAGGACGTTCGCCAGGCTGTCGCGGCGCGGCTGGATGAGATTCACGACATGGCGCACATCGACTACGGCTTGCACGTCATGCTGACCGAACTTCCTGCCAGCGACAATGCCCTGGACGAGTGGATGGCCGATCTGGCCGCGCTGGGAACTCCCGCCGCCAAGGTCTACACCACCTATCGCCCCAACTATTACCAGGACGACGACAGCCTGCTGCGCGTTTTCCGCAGCGCAGCCCGCCACGGCATTCTGGTCATGGTTCACTGTGAGAACGACGCGTTGGTGTCCGCGGCGACCAATCGATTTGTCGCCGCCGGAGACACCAGTCTGGCGTTTCATGGCCGCGGCCGGCCCGGACTGGCTGAGGTCGAGGCTGTTCAGCGAGTGCTATTGCTGGCCGGCGAAGTCAACTGCCCCGTCTACATTGTCCATTGCTCCGTGGCACGCTCAGTTGAAGCCGTGGTCGCAGCCCGCGACCGCGGACAGATCGCCTTCGCCGAAACCTGTCCCCAATACTTGTTGCTGGATGAGAGCTTCTACACGGGTACCCACCCGGCATGGGGAATCATGCAGCCGCCCCTGCGTCCGTCACGCGAGAATAATTTGCTCTGGAACCTGGTGCAGAGCGGCGCGGTCAGCGCTGTTGGTACCGACCACTGCGACTACACCGTCACTCAGAAGTATGGTCTGGATCCCCTGGCTCAAGAGTCCGTGAAAGACGCGCTGGCGGTCTTAAGCGATGATGAACAAGAAATGGTGGTGCTGCGCGCCGGTCTGCGCGATGGCTGGCACCGTGAGTGGAACGAAGTAGCCCGCAGCATGGGCGTTACACGCGACACCGTGCGCCGGTTGGAGACCGATGCGTTGCGCCGTCTGCGCGACGCAAACGGCGCACTGGACACCATTCGCGACGCAACCTCCGTTAACGGCCACCCCAGGCTGCCCTTTACCCAAACGCCCGGTGGCATCCCGGGGCTGGAAACGGCGCTACCGCTGCTGGCAACCGCAGGAGTAGCCTCCGGCCGTCTGTCGTGGAGCGATGTTGCCCGGCTGGCCTCGGGCAACCCGGCGCGGCTTTTCGGCATGTATCCTAGAAAGGGCGCGCTACAACCCGGCAGCGACGCCGACATCGTCATCTACGACACCAGGCCGACCTGGACGATCAAGGCCAGCGAGCTGCACAACATCGCCGGCTACACACCGTATGAAGGCTGGGATATCCGCGGCCGTATCCGCGCCACCATCAGCCGTGGGCAAGTTCTCTACCGTGGCGGTGAGTTCCTCAACGACCGAGGTCGCGGTCATTTCGTCCACGGAAAACCATTCAGCGCGCGCGACGTCTGATTCATCGGGCGGGACAGACATTCTGTTCCAACACCAGGTGCAAAAAAAGAGGTTTCTGCCGGTCTTTGTTTCGGCGACCGGCAGAAACCTCTTTTTGAAGGAGCTATTCGTGAGAGCTTCCCCAAGCTCCCACCTTACGCCGGGATCAGCCCAGCCTGCACTGTTTCCAGCACGCCAGGTACCCGGCCGATGCGCGCCAGCCGTGGCGCATCCACGTAGTCCGCGCCGGCGACAATCACGTAGCCCAGCAGCGCCAGGTAGAGCACGCCGGTGGCCAACTCCAGTGGGCCCTTGGCAGCGGGAATGAACTTCAGCAAGCCAAGGCCGGCCCGAATCTGGCCTGCCAGCTTGATACGTGACTGAAAGCCGGGCGACAGGGCCTCCACATCAGCCTGTGTCTTGCCAAGGACCGGGCCCGGGGCGCCGCTGTCTTCAACCAACTGGGCGACGCGCACCCGCGTGTCGTCGGTCTGGTAGAGGGCGTCAGCCAACTCGTTCAGCGCCTCGCCTTGCTGGAGATCCTCGACCCACTGGGCGGCCTGCTGGCGCAGCGCGCTGGCGGCATCCTGACCCATCGCGGCCAGCAAGCTGTCATAGGCCTGGACGATAAAGGCTACGGCTTTGGAGACCAGCCGCGAGACGTTCTCACCCAGTTTGGTAACGGCCTGTGCGAGCTCACTACCCAGCATTCCGGCTGCTTGCTTGAGCAACGCCGGATCCAACCCTATCAGGCTGGCCACGGTGCCTCGGGCGAAGGTGCCCACGCTGGCTACGACCTGCTCCATGGTCTCGTTGCTCGTTTCGATCAACTCGGCAGGGGTGGTACTGGCGCCGCTGCGCGTCATTTCTGCCTGTGGCTCGACCTGTGCGCCGATCTCAGCTAGCGAGCCGTCGATCAAGCCCAAAAGGTCATCGAAGGTTTGCGGCTGGCGTGGCGCGCCGACGCTGCGAGTAGCTTCGCCGTCGCTTTCGTCTGCCAGTTCCAGCAGCCCATCGGCAGCCCGCAGCGATGCGGCCGCTTGTGCCAGAAGGCTTTGTTCGGCACCGAGACGGGTCGCCATGTCATCGGCGTTCAGATAAACCGCAGTTTGCTCGATCAGCGCTGCTGACTGCTCAACCAGGTTGTCGGCGCGGCCAGCCAGCTCATCTTCAGTGGCGGCGCGGATCGAACTGCGGGTCGATTCTTCTGAGGGTGCAAAGAGAGTGCGCATCCCCGCGGCATAGGAAGCGGCGGATGTTCTATAGTCATTCTGGGGCATTTGTGTTGTCCTCCTGGCGGTTGGTTGCGGGCAGGGTGTCCACTGTGATAAACGAGAAACAGGGCGGATTTCGTGCAGGTTGACCCGAAGCGTAGCACAGGCAGCAGCCGCTGTCAATCCTCCGTTTTGCGGTGTCCGAGAAGCGGGTTGGATTTGACAAGCGCCAGAGCGACCGGTATAATTCGTGGTTGTGACGAGCACCTTGGGGCTGTAGCTCAGCTGGGAGAGCGCTACAATCGCACTGTAGAGGCCAGGGGTTCGAATCCCCTCAGCTCCACCTGGCTGTCGAAGACAGCGACTTACCAAACTAATCCGGGGCAGTAGCTCAGTTGGGAGAGCACCACAATGGCATTGTGGGGGTCAGGGGTTCGAGTCCCCTCTGCTCCACTGGTTAGCAACAAAGTTGGCAACTTATCGGAAAAGTTGCCAACTTTTCGCGTCAGCCGAACGGCGTTTTGACATCCGCGCCCACCTGACCTATACTCCAGCAACCAATTAAACAAAGTACAGACTGCGAACAGGAGCAGTAGGCCAGCGTTGCAGAGAGCGGGCGGAAGGTGCAAGCCCGCAGGCGTTCCAGCGCACGTCGAGGCCGAACTCGCCTGGGAGTTGCGTGCGTGAATGGCTGCAGCCAGTAGCGTGCGCCGGCTGACCCCGTTA
>JACKBK010000050.1 GCA_020634555.1 Caldilineae bacterium
GTTTCAGGGGCGGGAGATCGTCCCGCCTATTCGATTACGTTAGCGGGCCATGCTGCGACGTAGGCCATAGGCTGCCGCTGCCAGCGCCAGCCCGGCGGCCACGATCACCAGCCAGAGCAGGTTGTTCGTGCCGCTGTCGGCCTCGACGCCGGATAACGTGACTGCGGTCGGCGACTGCGCCACTGCGTTGACCGGGCCGGCCAGCGTGGTGCTGCCGTTGAAGTCCACAGCCTCCAGCCAGTAGAAGTACTGCTGGCCGGCCTGGACATCGAAGTCCTGGTAGCTGTAGAACGCGCCCTGGGCGCTGCCGGGCGCCTGGCTGGCGATGTTGGCCAGCAGTTGCTCCGGCGCGGCGTCGGTCGCGCTTCGATAGAGGTTGAAGCCGGCGTTGTCCAACTCCGACACCGTCTCCCAGGTGACCAGGATGTGGTCGGTCTGGGCAGCCGCGCCGAAGTCGGCCAGCACGACGGCCAGCGGCGCATCGCTGCAACTGAAGATATAGTCCTCGACCTCGCCGTCCTGTGCCAGGCCTGTAGCTGCGAGCCCACCCGCAGCGCTCAGGCGAACCCGAGTTGCGATGTCAGTAGAGCCACCCGTCGGGCAGATCCCCGTGGGCAGATCGAAGTAGAAGGTGTAGCCTCCAGGAGACAGGGGGCCGGTCACGGCAGCCGCGCCGGTGTTGGTCAGCAGCGGAACAGACGTCAGGCCGCTCCCGAAGTCCATGAAGACCTGGGGGACACCGTTGCCGCCACCGATGGTGACAAACAGCGCGCCGCCCAGTCCGCCGGCAACCGTCCCTTCCTTCCAGCCGCCGCCGACGCCTGCCGACTGCGTCACGCCATCTTCGTCGTCGCCGGTGTCGCCGGGCAGACTGGCGATGTTGGTCGTGCCGTCGTCGTCGTCGCCGGTGGCCGTACCGTTAGGCTGGCCGTTGTACTCCGCGTCGACCACCGAACCCAACACCAGGGCACTGGTCAACAGGTGCCGTGCGCCGTTGCTGCCCACGGTGGTGGGATACGGCGTGTCTGGCAGGTCGCCCAGGTCCATGGGGATGGTGTAGCCGTAGTCGTAGCCGGCGTTGGGGTTGCTCTCAGCGCCGGGGTTAGCGGTGTTTTGCGTAACGTTGTCGACGCCCTGGGTGGCGGACGATGCGGTCTCGTCGGCGCCAGGCAGATTGTTGGAGTCAATCATGGTGTTGGCGCCCTGGGTGGGAGCCGTCAGATGATAGGTCGTTGACCCGACCGTGATCACGTCCGGTGGGGACACAATCACGTAGCTTGGCTCATTGGGTTGCGGCGTGGTGGTCGAACTGCTCTGGCGGTAGTTCTCGTCCTGCAGCAGGTTGCCGAAGCTGTACCAGCCCACCTCTGTGGTCGCCGTTGACGGGTCATCGCCGGTGACAGTATAGACGCTGTGTATGGTGCCGTCGGGATACCTGACGCTCATCTCGATGAGCACACCATCGATCCCCGGCTCGCCTGCATCCTGGATGCCGTTGGCGTTGCTGTCGATCCAGACGAAGTTGCCAACCGCCGCCGGCTTGACGTAGTAGCCGAAGTCGACGTTGAGGTTGTTGGGCACCGGCTGGCTGCCGGTCGTGCCGTCACCGATTTGCACCGCGAAGGGATCAACCTTGCTGTTGTCCTGACTGTCATTGGCGGTGTTGCCGCTGATGCCGGTGTACGCATTCTGGCTGCCCTGGGAGTGCCAGTAGCCGGCCAGGACGCCGTCCACATCGGTCACGTCCACAATGTAGGCAGCTGCACCGTCGGTGCCGCTACCATCGATGGGCAGGCTGTCGAACAGGTAGAGACCGCTAGCATCCGTGGTCTGCGTGCCCATCAAAGGCTCGCCCGGATCGACCGTGCCGTTACCGTTCAGGTCGCGGTAGAGGTCCACCGTGACGCCGGCGATGGCCGGCTCACCGCCCTGGCGGATGCCGTCGGCGTTCAGGTCTTCCCAGATCTGGTTGCCGATGGAGCCTTGTGCTCCGGGCGGCGCGGCATAGCCAAAGTCCTGCACCAGGTTGACCGGGTTGGCCGGGGTCAGGTTGACCACCGGACCGGTGTTGCCACTGCCGCCTGTGGGGCCGCCGGTGTTGGTCGTCCCCTCCAACGGCGCGCCGCCGGCGAAGTTGGACGCCGGAATGTTGACGATGTAGCTAGTGTTCAGCGGCAGGCCGCCGAAGCTGTAGTAGCCGTTTTCGTCGGTGTAGGTGGTCGCCAGGACCTGCGTACCCGTCGAGTTGAGCAGCTCCACCTTCACACCCTCGACGCCACTTTCGGTGCCATCCTGGATGTTGTCGCGATTGGTGTCGAACCAGACGTAGTCGCCGATCAAACCTAGCGGCTGCGAGGGGTTCTGCGGGTTAGGAGTCTGATAGGTGTTGGTGTAGCCGAAGTCCTGGTCCAGCGCGTTGTTCGTACCGTACGCGCCGCCGCCGGTGGTGCCCAGGTTGGTAACGGAACTGATGCCAAGGCCGGTCTTCAGACCCGCGGTCGGCGCCGCGCCGTTCTTGTCGTATGTTGGCACCATCTCGCCCAGCACATTGTTGGTGTCGTTGACCCATACAATGTAGTCGTCCGTGCCGGTCCCGTCTGTCAGGGGCAGCCCCGGGAACAGGTATTGGCCACTGGCATCGGTGGTGGTGGTTGCGATGATCGGCTCGCCGGTGTTCCATTCGCCGTTGCCGTCGGTGTCACGGATCAGCACCACCGTCACGCCTGGGATGCCGTATTCGCTGGTGTCGGCCGGGTTGGCCGCGTTGCCCTGGGTGACGGGCGAGCCGCCGCCGTAGGGCGGCAGCGACGGACCGGTGCCGTTGGCGTTGGCGTCGAACCAGATCGTGTCGCCGATGCTGCCCAGGGTCGCGCCGGTCGGCTGGTAGCCGAAGTCGGCGTTCAGGAAGACGTCACCAGGCCCCAGCAGGACTGGTGTGGTGGTGGCGTTGTCGGTATCTGCGGGCACGCCCGTGCCGGGCACGCCGAAGTGATCGGGATCGCCGGTCTGAGCGTACTGGCTGCCGTTCAGTATGTCGTGGGTGGCGCCGCTGCTGTCAGTGACGCGCGCCACGTAGGCGCCGGGCGGCAGGCCGTCGAACATGTAGTAGCCGTTGGCGTTGGTGACTGTGACACCGCCATACGGCGTGTCGTAGATTCCGTCGCCGTCGGGGTCGTTGTACAGGGTCACCACAGCGCCACCGACGCCGATCTCGTTGGGATCCTGGGCGCCGTTGCCGTTGCTGTCGATCCAGACCCGGTCGCCCAGAGCAGCCACGGCTGCATTGCTTGGGTTTCCGCCTGGGTTGGCAGGCGGGTTGATGACATCGCTCTGCGGGTTGTAGTTGTAGCCAAAGTCGGCTGTCAGGTTCTCCAAGGGTTCGCTGCCGCCGATGGTCACTGGGTAGCCGGTGAACGCCGTGCTGGGGATCGAAGTCGTCCCGTGATCCTGGTTGCCGAAGTCGGCGTTGGGCAGAGTCGACGGTGGCGTCTGCGTCATGCCGGGGAATGGCAGGCTGTACCCAGTGCCGTCCGTGCTGTCAGCCACGTCCACGTAGTAGTTGCCGGGCGGCAAGTTGTCGAACAGGTAGCCGCCATGGCTGTCAGTGTAGGTCGTCGCCACCAGGTTGCCGGCGTCGTCGTACAGTGTAACCGCCACGTTGGGAATGCCCGGCTCGCCTTCATCCTGGTAGCCGTTGGAGTCCTCGTCCACCCAGACATAGTTGCCGATCGCGCCCAGGCCGAAGAAGCCGAAGTCGACGGTCCAGTTGGTGTCGCCACCGCCGGTAGGCTCCGTTCCAGATTGAAGCGTGATGGCCAGAGACGCCACGTCGCCCTGGGGTGTAACCTGGTAGCCGTTGTCGTCGTTGTCGACGTTGTTGTCCGGATCGGGCGCCGGGTTGTTGCCGGTGCTGCTGGCCATGCCGTTAAGCGGCTGGCCAGTGCCGAAGTTGCTCGTCGGAATGACGACCACGTAGTCGCCCGGCAGCAGGCCGGTGAATTCGTAGATGCCAGCATCGGGGCCAACAGTCGCCGTCGTCTGGAAGGAGATGAAGCTATCGACGCCGGGTGTATAGCGGCCATCGGCGTTGGAGTCGGCGTAGAGCTCGACCCGGACGCCGTTGATGCCGGTCTCGCCGTTGTTCAACAGACCGTCGTTGTTGGCGTCGTACCAGACCTGGTTGCCCAGGTTGACCAGGTTCTCGTTGTCGAAGAATCCAAAGTCGTAGGTGTGGTCATTTACGCCCGGGCCGCCGGTGGTGAAACGCACGCCGGTGATGGAGCGGCCGCCACCGCCGGTGTCGGCAATGGCGACGCCGTCGGAGTCACGGATCTCGGCGTCGGCGTTAGCCAGTGTCGGCACCGTGAATCCCGGCCCCGTCAACGCGGCTTGCGTGCGCAAGATGCGGATCTCGTAGGTGGTGTCGGTCAACACCTTCTTGTCAGCCGTGAAGGACCAGTTCTCACCAGGATTGTTGGTGTTGGTGTTGCTGCTGAACAGATAGTTGCCGTTAGCATCGGTGGTGTCCTCGGCGACCTTGGTGTCGGCGATACCGTCGTTGTTGGTATCCTTCCACAGCTCGACGACCACACCCGAAAGGATCGCTTCGCCGGGATCCTGTCGGCCGTTGCCGTTGGTGTCGCGCCAGACGTAGTTGCCGATCTCGAGCGGCGCAGGGTTGGTCAGAGCTTCCACGTCACCAAGACCGTTGGCCTTGGCGAAGAATCCGGTCGCGTTGCCGTAAAGTTGGGTGTGCTTGAGGGCCAGCCCGGCCTCATTGGCATCGCCAGAGACGCCATTACTAAACACGGTTGGATACGTCAGAACGCCAAACGCTGAGTTCAGGTTGCCATTTGGTTCCAGAGTGATGTCCGGATGGTCCACCACGCTGCTGAAGCGCGCCAGGCCGCCGTCGCCGAAGCCGAACTGGTCGGCGATGGTGACAGCTACATCGGGCAGGCCGGCCTGCTGGAAGATGCCTCCCATCATGGTCTGCTCGTGGCCGTAGTAGTTCAGGCCGTTGATACCGGCAGTGACGCCAGCGTTAGCGTTGCGGCTGCCAGGGCCGGAGTCGTCCCAGTAGAACTCGCCGTAGCCGGTGAAGGGGCTGCCGACCGAGTTGGGATAGGTGCCGGCGGTGCTCGGTCCCTGGCCGTTGTTGGCGCCGGCTGTGGTGATGGCGCCGCAGGTGCCGTTGTTTTCAAGCACCCAGGTCGAGCCGTTCCAGCAGGCGCGCAACAGGTCGCCGAAGCCGGAGCCGGTGTACGTATAGGTGTAGTTCGCCATCCAGCTCGTGGTCGCGTTGGAGATTCGCACGTTGTCGATCCAGACCAGGTCATTGGAGTCCATGGCAGCGTTGGTCTGGAAACGGATCGCCGAGTTGGTGGTCAGACCACTCAGGGGCAGGATTGCCGTCCGGTAGGTTGGGTCTGTCGACGGCCCATTGATGGACATAACCGTCGTGTAGTTCGCGCCGCCGTCAGTCGAGATCTGGACTGCGACCGAATCGCCCGTTTCCAAGCCCACGCGCCGATAGGCAAAACTGAGGACCGCGGCGCCACCGATAGTAGCAAGCGTGCCAGAGCTGAAACTGCGTTGAACTGACTTAACGGAACCAGAACCCTGGAGCCTGAGTTGGTAGTTGCTAACGTTGGTGGCTACCTGGATACTGCCCGACGTCGGATTGGTGCCGCCATCATTCGTTTCTGTCCAGTTGCTAGACCAATTGACGTTGCCGTTGTTGTTGGAATAAGACTGAGCGTTGAAATTATCCAGCACGTAGTTCTGTGTCGGGAAGCCGGTGTTGGTTGAGATGTTGGGGCTGCGCACGGCATTGCCGGTATGGTCGCCGTTGATATCGCGGAAACCAAGGACCAGGTCGTTGCCGTCGAACGTGATGTCACTCAACCAGGGATTGGGGTATTCCAACTGGATGAAGGTCAGGTTGGTGTGACCGGCCTGCCCGGTGAATTGACACCCTGGTTGCCGCTGAACGCCTGCTGCCAGTTCTGCGGCCACGGCAGCCAGTTGGCATTGTCGAACGTGTTGGGATCGCCGCCGCTGTAGTTCTGGCAGTTGGTTCGGCTGGTCGATCCGCTGACGGCGACGTTCTTGTCCTGGTTGATGCTGCTGTTGTCGGCATAGATGCAGCCGCGCGGGTAGCCCAGGTTGAGAGAAAAGACCGGGCTGCCGCCAAAGGTCTGGCTCACCGGGTCGAAACGCCAGACTTCGGCCTTGAGCTGGTCGGGGTCCTGCGTCGACTTGGCCGTGCAGGTCACGCCGACATAGAGCTTGCCGTCGTTGAAACCCAGACCGCCGGGAACGGCGTCTGCCGAAACTGCGCAGTTGTTGGGAATGGCAACCGGCGGCGCGGCCAGAGTCTGGATCGGCCAGTTGGCCGGGTTGGAGTCGATGGGCAACTGGTAGAGCTTCTTGTCCTTGAGATTGGTGACGAAGATGAAACTCTCGGTGTCGTCTTCCTCCAGATCGCCCAGGGCAATAGAGCCTACGTTGTCGAAGGCTACCGGGTCGTGCCGCCAGCAGCTGAGGTTGGTCGCCGGATATGCCTGAGGGGGCGTGCCGTTCGGCCCGTTGCAGTCGTTGATGTCGTAGTTGATGCCCCCGGTGCGGCGCGGGTCGACGCCGGCCGGGTTGCCGGGGATGAACGGGTCAACGCTGGTGGGATCCTTGATCTTGTTCAGGTTGGCGTAGACGCGGGCGTTGTTGTTGTTGGCCGGTTCGCCCGCCAGCGCCGCCGGCGTCACGGCGTAGATGGCGCCCATGGGATCGACGTTCTGCAACCAACCGCTGGTCTGGATCGGACCGGTGTCGGCGTAGGACTTGAAGTAGGTGCCGGCCAGCACCAACTGTGCCTGGCGCTGGTAGATCATGCCGTAGAGCGTGCCGGTCTGCTTGAGCGTGGCGAAGGTGCTGTGCTGGTTGGTTGGGGACAGATCGCCGTCTGACGTGTAGCCGATGCTGATGACCGACTGGTTGGCGTTGTCGCTGCCGCCAACGGTGAATGTCGGCAGACCCGGCTCCTCGGCGCTGGCAGGACCAGCAGTCACCGGGTTGCGCGGGCCGAAGGCCGTCTGCGCCGTCACCAGGGGCGGATTGGACT
Source organism: Caldilineae bacterium (assembly GCA_020634555.1). GTDB lineage: Bacteria > Chloroflexota > Anaerolineae > JAAEKA01 > JAAEKA01 > JACKBK01. The sequence goes on from JACKBK010000050.1 coordinate 7,121, forward strand.
GCGAATAGTCGATGGGGTTGTTGAACCCGTGGTCGATATTGTTGATTGTGCCGCCGGCGGGATCGACAAACCGGACGTTGGTGCTCTGTCCGGCGACGTTGCTGGTGGCGCCTTCCTCCAAAAAGTCCAGACTTCCGTCGTTAGGCAGGGTGAACTCGACGCGGTAGGGGCCGGTTCCCGCGACAGCCAGGCTGTATGCACCGGTGGCGCCGCTGGTGGTGGTGCCTTGTACAGCGTTGTTGGCGTCATAGGCTGTGATAACGACACCTTGGACACCCGGCTCGTTGAACGATGTGCTCACCTGGCGGGTGCCGTTGGCGTTGTAGTCACGGAACACCGTGCCGTTGATCGTTCCTGCAACCGGTGCTTCGGGCTGTTGGGCGGGTGCGACTGACGCGACCGCCGGGGTGGAGTCTGCAGGAGCAGGCGTCACCGGCGCTGCGCTGGCGATGTTTGGCAAGACCATCGCCAGGATGAGCAGCACCGGCAGAGCGATGCTTGCGAGCCGTCTTCCGCGACGAAGGCCGGCTCCGTGGGTGTGGGTTTGTGACATCGATTTCCTCCTCTGGATGTCAAGACTGGAAATAAATCACGATACGAACCTGTAAACAACTCAACACGAACGGTTGGCAGAGCGGGAAATCGGCGGCATCGTGACGCGCGCGTCCGCGAACGCATGAAGCGCTCGCGTCAAAAGAGCCGTGCTGCGAGGGATTCCTCTCAGAAATTCTGGAGACAGGTCAACCACCGATTGCTCTATGTCTACCTATGGAGATGTCCCTATTAACCAGGACACCTGGGCCAGGGCTGGGGAACAGCAAACGCCAGTATATGCACATCGGAAATACTGGTCAATTTTCGTCCGCCAATCCTGTCAGGATGGTATCATAGTTTAATGTTTCTGACTGTTACAGGCTGGTTACAGTTGCGCAGCTTGCAGCCCGCCTTCCCGCCCAGATTACACGCGCCGGTTTACAGAGGCTACAACGCCGTAGCCTCAACGCTCATTGGAGCAGTCGGTACCTTGCATCGTAAGGCAATTTGTAACTATTCAGGCTATCACGGAGCGATAGACTTCGGAAGTCGCCGAAGCAAGGAGGAAGCATCTCTCACCGCGTTGGCTGGTTGTCACGTAGAACCGGCGACTTCCGAAGTCCAAGGCTGAACAGTTACAAATTGTCCTACGATTTCAGGGGCAGGACGATCTCCTGCCTGTCAGGTTATGTTAGCGAACGGTGTTACGGCGCAGGCCGTAGGCCGCTGCCAGCGCCAGCCCGGCGGCCACGACCACCAGCCAGAGCAGGTTGGTCGTGTCGCTGCCAGCCACGACGTTGGACAAGCTGACCGCGGTCGGCGCTCCGGCCAGCGCGCTGACCGGCCCGTGCATCGCCGTGTTGCCGTCCACTTCCAGCGCTTCCAGCCAGTACCAGTAGGTGACGCCGGCCTGCACGCCCCGGTCAGCGAAGGAGTAGCTGGCGCCCTGGGCGCTGCCCGGTGCGGCGCTGGCAATGAACGCCAACATTTCATCCGGGCCAGCTTCGCCGGTCCCGCGGTAGAGATTGAAACCGGTGTTGTCGATCTCCGACACGGTTTCCCAACTTACGGCGATGTGGTCGCCGACGCCGGCTGCCTGGAAAGACGCCAGCGTCACCGCCAGCGGCGTGTTGGTAACCGTGAAGTTGATCGTCTGTGCTGGCGTCCCCAGTCCGCCGCCGTCGGCCTGGGAAAACGCCCGGGCCGACAGCGTGTGCGGGCCGGTAGCCGGAGTCCACTCCAGTGGCCCGCCCAAGAACTCGTATGGCGCGCTGTTGTCGGTGGTTGGGCTGCCGTCGTAAGTAAACACCACGCTGCCGGTCAACGCCGGCGCGATATTGGCCCGGATTTTCAGATTCGGCGGGAGCAAGGTCAGCTCCAGGTTGTCGCCGTCGTGGAGCGTACCTAAGATCTGGTTGGTATCTCCGTTCACCAGCGAGAAGCTGTTCACAACGCCGCACTCCAGCGCCCAGTTGACCGCCGCGTCGAAGAGCGACCAGCCGTTGCCGGTAAAGTTCGCGGTTCCGATCAGGAAGCCAACCCGCCGGGCCGGCGCGTTCAGGGTCGTCATAGCCGCGCCAGTGTCGTAGCCAAAGATCGCCGCCTTGGTGTTGTCACCGGACAGCGTGGCGGCCTGAATTGCGCTCGCCGTTGGCGCGCCCCACGAGAAGATGGCGGCCGGATCGCTGGCCGTGATCGGACCCGACAGCCCGGCGGTCAGCGGATGTTGGCCGCCCGCAACGGTTACCACCTGCTGCGCTGTTTGGATACCATGACCGGTCGCGCCGTCCAGAGTCATTCGCAGTTCGTCGTAGAGCGAATCTTCCCAGGTGATGACCGCCACGGGAGCGCTGGTGAACTTGAAGCCGATGTTGGTGGAGGTTACAGAACTGGAGATGATCACCAACTGCCGGCCGTTGGCGTCGCTGGTTTGCACGAAGTTGTCATCCTGAACGGTGACTGTGTAGCCAAGCCCGCGCAGATGGTTGACCACTGCCAGGTCATCGACTGCCAGCGAGGGTTCCAGCGTGGCAGCGACGAACAGGATAGACTGGGTGTAGCAGGCAGCCGCTACCGGAGCGGGCGGTGCAGAGCCGTCGTCCAGCGTCGCATCGCTGAAATACATCGGCGCCTGCCAGCCGTTGTCCTGCACGCCAAACCAGGTGAACTTGGCATCGCGCGCGCCGCCATCGTCGTCATCGTTGACGTGGATGTCGAAGCCGAAGGTGTAGTCGTCCACCGGCTGCACGTCGATCTCGTCCAACGGCACCAGCACCTCCAGCACATAGCCGTCGCCCGTGCCGACCATGCTGAACTGCGCGCCCGGCGGCACCGGCGCCGAGTTGGCGCCGCGAATGATCGACGGATCGTTCCAGCGAAAGCCCAGCTCGAAGTCGTTGACGCCGTCGTAGCTGCTGCCGCGGCTGTGGTCGCCGTCGATCATGATCTCGACGATGTCGTCGTCGTACCAGTTCGGGCCGTCCTGGATCAGCGTATCGTCGCGTACCGTCACCAGGAAGTAGAGGTTGTCGTCGTCGTAAAGCGCGCGCCAGGTGGCCCACAGGTCGCTCTGGAAGAGAACGCCGGTCCCGATCACCAGGTTGTTGTTCATGGTGTACTCGGTGGCGCCGTCCCAGGCCGCGTCGATCACGCCGTCAATGGCCGGCGCGCTGAGCGTCTTGCTGACGACCGCGGTGGTCGGCCGCGGCTCTGAACCGGCGATACGGCTGACTGTGCCGCTGCTCAGGCTGGCCACATATAGCTCGCCCAGCACGTCCTCACCGAAAGTCGAGGGGCTGGCGATGGAACCGGTCGGCAGGACGGTGGTCTCGGCCAGGTTGTCCGGAGAGCCGGTCAGCGTACGAATCGAGGGCCGGCAGTAGTCGCTGAAGAAGTAGGCGCCGGGCAGGTCGAGGTATTGCGTGCCGCGGTAGACGAACCCGCCGGTGATCGAACAGTCGCTGGTCGAGTGCGACAACTCGTACGCTGGTTCGTCGTAGGCGCTGGCCGGCTGGCAGAGCGTGTAGTCATAGAAATTGTAGTATTCGCTGGCGGCGTGCGTGCCCTCGCGGCAGGACCAGCCGTAGTTCAGGCCACCTACGGTGCCGGCCGCGAAGCGATTCACCTCCTCCCACTCGCTCTGGCCCACATCGGCGATCCAGCCGGAGCCGTCGGCGCGGTCGAAGCTAAAACGCCACGGATTGCGCACACCAAAGGCCCAGATCTCGTCGCAGCCGTTACCGGCGCCGTTGGTGAAGGCGTTGCCGGGCGGAATGCTGTAGTTCGTTCCGCCGGCGATGTTGCAGTCCGGGCCGGTATCGACCCCGGCCGGCGTGTCCACGTCGATGCGCAGGATCTTGCCCAGCAGGTCGTCCGGACCCTGGCTGAACATCATCGGCGGCACCTGGCCGACGCTGGCCCAGTAGGAGCCGCCGCCGTCGCCCGATGCGATGTACAGGTAGCCATCCTCGCCGAAGTGCATGTCGCCGGCGTTGTGGTTGCCAAAAGGCTGCTCGAACTCCATCAGTACCAGCTCGCTGGCGGGATTAGCCAGGTTCGCGTTGCCGCTGTTGCGGGTGAAGCGCGAGATGCGCGTGCGGTCGTTGTTGGTTCCCGGCGGATCGTAGGTGTAGTAAACGTAGAAGTAGCCGTTGTTGACGTAGTTGGGATGGAAGGCCAGCCCCAGCAGCCCTTGCTCGCCATCGCTGGAGTCGACCTGGGACGTGATGTCCAGGAACGGCGTCGCCAGCAGCGATCCGGTGGCATCGATGATGCGGATGCGTCCGGCCCGTTCGACCACGAACAGCCGCTTGTCGAAGGCGTTGGTGATGACCACCGGCTGCGACAGCCCGCTGGCCACCTGCTGCAAGGTGATGGATGCGGGCGGCGGCACGGGGGTAGGCGTCGGGTTGGGACTGCCGTTCTGCACAACGATCGTCATCGATGTGTTGTTGACGCCGTCACCGGCGAGGTTGCCCTCCCCGTTGGTCGAGTTGCCGGCCGCGTACATGGTAACCGGGCCGTTGCTGTCCGGCGCGGTCCAGTCGAAGGTGAACTGGACCTGCCCACCGCTGAAGAACTTGGGATTGTTATGCGTAATCTCGCCTGCCAACACCTCGGTTTCGGCGTCCACTGAGCTGAACGTGCCAAGGAAACCGGTGGTTGATGCGTTGAAACCGCCGGTCACGCCTGGCCCACCGGCCACGGTCACGACGTAGCTGTGAGTACTGCCGGCATCAACGATCGCCGGTCCGGCAATATCAACGACAGGGGTGGCTGCGCCTGCTGAGTGGCAGGCTGTACAGGTCTGCCCGGCATTGGTTGCCGGATTGCCGGAGAACCCAACGCGGCCGCCTGCACTCGCGCTCGCGATTCTGGACATGGCGCCTGCAACGACAACAAACAACACCGCAATCAAGACCGGCCATTTCAAAGCTCGCATTTCTCCTCCACAGAAATCAATAAGGTTGTCTCGTCCAGAAACAGCGACAGAATAAAGTCAACGATTCGGGATTATCGCACATAGACTGCGCAACACAAAGTCCTCAACCGGCGTCGATGTAAACCGGCGGCTGCGCAGCCTTGATGTATAAGGTCCGTCTATTAATTGGTTACTGCTTTGACCGGGCTCCTGACCGGGCCAACACCAGAAAGTTGTTTGTAGACGCGTCCTAAGAGGCGCAGTCGCCGGAGCCAAGTGATCTCCGGCGACTGCGCGTTGCCTGACCGACGAGGGGCTGACTCGGCGAATCAGGCAGGTCTACGGCGGACAATCAACGAAGCGCCCGCCAGGAGGAGAAGCGCTATCACCGGTGCAACGGGCCACACCACCGGCAGCGATGTTCCCTGGGCATCTGCCTGCATGTCCAGTATCGTAACGGCGGTTGGCGACTGGATCGACACCCGGACCGGGCCGATCAGTGTCGTGCTGCCACCCAGATCAACTGCTTCCAGCCAGTAGAACCACGTCTGACCGGCCTCCACGTCGCTGTCCTGGTAGCTGTACGATGCGCCCTGGGCACTGCCTGGCGCCTGGCTTGGTATGAATGCCAGCAGTTGCTCTGGCGCGGCGTCTGTTGCGCCGCGGTAGAGGTTGAACCCGGCGTTGTCGATCTCCGACACAGTCTCCCAGGTCACCGACACATGGTCGCCGGCAGGAACTGCATCGAAGCTTGCCATCGCGACGGCCAGTGGTGTGTTGGTGACAGTGAAGTTGATCGTCAGCGGTTCACCGGCGGCTCCGCCGCCGCCAGCCGCCGAGAACGGCTGCGCGCTGATGGTGTGCGGCCCGACGCCGGGCGTCCATTCCAGCGGCGCGCCGTCGAACTGGTAAGGCGCGCTGTTGTCTATTGCAGGTGTTCCGTCGAACTGGAAGACAACGCTCCCAGTGACCGACGGATCGGTATTGGCCTGGAAGGCCAGATTTGTCGGCAACGTGGTCAGTTCCAGCGTGTCGCCGTTGCTGAGCGCACCAACCACCTCGCCAGTATCCGCGTTGACAACCGAGAAGCCACCACTAACCGAGCCGCACTCCAACGCCCATTTGACGGCCGCATCGTACAACGCCCAGCCGTCGGCGGTGAAGTCGGCCCCGTAGCCATTGAAGAAGCCGACCCGCCGCGCCGGCGCTTTCATGCCGACCATGGTATCGCCCGCTTCATAGCCGAAGATGGCGGCGCGGTCGGAGGAACCAACGATACGGGCGACAACTGCTGCCGATGAGGATGGCTTGCCCCACATGTAGGACTGGGAAGTGCTTGTTGTCGTCGGTCCGGCTGACAGGCCGGCAGCTAACGGATGGCTCGCGTCAACGATGTTGACCTGCGTCTGGCTGGCCTGGTTTCCGTAGTCGGTGTTATTTGCGGTGCCCGTCATCTGCATGTCATCGAACAGCGCCGGCTCCCAGTTGATCACCGGAATCATCACGTCACGGAACTTGGTGTTGATATTGGTCGAATCGACCGAATCCGAGACGATGATCAGGTCCGCGCTGAGAGCATCGGCGGTGCTGGCCTGGGTTTGACTGCGCACGGTGATCCCGTAGCCGGCCGTAGCCAGGTGGTTGACCAGCGCCTGGTCCCGAGTCTCCAGGGGATTGGTGCTGCCAACGAAGAGAATGCTCTGCTGGCCGCATGTCTCAGCCTTCTGAACCTTGACCAACTCGATCCCATCGCCGGTTCCGAGGTTACGCGTGTACTGCTTGTCCACCGGGTTGTTCCAGTGCTCGTGGACGCCCATACTTTGCAGACAGGTGCCGTCGCCCTCCGGGTCGTAGCAGGTGCCAGACCCTTGACCCGTGCCCGCCAGCGCCATCTCGTGCATGTAGTCCTGGACGCCCTCGTTGGCCAGCGCCAGTTCGGGCCACTGCTGGCTGAGGAAGTCAAACGCCACCGAGTCGATGGCGACCTGGTCCATGGACAGGAACAGGCTGGCCGGCCACTGGCCATCGAACGGCGCCATGTCCCACTTGTAGGGCACACCGTTCCATCCCTTGCCGCCGTAGATGCCATCGATCATGTACAACAGCGTCTTGCCGCCCATCTGCTGGTGGCCGTTCAGGTCTACCAGCGGCCGATACTGGGCCATCAGCGCCCTGTTAACAAAGGCATTGGGATCCGTCTCCAGCGGCAGGCGCAGGTGGATATTGTAGTAGTTGTTCGTGGGTGGTTTGCGCTCGTCGGTGTTGCCGCCGCTGAGCGAACCGAAGTGGTTCTTGGCAGTGACGGTGATGCCGTTGCGCTCGTGGACCTTGAGGACGGCGAAGTCGATCACGTACTTTGCGTCAGCGATGGGCTGCAAAATGTAATCCTGGCTCTTGCCGTTTGCTTCGCTGGTGCTCCAGTACAACGGAATGGTGCTTCTGGCCGCCGCCGTGCGTCCCCGCGTGCCGCGCGCATCCATGTAGTGTACGTTAGGGAATGCACTGTGGACCGGGTTGTACAGTTCGTTAACCCACAAACCGGTCGAGTCGCCGATAGTGATGTCGGCTTGAGCGACGCCCGCAGCGTTCACCAGTTGATCCAGCAGGGCGATCATCAGTTGCGGCGATTGGCCGATATAGGTCCAGCCGGTGGTCGACCCGCCGCCCAGGCAACTGATGTTCCAGTTGTAGTTGCTGTCGGCGCAGCCATCAGAGTAGGACGTAGTCAGGTTGATCTTGATGAATACCTTCTCACCGGCCTGGTAGGGTGCGCCCCCGTTGAAGTGACGAAAGATCGCGTCCCAGGCTGCGCTGCTGGTGCTGGCGCCGGCATAACCGGTCAGCGCCCACTCCATCATCTCGCTGGCCTTGGGCTGGCTGATCTGGTCATACCAGCGCTGGCCGGCTGTGGTGCTGGAACCGTTCCAAACGGTGACAGGAGGATCATAAGCCCAGGCAACGCGGCCCGGAGCCAGACCTTTGGCGACACCGATGGGATCGTTGGCCGGATGCGGCGTGTAGTCGATGTGCTCGGGCGCCTGCCCGGCCTGTGCGCTTTGCGGCAACGTGGCAACCGCCCAGCCTACGCCGAGCAGTGCCACTACCAGCGCCAGCGCGCCGGTGACATAGCGCGCCTGCTGGAACTTGCCGCGCGCGTGGCGGAAGGCCAGCGATGCACCGCCCATGCTGGCCAGCCAGAGCAGGAAGCCTGACGCCAGCGGCATAGCGACGCGCTGGCAGGGATAGGCCGCGCGAGCTGGCTTGGGTGCGACCCGCACCAGCACCCAGATCAACGCCAGGAATCCTACCAGGGGAAAGAAAACCTTATGCCAGCCTTGCGGCTGGCGAACTGCAACGATCCGGCCCGTCTTTGGGCAAACCTTGAAAACCCGTCTCTTGATCTCGTTCATCGTTCACCTTCAATGGCGAGTTGCGTCGCCAGGCGCAAGTTCGGCCCGGAAGGTCACACAGGATGCCTTCCGGGCCGAACGTCTGTTGTTATTGCAAAATAGTGAACCCGTCCAGAACCTCGCCGGCAAAACCGTTAGCTGAGCCGTCCCAGTAGAGGCCGGGACCGAATGTGCAGGCCGTGTTCGTCCCCAGGGATGACGGTGTGCAGACGAAGATGTCCGCGCCATCGCCGCTGACGCCGGTGACTGAGAACGCGCCCAATGTCGTCAGATAGATCTTGCCGGTGGAACTGTTGATCCACGCGCCGTTGATGTCCTCGGAGGACGATTGGCTCAGGCCAACGTCCGATCCATCGAAGTACATCGCCCACGATCCGCTGGTGGTCTGTCCAAGCTGGGAAGCTGTGAAGACCAGCAAGTCCTCATCGGCGCCCGATACACCAGGTACGCTGAACGACCCGACGGTGCTGATCACCAGCTTGCCGTCAGCCGTGAAGGTGATGGCATCGATGTCTTCGCTGTATTTGGACAGTCCGACGTCCGAGCCGTCGAAGTAGAACTCAAAGCTGCCGGCGGTGTTTGATCCCAGCGACGTAGGCACGAAGCGCACGATGTCGGAGTCGTCCACCGTGCCCAGCCCGGTTACGCTGATCGCACTGGCGAAGCTTATCAGGATCGAGTAGTCGGGCCGCACCGAGTAGGCAATCACGTCGGCCGTGATTCCCACGTCGGAACCGTCCCACAACATACTCCAGACACCTGTGGCGGTGTTGTAGGCAACGATGTCCTCGTCGTTGAACGAAACTCCGCCAACGCTGCCGGCCGTGGTGGAACTGAGGTACATCATTCCAGAGGAAGGCGGCGTTGCGGTGGGCGTCGGCGTCGGCGGTATTGGCGTCGCGGTCGGTGGCACCGGAGTTGCAGTCGGCGGTATTGGCGTCGCAGTCGGTGGCACCGGTGTGTTGGTCGGCACCGGTGTGTTAGTAGCGGTTGGCGCCGGAGTCGGCGCGGTCTGGCTGCTCAGGATGCCGGCGCCGAACAGGCTGGGATATTGCCAGGTGTTATCGTCGGTGGACCACCAGGCCATCTTCGTGTCGCGGTCGCCGGTATCGTCGTCGTCGTTTACCTGCATCTCGATGCCGAGCGTGTAGCCAGCGGTCGGGCTAACGCCGATCTGCGCCAGCGGCAGTTGCATCTCGAACACGTAGCCGCCCGGCACAGCAGCGATCACCCCGACCGCGCCTGCAGGAACCGCCGCCGAGTTCGTGCCCTGGATCACCACATTGCCATCATTCCAGCGGACGGCCAGTTGGAAGTCGTTGACGCCGTCGTAGCCGGTAGCGCTGTGGCTGTAGTCACCATCGATGAATACCTCGACGCCATCATCGTTGTACCAGCCGGTGCCGCTGTCGTTGATCAGCGTCTCGTCGCTGACCTGCATCAGCAGGTAGAGATTGCTGTTGTCGTAGAGCGCCCGCCAGGTTGCCGACAGGTCGCTGGCTGGCACGGCCGATCCGACGGTCACATTGGAAACGCCGTACTCGACTGCGCCCGCCCAGACTGGATCTACGACACCATCGACCGCCGGCACAAGATCGGTGCGATAGATGGTTGCCGCACCCGGCACGGGTGTGTTAGTCGGTACCGGCGTGTTGGTCGCGGTTGGTGGGACAGGTGTGTTGGTAGCTGTTGGCGGGACAGGTGTATTGGTCGGCGGCACAGGCGTGTTGGTCGCGGTTGGCGGGACAGGTGTGTTAGTCGGTGGCACCGGTGTGTTGGTCGCGGTTGGCGGGACAGGAGTGTTAGTCGGTGGCACCGGCGTGTTGGTCGCGGTTGGCGGGACAGGTGTGTTAGTCGGTGGCACCGACGTGTTGGTCGCGGTTGGCGGGACGGGTGTGTTGGTCGGCGGTACCGGCGTATTGGTCACAGTCGGCGGGACGGGTGTGTTGGTCGGTACCGGCGTATTGGTCGCGGTTGGCACCGGAGTCGGCGTCGGCGGCTGGCAGTTCACCATCCACGTGATAGCCGCATCCCACAACGACCAGCCGGCAGTTGTGAAGCTGGAGCCGTAGCCGTTGTAGAAACCAAGCCGCCGCGCCGGGGCCGTCTGCCCGACCATCACGTCGTTGGCGTCATAAGCGAAGATTCCGGCATGTGTGGACTGTCCGACGATGGTCGCGATCACGTCAGCATTGGCCGAGGGCACCCCCCAGAAGTACATCTGCGCGGCGCTGGTCGTGGTCACCGTGCCACTGAGGCCAGCGGCCAGCGGATGCCCGCTGTTGACGACAAGTTGGGTTTGATTGCTCGTGTCGCCGTTGTTGGTGCCATAAGACGTTCCGGTCATTTGCATGTCGTCCAGCAGCGCCGGCTCCCACGTCATCACCGGCACAGCTACGTCGCGGAAGGTGATGTTGACCGTGCTGGAGGTTACCGAGTCGGAGATGATGACCAGCGCCTTGCCGGACGCATCAGTTGCCACAGCCTGCGATTGGCTGCGCACTACCACCACGTAGCCCTGGCCGGTCAACCGGTCAGCCAGCACCTGGTCGCGGGCGTCCAGCGGATTGTTGGCGCCGACGAAGAGGATGGTCTGGACGCCACAGACAGCCTGGGTCGGTGTGGGAGTCGGCGGAACCGGCGTGCTGGTCGGCGGTACCGGTGTGTTGGTCGGTGTATTCGTTGGCGTGTGGGTTGGTGTATGAGTCGGGGTTGCCGTCGGCGGCACTGGCGTGTTGGTCGCTGTCGGCGGCACGGGTGTGTCGGTCGGCGGTACTGGGGTATTGGTCGCTGTCGGCGGCACCGGTGTATCGGTTGGCGGTACCGGCGTGTTGGTCGGTGGTACCGGTGTGTTGGTTGCTGTCGGCGGAACCGGCGTGTGGGTTGGTGTATGAGTCGGCGTTGCAGTAGGTGGTATCGGTGTGTTGGTCGGTGGCACCGGTGTACTTGTGGGTGTAGGCACAACGGATGGGTT
>JACKBK010000051.1 GCA_020634555.1 Caldilineae bacterium
ACGTGCCGGTATTGGTGACGGTCACGGTGAACTGGGCAGGCGAGCCGGGACCGCCGGCCACACTGGCCGGATCGATGGCCACAGCCACTGTGCGCAGGCCGACCACGTCCAGCACCGCCTGCGCGCTCTCGGCCGCGCCGTTGCCCGCGGTGCCGGTCACGGAGAAGCCAAAGGCGCGCGGGCCGGCCTGTGGGGTTACCGCGAGGGTCGTCGTTGCCGATCCGTTGGCAGGCACAGCCAGAGACGGTACGAGGGTGACATCATGGTCGTCCAGCCCGGTCACCGCCAGCGCCACGGTCTCGCCGGCCGGCGTGTGGTTGGTGATGGTGACCGTGTATTCCACTTCCACACCCTGCCGGCTTTCCTGCGCCGGCGGGGTGATCGCAACGTCCAACGCGTCGCTGACCTGCAAGACGCCGCTGGCCTGATCCGTACCGCCCGCACTGTTCTCGACCACTATCGTCAGCGGGTAGTCGCCCAGCGCGTCCTGCGGCAACTGGATCAGCAGTGTCTCGGTCACGGTGGCGCCTGGCCCGATGGCCACACTGGCCGGCAGGCTGACGCTCCACCCGGCCGGCAGGCCGTTGACTGCCAGCGTGTAGGTGTCGCCCGCCGCGGCGGGATTGCTCAGCACCACGCCGAAGCTGGCGTTGCTGCCGGCGTAGCCGGTCTGCGTCTCCGGCGCCAGCGCCACAATGTGCGGCGCGGCGACCCACAGCGGCGGCAGGTGCAGCGTGTTCTGGCCGCTGCCCAGTGTGTAGCTGATGGTCGTTCCCGCAGCCACGAGGCGAGCCTCGCCCGGCGCCATGCCGGTCAGCGCCAGGTCGAGGGTCCGGACGACGACCGGGCTGGAGACGGTCTGCACGAAGTCCCAGGCGTAGGTCGGATCGGCCGACAGATTGGGTGGCACGTCAAAGCCGGTTACACTCAGCCCATCCATGCCGACGGTGTGCGAGATATTGACCCCGAAGATGGGCAGAACCACCTCGCCGGGGAACTGGGTCTTGTACGTGTTGTGGATCGCCCAACTGTCGAGCTCGGTGGCGGGAATGGTCAGGTCGTCGTTGACGTTGGTGATGTGGTAGGCGTGCTGGTTCCAGAGCGACCGGGCCTGCCCCCACAGACCGTCGAAGCCGAGGACGACGACCCCGTCGACCTGGGTGGCGATCACGATCTCGGCCGAATCATCGCCGTCCACGTCGGCGATGATCGGGTAGTCGGTGCCGGAGCGGGTGTAAATGGAGAGGTCGTTGAACAGGACAGAGCCGTCGAGGCCGTTGAAGATGTTGAAGCCCTGCTGCAGGCCGTTCCAGGCGATCTCATAGATGCCATCACCGTTGAGATCGAGCACGGCCGCGCTGTTGGCCGAGGTGCTGTCCTCGGCGTTGACACTCCACAGGAGCGAGCCGTCGGCGTTGACAGCGTAGAGCTTGCCAAAGCGACCGGGCTCGAATTCGTATCGCATACCGGTAATTATCTCGATCTCGCCGTCGCCGTCGATGTCGGCGATGCTGACGCCGCCCGGCTCGCCGGGGTCGAGAGGTGTTGTCCAGAGAACAGAGCCGTCGTCGTTGAGTGTGGTCAGATTGCCGTTCGAGCTGACGGCGATTTCGGGGTCGGGATCTCCACCCGGCAACTGGCCATCGACGTCGGCCACCGCCATGGAGCCGAACAGGCCATCCTGGTCGGTGATCAAGGTGTGGGTCCAGATCAGGCTGGGAGTCCCAAGGTTGAAGTCGTAGAGGTAGACATAGGCCGGCTTGGTCGGGAAGCTCGACTTTCCGTATTCGCTGACAACGATGTCCAGAACACCGTCGCCCGTCATGTCGGCCAACAGGGGGATACCGACTGGCGTGGCCATGGTGACCGACCAAAGCTCGGTGCCGTCTGCGTCGAGCACGATCAGATCTTCCTTGGCGTTGACGACGATCTCCGGTTCGGGATCGGCGTCAAGGTTCCCCAGGGCAGGGGCGCCGATATAGTCGTACATCTTGATCGACGTGTCTTCCCACCACAGAGTCCCATCGGCGTGGTAAACCCGCAGGCTGTTGTTGCTGAGCGCGACGATCTCTGTGCCGGCATAGGCCGGGTCGAGATCGCCCAGAGCGGGGGTACCGATGTCGCCGCTGCTGTAGGCATCGCTCCAGATGACGGCGTCGCCGTCACCGGTGTCGCCGCCATCCCCGCGATAGACAAACAACTTGTTGCCGCCGCTGGTGGCGGAGCCAAAGACCAACTCGACGATGCCGTCGCCGTTGATGTCCCCGGCCGTGAAACCGCTGCAAATGCCGCAGCTGAGGGCGTTGCCGCTGGCTTCAGGGCCGTTCCATTCGACGATGGGTAGGTACGGGGTGTTGGTCGCCGGCGAGGCGAAGGCGTCGGCCCGGATGTTCCCACCCCTCTCGATGCGGACGGAGTGGGGCCCGTCGCTCAGGCCGTTGAAGTGGAAGGCCAGGGGAGAGCTGGTGAAGCCGTAGAAGAGGTTCACGGTGCCGACAAACTGGTTGTCGATAAAGACGTCGAGGTTGCTGGTGTTGTTGTTTCCGAAGCCGTAGAAGGTGAAGCTGTCGCCAACGAAAGTGTACCAGAGGGCCGCGCCGGCGTTCATGTACCTGTCGCCGATGGCGTCCGGATTGAGGATGCCGCTAAAGGAGTTGCTGTAGTGAATGCGGGTGTTGGCCTGCGGGTCTCCCAGCCAGGCGTCGATCAGCCCATCGGCCACCGGTGTGTCGTCATAGACGTCGAGGAAGTCGAGGACCACCTGGCCATCGCCAACGACGGAGACGCTGATCGTGTGGCTACCTGGGGGGAGCGCGAACTGGGTTTCGGTGATAGTTTCCGAGCCGTTGAGGCTGATCGTGCGGGTCAGCACGTCGTCGAGATAGATCTCTGCCGTGCCGCCAGAGCTGTACTGCAGGAGGCCGAGGTTGGCCCAACTGCCGCTGAAGGTCAGGCTGGCGCTGCGGCCGGCCTGGTTGGTGCGGACCATCTCGTAGGCGCTGTAGCCGCTAACGAGAATGGCATTGGAGGTATCGGTAACCCGGACCCAGCCGGTCGGGCGCTTGTCCCAGCCGTAGCCATCATAAGTAAATGCATCTTCCTCGTAGCGGGTCAGCCCGGCCGGGGATGGATTGGTGTGGGCTGGCTGCGTGGCCGGCGTCGTTACCGTGTCGAGAGCAATGATCGCCCGCTCGCCGGTGATCTGCAGCAGGTGAGCTCCGGGGCCGAAACCGTCAAAGGCGAACGGTCGCACTTCGGCCTCACCGTTCCAGAGGTTGATCGACGGCTGCTCGACCCCGTCGACGAAGACCCGGGCATACGGGTCGTCGAACTCGCGGGCAATTGCATCGAACTGGACCGAATCTCCTTCGAACGGTATCCAGGCCGTGCCGGTCTTATGTTGGTAGCTGACCGGCGGCTGGCTGCGCCGGTAGGTGCCTCCGCTGGCCACCGGATCGCTCAGTTCACCCCAGTTGGCGTTGACGTAAGCGGCTGTCTCGATTTCCTGAGTGCCACCGGGCAGGGCCGTGCCGTCCCAGACGTCGATGAAGTCGAGTTGAAGCCGCGCATTGAGGGCGAAGGGATTCTGCGCGCCGGTCAGGGTGACGTTGATGGTGTGGCTGCCGGTGGCCGGCAGCGGGTAAAAGCGGGTCAGATTGAACGGATCGGGGCTGTAGGTATCGACCGTCTCGACCAGCCCGCCGTCGATAGTGATGTCGACCAGGCCGCCCCGTTCATAGGCGTGGAGGCCAACGGCTACTGCTGCTCCGTCGAAGGCCAGTTCGACCGTGTTCCCGGCTGTGCGCGTTTCCAGGACGTAGCCGCTGCTGGCCAGGTTGTTGGCGGTGGGGAAGAAGGTGGATGCTGCCTGGTTCAGAGGTAAGCCGTTGTAGCGCAGGTCGGGATGCTCGTCCTCGTAGCGGCAGTAGGGGCCGCAGGCAAGGTCGGTGGCCGGTTCGATGGCCGGCGCATGAAAGCGGTCTACTGTGGCCACACCGCGCGGGGCGCGGATGAGCATCACGTGGGGACCGGCCCCGAGGCTGTCCAGGGTCAGCGTGCGGATCACGTCGACCGGGCTTTCGAGGTCAATGGAAGTTACGTAGTTGCCATCGAGCCAGACCTGGGCTAAGTCGCCGCCATTGTAAGCGAACGCTTCGTAGGTGACCGAGTCGCCGGTAAAGTGGAACCAGACACTACCGCTGTTGGAGCGGACGTAGCTGCCGCTCGCGGCGTTGGGTTCGTTGATCAGGGACCAGCCGCTGCTGTAGCGCAGCCGGTCGATATCCTGGAAGTCGGCCTCGAACACGCCGGCCGGCTCGGCGGCGCCGTCCCAGGTTTCGAAGTAGTCGAAGTACAGCCGCTTTTGGCCGCTCAGCGGATTGGTGGTAGGCAGGACTGTGAGCGTAATTGTGTGAGGGCCGGCGCCGAGGCCGTTGTAGGTCGCGCCGATTGGCTCGTTGGCGCGGCGGTAGGTGTCGATGGTCTCCTGAAGGAGGCCGTCAATGGTCACGTCAACCTGGCCGCCCCGGTCGGTGCCGATGAGGCCGAGGGAGACCCAGTCTCCGGTGAATTCGTAGCTGACCGTTGCGCCTGCCGTGTTGCCGTTGTAGGCGGTATCGCTCCGGCTGGCCGTTCCTTCCGGATCATAGTTCCAGTTGCTGACGGTCGACGTAAACGGCAGCCCGTCGTAACGGATGGCCGGATCGAACTCTTCGATGCGCATGATGCCGGTCTGGACGGGCGGGCTATAGGCCGGCGTGGTCGCCGGCGTCGTCACCCGGTCTACCGTGATCAGATCCTGGTGCTGGCGCAGGGTCAGCAGATGGAGGCCGCTGCCGAAGCCGGTGAAGCTGATCGTTTCGGTTACCGGATCGACGCTGAAGAGGTCGATCCGGGCCAGGTGCTGGCCGTCGACGAAAAACTCGGCCGGGCCGGCGCCGTTGTATTTGTAGACGTCGACGCTGATGCTATCCGCTTCGAAAGGCAGCCAGGCAGTCCCGTCGCCGCTGCGAGCGTAGGTGCCGCCGCTGGCCACCGCGCCGCCGTTGATGGTTGTATTCCAGTTGTTGCTGTAGAGGAAATCGCCGCTGTCCTGCTCCAGCGAGCCGTTAGGAATCGGCGTGCCGTCCCAGGTATCGAAGAAGTCGAGATAGACGCGCTCGTTGGTCGCGTTGGGGTTAACGGCCGAGAGCGTTGTCAGGCTGATGGTGTGGGCGCTGTTGCTCAAACCGTCGAAGATGACGTCGAGGTTGCCGTTTTCGTTGCTGTAGAGGTCGACGATTCCTTGCGACGACCCGTCGATGAAGAGTTCGACGGCGCCGCTGTCGTCGGTCGTAACGAAGCCGACGTTGACCCAGGTGCCGGTGAATGGGAAGCTGGCGGTGCTTCCGGTAGCCGTACTGCGCTGGGCGTTGCCGCCGCTGGAAGGCGTAAGGACGCCTGTTGTGTTCCAACTTCCGGTGTAGGTCACAGCCGGGTCCGACGATTCGGTCCGGGTGTAGCCGGCCGGGGCCAGCGGTGCATGGGCAGCGGAGGGAAGATTCTCAACGTCTGACGACAGGTCGTCGGTCACCGGGTCGGTGCTGGCCAGGATGACGTCAGCCGGTTCCACGGTTTCCTCAAGCGCCGCTGTTTCAGCGACCGTCGGCTGCGACCCGTTGTTTCTGATGCCGGTTGGCTGCCACAAAGGCGCGGCAGTGATGTTGGTAGGCACGATCGTGTCCACCAGGATCTCGGTGGTAATCACCGTCGTCACCGAGACATCGCCGGGTGCGACGACCAGCGGGTTGACGCTGTGGCTGGCGCCCAGCGCCTGGCCGACGCCGAAGGGTGTGACCCCGTAGCCGTCGGGCACCAGCGCCAGCGATGCGTCCAGCAGCTCGACCTCCACCGTGTAGACGCCGCTGTTCCAACCCGAGGTGTCCACCGTTTGCAGCGCGTAGCTCTGCGGCGAGCCAGGCAGGATCGTCAGCGGCTGGTCGTCGGTGTAGGCCGTCGCGCCGCTCGAATTGGCGATGGTTGTGCGTGCCGTCACCTCGCGGCGCAGGTTGGCCACGTTGGCCACGTCGATGCTGATCGCGGTGGAGCTGACGCCGGTCTCCACGAAGGGCGGGTCGGCCTCCACCGCGGTGATCTGCACGAACTGGTTGACCACGTTCAGCCCGGCGCTGGCCTCGGCCGAGACATCGCCCACGACATCAGGATCGGTAGCGGCCACCTGCGCGTGCAAAACCTCAAACCCGAGCGCGGCCGTCGTCACGTTGTAGACCAGCGGCTGGCTCTCGCCGGGGTTCAGGCTCAGGCTGTCGTAGTCGGGGCCGGCCGGCAGGGTCGTGGTGACCGCATAGCTGGTGGCCACCGATCCCTTGTTGGTCACCGTCAGCGTGTAGACAGCGCTGTCGCCCAACAGCACCGCGTCGATGGACGGCGTGAACCTGGCCGCCGGCTGGTGCTGCGCTGACTGGCAGACGGCCACACCCAGCGCGGCCGCCGAATCGCTCAGATCCGCCAACGCCGCGCTGATGGCCGCGTTGCCCGAGGCCGACCCCAGCGCCGCGGCATCGGCCTCGACCGCGGCTGTATCGACCGTCGGCCAGGCCACGTTGACCAGCGTCACCAGCGTGTTGGCCGCGGCGACCGTCGAGTCGCGCAGCGCGCTGCTGCACGTGCCGCCGTCGCACGACGCCTCCAGCTCGCTGGCCGCGCCGGCCAGGCTGCTGAACGCGGCCGCCAGCGCGCTGTCTTCCGTGCAGGCCAGCACGTTCGCACCGGCGTCATAGACCGGCGCGCTCAGCGGGCCGGCCAGATAGACCAGCATCGCGGTGGTCGGCGTGTAGGCGATGGTCGGCGCCGGGCTGCTGACCGCGAAGGGGTAGTCCACGTTGCGCTGGCCGGTGGTAACCGCGAAGTTCAGCGTCTGCGTGGCCGACTGGCCGGGGTTCAGCGCCACCGGGCTGGCCGGCGATGAGACCGTCCAACCCGCCGCGGGCGCCTCTGCCAGCAGATCGAAGGAGCCGGGCGCGTTGCCGACGTTGGTCAGGGTGACGTCAAACGTGCCGGCCGTGTTTTCTTCGAGATACTGCTCGGCCGGGCTGACCTGCACGAAGGGGAAGGGCACCGACGGGACGCTCCACGAATCGCTGTCGCTGGCCGTCACCGCGCCGTTGTCCTGGGCGGTGGCCACGACCGTGAAGGGGTAGTTGGTCCCGATGGCCGGCAGGGTCGCCACCGTGGGCAGGATGTGCAGACCCAGTTGCACCTTCTGGCCGGCCTTCAACGGCACCGCCAGGCTGGTGGCGCCGGGCGTGCTGCCCAGGATCGACCAGCCGGCCGGCAGGCCGCTGACGGTCACATCGTAGGTGCGATCGACCGACGAGGCGTTGGTCAGATCGACCGCGAAGGACGCGCCGGTGAGCTGCATCCGCCCGTCGTTGACCGCCAGATCGTAGACGCCCGCCACTTCGTCGCCCCACGGCACGGTGTAGGTCGGATCGACGAACACGTTCAGTTGGACGCCGTCCACCGGGCTGACGGTGACCACATGCACCGCTGAGACTGCCAGATCAGGCGCGTCAGACGGCTGGGCGAAAACCACGATCTCGTGCGCGCCGGCCGCGGCATCGATCGGCGATTGCACATTGACGTTGCCGCTGGTGTCGATGCTGACGTCCCAGCCGGTTGGTGCGTAGACGGTCATGGTGTAGGCGTCGCTGACGTTGGCGCCGACGCTGGCGCTGAAGCTGACCGAGCCGCCGGCGGCCGTGCTGCTGGCGATGCTGCTCAAGCCGAGGCGGTAGAAGTCGGCTGTGCCGCTGAACACAAAGGCGTCGTCGGTTCCCGCGCTGCCGGTGACGCTGGCGCTGCCGGCCGCGTCGCCCAGCGCGAAGCCGGACGACGCCAGCACGGGCGTGCCACCCACGGTGACGGTCCCGCTGGCGTCGGCGATCGTGTAGCCGCCGCTGCCGGTGGTCGTTGCCACGCTGCCGGCGAAGCTGGGCGCGGCCGTGTGTCCGCTGCCGATCAGGCTGACCGCGTCGCTGGTCACCAGCCGCAGGTCGCCGGTGTAGTCGTTGCCGCCCACGCTGACGACTGCGCCGCGCAGTATCAACTCGAAGCTGGCCACGCTGCTGAGGTCGGCGGTGTAGGAATCGCGGTTACTGCCCGCGGCCAGTTGCGCCGATACCGGACCATGCAGCGAGAGGCTGCCTGCGGCTGTGGCAGCGACGTCAATCGGACTGCCGTCGGTGGTCGCTACAGCCGGGCTGCCGGAATTGGCCGGTGCGGCAGTTACCGTGCCGCTGCCCAGCAGTGTCGCTCCTTGGAAGACTTGTGCGTTTACAACCCAGAGATTGTCGAATTCAAAGTTGTTCTGGGCGTTGCTTGCCCAGGTTTCGCTGGTCGAGCGGTGGACGCCGACCAGCGGCGTCGTGACGTTGACGGCGACAGTGTTGCCGGTCAGGTTGGCGGTCTGGTTGACCACGGCGCTGGCGCTGGTGGTCGGGTAGGTCACGTCGAAAGGCAGGTTGATCTGCATCTCAGGCAGCGGCGGATCAGCCTTGGCCAGCGCCGCGTTGCCGGCCGCCGTGCCCGCTGTGACACCTGCCTTACACCATTTCTTGTCTACCTTGCCTTTGCAGACCTTTTCGGCCTCCTTGCCCTTCTCCGCCGCGACCTGCTTGGCCTGCGACACAACGCTGCCGATGTCGTCTGGGCCGAAGGGCACCGCGCCGAAGAACGATCCCCAGAAGCCCATGGTGGTGGCGATGAAGCCCGCGCCAAAGCCGCCCACCAGACTGCCCACCTTCTGGGCAAATTTGCTCAGCACCGCATACGAGACGGCCATGTGCAGGCCGTTCTCCATGACGTCGATCATCTCCATGGTGTCGTGACTGAGCAACAGCCATCCGATGGTAGGCGCATCGGCGCCCGGCAGCGTCACCATGGCTTCCGGCACCAGGACGTTGAGGTCGGGGTTCTCCGTCAGCGCGGTAGAGATGCGCGCCTTGGCCTGCGCCGAGATGGGCAGCGCGTTGAGTTCGTCCAGCGTGCCGACCGTGTAGCGCGAGACGGGGACGCTGTCCAGCTCGGCCTGGTCCAGCACCGCGATGACGCTGGTCACCGGCGCCGGCGAGACCTCGTCCAGCACGCCGTGCTCCAGCGACAGATCCAACATGCCGCGGGCATAGTTGAACGCCTGCACACCGGCATCGGTCTGGCCGGGATAGCCCAGCGCGCGCATGCGGTTGCGCCCCAGGTCGAAGGACATGGCGTCGGTCTCCTCGGCCTCGTTACGCTCCCAGCCGAGGGTGAAGACGCGCGGCGTCGCGGCGTAGCTCCGGGTGCGCAGGCTGCTGGTCAGGTAGTCGAGACCCATGTCCGAGGCGCGCAGGAACTTGTAGAGGTGCAGCTTCTGTCCCAGCCGCGCCGCCTTGCCGAAGGCGATGACCGCCTGCTGGGAGGCCGCGGTAACCTCAGGACCGGGTGCGTTCGAGTCTTCGAGGCCGCTGACCGCGTCCCAGGCGTCGCCCACATCCAGCCCCAGGGTGACCATGCTCTGATAGGTGTCGTCGATGGCGTAAGCGGGCAAGCGCGAGGTGGCGACCATGGTCGCCCAGGAAGACAGCGTGCTGACACGGGCCGTCTCGTCGCGGCCGATGTCGCCCACCAGCCCGCCGCCGGTGCGGGCGTCGTAGCCGATGTCGTCGAACAGCTCGCGGCGGTAGGTCTCGCTGGCGCCGCCCGGCGCGGTGACGGTGATGTCCAGCCACTCGGCGACGACGAAGTCCTTGGCAAAGGGGAAACTGCTGATCAGCTCGCCGAAGGAGGTGCCCTCGACCAGTTGCTCGCTCTCACCGACCACGAAATAGGGGGTGTAGGTGTGCTCCACCGACGTGTAGATCAGCCCGCCCGGACTGCTGGTGTCGACCAGGTGCGAGAAGATCACCGGCTCGCCCACCAGCTCGACGGTGTTGTAGGTGGCTGACAGCGGCGACGGCGGCGTGTGGAGGTTGGTGCCGCCGACCGGGAACTCGCTGTACTTTTCCAGCGCCAGGTCAAAGGAGACCTTGTGGCGCAGGCTGTCGGGCAGCTCGGCAAGCTGGCCGCCGCTGGGTGCGCCGAAGACATCGCCGGGCTGGGCAGTGGGGAACGACGGATCCAGGGCCGTCCAGCCGCTGCCGGGGAGATATGCCTCGACCCAGGCGTGCTGCTGCGCCTCGTCGAGGAGCGCCGGGTCGTTGACCGGATCGGCCACCGGTGTGCCCGCGGGCACATGGCCGCCGGTAGCGGGCAGCCCGTCGAACATGCTGGCCAGCAGGGTCTGGGCGTCGGGCTGGCTCAAGGTTCCCAGCCGGTATGCGGCCGGGATGCCGCTGGCACGCAGGAGAGCCACCAGCAGGCTGGCCTGATCGACGCCGTTGCCGGCCTCGCTCCACAGCGCGCCGCGCGCGCCGCGCAGGCTGCCGACGTAGGCTTCGTAGCCCAGCCCGCGCACGTATTCGAACGCGGCCACAGGATCGCCGGCCAGCGCGCCTGCCTGGCGCAGCACGTAGCGGTCGCCGCAGTTGGCGTCCACCGTGCAGACCAGCCACTGGGCAAAGCCGCTGGGCGCCAGGGAAATCGGGCTGGCGGCCGCGGAGACGGGGCGACCTTGCCAGTTGCCGAAGGCTTGCAGGCCCGTATCCAGGTCGGCAAAATTCGCCAATGCGCCGGGGGCACTGAGGTGCAGCACGGCCTGCGCGGTTCCCAGCGGCGGCACGTCGCCCAGGTTGACCACGAAGCGGTCACCGTCCTCCTCAGCCGCCGGGGTAGCATCCAGCAGGTTGACCGAGGGAAGGGCCAACTCATCGCTGAGGATCACGTCGCGCAGGGTGTTGGGGTCGGCGGCGAAGTCCACCGAGCGCATGGCAGCCACCGTATCGGTGATGTTCTGGCCAGTGCTGAGGGGCGGCGCGACCACCGGCCCCAGGTTGTTGCGGACGGTGACGGTGACCACCAGCCCAGCGGCGGCTGTGGCCGGATCGAAGGTCGATTGTTGCAAGGAGACTGACAGGGGTGTCGCCAGCGGATCGATGGCGCTGGCAGAGGTTGCGTTGGTCCGAGACCCGGCAGCCACGACCGTGCTGGTCTGCGGTTGATCGGGTGGTAAGGCGGTCGCCTCGGCGGGAAAGAACGTCGAAGTGGCTGCCAATGCCAGCGCGAGCGCCGCATTGACCAGGGGCATGGCTTTTCGGAACCTCATCCGGTATCTCCTTGGGCAGGTATCAAATTTGGGTGGTTTGGCAAGCGGCAAAACAAGCCATGCGTTGGCAGTGGCTCAAGGCTCACCCGAACCGTGTATCTCAGTTTGGCTGGCGCGGTGGATGCGCCGTTCTTGGGTTTTGTTGGTCGTTGTGTCGGCACTGCGGCGTAGGCCTTCATCGTGTTCCGGCCGGTCTCCTGACCGGCCAGAACCACATTGCCACACGGTGCCCGGTACAGGGGACGTACCGGGCACCGATACATGCTACTGGCCGAACGCGCCGGCTGCGGTCTGGATATCCAGGATGTCGATCACGCCGTTGCAGTTCAGGTCGTACAGCGCCGAGTAGTTGCCGAGATCGAAGGCGTCCCAGCGCTCCGCGACCGCGGTGATGTCCAGCACGGTCACCTCGCCGTCGCCGTTGACATCCGGGTTGCCGGGACAGGTGATGACCAGCGTGCCGTTGGCTGTGTCGCTGGCCGCGCTGCTGGTCGAGCTGGCCGTGCCGGTGAACGGGTACGTGCCCACGTCCTCGGCCTCCAGCGTCACCAGCACGGCCACCGACGAGTGGGCCGGGATGCTGTACGCGTCGAGCTGCGGTATCGCGGTCAGACCCGCGCCGGACACGTCGAAGGCGTAGGTCGTGGCGATGTTGCCGGTGTTGGTGACCAGCAGCGTGAACGTGGCCGACAGGCTGCTCACGGTCTGGCTGACCGGCTGCCACGCTGCGCTGACCGCCTCGTAGCTGTCGAAGGTGACGGTGGCATCGTCCTCGCCACGGATGCGGCTGTCGCCCGTCGAGACGGCCGTCACGGTGAAGTTGCTCGCTCCGGCGTGGACGAAGGGCAGCGGCCCGCTACTCAGCGCCACCACCTGGCTCTGTCCTGGGTTCAGCGACACGCTGGAGGGTGTCAGCGTCGCCGAGCCGGCCAGCAGGCCGCTGACCGCCAGATCGTAGCTGTCCGGCACCGAGCCGCGGTTGGTGATGGTGACACTCCACGAACCGCTGGCTTGCGGCGACAGGCTGGTGGTCTGCGGCGAGACTGCGGCGGTGACGCCGCGGGTCTGCACGTCCACATCGGCCGTGTCGCTGCCGGTGACGCCCGGCAGCGCGGTCGATTCGGCGCTGACCGTGAACGGAACCGTCCCGGCGGAAGCGCCCAGCGGCGGCGTTATGGTCAGCAGCAGCTCGGCCGAGTTGAAGGCCAGCGGCCGCAGATCCACGCTGCTCACCGGGGCGCCGTTGCGGGTCAACTCATAGCTCCAGCCGCCCGGCAGCGCCACATCCAGCAGGAAGGTGTCGCTCAGCGTGCCGGTATTGGTGACGGTGACGGTGAACTGGGCAGGCGAGCCGGGACCGCCAGCCACGCTGGCCGGATCGATGGCCACAGCCACCGTGCGCAGGCCGACCACGTCCAGCACCGCCTGCGCACTGTCGGCCGCGCCGTTGCCGGCGGTGCCGGTCACCGAGAAGCCAAAGGCACGCGGGCCGGCCTGCGGAGTTACCGCGAGGGTCGTCGTCGCCGATCCGTTGGCGGGGACAGCCAGAGACGGCACGAGAGTGACATCGTGGTCGTCCAGCCCGGTCACCGCCAGCACCACGGTCTCGCCGCCCGGCGTGTGGTTGGTGATGGTGACGGTGTACTCCACTTCCACACCCTGCCTGCTTTCCAGCGTCGCAGGCGTGAGCGCGACGTCCAGCGCGTCGCTGACCTGCAAGACGCCGCTGGCCTGGTCCACGCCGCCGCCGCCGTTCTCGACCACCACCGTCAGCGGGTAGTCGCCCAGCGCGTCCTGCGGCAACTGGATCAGCAGCGTCTCGGTCATGACAACGCCTGGCCCAATGGCCACGCTTGCCGGCAGGCTGACGCTCCACCCGGCCGGCAAGCCGTTGACTGCCAGCGTGTAGGTGTCGCCCGCCGCGGCGGGATTGCTCAGCACCACGCCGAAGCTGGCTGAGCTGCCGGCGTAGCCGGTCTGCGTCTCCGGCGCCAGCGCCACGATGTGCGGCGCGGCGACCCACAGCGGCGGCAGGTGCAGCGTGTTCTGGCCGCTGCCCAGTGTGTAGGCGATCTCGGTGCCCTGCGCCACCATCCTCGCCTCGCCCGGCTGCATGGCCGTTAGCAGGCTGTCGAAGGTGCGGGTCAGCACCGTCTCGGCGGCGGTCTGCACGAAGTCCCAGCGGTAATCCGGGTCGCCGGACATCGTGGGGGGGATGTTGAAGGTGCCCGTCAACACGGTCACGTTGTTGATGCCGACCGTGTGGGTCAGGTCGATGCCGAAGACCGGCAGCGGCTGCGGCTCGCTGGTCTGGGTGCGGTAGGTGTTGTGGACCTCCCAACTGTTGGCTTCGGCAGTCGGGATGCTCAGGTCGTCGTTGACGTTGGTGATGTGGTAGGTCTGCTGGTTCCACAGCGGCCGCGAGTTGGTCCACGCGCCGCCCATACCGAAGACACGCGGGCCACTCAGGCTGGCAGCTACGATCTCGGCCTGCCCGTCGTTGTCGGCGTCGATGATGATCGGATGGTCGGAGCCGGTGATGGAGTAGACCGCCGGCTCGTAGAAGACCACGTCGCCGGTCGCGCCGTCGTAGATGGTGAAGCCCTGCTCGCGGCCGGTCCACGCTACCTCGTAGATGCCGTCGCCGTTCAGGTCCAGCACCGAGGCTGAATTGGCCGACGTGCTGTCCTCGGCGATCGCGTCCCACAGCAGCGTGCCGTCGGCGTTGAGCGCGTAGAGCTTGCCGGTGTGGCCGGTCTCATACTCGTATTTCATGCCGGTGACGATCTCCACCTCGCCGTCGCCGTCGATGTCGGCGATGCTGACGCCGCCCGGGTTGCCCGGCTCCAGCGGCGTGTTCCAGACCACCGACCCATCGGCGTCCAGCACGGTCACGTTGCCGTTGTGGCTGATCACGATCTCGGGACCGGGATCGCCGCCCGGCTGCTGGCCGTCGATGTCGCCCACCGCGTGGGATCCCAGCAAGCCGTTCAGCCCGTTGGTGCGGATGGCCGGCGTGATGGGCACCGACCAGACCAGTGACGGCGTCCCCAGGTTGAAGTCGTACAGGCGCAGGTCGGTGGGCCGGCCGGCAGCGCCGTCGCCGTAGTCGGCGGCGATGATGTCCAGCAACCCGTCGCCGGTCATGTCGGCCAGCAGCGGCGGCACCACGTAGTCCGTAAAGGTCGTGGACCACAGCAACGTGCCGTCGCCGTCCAGCACGGCCAGGGTCTTGTCGGCGTTGGTGACGATCTCAGGCTCGGGGTCGGCGTCCACGTTGCCGATGGCCGGCGCGCCCAGGATGTCGAAGCCCTTGAGCGTCGGCGTGATCCAGTAGGTGGTTCCGTCGGCGTGGTAGACCCGGAGGTCCTTGCTGCTGTGGACCACGATCTCGCTGCCGGGCTGGCCGTCCAGCTCTGCCAGCGCGATGGAGCCGATCAGCGCGCGGTCGACCGGCGCGCCGCCGATGTCGTCGGTCCACAGGATCGGGCTGCCGCCGCCGGCGTCCTGGCCATCGGCGCGGTAGACGAACAGCTTGCCCCAGATCGCGAGGGTATCGGAGCCGAAGACCAGTTCCACCACGCCGTCGTTGTTGATGTCACCGGCTGCCATACCGCTGACCATGCCGATACTGCCGAAGAAGGGCGCACCGTTGCCGGCCGGCGCGTTGTCGTACCACTCCACCATCGGCGCGTAGGGGTAGGTATTGGGCGGGTTGGCCGCGAAGCCGTCGACGCGCATGTTGCTGACGTTAGTCACTCGAACGCTGTGCGGCCCCTCGGGCAGACCGGTGTAGTGGAAGGCCACCGGCGTGTCGGTGAAGTCGTAGTCCACACTGACCGTGTCGGTGATCGTCTCGTCGATGATCACTTCGATCTGCGGGTTGTTGTTGCGGCTGAAGGCGTAGAAGGTGAACGAGTCGCCGTAGAAGCTGTACCAGATGTTGGCGCCGGTGGTATTGCTGACGGACGTGTAGTCGCCTTCGATGCCGGTGGGCGCCGGGTAGGTGCCCAGCCAACTGCTGAAGTGGATGCGGCCGTTGTGCTGCGCCAGGTTCGCGTTGCTGAACGCGTCCGACACAGCCGTGCCGTCGTAGACATCGATGTAGTCCAGCCAGATCCTGGCCGTCGTGCTGGGCGGATCAGGGTTGCCCGTCGAGCGCACCTCGACCGTGTGCGGACCGGCGGTGAGGCCGCCGTACTGGACAGATTTCACGTCCTCGTTGGCGCTGTACAGCCCGACGATCCCCTGGCTGATGCCGTCGATCAGAACCTCTGCCTGTCCGCCGTTGGCGCGGGTGCGGAAGCCGATGTTGACCCATGTGCCGTTGAACTGCAAGCTGGCGGTGTCGTTGGCCACAGAGGTTTCGAGCACGTGGCTGCCGCTGGTTTGCGTCACGCCAACGTCGTACCACGACTGGGGCCGTTGAGGGTACGCGAAGCCGTTGTAGCGCATGGCCGGGTCGTTTTCCTCGTAGCGCACGATGCCGGTGTAGCTGGGCGGTGTGAAGAACGGCGCGCTGCCCGGCGTCTGGAACCCGTCCATGGTCAACTCGCTGCGGTTGCGCTGGATTTGCAGCACGTGCAGCCCGGCGCCCAGACCCTCGAACGAGTAGGTGCGCGTCATCGTCGTGCTGCTATACAGGTTGAGATAGCCGGCGAACTCGCCGTCGATCTTGGCGATGGCGAACTCGTCGCCGTTGCTGAGGGCCATTGCCTGATAGGTGACCGAATCGCCGCTGAAGGGGAACCAGGCGTTGGCGCTGTTGTAAAGGCTGTCCCGGCCATAGGTTCCGCCGCTGGCATTGGCATCGGTGATGGTGTCCCAGCCGTTGCTGCGCAGCACGCGGTTGTCATCCTGCTCGAACCAGCCGTCCGGCAGGGGAGTGCCGTCCCACACGTCGATGTAGTCCAGGTAGAGGCGCGTTCCGCTGGAGTTGGGATGGCTGGTGCCCAGCAGGTTTAGCGTCAGCGTGTGCGGGCCGGGCGCCAATCCATCGTAGTAGGTGCTCAGGAAGTCCGGGTCGGTTCGGTAGCTGTCGAACACGCCCTGGCTGTTGCCGTCGATGAGGATCTCGATGTTGCCGCCGAAGCGGTCGGCGACGAAACCGACACCTACCATGACGCCGCTGAAGTCGAACGACACCGTGTCGCCCACGGTACCGGACCAGATGTACTGGCCGCTGCTGGCGGCTGTGGCAAAGATGTTGCTCACTCGCGACCAGTTCGTCACGGTGGTGGTGAAGGGTTGGCCGTTGTAGAGAATGGCCGGCCAGTCGTCCTCGTAACGATGGAAGGCGCCGATGGCCGGCGGCGTGTAGAAGGGCGCGCTGCCCGGCTGGATGAATGCGGCGACGGTCGCGTTAGCCTGCCAGCCGTGGACACGCAGCACGTGCGCGCCCGCGCCCAGCCCGTCGAACGACCATGTCGGTGTGATCGTGCCTGCTGCCTCGATATCGAAGGTTCCCTTATAGCTGTCGTCCACGTACAGTTGCATCTGGCGCGCGCCGCTCTCAGCCCAGGCCTGCAAGCTGACCGTGTCGCCGGTGAAGGGGAACCAGGCGTTGCCCGCACTCGTGCGCAGGAACTGCCCCGGCGGGCTGATCGACGTACGCAGGCTCCAGTCGTCGTCCAGATAGAAGCGGTCGTAGTCGTCGAAGGCGAACGTTCCATCGGACAGGGCCGCGCCGTCCCAGACATCCAGGTAGTCCACCCGCACCTCGCCATCGCCCACCACTGTGAGCGAGATGATGTGCGTGCCGGTGATGAGGTTGCCCAAGGTGAAGCTCAGCGGCTCCACCTCGCGCCGGTACGTGTCCACCACGCCCTGGCTGACGCCGTCCAGGAAGACCTCCACGTTGCCGCCACCGCTTTCGCCCATGAAGCCGACGGCCGCCCAACTGCCGTCGAAGGTGATCGCCGCGCTGTCGGAAGCCGTATCCGACCAGATGCTCTCGGCATCGCTGGCGTAGCGCGAGGTCGCGTTGGTCTCGCGCGTCCAGGTACGGGCCGTAACCGTGTATGGTTCGCTGTTGTAGAGCCACGCCGGGCTGTCTGCTTCGTAGCGTTGGAAGCTGGCGGGCGGCGGGCTGGGGTCGGTCCATGGAGCCGAGCCGGGCTGCGTAAACGCGTCAACGGTTGCGTAGCTGTTTTGACTGCTGACCTGAACAACGTGCAGCCCGGGGCCAAACCCCTGGAATGAGAAGGTGCGCGGCGCGGCGCTCCAATCGAACAGTTCCAGCTCGGTTAGAAAGACGCCATCCACGAAGAGCCGCGCGGTACGGGCTTCCTCTCGAGTCATGGCGTGGTAGGTAAAGGAATCGCCGCTGAAGTAGAACCACACGTTGCCGTTGGCGCTGCGGATGAATGATCCGCCGCTGGCGTTGGCGTCGTTGATGTTGGCCCAACTGCCGCTAAGCAGCACGCGCGGGTCGGTTTGCTCGAACAGGCCATCGGGCAGCGCCGCGCCGTCCCAGGTGTCGACATAATCGATGCCGACGAACTCGTTGCCGCTCTTCGGGTTCGCCGTTTCCAGCACCGTCAGCGAGATGGTGTGGGTCGTCGAGATCAGCCCGTCGAAGGTCAGTGCAAACGCCGTGTCCTCGCGTCGATAGGTGTCGATCACCCCCTGGCTGGCCCCGTCCAGGAATAGTTCAGCCTCTCCCGATTGATTGGTGCCCAGCAATCCCAGCGTCACCCACGTGCCGCCGAAGTCGTAGCTGACCGTGTTGCCGGCCGTCTGTGAGCGGGCGTAGTTGTTGCCGCTGGCGCGGTTGCTGGTGATCGTCTGCCAGCTTCCGCTGTACACGAAGCCTGCATCCGACTGCTCGACGCGCGACACGGCTGCCAGCAAGGAGCGTTCGTTCTGTGGAACG
>JACKBK010000052.1 GCA_020634555.1 Caldilineae bacterium
TGAGAGGCCGTACCGTGCCGTCTGACGCGGCAGTTACCCGGACACCGGCGCTAATGGCGGCTTCGTTCGGTGCAACTCTCACCTGCATCGGTCCGCTGTAAACGACAGCGACATAATCGCCGGGTTGAGCGGCCCCCTCGCGCGGCACCAGCCGCTCTCCGGTTTCGTCGGGTTGTGGCTCGTCATCCATATAAACCTCGGCGCGAGTGGCCACCACACCCACAACTGCGTCGCCGGGAGCTGCTTTTCTGACCCGAAGGAGAGCAGAACCGTTGTCGAACGTGGCCGACTGCATTCCTGCCGGCGCAACGACATCGCCAGGTTCCAAAACCGCGCTGTCAGCGTTGACGGCGAAGGCAGTCAGCAGGCAGCCGATGCAATTTCCGTTAACGTAAATGCGGTTGGTGAAATAGCCCGCGTAGTTCGCGCCGCCTGCTTCGACGCCGTTGTCGCCGGCGCTGTTGACATCGAAGCCGTCCAGCGCGGCAGAGTCCACCGCCACACCGTCGATATCGGCGCGGCCCACGTACAGTCCGTAGCCTTCCGCACCGGCGACCTCGAAGCCGTTGGGGTTGAGGTTCTGCACCGTGCTGGATGGGCTGCCGGCGCTGAGAACCCGGACACCTACTCGATCTGGCTGACTTACAAGCACACCATCGCGTCCGGCATTGACCACCGCCAGACCGTCATCCGCTGCCGAACCGACGTAGACGCCCCAGCGATCCGCCGAATTCACCACCACGCCGTCGAGACCGGCAGAACTCACGTACAGGCCGTGTTCATCTGCGGAATTGATGTACAGGCCGTTTCCACCGATGGAATTTAAATAGATCCCGTCGTCGTTCACGGTATCCACGCGTAACCCATCGCCCCCGGAGCCGCTGTTGTTCAGGATAAGCGGCGCTGATGAGCCGCTGGTTGTGAACGAGCCCTGGATTCTGACCGGGTTGTTGCCACCGGTCCACGTCTGGCCCAAGTGGTTGTGGTTGTTGTCGCTGACAAACGTGCCGATCTGGTTCCAGTGGCCGGCAGCAAGCTGGATGTCGAAGATGTCCACATCGCCGTCCTGGTCGGCGTCGCAGGCCGGATTATAAACCGCTCCTGGTGTACACGGGCCAGCAAGCAATGCAGGCGCGCCCGCCGCGGCCGCGGCGGGCGCGAGCAAGCTAAGTACCAGCCCCAATACGATCAGACGGCGAACCCGTGCGCGATAGGTGACCATAGTCCTCCTCCTTGATTGTGTGTTGCACATAGTGTGCGCGGATTGGTGGAGGGATTTTACGTACATGCGTTTGATTGTCAATAGCCGCCAGCGGGCTCAGGATTATGGCAAGTATGCCGTCCACAAACCGTTCTGGCCAAGGTGGATGTTGCAGATGTATGGCGGGAAAAGGATGGGATAGGAGAGAGGATAGTTGCTGAAGCTGTAGGTTCCACTGGCTGACGCGGGGGTGTCGAAACGGCCGCTGAAGGAGAACAGTCCGTACGTGCTGAACTGGCCATTGCTGACCGTTCCGGGACCGGTGATGGACACGCTGACGGTGCCTGTGGTTGTCACGCCGGTCCACACCACCGCCAACGAAACAACAATCGTCGCCAGCCACGCAGCCCGGACGCCTTACGTGAACACCGCTCGCAGCTTTGTTACCAGCGCCGGATCGTCGGCCAGGTCGGTGCTGTCAACAAACTGGTCCACAGCGCCGATGGCGGGCAGGTTCCGGAGGGGTGCATTCTCAATGGCGTCTCGCAGTGCGTCGGCAAAGCGGCCGGCGAAAAGCACCTGAAACGGGCGGTTGAAAAAGGGACGCGTTGTTGGATCGACAGGCGGCGTCACATTGAGAGTGTTGTGTGTTGTAGCCAGAACCTTATACGCCTCTGCCAGCGGCTGCTGGCGGGTCTGCCAGTCCGGCGCAGTCAGCGTTGCCTCGAACAGCGGCGTCAGCGTGGCCGCGCAACTTAGCCGGCTGAAGGCTGTGCCAAGCCACTTGCTGTAGGGCGCGTACCGGCGCTCCTGAAGGAAGGCCAGGAACATGAGGTCGCGCACCACCCGCGCGGCAACGATGCGCGATCCCAGGTCGTCACCCGCCTGCCCGGTGCGCCCGACGAACGCCTCCTCCTGGGCGATACGCGCCCACTGGGTGCGCATGCGGTAGAGCCAGACGTCGCGCGGGAACCAGGCAAAGCGTGCCCGTGCCGCTTCCAGTGTTCCCAGCCCGTCGTGGTACACCTCACCCGCGGTGATTTCCAGCAGTTGCTGCTGTGGCAACATCAGCCAGTCCAGCGGTGTCAGTGCGGTGTCCGGCGCGACTCCAAGATAGCGTCGGAAGTATGCATCCAGGGTGCGGATCTCGATCATGTGGCGTACCGGACCTGTCTCGACGGCCTCCATGCTCTGGGTGCCGCCGTCGCTCAGGTCGGGTTTGCTGAAGTTGACCGAATAGCCGAGGAAGGTGATCGGCAACTGCGCGCGCAGCATCTGATCGATGGCGTCGCGCGATTGCGCGTAGTCGCCAGGGGGAATGAAAAGCTGCAACCGAGGTCCCCAGTTGTGGTCGGTGGACTGCGGCGTGTCGAAGCCGAGCACGTCGGAACCATAGCCAATGAGCGCAGCCGAATAGACCAGTCCGGGAAACTCGCGCGCCAGCAGCGGCTGAACCACCTCTTTGAAGAAGCGGCGATTCAGCGCCAGGCCAGGGAGGAAGGGAGTGGTAGTCATAGAAATGTAGGGAGCAGAGAGGGAAAGGATGGAAATGGGGGAAAGGAGGGAAATTCGGAAACGGGGGACGTCGGAGCGTCAGCGGTCAAGGGATCGGTACCCCTCCTTTCCCTCTTTTCTCTTCTTTCCCTTCCTAGCTCGTCCGCCGGAACGTAATGGCATAACTCCAATGCTTGTAGGGCGGCAGCGGACAGTTGTCCACCGTCGGGCAGGCGTCGCCCAGCTTGCCGGCGATGTCCGACGGCACGGGACTGACCAGCGACAACGCGTGCGAGGTCTCGCTGGTGACCGGTTGGCCGTTGACGCTTTGGACCGCAAGCCGGAACTCCTCGGCGGTCATCAATATCTCGGCCTTGCCCGGCCCTTTGTCGCCGCTGACGACCTGGAACGGATAGGGAGCAGTGTTGATTATCGTCGCACCGTCGATGGGGTTGCCGGCAGCGTCGAGCACGGTGATGTAGATGTTGCGCAGCCCGCCGGACTCGATGCCACCGTTGTTCTCGCCCAGACCAAGCACGCGTAGCTCGGTGATCACGAAATCAACAGCCGGCGCGGGTGGGCTGGTTGGCTCTGGAGTCGCGGTGGGTGGCGCTGTGGTGGCAACGGTTTCAGGTGTAGCAGTGGGCGGCGCTGGTGTTTCGGTTGGTGGGACAGGCGTATCGGTAGGCAGCGCGGGCGTGTCCGTCGGTGGGGCCGGAGTCTCGGTTGGCGGAACAGGTGTAGCAGTCGGCGGCGCGGGTGTTGCGGCAGCGGTTGGTGGCATATCCGTCGCGGTTGCCGTCGGGGCAACAGAGGTCGCCGTCTTGGTCGGTGTCGCGGTAGGCGCTGGCTCGCCGGCCGGCCCGCAACCGGTCAAGACGGCAAAGAACATGAGGAGCAGGCACGCAGCGAACAGCGGCGATCGGAGTTTGAAAGAAGTCATGAGTTACCTGGCGTAAGTAGGATTCGGTGGCAGAGTATACCACAGGATACCGTCACAGCCACGAATACACGACTTTAGGCTGGCGGCGCGGTCACGATCATGGCCAGCCAGCCCAGGAGGATCAACGCGCTGACGATCAACGCCAGGATGGAAAGGCCGCGCCAGCGAAAGCGCGCTACCAGGGCCGCCAGCCCCACTGCCAGCCCCAGCACCGCCAGGTCAATCACGAGACCGATTGCCAGCGCGACGCCGGTGGTGATTTCGAAAGGTATTTCCTGGATGACCAGTACGATCACGGCAACCAGGAATGCCAGCGCACCCGCGGCTGCCAGCACGCTGAACAGGCAGCCCAGCGGCGGAAAGACGCGCGCCGCGCGGCTGGCTGGAGCAACAGGTTGCTCGTCGCTGTACTCGGGCTGTGCTGGCGCCTGATTGTCTGCGGCCCGAAAATACCGGTACTTTCGGAAGATCTGAACGGCAAGACCTGCCTGTATCAGACCGAATACGATGCCGGATCCTTCCATCGTGGCAAGATTCGAGAGTCCGGCCCATGCCAGCGTGACGCCGAAGACGACGAACATCGCGGCGTCCTTGAACACGAAGGCCATGGCGGCGACGAGCAAGAGCAACACGCCCCAGGCGCTGTCCAGTCCCGAAACGGCTAGGCTGATGACTCCCCAGAACACCAAGGTCAAGCTCCATGTTCTGAGTTCTTTGTGCAGCGTCTGCGAGTCGAACGCCGCGGGTAGCTGGTAGCTCGCCGGCACTGCGCCTTTCGAATATTGCGCCGTGCGGCGAGCCTCGTCCCGTTTTTCCTCCGTTGACTGCGGTGTCCAGTTCACGATTCCCTCCTGGAACGTTATGTACCTGCGTTAAGGCCTAATGCCTCGAAGTTCTTGACCGATCTGCGCAGAGATCGGTCGGAATGCGAAATGGCGATCAAACGATTGTGCCGGTTCCCTGCCTTTCCCTCTTGACCCTCCTTTCCCTCGCTTTCCTTCCGGTTTAATCCTCCACGAAATCCCGAATGAACGAGAAGATAAATCCCTCGGCGTCGGCGCGTCCGTTGATCACATCCAACAACCCCTTGGCCAGCGGCAGGCTGACGTGCAGCTTCTCGGCGATGTTGAGAGCGATTCGCAGCGTGCCGTAGCCTTCTGGCAGCACACCCATTTCCTGCTGGATACTGGCGAGATCGCTACCCTGGCTGAGGAGCTCACCCAGGTGGCGGTTGTGGCTCTGCCCACTGAGGGAGGTCGCCAGCAGGTCGCCCATGCCGGCGAGGTAGGCGAAGGTCTCGGCCTGCGCGCCCATGGCAACGCCGATGCGGGTCATCTCCTCCAGCGCGATAGTGAGGTAGACGGCGCGGAAGTTGAGGCTGGTGATTCCCTTGCCGTCGAACAGGCCGAGGCCGATGGCGTAGATGTTCTTCAGCAGTCCACCCAACTCGACGCCCACCGTGTCGCGCGAGAAGCGGGTGCGGAAGTGGCGGGTGTCCAGCACGCGGCTGACGCGCATAAGATCAGCATTGCTGCTGCCGGCCAGCATCACCACAGTTGGCATGCCGCGGGCAAACTCGTTGGCGATGGACGGGCCGGAGAGCATGACGCACGGATTATCGGGGAACAGGCGCTCGGTGGTCTGAAAGGCTGTCAGGCCGGTGTCAACGTCGATTCCCTTGGCCATGTTGACGATCACCGTGTTGGGGCGCACCAGTCCGGCCTTGACCACCGGCTGTACGGTTGGGCGGATGAAGCGTGCCGGGATCGCTAGAAACACAATGCTTGTGCCATCGAATACCTGGCGGACATCGGTCGTCGCTCGCAGGGACGGACTGAGCACAATGCCGGGCAGGAAACGGGTGTTGGTGTGCTGGCCGTTGATCTCCTCGACCACGGCCGCGTCGAATTCCCAGCCAATGACCTCGCAACAGTTGGTTGTTACCAGATTGGCGATAGCGGTGCCCAAATTTCCCAGGCCCACGAGACCGACGGAGGGGTTGTCAGACGATGGCATGATATGTTTCCTGATAACGGCTGCTTTTTGGAAGTTCGGCGGGGCAGGACGAAAGTCGTGAAAAGTGAAACGTGATGTAGCCCCGCCTTATCGTCACATCTCGCTCCAGTCGTTTTCAACTGCTCGAAAGGTCGCGATAGGACTGGAGTTGGTCGTAAAACGCATCGTACGCCGCCGGATCGGCGAACGCGCGTTGCGGGACAACCAGCGCTTGCTCAGCGGTACCGAAAACGAACAAGCGCTCCTCCGTCCGCGAGATGTCCGCTACTTCGTCCCATGCAAGCGCCATCTCGCCGCCGTCCGCCCGAACGTGGATCTCGTCGGCAGTCACGGTCAACTGTTGCGAGGCTATCGTGCTGCCCGGTTCAACGTCAGGAAACGCCTTGTGGACCGAACGGCTGTTGCTCCAGCGGCGCACGCCGGCCGAGAACACCAGCACCAGCAGGATTATTGGGCAGATCAACGGGACGCTGGAGACCGCGATCCAGCCGGCGGAGAGGTCAGCGCCCTGTTTGCTAATGTTGTCCACGGCGCTGAAGAGCAGAAGGATAAACACCAGGACGAGCAATCCCTGCACCACACGCCGCCGGCGCATTCCCCGCGGCGAGCGCTCCGAGTGGTATTGGGTGAGGGCTACCATGTCCTCGATTGTCAGATCATAGTCGATGGTCACGGGGATATTTTGCCACGAATCAGACGAATTACACGAATTCTGGCTCCGAAATTCGACCGATTTGTGTAATTCGTGGCAAGTTTTCTGGCTCGCCGGGAGTCAGACCAGGCGTGCGAGTCCTACGCCAGCGCATAGCAGACGGTTTCGGTGTTGATCACATAAGGGCAAAAACCCTGGCTGTTGCAAGCCGAACACGCCACCGGTTCGTGGCCTTCTGTTCGCGTCAATCGCCCCATGGCCACCAGTTCGGCCAACATGCCGTCCAGCACGGCCGGCTCGACGTCCAGTTGTGCGGCCAGCAGATCGAGGCTGATCGGGCCAGGCGCTTCACGGAATGTGCGCAGGATTTGTCGCAGCATCATCAACTCCGCAGCTAAGCCAGCCAGAGCGCCAGCCGGTAGGTGAGGAAGCCGGCGATCCATGCCAGCACTGTCAGGTAGACGATGCTGAACGTGGCCCAGCGGCCGCCATACTCCGACTTCAGCGCGCCGACTGTTGCCACGCAGGGCGCATAAATCAGCACAAAGACCAGAAACGCTGCGGCGGAAGCTGGCGTGAAATTGCGTTGCAGGGCGATGCTGAGGCCGGTGTCGCCCTCCGGCGACTGGTCGCCGACGAGGTTGATGCCCGGCACGATGCTGACGACAATCTTGATCGATTCCAGCACCGCCTCGCCGAAGCCGACGACCACAGTCCGCAGGTCGTCCACCACATTCACCGGCTGTGCTTCCTCAGCCTCGTCGCCGCCCAGGTAGATGACGCTCATGCTGCTGATCACCACCTCCTTGGCCACCAGACCGGTAGCCAGCGAGCCGGTCGCCTCCCAGTTGCCGAATCCCAGCGGTGCAAAAACGGGCGCCACTGCGCTGGCTGCCTGGCCGAACAAGCTATCAGCCGTGTCATCGACGCCGACCGGCAGGTTGAGCAGCGCCCAGACTACCATCGACGCGAGGAGGATCACCGTGGCCGCCTTGCGCACAAACTCCTCGCTGTGCCGCCACATATGGGTCAACAGGCCGTGCAGCGCGGGCTTGCGATAGGGAGGTAACTCCAGCACAAAGAGCGAGTCGGCGGTTTTGGCAAAAAGCGTGCGGCGAAAAAGCAGTCCCGAAAGCACCGCCAGCGCGATTCCCAACACGTAGAGGCCAAAGACCACCAGCGCCGCGTGGCCGGGGAAGAAGGCGGCCGCGAAGATGACATAGATCGGCAGCCGGGCCGCGCAGCTCATCAGGGGCACCATCAAGCCGGTCATCAGACGGTCGCGGCGGTTCTCCAGCGTGCGGGTCGCCAGGATACCCGGCACGTTGCAGCCGAATCCTACTACCAGCGGAATGAAGCTCTTGCCGTGCAGCCCCAGCAGATGCATCAGCCGGTCCATGACAAACGCGGCGCGGGCCATGTAGCCGCTGTCCTCCAGCACCGCCAGACAGAAATAGAGCACCAGCAGCACCGGCAGGAAGACCAACACGCCGCCCACGCCTGCCAGTATCCCATCCACCAGCAGCGACAGCAGCCACGCCGGCGCGCTCAGAGCCGTCAACACGGCGGTGACCCAGCCCGCCAACACACCGTTGACTGTGATGTCCACCCAGGTCACGAAAGGAGCGGACGCGTTGGCAGTCAGCACGAACACCAGGGCCATCAGCCCGAAGAAGATCGGCAGCCCCAGCACGCGGTGTGCTACCAGATCATCGATCCGGTCGGTGGTGGTGCGATGCTGCGTGCTGCGGTTTTGTGTTACTACCTGGTGCGCCAGCCCGTGAACGTAGCCGTAGCGCCGGTCAGCCACCAGCAGCTCCACGTCATCGCCATAAATTGCTTCGATCTGTTCCGCCAATGTCCGCGCCATCACCAGCAGCGGCTCCATGGCAGGCGACTGGCTGCATGCCTCGATGACGCGTGTGTCGCCCTCCAGGAGTTTGATTGCGGTATAGCGCGCCGCAGTCGGTCCGATCAGCCGGGCCACCTCAGGCTGCAACGTCGCGATTGCCTGCTCCATTTCCAGGCCGTAATCGACTGATTTGGGCTGGGGAGCGGCTTCTTCGATGGCCTGTTGCAGCAGGTCTTCCAGACCCTGGCGCTTGCTGCCCACGGTTGGCACGACGGGGATGCCCAACAGCCGCTGCAGGAGATGGATGTCGATGGCTGTGCCATCTGCCTCGGCTGCGTCCATCATGTTGAGCGCCAGCGCGGTGGGCGCGCCCAGCTC
Source organism: Caldilineae bacterium (assembly GCA_020634555.1). Classification (GTDB taxonomy): domain Bacteria; phylum Chloroflexota; class Anaerolineae; order JAAEKA01; family JAAEKA01; genus JACKBK01. Next base: position 8,537 of record JACKBK010000052.1, read on the forward strand.
AAGGATCTGCACGGCGAGGTAGAGGTTGCGTTCCAGGTTGGTTGCGTCGGCCACGATAATGGCGACGTCGGGCTGTTCTTCGAGGATGAAATCGCGCGCGATCGCCTCTTCCAGCGAGTGTGCGCTGAGACTGTAGGTGCCGGGCAGATCCACCAGCGTGACCGACGTGCCGTTCCAGCGAGCCGTGCCGGAGCTGACGGCCACGGTCTTGCCGGGCCAGTTGCCGACATGCTGGCGCGCGCCGGTCAATGCGTTGAAGATGGTGCTCTTTCCCGCGTTGGGATTGCCGGCCAACACGACCAGCGGCATGGCTGCGACTCTACCGGCCATTCCTGCGCCTCGTGAGCCAGCCTGGCCAGCGCCTGGCGCTTCCGGGCAGGGTCTCGTTTTGGTCTGTTTTTCCGCCTGTACCGATTGTCACGGTGTGAACCATGATCTGTGCCGCTTCGTCGCGTCGCAGCGACAGATGATATCCCTTGACGAGGTACTCCACCGGATCGCCCAGCGGCGCCACCCGGACAACCGCAATCTCGGCGCCGGGAATAACACCCATGTCCAGTAGACGTTTGCGCAGCGCGCCGCGTCCGCGGACTTCGTGGATGATGGCCCGGTCCTGGGGCGACAGGTCGGTCAATGGCGGCATTTTAGTCTCTCCTTCTATTCTGCGGCCAATTTCTTTAGTCGCATCATAACATCAGTTGTGTCGCACGTATATGATTTAGATCATCTTTTGACGGGCAAGTGCCTGCTCATCGACCCAGAGCCTGCTGCAGCGACTTGAGGATTTTGCAGGTAGAGCGAGAAAGCCAGCACGTTTGACAGAACGATTCGAATCGTATATCCTGCCAAGTGTCAATCTTACCACAGGAGCACCCCTTGACTGCAACCGTTACCAGTATCGTTTACAGCCCGCAGCCCGGCAGTTACAATCGCAAGCCCTTGGCGGAAGCCGTGCTACTGGCCGGCTATGGCATCGACGGCGACCGCAAGGGTGGAAATCCCAGGCGCAATCTCAACGTCTTGGACCAGGAAACCATTGACATCCTGGATGCCGAGGGTATTCCCACCGGTCCCGGCGTGTTGGGTGAAAACATGATCCTGGCTGGTGTGCGTCTCGACGCCAGTCCGCCCGGCACACGCATTCGCATCGGCCAGCAGGCGCTGGTGGAGATGGTGGCGCTGCGCGAGCCGTGCTATAAGCTGACCGCGCTGGACGCAAGGATGCCCGACTTGGTAGTAGGCCGTGTCGGCGTGATGGCGCGGGTGGTGGAAGGCGGTATTGTGCGGGTTGGTGACGAAGTCGTGGTGGTGCTGGGCGGGGCCACCGAATGATGAAGCTTAAGAATTTAAGTTGGTAATTGGCTCGACACGCCCGCCGGGATGCTGCGCAAAACCTCCCGGCTACCCGCTCCGGGGCGCAAGCAGCCAGGTGGAAGCCCTTTCGGGGCCGGGATTCCCAGGCCCGGAGGGCCTTACATCTTGTAGCTCGATCCGTTTACGGTCGGGCGGCCCTGACCTTCCGCTCCGGCCAGAATGTAACCGAACTTGGATAGCCATTGGCTAACCTCTGACAATCTGACTCTCTGACCCTCTCATGTGGCACACATACTATCAACCGACAACGTTGTCTGACGCGCTGGCACTGCTGGCGCAGTACGGCGCGGAGGCGCGCGTTATCGCTGGCGGCACCGACCTGATCCTGGAACTGGAGCGGGGCGTTCGTCGCCAGGAAATTCTGATCGACATAACGCGTGTTGGTGCGATCGATAGCGTCGTATTGGACGAGGCCGCTGGCGAGATCAGCCTGGGGCCGCTGGTGACGCACGCCGCTGTGACTGCGTCGCCTTTGTTGGTCCAGCGGGCGTTTCCCCTGGCCCGCGCCTGCTGGGAAGTGGGCGCGCCGCAGATTCGCAATCGCGGCACCGTGGCGGGCAACCTGATCACCGCCAGTCCCGCCAACGACACCATCTCGCCGCTGTGGGCACTGGACGGTGCGGTGACACTCACCAGCCAGGCGAGGGGCGAGCGCCGGCTGTCCTTCGACCAGTTCTTCCGCGGCGTCCGCCGTACGGCGCTGGAACCGGATGAGATGCTGACGGCCGTCCACCTGCGGGCCTTGCCCGACTCGGCGCGCGGCACGTTCATCAAGCTGGGCCTGCGTCGCGCACAAGCCATCTCGCTGGTCAACGCGGCGGTGGTGCTGGACTTCGACTCAGCATCGCTCGGGCTGGTCTCCGACCGTGTCGTGACCGGTGCCCGCATCGCCCTCGGCTCGGTCGCGCCGACCATTGTGCGCGCGACGGATGCCGAGGCCAGCCTGATCGGCCAGCCGTTGAGCGACCGGGCAATAATCGCCGCGGCGGAGCTGGCAGTGCAAGCCGCTCATCCCATCGACGACCTGCGCGCCAGCGCCGACTACCGGTCGTCCATGGTTGGCGTGCTGGTGGAGCGCGCCCTGCGCCAACTGCGCACCGGCGCCGAGCGCGACGGCTGGCCAGCTACCCCGGTCCTGCTTCGGTCACCGGTCACCGGTGATCAGTCATCGGTAATCAGTGATCAGTCGTCAGATGTCGATCCGGTCACGCATCACGCATCACGTTTCACGCTGACTCTCAACGGCGTCCCGACCACCCTGGAAAACGCCGCCGGCAAAACCCTGCTGCGCGCGCTGCGCGAGAACGCCCACATGACCGGCGTCAAGGAAGGCTGCGCCGAGGGCGAGTGCGGCGCCTGCACCGTGTGGCTGGACGGCGAGGCGGTGATGGCCTGCTTGGTGCCCGCCGAGCGCGCCGCAGGTTGTGACGTGGTCACGATCGAGGGATTGGCCGCGGACGACCGGCTGCATACGGTGCAGGCCGCATTTGTCGGTGAGGGCGGCGTCCAGTGCGGCTACTGCACGCCGGGGCTGATCATGTCAGCCGCCAAGCTGCTGGAGGAGTGCCCCGACCCGACCGTGGGCGACATCCAGCAGGCGCTGGCCGGCAACCTGTGCCGCTGTACCGGCTACGCCAAGGTGATCGCGGCTGTTCAGGCCGCTGTTCAAAGGGAGGGTTAACTCTCCGTGGACCCATATCTTCACGCCTCTGCTGTACGCGGTGAGGGCTTTCAGATTGATGATGTTGGCAACCTTGATGAGTTTGCACGCCACAATCACGCCCTCCGGCGCAGGTCGCTAACCTCGTGGCGAGACCGGCTGGCCGTTGTTGTGACTGTTCTCAGACTACGAAGGAAGCCCACTTCAGTTGCGGCCAAGTTCTCTCACCCCGCGCCGGGCACTGGCGACGAAGAAGAGATGGCCCGCGGCGGCTGACGCTTCCACATGCCAAAGATTGGTCGAAATTCAAGGAAACATCCATGCGCGCAGTAGGTAGCTCCATTCCCAGAGTCGATGCCCGCCGGAAAGTCACCGGGGAGGCGCTCTATCCAGGCGACATCGACCGGCCGGGCCAGCTTTGGCTGAAGGTTGTCTTTGCCGAGCGGCCCCATGCTCGTGTGCGGCACATTGACACGACCGCGGTCGAGGCCGCGCCAGGTGTGGTGGCGGTGTTCACCGCGGCTGATGTGCCCAACAACATCTACGGGCTCAACCACCCCGACCAGCCGGTGCTCTGCGGACCGGGCGCGCCGCGCGGCATGGTGGACGCGGACATCGTGCGGTTTGTCGGTGACCAGGTGGCGCTGGTGGTGGCCGAAACGGAGGCGCAAGCCAACGCGGCGGCCCGCCTGCTGGTCATCGATTGGGAGGACCTGCCGGTGGTCACCGATCCGCTGGCAGCCATGCAGCCCGACAGCCCGCTGGTCCACAGCTACCGCGACGACAACGTGCTGCTGGAATATCACGTCCGCCGCGGCGACATGGAAGCCGGCTTTGCGCGCGCCGATGTGGTGGTGGAACACACCTATCGCACCGGTGCGCAGGAACACGCTTACCTGCAGCCGGAAGCCGGTCTGGCTCACATCGACGACCGGGGCCGGATCGTGGTCGACGTGGCCGGCCAGTGGGTTCACGAGGACCGCGAGCAGATCGCCCACGCGCTGGACCTGCCCGAGGAACAGATCGTCGTGCGCTATCCGGCCATCGGCGGGGCGTTCGGCGGCCGCGAGGACATGTCGGTGCAGATCGTGCTGGCGCTGGCTGCCTGGCGGCTCAAGCAGCGCGGCATCGACCGTCCCGTGAAGACCATCTGGAGCCGGCGCGAGTCGATCATCGGCCACCACAAGCGGCATCCGTCGGTCATTCATGCCCGCTGGGGCGCGACGCGCGACGGCATTCTGGTGGCGCAGCAGGTCGATTTCACCAGCGACTGCGGCGCCTACGCCTACACCTCGACCAAGGTGTTGGGCAACGCGACGCTGGCCTGCCTGGGGCCGTACGAGTGCGATAACGTTTACGTGGATGCCCGCACAGTCTACACCAACAACGTGCCCGGTGGAGCGTTCCGCGGCTTCGGCGGGCCACAGGGCCACTTCGCGGCCGAGCTGCAGATGGACCGGTTGGCCGAGGCGCTGGGCATGGATCCGCTGGAGTTGCGGCTGCGCAACGCCTGGCGCGAAGGCTCGGTGATGGCGACCCGCAGTGTGTTGCCGGCCGGCGTGACCATCGTGCCGGTGCTGGAAAAGTTGAGGGAGGAATGCGGGACGATGAACGGTGAATCCGCGCGTTCCGGTTCATCGTTTACCACGTCGCTGGATGCGTCCGCCAATGGACGGTTGCGCGGCACCGGCATCGCCTGTTGTTTCAAGAACGTGGGGTTTAGCCTGGGCTACCGCGATGTCTGCAACGCGACGGTGGAGCTGTACGGCCAGCGCGAGATCGAGCGGGTGGTTGTGCGCCACGCCGGCGCCGAGGTCGGCCAGGGCACGCACACGATCATGGCGCAGGTGGCGGCCGAGGTGGTCGGCGTGCCGGTTGAGCGGGTCGATCTGATCGTCCAGGACACCGCCGAAACGGACAACAGCGGCAGCGTGTCCGCCAGCCGCATGACCTTCATGGCCGGCAACGCGATCAAGGGCGCGGCGGAGATGGCGCTGGCGCGCTGGCAGGACGAGGACCGGCCAGCGATTGCGCATTTCGAATACGTTCCGCGCGCCACGACGCCCTACGACAAGCTGACCGGCGAGAGCGATCCCAACATCACCCACGGCTACTGCGCCCAGGCGGCCGAGGTCGAGGTGGATCCCGATACCGGTCATGTCCATGTGTTGCGGGTGATCTCGGTGAACGACGTGGGGCGGGCCATCAACCCGCAACAGGTCGAGGGCCAGATCGAGGGCGCGATTGCGCAGTCGGTAGGCTGGACAACCCAGGAAAACTTCGTGCAGCAGGACGGCCGTGTGCTCACCGACCAATTCAGCACGTATCTGATCCCGACGGTGGTGGACGTGGCGGAAGTCGGCTCGGTGATCCTGGAGTTCCCCGACCCGCAGGGGCCGCTGGGCGCGCGCGGCATGGCCGAAATGCCCTTCATCCCCACCGCGCCGGCCATCGTCGCCGCGGTTCACGATGCCACCGGTGTCTGGTTCGACGAGATCCCGCTGACGCCGGAACGAGTCTGGCGCGGGCTGCGCGAGCATTCGTAAATCGACTCGAACTGGCACATTCATGATATTGGAGGAACAAGATGCGGCAGGTCATTGTTTACCGTGGCGAAGATGGTTACTGGGTGGCTGAATGTCCAAGTCTACCTGGTTGTATCAGCCAAGGCGCGACACGAGAAGAAGCGATCCGCAACATCAAGGAAGCAATTGAAGGGTATGTCGATGCTTTAAGCGAAGATGGACTACCGATCCCGGAGGAACACTTTGATTTGCTCACGGTCGCAGTATTGGCAAGCTTCCCAAGATTTCAGGGCGCGCCTGCGTCACTTGAACGTGGTGGGTTCTATTTCAAACGTCAGACCGGCAGCCATATCGTGATGCGCCGCGATGATCCCTTTGCTCAGGTAGTAGTGCCCGACCACCGCGTTTGACCGGGGCACCTTGCGCGATTATTCGCCAGGCAGGCTTCAGCGTCGATGAGTCCTCCAACCGAAGTTAATGGCGTTTCAGCACTCGCCTGTCTTAATTTACGCGCAGTTGATCGAGCCGAGTTGGGGTTGAATCAATGCGTTTGAACCGTCGTAGTTGTTGCGTAATCGCAGGTGACGCATGGTCTGGATGCCACGGTCTTGTTAAGATGGTCGACGAGCAGGCAGGACGGCAGGCCGGCGGTCGTTTTTCCACCTGGTCACGCCTTCTACGGCAAGGTTGTTTCATCGGTAGGCACTGCTTTGTCCCATCACCAATCAAGTCAAAGGCTATCCGTTCGAGGTTCGGATTCCAACTGAACTCGGGGAAGACGACAAAGGTAAATTCTGAGGAGGAGTTCGCAGCGCTGCGATCCCAGCTTGGCGTACCGGATGATCTCGTTTTGGACCACTTCATCCAGGATCCCATTGTTTCCAAGACGGCGACATCGACTTCGACCAATGGTGCCGGCGTCGCGAGCGGGAGGTCTTGAGCCATGATGTTCAATAACTCTGTTGTCTTGATCCGCGGCGCAGGTGATCTGGCCAGCGGTGTCGCGTGGCGCTTGCAGCGCTGTGGCTTCCCGGTGGTGATGACCGAATTGCCAGCGCCGCTGGTGGTCCGGCGCACCGTCGCCTTCGCCGAGGCGGTGTACAGCGGCGAGACGTTTGTCCAGGGAACCCAGGCTTGCCGGGCCGAGGATGCCGGCGAGGCGCGCCAACTGGCAGCCCACGGAATCATCCCCGTGCTGGTGGATCCCGCGGCAGATTGCCGGGCCGAGTTGCAACCAGCGGTGCTGGTGGACGCGATCATGGCGAAGCGCAACACAGGCACCACCATCGACGACGCGCCGCTGGTGGTCGCGTTAGGGCCAGGGTTTACCGCAGGGTTGGACTGCCACGCGGTGGTGGAGACCAACCGCGGCCACGATCTGGGTCGTGTCTTGTGGCAGGGACCGCCGGAGCCGGACACGCGGCTGCCGGGCGAGGTGGGCGGCTACCGCGGCGCGCGGGTGTTGCGGGCGCCGGCAAACGGCCATGTCCACGGCCACGTCGCCATCGGGTCGGTGGTCGAGGAAGGCCAGATCATCGCCCACGTCGATGGAATCCCCATTTCGGCGCCGTTCGGCGGTGTGTTGCGCGGGCTGGTGCATCCCGACGCGCCGGTGCAGATCGGCACCAAGATCGGCGACCTCGACGCGCGCGCCAAGCCGCGCTATTGTTTCACTGTTTCGGAAAAGGCGTTAGCTGTGGCCGGTGGCGTCCTGGAGGCGATTCTGAGCAGGGCCGCGGATGGCTGGTAACCGCCAGCCCTGCTCGACTTCATCTTGCTAATCGCCGCAATCTCCTCATTCGGTCTCTGTCAGCAGTTTCAGTGCGTTCAACAACTGAGTATCGGTGCTGGACTGAAGTTCCTCTGGCGTCATTTCGGCTTCCACGCCTGGGTACAGACTTGTCGCGCCGTCCGGCAGACTTACGATTACGTCAGGTTCGATGCCCTGATGCCAGATGACCCGGCCCTTGGGTGTCAACCACTGCTCGGTGGCCAGCAGCAGGGCTGAACCGTCAGAGAGGTTATACTCGTTGAGCACGGTGCCTGTCCCGAAGGTCGTCTCTCCCAGCACCTGCGCCCGCCCATCGTCTTGCAGCGCGCCGGCCACGATCTCGGATGCGCTGGCAGTGCCTTGGTTGACCAGCACGACAATTGGGAGATCCGTCGCGATGCCACCCGACCTGACCGGCACATCCTGGACAGCGCCTTGTGCGTCTTGCTCCTGCAAAACATTGCCGCTGGACAGGAACTGGCTGGCAACGCCGATTGCCTCGTCCAGTAGCCCGCCCGGGTTGTTGCGCAGATCCAGAACCACACCGGTATAGCCCTGTTGCTGGATGTCGGTCAGCGCCTCTTTCAGGTCATCGGTCACACCTTTGCTGAAGGCGGTAATGCGCAGATGAGCGATGTTGCTGCCCGGCAGTCCGGCCCAACTCACATTGTGCAGGGGAATGCGGGCGCGCGTCAGAGTGACATCGCGCGGTTGCCCGTCATTCGGGGTTAGGATCGTCAGCGTAACGTCGGTTCCAGCCGGGCCAAGGATGCGGCGCACAACCTCGTTCAGCGACAGGCCGGCGATGTCCTGGCTGTCCACAGCCAGAATGAGGTCGCCGGGATGCAGGCCAGCCTTTTGGGCCGGTGACCCATCGATCGGCGCGACGATGACCACGTGGTCATCCTTCATCTGAACCTCGGCGCCGATCCCCTGAAATTCACCCTGGGTCAGCGTATGTTGCTCCTTTAGCATGTCGGGGGACAGGAAGCGGCTGTGGCCGGTGTCGCCCAGCGCGTCGACCATGCCTGCGATAGCGCCGTGAGCAAGCTGCTCTGGCTGTACGGCGGATTGATCGACATAACGTTGTTCGATGATTTGCCAGGCCTGGCGTACCACATGCAACTGGTCCTCGGCCGCCGCTGTTGCACTGCTCGGTGAACCCAACGCGGTTAGTACAGTCCGATCAAGCAGGACGCCACCGGCTATTCCGGCAACCATGATCACCAGCGCCAGGCTGATGATCGTTATTATTCGTATAGCAGTCTTCATAGTCCTCGTTTCTCGGGGCGAGTGGATGGCGCCCGCTGGACTGAGGCCATTTGGCCAAACTCTCCTGCATAAAGGTATCGCGGGCGTCTATGTGGTTCCGGCCGGCCGGCTCTTGAATGAAAGTACACTTGCCCGGCCGAGGTCGCTCCACATCTTGTGCGGAAGTCTCACAATGCGACTGCGCCGGGCAAGTAATCAAGGCAAACCCGTTTGTTTTGCTTTTTTATCAGTAACCACTCAGCTATAGAGTTGCGTCATTCCCGCTGAGGCGGGAATCCACTCCTTGCAGACCTGGATTTCCGCCAGCCTAGAAACTCCACGGAGAGATCCTTCGCTGGCGATTCGCCGTATTGGAAGTCGCTTGCTCCATTCGCTCACGGCGCATGCCGTCTGTGAGGCCATTGGGAACTCCGCGGGAATGACGGGTGCGTAGTTACTTTTATCAGTATATCAGGGTGTGTGGACAGCAGTCTTTAGTGAAACCTAATGGCAATCTAAAGGCAGTCTTAACAAGCTGCTTTCTACGCTGAGTTCAAGAACCTGCGCCTTTAGGTGGTGTGCGCCAGCAGGCTGGGCATCTTGTGGTCGAGAATGCGATATGCCAGCAG
>JACKBK010000053.1 GCA_020634555.1 Caldilineae bacterium
TCTGATACTCAGTTTGCTCAGTCGTTGTCCGGCAGATCAGCGACCGGCAGTTCGGCCACAGTGGTCGGCGCTGAGATGCGCGGAGCGGGCGGCGGGGGAGGTGGCGACTGGCTTTGCACCTGCATCGCGGGCACGTCCGTGTCGTTGCCGCAGTAGGGGCACATGCTCCAGCCCAGTTCCAGCAGTTCGCCGCAGTGGGCGCAGTCTTTCTTGATGGGCGTGTGGCAGTAGGCGCAGAACCGCCAGTGCTTGTCCACCGCGCGCTGGCAGTTGGGGCAAACCAGTTGCTCCTCCATGCTGCGCAGCAGCGCTTCCTCTTCCAGCGCCCGGTCGTATGCCTCTGCCAGGGTTTCCTTGGGACGCAACAAGATGTAGAGCAGCAGTCCGATTACGGGGAAAATGGCGACCAGCACGATGGCCAGGATCGCGGCAAAGATATCGCGCGAGCGCGAGCGGATGTCGCGCCACGTCCAGATGACGATGGCCAGCCAAAACGCCAGCAGGAACGCGCCGCAGGTCGCCACCAGCACTTGCAGCACGGTTCCGATTGTGTTGGAAAGTCCGCCGATATCCATCTATGAAAGAATCCTCTCTCAGTCCTATTCGCGGCGAGCGACGCCAGAGGCGTCGCACCGCCGCGGCATTATACCGCAAGCAACACTAAATAACAATTGCCCGGCGGCGCATCATGCGATATCCAGCCAGTCATCGTCGTCGCCCTCGTCGCTGGCCAACAGCAATACCTCGCGGCCGCGGCCCGCGCCCTCGTCGTAGCCGACGTAGCCGTCCTCCTCCATACGCGCCATCAACTCGGCGGCGCGGTTGTAGCTGACCCGCAGCCGCCGCTGCAGCCACGACGTGCTGACCCGTTCCTCTTTCTCAACCAGATCCAGCGCCCGCTCGTAGAGTTCATCCTGGTCGTCCAGATCAGCCATTAGCCCGGTCCAGGGATAGCGCGGCTGGTTGGGCGCGACTTCCTCAGCCGGCATACTGGTGGTCCAGAAGCGCACCAGCGCTTCGATCTCCTTGTCCGAGATGAAGGACCCCTGGACGCGCGCCAGCTTGCTGCTATCGGGCCGCATAAAGAGCATGTCGCCGCGCCCCAGCAGTTTCTCCGCCCCCGGCGTGTCGAGAATCACCCGGCTGTCGGTCTGGCTGGTTACGGAAAAGGCCAGGCGCGCCGGGAAGTTAGCCTTGATCAGCCCGGTGACCACGTCGACGCTGGGGCGCTGCGTCGCGACCACCAGGTGAATGCCGGTGGCGCGCGCCATCTGCGCCAGCCGGCACACGTAGAACTCCACCTTGTCGGGCGCGGCGGACATCAGATCGGCCAACTCGTCGATGATAAGCACGAAATAGGGGTACGGTTCCAGGTCGGCCCACTCGGACGGCTTGTTCTTGCGATCGACCTTGCGATTATAGTCCTTGAGCTGGCGGGCGCCGACGCGGGCGAAGTTGCGGTAGCGCTCGTCCATCTGCAGGGTCATCCAGGCCAGCGCGCCCAGAACCTGATCGATATCCGTCACCACCGGCGAGATCAGGTGCGGCACGCCGTTGAACGCGACCAGTTCGACCCGCTTGGGGTCGATCAGCAGCAGCCGCAGAACATCCGGGCCGTTGTTGAACAGCAGGCTGGCTACGATGCTGTTGATGCAGACCGATTTGCCCGACCCGGTTGCGCCGGCGATCAGCAAGTGGGGCATGACTGAAAGGTCAGCAGCTACCGGGTTGCCGGCCACATCGCGCCCCAGACCGGCTACCAGCGGCGACTTGTGGCCTGCCATCGCCGGCGATTCCAGGATAGCGCGCAGCGGCACCAGGTCTGTGTCCGTGTTGGGAACCTCGATACCAACGAATCCCTTGCCGGGAACCGGCGCCTCGATGCGCAAGGTCGGCGCCTCCAGCGCCAGCGCCAGGTCATTGGTCAGCGCCTTGATGCGGCTGACCCGCACGCGGCGATCCACGGTCTTTCCCGCCGGACCGCGGCGCGGGATGGTTCCCGGCACGACGCCGAACTGCGTCACCGCCGGGCCGACGTTGACCTCGACCACGTTGACCGGCACATTGAAGCTGGCCATCGTCTCCTCGATGACGCGAATCTTCTGCTGGACGTCAATACTGGTCTCCGTGTCGGTTGGCTCTTCGGACAACAGAGACAGCGGCGGCAGGAAATCTGGCCGGGGTTTGGGCTTGATCGGCCGCGACAGGGCCTTGGCGCGCGCGGTTCGCTGCACCTTGACCGGTTCCGAGGCCGCGATGGAGGGGCGGTCGTAAGCGTCATCGGCAGACTTGCTGGCCGCGGTGCGCGGCTTGGCTTGGTTGGCCGGCGGCGTTTCGTCCACGTCTTCGATTTCCTCAGGCGCGTCCGGCAGCAGCAGTTGAGAGTAGTCGCTGAGTCGATCTGGCAGGCCGCGCCAGTTGATCCGCGTCACGCCCAGCGCACGCAGCACCAACCACAGTCCCAGTCCCGCCAGCGCAATGAGCAGGACAGAAACCAGCAGATCGCCCAGCAGCGATGACGTTAACGACCCCATGACCCAACCGACCAACCCGCCGCCGCCGCCATCAAGCGCAAGCTGCAAGGGGTCGGCAGCATCGTTGAGGATGTGGCTCATTCCCAGCGCGGCCAGCAGCATCAGGCTGGCGCCCAGCGCGACCTCGCCCACCACCCGCCATGGGATGCCAAGGCCGACGCCCAGGCGCCCGGAGGTCTGGCGCGCGAGCACGCCAAGAACCACCAACGCAGCAGCCAGCAAAATTGGCAGCCCGCCCCAGCCGAACAGTTGCCGCACCGGCCCAGCCGCGGCCTCCTCACCGCGGCGCACGAAGTCCACGAAAAGCAGGCCGACCACCACCAGCGCGATCAACGCGATGATCTCGGCGTTGGCCGCGAGGGTTTTCTGCCAACCGGCGCCAGTGCGCCGGGCTGGCTTGCTTTTGGATTTTGGTTTGGACTTGCGCGAACTGCTGCGCTTGTTCATGACAGTCTCGGTGAATTGATAGGTGGTTCGCAACCAGGCAAGCTTCACTGCGGCGTCACTCCCGCGTCCGCGGGAGTCTAGTGCCTGTGAAGAGTGGATTCCCGCCTCCGCGGGAATGATGTGTGAGCGGGTGAGCAGTTTCGATGCTTCGCAGATTCTGGAAACAAACAACGGCGTTCAACGCCTGCCGCGGCAGGCGTTGAACGCCGTTGTGGAAATACCGGGCGGTCACGGGCGCCTGCTGCGGCCCCGGAGTGAGGTCAAGACCATTCGTCGTAGGCGTCGGTGTGGCGCGCTTCGCGAGCCTGGCGCAGACTGAGACCGATACGGCGATGGACGGGATCAACTGCCAGCACACGCACACGCACCTGCTGGCCCTCGCTGACAACGTTGCGCGGGTGCAGGAACGTACCTTCAGCCAGTTCAGAAATGTGGATCAACCCCTCGACACCGTCCTCCAGCCGCGTGAACGCGCCGAAGTTGACGACGTTTGTCACCTCGCCCGAGACGACGTCGCCGATGGTGTAGCGTTGGCTCACGCCTTGCCAGGGGTCTGCCTGCAGATGCTTGAGGCTGAGCTGGATCTTGCGTTCCTCGTGGTTGATGTCGAGCACATAGACCTGGATCTCCTGCCCGACCTGCACCACGTCGCTCGGATCGTTGACCCGTCCCCACGAAAGCTCCGAGATGTGCAACAACCCCTCGTAGCCACCCAGGTCCACAAAGGCGCCAAAGCGGCGCAGGTTGCTCACCTGGCCGCGGACCACGTCGCCCACATGGAGGCGGGCAAAGAGGCTCTCGCTGCGCTCTTCAACGCAAGCGACCCGCTCCGAAAGCACCAGACGGCTGCGTAGCCGGTCGATTTCAATGACTTGCAGCTTCAGTTTTTCACCGATGCGCCGGGCCAAGGCCTCCTCTCGCATATCGTAGTCCAGGTTGACCGGGAAATCCAGAAGGTGTGAGCCGGGCACGAACCCAGACAAACATCCCAGATTGACCAACAGCCCGCCACGATTGTAGCCGGTCACAACCAAACAGCAAGGCGATTGCGTGGCGCTCAGTTGCTCGGCGTGTTGCCAGTCTTTTTCTTCGGCGCTGAGTTCTTCGTCTGTTCGTCCAAGACCGTCGTTGCCGTTGGCCGGGGAATTGCTGATCCATGGCGGCGGCGCGTCCTGCGTAACTATCTCACCGTAGGTGAGCAATGCCTCCCAATATCCGTCGTCCTCTTGAATCGTTTCGAGGGGTGTGCCAATCTGTCTGCTTCGATTACCTGTCTGAACATACTCCATAATTGCTTCTTCCTCTCCAGTTGGTGGGCTGGTCCAACCTGGGACGGTCGAGAACCACCAAGGAATTATAAGGTGAACATATGGCCTTGTCAAAAGCTTCACGTAATGTATTGACAGCAACGCGCCCAAGGTGTTATCATTAGCCGAACATTCGCGAGTTACACAATTTTATAACACGGGCTGCGTCCTGGCGCTCAGGCGTCTCATCGTGCAAGAAGCAAAGGAGAGAAGCATGGTCTCCCGTCGGATTCAATTGGTAGGCATTTTAGTATTGCTGTTGGTTCTGGTGGCTGGCTGCGGCGGCCAGACCGCGCCGGACGTCGATGCAACAGTAGCCGCGGCCGTGGCCGAGACAGCCGCGGCGCAGACCGAAAATCCGCCGGCCGCTACCTCTGTTCCTGCGGCCACGGCGGCGCCCACCAAGGCGCCGGAACAGGTTTCGATGGCGATTACCTCACTGGACGACCTTCAGAAGGCGGTCATCCAGATCGAGGCGCAGGGAACTTTTGTCGATCCGGAGGAAGGCGTGCAGTACGATACCGCCGGCCGGGGCTCAGGCTTTATCATCGACGAGGAAGGCCATGCTGTTACCAACAACCACGTCGTAACTGGCGCTGCGCTGCTCAAAGTTTGGGTCGGCGGTGAAAGCACGCCCCGCAACGCCAAAATACTGGGCGTATCGGAATGCTCTGACATGGCTGTGATCGACATCGAGGGCAGCGGCTATCCCTATCTGGAATGGTACGGCAGCGCCGTGCGTCCCGGTCTGGACGTCTACGCGGCCGGCTTCCCGCTGGGTGATCCCGAGTTCACGCTGACCCGAGGCATCGTCTCCAAGGCGCACGCCGATGGCGAGACCGACTGGGCTTCCATCGACAGCGTAATCGAGCACGACGCGACGATCAATCCTGGCAACTCCGGCGGGCCTCTGGTGACGGCCGACGGCAAGGTTGTAGGTATCAACTATGCCGGTGCCGACGACGCGAACCAGTATTTTGCAATCGCCCGCGGCGAGGCGCTGCCCATCATCGCCAAGCTGCTGCAGGACCAGGATGTCGATACGATCGGCATCAACGGCACGGCTTTGCTGGACGGCGACTTGTCCGGCATCTGGGTTTCCTCGGTGCAGTCCGGCTCACCGGCAGACGAAGCTGGCGTCAAGGCCGGCGACCTGATCGTCGCTCTGGAGGGACTGTCGTTGGGCACAGACGGCACCATGGCTGACTACTGTGACGTGCTGCGCACCCACGATCCCGACGACACCCTTAGCCTGGAAGTTGTTCGCACCTCTACCGAGGAATACCTGGAGGGCCAGTTGAACGGGCGCCCCTTGGAGCCTTCCTTCTCCTTTGCCCAGACTTTGGGCGATGACGTTAACCCGTCGCCGTCAGGATCAGGCGGCAGCGCTCCGGCGGCCTACGAGTACGTCACCCTGGTGGACGACGAGAACGCGATCCAGTTTGAGGTGCCGACTGCCTGGGATGACACCGACGGCAGCACCTGGTTGTTCGATGATCAGTTGGTCGGTTCGGCTCTGTCAGCATCGCCTAACTACGACGAGTTCCTGAGTACCTATGGAACGCCGGGCGTCTTCTTCGGCGCATCGGCGGTCTTGACCCAGCGTTTCACTGTTGACAGCCTGCTGGATCGCTTCAAGGGCAACAACAACGAGCTTGACTGCACCTACGAAGGGCGCGATTCCTACGAGGACGCGCTGTACACCGGCCAGTACGACTACTACAGCGACTGCGGCGACGTCAAAAGTACAATCATCGACCTGGTGGCCGAACCGGAGGACCAGTCATTCCTGATGTGGCTCAACATTCAGGTGGTGGACGACGCCGATCTGGACGCGCTGGATCATCTTCTTAACAGCTTCCAGGTGATCGGAGAGCTTCCCAGCGATGACGGCAGCTCTGCTGTGACGCCCCAGCCATCAGACGATGAGATCGACCCGGATTGGATTCCCCCGGCCGGCCAGGCCAGCGTGGTGCTGGTTAACGACGCCGCGGAGGATATCGTGGTTGCTATCGCCGGCCAGGAGTTTGATGTTGCCTCTGCGGGGCAACTGGTAATCACTTTGGATCCGGGCGTCTACGACTATACCGCCACCGACCCGCGCTTCGACCCCTACGACTCGACATGCGAGGTCGAGGCGGATTCTGTCTACTATTGGTACAGCGACGACAGCGACTGGGGATCGTGCGAACCGATCTGGCCGTAGGTTTTCAGGACTGGCAGCTTTTTACATAAAGGCTGCCAGTCCTTTCTCCTTTGCAGTTGAAACGCTCGCTGCGCATCCTTGCTATTGCCCCTACCGGGTTTTACGCCGATTACGGCTGCCACGTCCGTATCCGTGGCCAGATGGCGGCGCTGGCTGAACGGGGACACTGCGTACGCATTCTTACCTATCCCAGCGGGCGGGATGTTGACGGGCTGGCGATGATTCGGCCGCCCTTATGGCCGCGCGGCAAAACCATGCCGGTTGGCTCATCGCGGCGCAAGCTGCTGCTGGATGTGCTGCTGGGCGCATTGCTGCCCGCCGCCGCGCTGCGATTCCCCGGTGGCCGCCCCGATGTGATCCACGCTTACCTGCACGAGGGAGCACTGCTGGGAACGTTGCTTGGCCGCGCCCTGAGAGTGCCGGTAGTTTTTGATTACCAGGGGAGCCTCACCGAGGAAATGCTGGACCATCGCTTTCTGCGCTTGAATTCGCCACTGGTGCCGGTGTTGCGCGCCCTGGAAAGGTGGATCGACCGCCAGCCGCAAGCTATCCTGGCCAGCTCGGTCCAGGCAACTCGGCAACTGGTCAAAGGCTCTGCCGTGCTGCCGTCACGCGTGTCCACTCTGTCCGACAGCGTCGATCCGGCGATCTTTCGCTCGCGCACCGAACAACCGGCGGCAGAGTTGGCTGCTCTGCGGACCCGGTTGCGTCTCCCGGCGGATCGGCCGGTTGTCGTGTATCTTGGCCTGCTGGCGCCTTACCAGGGTACGGAGTTGTTACTCCATGCACTGAAGTTGCTGGCAGCGCACGACCGGCCGCCGCACTGTCTGATCATGGGCTTCCCCGATGTCGATCATTACCGGAATCTGGCTGCCAGCTTGGGCGTGACGCAGAACGTTACGTTCACGGGCGCTGTCCCGTACGAAGATGCGCCGCTCTATCTGGCGCTGGGCGATGCGGCGGTGGCGCCCAAGGTATCGGCGACAGAGGGCAGCGGCAAGCTGCTCCCGTTCATGGCTGCCGGCCTGCCCATCGCCGCCTTCGACACACCGGTGCACCGCGAGTACTTAGGCGACCTGGGGTTCTACGCCCGCCTGGGCGACTCTGAGTCGTTGGCCGGCGCGCTTGAACGCGCCCTGTCAGCCGATCCGGACGAGAAAGCGCGCCGTGGCTGGCTGCTGCGCGCGCGTGTAATCGAACGCTACACCTGGCAGCACGCCGCGCAAGAGATCGAAACGCAATACCAGCACCTGACCACCCCAACACCCGTAGGATAGGGCCTTGTGCCCGCTCCGGGGATCGCCAGAGCTGCTGAGCGCACGTGATCGAAACGCACCATCACCCCGACACCTGTAGGATAGGGTTTACCACCCTCGCCACCTTCGTAACACTACCCCACCACCACCTCGACACCCGTAGGATAGGGCCTTGTGCCCGTTCCGGGGATCGCCGGAGCTGCTAAGCGCACGTGATCGAAACACATCACCCCGACACCTGTAGGATAGGGCCTTGTGCCCGTTCCGAGGATCGCCGGAGCTGTTGAGCGCACGTGATCGAAACACACCACCTCGACACCCGTAGGATAGGGCCTTGTGCCCGTTCCGGGGATCGCCGGAGCGCCCACAAGGGGCTATCCTACAGACCTGCAACGGCGGTTGATTGTCCGTGGCCGAACCGTGTTACAATTGACGGTGAATGCAGACGGGCACGGCCAGCCTCTCCCGGATGATTTCCGCAGACCGGCCCAAGCGACATTTCCCAGGACAGGAGTACAACCCTTTCATGCCAAAAATTACCTTCATCGGCGCCGGCAGCACGGTGTTTGCCAAGAGCCTGCTGGGCGACATCCTCAGCTTCCCAGAACTGGCGGACTCCACCATCAGCCTGTTTGACATCGATCTGCCGCGGCTGCGCACCTCGGAGGTCGTGGCGCGCAAGATCGCCGAAGCGCTGGAGGCACAGCCCGTCATCGAGGCGACCACCGACCGCCGCGCCGCGCTGGACGGCGCCGACTACGCCATTTGTATGATACAGGTCGGCGGCTACAAGCCGGCCACCGTGGTCGATTTCGAGATCCCCAAGCGCTACGGGCTGCGCCAGACCATCGCCGACACGCTGGGCATCGGCGGGATCATGCGCGGCCTGCGGACCATCCCCGTGCTGCTGGACATGTGCCGCGACATGGATGACCTGTGCCCCGACGTGACATTCCTGCAGTACGTCAACCCCATGGCCATGAACTGCTGGGCCATCAGCCGCGCCAGCACCATCAAGACGGTCGGGCTGTGCCACAGCGTCCAGGCGACCGCCGGTAAACTGGCCAACGACATTTCCGTGCCCATCGACGAGATCAACTACCTGTGCGCCGGCATCAACCACATGGCGTTCTACCTGCGCTTCGAGCGCGACGGCGAGGACCTGTATCCACTCATCCGCCGGGTAGTCGCCGAGGGACGCGTGCCGGATTGGAACCGGGTGCGCTACGAGATGCTGCGGCGGCTAGGCTATTTCGTCACCGAGTCCAGCGAGCACTTCAGCGAATATGTCCCGTGGTTCATCAAGCGCGACCGGCCCGACCTGATCGACCAGTTCAACATTCCGCTGGACGAGTACATCAGCCGCTGCGAGGTCCAGATCGCCGACTGGGAGGCCATGCGCGCCCGCTTCGAGAACCCGGAAACCCGCTTCCGCGTTCGCCGTCCCGGCGACGAGGTCGAGATGTTGACCATCCAGCGCAGCCACGAGTACGGGTCGGGCATCATCCACAGCCTGGAGACCGGGCAGCCGCGGGTGATCTACGGCAACGTAGCCAACCGCGGGCTGATCGACAACCTGCCCCAGGGTTGCTGTGTGGAAGTGCCCTGCCTGGTGGACAAGAGCGGCATCCAGCCGACGGCGGTCGGCGCGCTGCCGCCGCACCTGGCGGCGCTGATGCAGACCAACATCAACGTCCAGGCGCTGACCGTCGAAGCGGCGCTTACCGGCAAACGCGAGCACATCTACCACGCCGCCATGCTGGACCCACACACCGCCGCGGAGCTGGACCTGGACCAGATCTGCAACCTCGTCGACGATCTGATCGAGGCCCACGGCGACTGGCTGCCGGAATACAGGTAGAAGAATGGGCATCTTCAACCCCACCGAGCATCCCCATCGTCGCTACAATCCGTTGACCGGCGATTGGGTGCTTGTTTCGCCACACCGCACCAAGCGGCCCTGGCAGGGCCAGGTGGAGCGGCCGCCGCAAGAGAAGCGCCCGGCTCACGACCCCACCTGCTATCTTTGCGCAGGCAACGAGCGGGCCGGCGGTCAGCGCAACCCCGACTACACCAGCACCTTCGTCTTCACCAACGATTTCGCGGCGCTGCTGCCCGACTCGCCGCCTGCGCCGGCTGGCGGCCATCCACTGATGCGCGCCGAGAGCGAACAGGGCACGTGCCGCGTGATCTGTTTCTCGCCGCGCCACGACCTGACGCTGCCGGAGATGCCGGAGACCGATATCCGCGCCGTCGTGGATGTCTGGGCGCAGCAAGTCAGTGAGCTTGGCCAGACGTACCGCTGGGTGCAGGTCTTCGAGAACAAGGGCGCAGTCATGGGCTGCTCCAATCCGCATCCCCACGGCCAGGTCTGGGCCGGCAGCGCGCTGCCCAACGAGCCGGCCAAGGAGGATCGCCAGCAGAGCGCCTATTTTGAGGAACACGGCCGGCCGCTGCTGCTGGACTACGCGGAACTGGAGCTGGGAAGAGTTGCCAACTTTCAGAAAAGTTGGCAACTTTCGTCGGAGTCGCGCATCGTCGTCGAAAACAAGCACTGGCTGGCGGTGGTGCCCTACTGGGCGCTGTGGCCTTTCGAGACGTTGTTGCTGCCGCGCCGCCACGTGTTGCGCCTGCCTGATCTCACTGACGACGAACGCGACAGCCTTGTCGGCATCCTCAAGCGCCTGCTGACCCGCTACGACAACCTGTTCGAGACTTCGTTCCCCTACAGCATGGGCTGGCACGGCGCGCCGACAGGTCCGGAGACCGACGCCCAAGTTGCCAACTTTCCCGGAAGCTGGCAACTTTTCCCCCACTGGCAACTGCACGCCCACTTCTACCCGCCGCTGCTGCGCTCGGCCACCGTCAAGAAGTTCATGGTCGGCTACGAGATGCTGGGCGAACCGCAGCGCGATTTGACCGCCGAACAGGCCGCGGCTAGACTACGGGCTGTGTCGGAAGTGCATTTCAAAGGCCAGTAATCAGTAATCAGTGACCCGATCTCTGATCACCGATCACCGATAACTGGTTACTGAACACCGATCAACAGGACCATACTCCCATGAACATCCTCGTCACCGGCGGCGCCGGCTACATCGGCAGCACCGTCGCCCGGCAGTTGCTGGACGCCGGCCACCGCGTCACCGTCTTCGACAACCTGTCCAGCGGACATCGCGCCGCAGTACCCAAAACGGCTGCGTTTGTGCCCGGCGACATCCTCGACCGGACCGCGCTGGACGCGGTGCTGGCCGGCGAACCGTTCGACGCGGTCATGCATTTCGCCGCCTTCATCGAGGCCGGCGAGTCGATGCGCGAGCCGGGCCGTTTCTTCCGCAACAACGTTACCGGCGCGCTGACGCTGATCGACGCGGCGGTGGCGCACGGCGTTGGCCGCTTCGTCTTCTCATCCACCGCCGGCGTCTATGCCAGCAAGGACGATCCACTGGTCGAGACCGACCCGGTGGACCCCGCCAGCGTCTATGGCGCTACCAAATACATGGTCGAGCAGACGCTGGAATGGTATCACCGCATCCACGGCCTGCGCGTCGCTGTGCTGCGCTACTTCAACGCTGCCGGAGCAACTGGCCCGCGCGGTGAAGCGCATCAGCCGGAGACGCACCTGATCCCGCTGGTGTTGCAGGTGGCGCAGGGCACGCGGGCCGAGATCGCCATCTTCGGCGACGACTATCCGACGCCGGACGGCACCTGCGTCCGCGACTACATCCACATCGAGGATCTGGCCGCGGCGCACCTGGCTGCGCTGAACGGGCTGGGCGAGCGGGCGTTCATGCGCTATAACCTGGGCAACGGCGCCGGCTACTCGGTGCGGGAGGTTATCGAGACCGCCCGCCTCGTCACCGGGCACCCAATCCCGGCGGTGATCCGTCCGCGTCGCCCTGGCGACCCGGCCATCTTGATCGCGGACAGCAGCAAGATCCAGCGCGAGTTGGGCTGGCAGCCGCAGCACCCTGACCTGGAAGAGATCATCGCCAGCGCCTGGCAGTGGCACGCCGCCCATCCCGCCGGGTACAAGGACTGATCCGCGACGGCGGTTATCCGGCGTCGTCCTGCGGGAGCCGCCTTACGTGCCAGAGGCGTTATGGACTCCCGCCGCTGGAGTGACGACACGCCGCAGTTGAAATATTCTGGCTTTCCCTCCTTTCCCTGATTTCCATCTTCTCCCGAGGCCACCATGTCTCTGCAACAACACGTCATTCAATCATTCAAGGAGTTGTTCGGCGAGCCGCCGGCTTATGTCGTGCGCGCTCCCGGCCGTGTCAACCTGATCGGCGAACACACCGACTACAACGACGGCTTCGTCCTGCCCATGGCTATCGACCGCGCGGTGTGGATCGCCCTGCGGCCGCGGCCGGATGACACAGTTCGAGTCCACTCGTTGGATCTCGACCGTTCGGCAACGTTTCTCCTGGCCGATCTGCGCTACGAGGATGCAGGTTGGTCCGAGTATGTGAAAGGCGTCGCCTGGGCGCTGCAAGGGGCCGGCTACCGGCTGGCGGGTTGGGAGGGCGTGTTGGCAGGTGATGTGCCGCGCGGCGCGGGCCTGTCCTCGTCCGCGGCGTTGGAGCTGGCTACGGCACGCGCCTTTCAGGTTGTGTCGGGGTTCGACTGGGATCCGCCTTCCATGGCCAGGCTGGGCCAGAAGGCCGAGAACCAGTGGGTCGGCATGAACTGCGGTATCATGGACCAGATGATCTCGGCAGCGGGCGAGGCCGGCCACGCGTTGCTGATCGACTGCCGCAGCCTGGAGACGACCTCCGTCGCGCTGCCGCCCGGCACGGTCGCAGTGATTCTGGACACCGCCACCCGCCGCGGCCTGGTGGACTCGGCCTACAACGAACGACGGACGCAGTGCGAGGCCGCGGCGCGCCACTTCGGGGTGCCGGCGCTGCGCGATGTGACAATGGAGCGTTTTGAGGCGGAAGCCGGCGGGCTGGACGATGTAACGTTCCGCCGGGCGCGCCACGTCATCAGTGAGAATGCGCGAACACTGGCTGCGGCCGATGCCATGGCGCGCGGCGACGCGGCCGCGATGGGACGGCTCATGGACGCCAGCCACGTCAGCATGCGCGACGACTTCGAGATCTCCGGTCCTGCGTTGAACACCATGGTCGAGTGCGCCCACGAGGCGTCGGGTTGCTACGGCGCACGCATGACCGGCGGCGGCTTCGCCGGCTGTGCGGTGGCGCTGGTTGCGACTGACCGGGCCAACGCTT
Source organism: Caldilineae bacterium (assembly GCA_020634555.1). Taxonomy (GTDB): domain Bacteria; phylum Chloroflexota; class Anaerolineae; order JAAEKA01; family JAAEKA01; genus JACKBK01. The sequence continues at coordinate 12,985 of JACKBK010000053.1, forward strand.
TCGCCGAAACCGTGGCGGCGAGCTACGAAGCAGCCACCGGCCTCACCCCGGCGATCTACATCAGCCGGGCCACCGAAGGCGCATCCGTGGTCGAACAACCATGAGCGAACGAGCTATTGCCATCCTGCTGGGCGGCATTTTGCCTGCCCTGATGCTGGGCCTGACGGGCGTCTTCCAGAAGCTGAGCAACAACGCGCGGATCGGCACGGGGCCGTTTCTGATCGTGGCCGGCCTGACGACCGCGCTGGTTGGCGGCGTGTTCTTGTTGCTGGAGCGGGACGCAACCATCGGCCAACGGAGCGCGCTGTATACGGTGCTCTTCGGGCTGGTATGGGCGACGGCCATCGGGTTGATCGGGATCGCGCTGGGGCGCTTCGGCGGCCAGATCAGCCAGCTTGTTCCCCTGTACAACATGAATACGCTGATTGCGGTACTGATTGGGCTGGTAGTGCTGGCGGAATGGCGCAACGTCGATCCGCGCAAGCTGGCGGTGGCCGCCGTACTCATCGTCATCGGAGGAATCGTTGCGGCGCGCGCCTGAACGTCATATGGCGCGGCGCAACCTGGGACTCCCCTTCTCGGCAGGTTTGCTGGTATAATGAGGGCGACAAACAGCTTCAGAAAGGAACATCCATGATCGAGTCTACTGCTCAGGCGGTTGCCGCCATGAACAACCCCAAACTTCCTGAAAACGAGCGCTCTGCAGCCACCCATTACCTGCGCGACAATCCTTCCGCTGAAGGCAGTGCAGCCCTGGTTGCTGCGCTGGAAGATGACGACCATGGCGTGCGCTACGCCGCCAGTTCAGCCCTGGCCTACATCGGCGATTCCGCCATGCCCGCGCTGCTCGATGCGTTGGCGCAGCCCGACAACAGCAAGATGCTGCGGGACGGCGCCCATCGCGTGATCACCGAGAACTCGAGCCCCAAGGTCCACGCATCCTGTGATGAGTTGCTGGCTGCGCTGCGCGGCTCCCAGGCCGGCATCGCTACCATGGAAGCTGCTGTCCGCCTGATGCCGACCTTCAGATAGCCGGCCGCAGTCGCTCGCTCAACCCGCTGTAGCGGTCGGAAATGCGGTTGTTGTTGACGGCGATAGCAATCGCCCGCGGTGTGCCCACCAGTACAACCAGCCGCCGGGCGCGCGTCACCCCGGTGTAGAGCAGGTTGCGTTGCAGCATCATGTAGTGCTGAGTCATCATCGGCATGACGACTGCCGGAAACTCGCTTCCCTGTGACTTGTGTACCGACACCGCGTACGCATGCATCAGTTCATCAAGCTCCAGGAAGTCATAGGCCACGATCCGGTCGTCGATCCGCACCGTCACCATCTGCTCCACCGGATCGAGATTGACGATCATCCCCAAGTCCCCGTTGTAGACATCCTTATCGTAGTTGTTGCGAATCTGCATCACGCGGTCGCCCAGCCGGAAGATACGTCCACCGAGACGGCGCTCTGGCCGGCTGGACGACGGCGGGTTCAGCGTGGCTTGCAGGCGCTCGTTCAGTGCGCCCACCCCGACCTGGCCGCGGTGCATTGGGCTTAGCACCTGAATGTCCTGGGGCGACAAGCCGAAACGGCGCGGCACGCGCTCCTGGACGATCTCACCGATCAGCTCAGCCGCGCGTTCGGGATCATCGGTTTGGAACAGGAAAAAGTCCTTCGACTTTTGCGGATTCCACTCTGGCATCTGGCCGCTGTTGATGCGGTGCGCGTTTTCGATAATGTAGCTGCCGGCGGCCTGGCGAAACACCACATCCAGCCGCACCACCGCAGCTGCGCCCGAGTCGATGACATCCCGCAGCACGTTGCCGGCGCCCACCGGCGGCAACTGGTCGATGTCGCCGATCAACAGCAGATGCGCGCCGGGCGGGATTGCCTTCAGCAGGCTGTTGGTCAGCAGCAAATCCAGCATCGACGCCTCGTCCACGATCACCATGTCGGCCGTCAGGGGGTTGTCTTCGTTGCGGTCAAAGCCGAAGCCGCCCGCGCCGCCCGGGCTGAACTCCAGCAGGCGATGGATGGTCTTGGCCTCCTTGCCGGTAGCCTCGCTGAGCCGCTTGGCCGCGCGGCCGGTGGGCGACGCCAGGACGTAGTGCAGGCCAGTCGCATCCAGCAGGCGAATCAACGTCTGCATGGTTGTGGTTTTACCGGTACCCGGTCCTCCGGTCAGCACCGCCACACGCTGGGTCAGTGCTGTGCGCACCGCCTCCTGCTGCCTGGGCGTCAACGCCAGCCCGCTGTTGCGTTGCACCACGGCAAAGGCCTGCGGCCAGTCGAAGCTATGGAAGGTGTAGAGGCGGTCCTCGGTCGCCTGCATTAGCCGCTGCAAGCGGCCCGCCACACCGATCTCGCCGTAGTAGAATGGCGCCAGGTAGACGGCCCGATCCTCAGCCAGCGCCGGGTCCGGACCGGCGCGCACTGTCGCATCGATGCGCACCTGCTCCTCGCGGCTGAGGGTTTCGATAGCGTCGACCACCAGCGAGGCAGGCACGTCCAGCAGCGTTGCGCTGGCCGCTACCAACTCCCCCTGAGGGACGTAGACGTGGCCGTCGTTGGCTTTCTGGCTCAAGGTGTAGGCAACGCCTGCAGCCACTCGCTCCGGCGCGTCGGGGGCGATACCCTGATTGCGGGCGATCTTGTCGGCAGTGATGAAGCCGATACCGTGGACATCTCTTGCCAGCCGGTAGGGATCGTTGGTGACAACGGCCGCCGCGCCGTCGCCGTACTGTTTGTAGATGCGCACGGCCAGGGCAGGGCTGACGCCGTTGCTCTGCAAGAAAACCATCACCTCGCGGATCTGGCGCTGCTCGTGCCAGGCGGTTTTGATCTGAGCGACTCGTTTCGGTCCGACGCCCAGTACCCCATGCAGTTGGTCGGGATCCTCGTCGATGATGCGCAGCGTGTCTGCACCGAACTTGCGCACGATGCGCTTGGCTGTGACCGGCCCAACCCCCTTGACCAGCCCGCTGCCCAGGTATTTCTCGATGCCGGCCGCAGTGGCCGGCAACACTGTGGTATAACGATCGACCTTGAACTGGCGGCCATGTTGCGCATGGACCGTCCATTCCCCCTCGATGCGTACGTGTTCGCCGACGGTGACGCCCAGCATGTTCCCGACAACGGTGACTTCGTAGTCTTTGCCGTCAGGAACAAGCCGGGCGACGGTATAGCCGGTCTCTTCGTTGTGGAAGGTCAGGCGCTCCAGCACGCCTTCAAGGGTTTGCATCTGGCAAACGGCAGGAGTTGGAGAACCTACTGCTGTTGCCAGCGCACAAGGAAGATGCGCGTCTCTCCCGAAACCCCCATATCCCATGCCTCGGAAACCTGGTTGCCACTGGAATCCGCTACCCAGGCTCGATAGTTGCCATCGGCCAGCGGAAACTCTATTTTGGCGTTGTACAGGAACTCGCCAGCCTGTAGTGGGTCACCGCGCAGGAAAACCGGTCCAAACTCAACCTGCTTCTGCTCACCTGACGGCGCCTGTACCACCATGTTGAAGCCTGTGACCGGGTGGGAAAGGTCCAGGCTGCTGTTATAAAGCCCACCATAAACGGTTACAATGGGATTGCTGTTGGGGCGCGGTTCGATGGAGCGCTTGATGAACTGGTACACCGGCGCGGGTGTTGGCGGTGGCTCGGTCGGCGCAGGGGGTGATGTTGGCTGTGGCGGCCTCGTGGGTGCTGCAGTCGGCACCGGTGTGTCGGTGGGCGGCGCGGGAATGTTGGCCGCTACTTGCACCAGATTCGCATCGCCGGTGACCTCGACCAGCCGGGCAACGATCCAGGCTTGCTGGCCATCGACGCAGCAGACTTCGTACCAGTCACCGGCGGCGTTCTTGGCGGTGATCTCCAGTTCTGTGCCGCGTGCTACCTGGCCCACGGTGTCATAGTTGGTACCTGGGCCGGCGCGCAGATTGCTCTCTTCATCGCCGATGACCACGGCCATGGGGGTTTCGGGCGTTGGCGTATCGGTGGGTTGCGGGGTTGGAGTGTCCGTCGGCAGGGGGGTGTCGGTGGGCGTTGGCGTATCGGTAGAGATGACCGTTGGCGTAAACGTTGGCCTGACCGGGCGGGTGGCAGTTGGTTCGGGCGTCGCCGTGGCTGCCGGCCCGCACGCGCTAAGCGTCAACGCGAGCAGGAACGTGACGCCAATCAATGTCGGCAGGTGTTTCCTGTTGAGCATAATGGTGCCTCCTCAAGACGTTATCAGGCGCAAGGCGTTGCCTTGCGCGAGGCGCATTGTAGCACAGCGTCCGCCGATCGGCGAAGTTCGGCTTTTTCGGGAAAGCCGAACTTCTTCCACAGGTGGGTCATCATGCGCAGAAGCTCGACTTTACCGAAAAAGTCGA
>JACKBK010000054.1 GCA_020634555.1 Caldilineae bacterium
CTCAGATCCTGGACAATCCGATGGAAAAGGCCAGATCCAACCTGCGACTCCTGCTCCGGTTGCTGTCCCAGTCCTGCCTGCTCGCTATGACATCCACTTCGACCGTGTCAGCTACACCTATCCATCGACCGAGGAGGAAAAACGACGGCCGGCGCTGCGCGACTTCTCACTGACGCTGCCTGCCGGTCAGACCGTGGCGCTGGTCGGCCCCAGCGGCGCGGGCAAGACCACCGTGTCCAGTCTGTTGCTGCGATTCATCGATACACAGGAGGGCGCGATCACCGCCGGCGGGGTTTCGCTGGGCAGCATCGACCGTGCGGTTTGGCGGCGTCAGGTGGCCTGGGTGCCGCAGATGCCGCATCTGTTCTATGGCAGCGTGCTGGATAACATTCGCCTGGCGCAGCCTGGGGCCAGCATGGCGGAGATCATCACGGCTGCGGAGGCTGCCCACGCCCATGAGTTCATCAGCGCGCTGCCGCAGGGCTACGACACACCGCTGGGCGAGCGCGGCGAGCGCCTGAGCGGCGGACAGGCGCAGCGTATTGCAATCGCCCGGGCGTTTCTCAAAGACGCGCCGGTGCTGCTGCTGGACGAGGCCACCGCGCACCTGGATGCGCGCAGCGAGGCGCTGGTGCAGGAGTCCCTGGCGCAGTTGATGCGCGGCCGCACCGTGCTGATCATCGCGCACCGCCTCAAGTTGGTCTACGCCGCCGACCAGATCGTGGTTATGGACGCCGGCCGCGCCGTGGAAGAGGGCGATCACCAGACTCTCCTGCGCCGTGGTGGATTGTACGGCCAGCTTGTGGCGAGCTATCAAGGGTGAGAAGCGTGAATTGCTGAACGGTGAATTGGCGATTGGATAATGTTCTGCGCCACGGTTCCCGCATTAACCATTAGCCGTTCACGAATTCACCATTAACCATTGCTATGTCCACCACCCACCGCCTTCTTTCCCTCATTCGTCCATTCATCTGGTGGATCGCCGCCGGTGTGCTGTTGGGATTCGCAACCATCGGCTCCAGCGTCGGGCTGATGGCCGTCTCAGCCTACCTGATCTCCAAAGCCGCCATCGCCACCGACGTGTCGCAGCTATCGCTGGCCATTGCGGGCGTGCGTATGTTCGCCATCAGCAGAGCCGCCTTTCGCTACGCCGAACGCTACGTAACGCATCTGGCGACCTTCCGTATCCTGACGCGGCTGCGGGTTTGGTTTTACAGCGCCATCGAACCGCTGGCGCCGGCCGGCCTGCAAGGAGTACGTAGCGGAGACCTGCTGGCCCGCATCGGTGCCGATATCGAGACCCTGGAGAACTTCTACATCCGGGTAGTCACCCCGCCGTTGGTGGCTGTGCTGGTAACGGCGCTGGCATGCGCCATCCTTGGCACATTCGACGCCATCCTGGCCGCAGCGCTGCTCGTCTTCCTGGTGCTGACCGGAATCCTATTGCCGTTGACCAGCCGTTGGCTGAGCCACCAGCCGGCCGGTGATGCCGTGCTGGTCCGTGCTGAACTGAACGCAACCCTGGTGGACCAGATCCAGGGGATGGCTGATATGCTCGCTTATGGTCAGGAAACGTTGTATCGGGAGCGCACAATGCGCCTCGACGACCAGCTCAACCGGTTGCAGGCGCGGCTGGCGGTAATTCGTGGCATGGGCAACGGGCTGGCGGCGCTGTTTACCAGCCTGGCAGCGCTGACAATCCTGTTTTTGGCCATCCCGTTGGTCAGCGACGGCCAGATCGACGGCGTTTTTCTGGCGCTGCTTCCCCTGACTGCCATCGCCAGCTTTGAGGCTGTCCAGCCGCTGGCGCAGGCGTTCCAGGTGCTGGAGTCCAGCCAGGCTGCGGCAAGCCGCCTCTTCGAGTTGATCGACGCGCCGCCCGCGGTGGTTGATCCGTCGCAACCTGCCGCGCCGCCAAATAGCTTCGATCTCGTGGTGGAAAATCTCAGTTTCCAGTACGCCGCGGACGAGCCGGCCGCGCTGGATGGCGTGAGCTTCAGCGTGCCGGCAGGCGGCCGATTGGGCATCGTCGGTTCCAGCGGCGCGGGCAAGTCGACGCTGGCCAATCTGATGTTGCGTTACTGGGATTACGGGGAGGGCAGCATTCGTCTGGGCGGCATCGAGCTGCGTGACCTGGCTGCGGACGAGACGCGCGCGCTGGTCGGAGTCGTCGCGCAACATACGCATCTCTTCAACACCAGCGTGCGCGACAACCTCTTTCTTGCCAATCCTGGCGCCAGCGACGAGACGATGATTGCGGCCTGTCAACTGGCGGACTTGCATGATTTCGTGCTCAGCCTGCCCGAAGGCTACGATACGTTGGTGGGCGAGAACGGGCTCAAGCTCAGCGGCGGCGAGCGCCAACGGCTGGCCATCGCGCGCACGATTCTCAAAGGCGCGCCGGTGCTGATTCTGGACGAGGCAACGACCCACCTCGACTCATTGACCGAAGCGCGCGTCTGGAAGGGGCTGAACCAATTCATGGCCGGCCGCACAGTGCTGGTCATCTCCCACCAGCAAGCCGGGCTGGCCCATGTCGATCAGGTCATTCGGTTGGAGGAAGGACAAGTGGTGGGTTCCTCGTCCGAATAGGTACTGCATCTCGTCATGCCTGCCTCCGCGGGCATCCAGAACGTTGTTGTACAGAAGGGTTGTCTCGCAACATGTGCGTCGTGGACTCCCGCCTTCGCGGGAGTGACGATGGCGACGCGTCATGCCCGCCTCCGCGGGCATCCAGAACGTTGTTGTACAGAAGGGTTGTCTCGTACCGAGTGCGTCGTGGACTCCCGCCTTCGCGGGAGTGACGATGGCGACGCGTCATGCCCGCGGAGGCGGGCATCCAGAACGTTCTTGTGCATATGCGTTGTTCCGCGCCGAGAGCGTCGTGGACTCCCGCCTTCGCGGGAGTGACGGGAACCATCACTCGTCATGCCCGCCTCCGCGGAGTGACGGTGGCGAGGTACCATGCATCACCCAGTAATCTCGAACCATAGGTCCCGCCATTCGGGGTTCTCTTCCTCAATTAGCCTGATTTTCCAGGCGCGATACCATTTCTTTATCTGCTTCTCGCGCCGAATTGCGTCCATCATTGTGTTGTGTAGCTCGAAATAGACAAGGGTATGCACCTGGTATTGTTTGGTAAACCCATCTACCTCATCGTTCCTGTGTTGCCACACACGCTTGATCAAATCACTGGTGACGCCAATGTAGAGGGTGCCGTTGCGTTTGCTGGCAAGGATGTAAACCGCTGGCTGTTTGGTCATGTTTTTCTCAATGCCAACTATCAAAAGGATGCATCGTCTTGCGTCGAGTGCGTCCTAGACTCCCGCCTTCGCGGGAGTGACGGCAACCACCACTCGTCATGCCCGCGAAGGCGGGCATCCAGAACGTTCTTGTGCATACGCGTTGTCTTGCGTCGAGTGCGTTGTGGACTCCCGCCTCCGCGGGAGTGACGGTGGCACTATTCCAGCCAATACTGTTGCACCGTCTCGTTGTCATCGCCGTAGATGAACGTGGCGCGGAGGTGTTGTCCGGCCAGGACTTGCGGCAGCCAATAGCGATCATCGTCCCACATTCGATCGTAGGGAATATGGTGCAGGTCGTACCACTCAGCGCTGATCTCGGCGCTGCCAACCGGTTCCCCCGTCCAACGGCGTGCCAGGAAGACGTGGACGAGGTGATTCCAACCAGGCTGCGCGGGAAAGAGAAAGGTGAGCTGGGCGACTTCCTGTAATTGGTCCGGTGCGGCGCGTAATCCGGTCTCTTCGCAAAGCTCGCGCGCGGCTGCCTCCGCAACTGTCTCGCCATCCTCGATCTTGCCGCCGAAGCCGACCAGTTTGCCTTGCCCAAAGCCGCGCAGTTTCACACCCAACAGTATCTGCCGGCGCGCGTCCGAAATCGGCAGACATAGCGTCGCGTGTTTCATAGTATCTCAGCTCCGAATCCGCGCCCGAAACGCAAGTAGATCAACGCAACGAAGATCAGCCCGATCAACACCAGGGCGACCCAATCCCAGCGTCCGAAGCAGATATCCCGCCACACCGTGCGCGGCCGGCCGGAGCCGACGCCCCGCACGGCCAGCGCCATGCCCAACGTATCTCCCGTGCGCAGAACGTCGATAATCAGCGCCACAAGGACTGGAGTCAGCCCGCGGAGCCGGCCGCGGATATCGCCACGTTCCACCTGCCAGCCGCGCGCGGCCTGTGCATCGCGTATCTGCGCGATAGTCTGGCTGAAGGTCGGGATGAAGCGCAGCGCCATGGAAAGTGTCAATCCCCACTCAAAGGGCAATCCCAGCCGCACCAGGCCGCGAACAAGATCGTTCTGGCGCGTCGTGAACAGGATGACAAAGAAAAGCAGCGACATGCCAACTACCCGTGTCGCCGTCGCCAATCCCGCCCAGACGCTGGTCCATGTCACACTGAATGGGCCGAGAGAGAAGATCACCGGCCCGGCGACGCGGGCGAAAAAGGGCCAGACCAGAACGATGATGACCACAACCCGGAGCAACTGGCGCCATACCCATCCGATCTGGCGTGGCGGCACGCGAGAGGTCAACAACATGATGTGGATGAGGGCCAGCAGACCTAGCAGTACCAGCAGGTGGTTCATCACCACGAACAGGGCCGCGCCGCACAGCACCAAAGCGATCTTGGTGCGCGGGTCCAGGCGCTGCAGCCAGCCGTCGGCGGGCACGTAAAGGTCGAAGAGCATCGTCAAACGAGATTGTACAGGAAATCCGCCCAGAGTTCGAAATCGGTGGGGTATTGCACCGGCGATGGAAGATCCACGGCGGTGCGCTGATGGCGCTTAGCTTCCACCCTTTTCGCCGAAGACAGCGTTAGTCCAGGAGACAGGCCGGTTCACAGGATGGTCATCGCCGGCCTGATCGTTTCGCGCCCGGGCTTCTGCTGACTGGCCATCTCTCGCTTCAACTTGAACAAAAAATCCTCCCGAAGATTTTCGAAAACCTTCGGGAGGATGCTGCTAAGTAAACCGCTTTTCACACACAACCTCGGAATGATTATCACGGCAAACCACTGCCTCCTGCGTGGCGCTACCAGTCAGATCCCCAGATACGCCGCCTGGACAGAGGCGTTCTGCTCAACTTCCTTGGAGGGGCCGTGGATCTCGTTCTTGCCCTCACGCAGGACGAAGGCGTAGTCGCTGACCTTGAGGGCCATGCGTACGTTTTGCTCCACCAGCATTATGGTCAGGCCCTCGTTGCGCAACCGCCGCAGCGATTGGAAGAGGTCCAGCGTCAGTACCGGGGCCAGGCCCAGCGAGAGCTCGTCGATCATCAAGATCTCCGGCTCGGCCATGATGCCGCGCGCCACGGCCAGCATCTGTTGCTCGCCGCCGCTCATAGTGCCAGACTTCTGGGTCGCCCGCTCCTTGAGCCGCGGGAAGATGGTGAAGACCTTCTCCAGGTTCTGGGCTGCTTTCGCACGTGCCCGCTTAGGCGTCGCACCCATCTCCAGATTTTCCTGCACGGTCATACCGGTAAAGAGCTGGCGGCCCTCCGGCACCATGACGATACCCATCTCAGCCTTTTTGTAACTGGGCAGCTTGCTGACATCCTGGCCGTTAAAGAAGACTTTTCCCTGCCAGGGCTTGATCTGCCCGACGATAGTGCGCAGCAGTGTTGTTTTGCCGACACCGTTGGAGCCGACCAGCGCCGTAAGTTGTCCCCGTTCGACTGTCAACGATGCGCCCCACAGGATCTGTAGCTCGCCATAGCCAGATGTTACGTCGCGTACTTCCAGGAGCGCCATGTTATCCTCTCTCCTCTTCCAACAGCCGAGCGGCCAGATCCGGGTCGCCCAGATAGGCCTCAATGACCTCCTGGTTGGCCTGAACCTCCACCGGCGATCCTTCGGCGATCAACGTTCCGTAGTTGAGCACGATGATGCGATCCGAGACGTTCATCACCGCATGCATGATGTGCTCGATCATGATGATCGTCACGCCCTGGTCGCGGATCGCACGGATCGTGTTTAACATTTGCGACACCTCGGTGACGTTCAGGCCGGCCAGCACCTCGTCCAACAGCAGCAGATAGGGCCGGGCTGCCAGCGCGCGCGCCATCTCCAGCCGTTTCTTCTGTGCCACATTCAGGCTGCCGGCCAGCATGTCGGCCCGCGCCGCCAGTCCGACGAACTCCATCACCTCGTTGGCGATCTCCTCCGCCTCACCCAGCTTGTGGTTCTCACGGCCAAAACATGCGCCTACCATGACGTTCTCGCGCACCGTCAGTTCGTTGAGCGGCCGCACGATCTGGTGTGTGCGGGCGATGCCAAGATCGGCGACCTTGTAGGTAGGCAGACCAGACAGCACCTGGCCGCGGAAGGTGACGGTTCCCCTTGTGAGGGGATAGACGCCGTTGAGGCAGTTGAACAGCGTGGTTTTACCGGCACCGTTCGGGCCGATCAGACCGAGGATCTGACCTTCAGGCAGGTCGAAGGTCACGTCGTTGACGGCCGTCAGCCCGCCGAATACCTTGCTAACATTCTTGACTTCGAGAATCATTCCAGTATCCTCCGCAGGGTTGCTGATCGGGTGCGCAGCCAGCCGATGGCGCCCACGGGGATGAACAGCACGATTATCAGCAGCAGCACGCCGGCGACGGCCAACTGGATATCCTTCACCTTCATGCCCAGCAGTTCAAGATCGCTGGTCAGCAGCGTACCGCGCAGGATTTGATACGCCCCTGCGCCCAAGATCGGACCGAGTACCGTGCCAGACCCGCCCAACATCACCATCACCAGCATCTCGATGGACAACTGGAGGCGAAAAGCGCTGCCCGGCTCGATAATGCCCTGTTTGAAGAAAAACAACACGCCCAGAATGCCGGGGAAGAAGGCAGAGATGACATAGGCCCAGGTTTTAGCCCGCGGCGCGACCACACCCATGATCTCAGCCGCGTCCTCGTCCTCGCGGATGGCCATCAACCCCAGGCCAAACTTGGATTTCTTGACGATGTAGCTGGTGATCACCACGATCAGCGCGATAGCCGCCACGCTCCAATAGACCATCCAGAGCGCGGTGGCGGCGCCGCCATAGCCGCGGTAGACCGAGAAGTTCAGCTCCATACCGTTGGGGCCGCCCAGCGCAGGGATGTTGATCACCAGCGCCTTCATCGCCTCCAGGATGCCGATGGTTGCCAGCGCAAAGTAAGCGCCCCGTAGCCGTAAAATCGCCAGCCCCAGCCCGAGGGCCAGCAGAGCCGACACGAGGCCGCCCAGCAGCGCCGCCAGCCACAGGTTCATGCCCAGCGTATCGATGGCCCAGAAGCCGATGTAGCCGCCGAAGCCGAAGAATACGATGTGGCCAAAGCTGACGTAGCCTGTGTAACCGAGCAGGATGTTGAGGCTCGATGCCAGCCCGACGAACAGCAATACCGTGAACCAGGTTTCGCGACGGATAGCACCGCCGGTAGCGCCGTATGCAATGATCAGTACTACGACACCGACTGCGATCCAGAAGCTCAAGTTGCGCAGTATTCTCATTGCTTCGCTCCAAACAAGCCCTGGGGACGCACCAGAAGGATGAGGACGAAGAGAACAAACTCGATAACCGGTACCCAGGTGATCTTGGTGAACACGGGCACCAATCCCTCGATCAGTCCCAAAATGACACCGCCCAGCAGCGCGCCGATGGGATTGCCCAGCCCGCCCAGTACCACAATCACGAAGCTCTTCAGCTCATAGGACCCACCTGACAGGATCGTAAACGGCAAGGCCATCGCGATCAGGCCGCCGGCCAGCGCCGCCAGCATCGTTCCCAGACCGAAGCTCAACGCCAGCACGCGGTTGGAAGCGATACCCATCAACCCGGCCGAGGTGCGATTGTCGGACACCGCACGCACATATTTACCCGGCCGAGTGCGGTACAAGAACAGGTAGAGCAACCCCGTGATACCCAGCGCCAGAAGCGCCGAGGTGAACCGCGTGCCGGGCACGGTGATGGGGCCGATGGTGACGATGCCCAGGCTGTAGTCCACGTTGCGAAACGAGGTGGAGAAGATAGCCGTGCCGATGCCGATGATGATCATGTTCACCGAAAAGGTGGAAAGCAGGCTCGACAGGTGGGGTGCATCGATGACCCGATGGACGGCGCCCCAGTAGATGATGACCCCCAGAATCAAACCCAATCCGGCGGCAAGCAACAAACCAAGAAACGGATTCAGGCCCAGGCTGGTGTATGCAAGATAGACGGTGAACATGCCGAGGGCCATGATCGGCCCGTGCGCCAGGTTGATGACGTTCATAACGCCGAAGATGAGGGTCAGCCCCATGGCTGCCAGGCCGTAGACGACTCCCACCAACATGCCGTCCGTGACCGATGCGAGTAACTGATCAATCATTGGTGTGTGGCCTCCAGAATACACAAGACTCTTCGGGCGAGGCGCGGCGTGCCGAAAACTGGTGTCGGCAAAGCACGCGGCCGGTAAAACCAGCGCCGCCAGTCTGGTCAGGATACAAGCCCCGACTTTCCTTCGAAAGCCGGGGCTGTGATTCAGTTTCTAACGCGTGATGGGATCTGCCGTGCGACCGGCTGCCGGCCAGACGACTTCTTTGACGAGGTTGCCGTCGGCGTCCTTCTGCCACTGCACGAACACCATGTCGTGGCCGGTTTGGAGGCCGTGAGCGTCTGCACCCGACTCGAACTGGAGGTGACCGTAGAAGGTCATCAGGTCGAGCTCATCCATTGCCTTCTTGACGGCGGCATCGTCCAGGGAACCGGCGTTCTTGATGGCTTCGGCGAGCACCAGGCCGGCGATATAGCCGCCGGCGGCGTGGTAGGATGGCTCTTCGCCATAGGCGTCCATATAGGCCTGGCCGAACTCATCGCCTGTCGGGCCAGCCCAGGTTATGCCATCGGCGGCCGCGGCTTCAGCCGTGAACTTGGCCTGCGGCTCCCACTGGCTGGGGCCGATGACGCCGACTGCTGCGTCGCCCAACTCGGCAAAAGTCGGCTCAGGCGGCGCGACCAGCAGTGCAACCCAAGGCACGTCTACCTGCTTCTCAGCAAGCTGGCGGGCAAAGGTGCTGCCATCCTGGAAGTGGCCGCCGCCGAGAATCGCATCGGGCTCCGACTGCTGAATCTTGTTGATGAAGGGAGCGAAGTCGGTGGTGGCCGAGTCGTAGCCCTCGAACAGCACGATCTCGTAGCCCAGACCTTCGGCGTATGCCTTGACCGACTCGGCAACGCCGGTGGAGAACTTGTCGTTTTCGTGGACGATTGCCAGCTTCTTGGCGTCAGGCGCATCCGCCTTGAGCATGTCTACCGCGCCGGTGAGGTACTTGCTGGCGGGCGTGTAGACCTGATAGACGCCGGTGTAACCCTGCTTGTAGGTGTCGTCGCTGGCAGCGCCGGTGGTGACCATTACCTTGCCGTACTGCTCGGCGATGACCGAGGACGCCGAGGTCAGCCCGCTGGAATAGGGGCTGATCAGGAAGTTGGCGCCATCTTCAGTCGCCAGCCGTGTGTAGAGTTCCTGCACGCGGTCGGTGTTGGACTCGTCGTCGTAGGATTTGCCCGCAAACGTCAGCACGGTGCCGTCGGGAAGGGTAAGCCCGCCGGCATCGTTCACCTGCTTCATCCACAGGTCGAAGCCGTTGACCTGCCGGCTGGATTCTACGTTGTACTTGCCGGTGTTGGAGGCTGTGTAGCCGATGAGTACTTCCTGGGCTGTTGTTGCCGGCGCTTCCGAACTGCCTGTATCCGCAGTCGTATCGCTGGCTGTATCAGCAGATGTATCGCTGCCGGTCGATGCTGGTGCGGCTGGACCGCCGGCGCAAGCTGCCAGCAGTGCCATGATCAGGAGAACTGAGGCGAGGATGGTCAATCGTTTCATGGGGGTTCACTCCTTTGTGATGGTGGGTGGAACGAAAAGACGGTTGTGAGGTTGGTCGCAGAAAGTACCCAAAAAGTGCCCTATTATAACATGGGATGTCAAGCCCGAATATGACATATGTCATAAGCAGACACAATTAGTGGGTCAGAAGCCCTGAAAGACGGTGTTTGACCCAGAATCGCAACAGCCGGCTCCTGTTTTGGAACCGGCTTCGTTGCATCCGCATCTGCACTTTGCAAAATGCTTCGTAAAGAATATGAGTTTTATCGGGTTGTCGTCCCTTTACCCCCTACTCTGCATACGCCTCCGCCAGCAGCGCATCGATTACTCGCTCTGTCTGGGCGTACCCGCCCTCGCCGATGTGGGTGTAGCGAATCTGGCCCTGTTTGTCAATCAGATAGATGGTGGGCCAGTACCGGTTGTTGTAGGCTCGCCAGGTTAGCCGCTCGTTGTCGATGGCGACCGGATAGGGCACTTCCAGCCGCACCAGCGCATCCTTGACATTGTCGAGATCGCTCTCGTAGTTGAACTCCGGCATGTGGTTGCCGATGACGACCAGTCCTGCATCTTTGTACTTCTCGTGCCATTCCCTCAACGAGGGAATCGTATGGATGCAGTTAATTCAGCCAAAGGTCCACATGTCCAGCAGCACCACCTGGCCGCGCAGATCGGCCAGACGCAGCGGCTCGCTGTTCAACCACACGTCGTTGCGTAGCTCAGGCGCTTCGCCCAGGCTTGGCAACCCGTCCAGCACCCACTGTTGTTCGTCGGTTGGCCCGGCTGCCTCCTCGGTGATCTCCTCTACCGGTTGCGGTTCCACAACAGATGTCTCCTTCTCCGGTGTTTCTACAACCAGCGGGGTCGGTTCAGTTGCTTGTGTTGCGACAGCGACCGGCTCAGTCGCTGCTGGCAGCGGCGCGGCAGTCGCTGTTTCGACAGCGCTTGCAGGCGTGACTTCAACCACAGCCGATGTAACCTGTGTTGCTCCAGCCGCGGGAATCTCCGGCGGCGAAGCTGGCAGCGCGCAGGCAGTGGCAGCTACCAGCAGCAGCAACGGCCCAATGCTCGTGCGGACAATTCTCTTGATCATCTACTTACC
This sequence comes from Caldilineae bacterium, assembly GCA_020634555.1. Taxonomy (GTDB): domain Bacteria; phylum Chloroflexota; class Anaerolineae; order JAAEKA01; family JAAEKA01; genus JACKBK01. The sequence goes on from JACKBK010000054.1 coordinate 10,959, forward strand.
TCCATTACAGTCTATTCGGCAACGACCTGCGCAACAATGCTTGCCAGCCGTCCGTCTGTCCGTTACAATAGAACCACGCAGATATTAAGCAACTCTTACAAGCTGTTTGAAACGTGGCAAACAGCGGCAGTCGCTTAAGGATGTCGTAAGAACTGGCTTGTAGCATTGAATGATGAGTAAGAACTACAAAATAGGAGCGTGCAAGTGAGCGGGCAGCATATCCTGGTAGTCGACGACGAACCTAGCATCCGCGAGGTCGTTAGTCTTTATCTGCGGCGCGCCGGGTACACTGTTACCATGGCCGGCGATGGCAGAGTTGCGCTGGAGGAGCTTACCGGGCAGCAGTTCGACCTGGTAGTGCTGGATCTGATGTTGCCGTATGTGGACGGGCTGGAGATCACCCGCCGGCTGCGCGGCGCAGACGAGACGCCCATTATCATGCTGACCGCCCGCAGCGAGGAGACCGATCGCATTCTCGGCCTGGAGCTGGGCGCCGACGACTACGTGACCAAGCCGTTCAGCCCGCAGGAGCTTGTCAGCCGCGTGCGCGCCGTGCTGCGCCGCACCCAACGCGCCTCGCAGTCTTTCGGCGAACGCCCGCTGGTTTACGACGATCTGACGGTTGATCCACAAAAGCGGCTGGCACTGGTGCGCAACGAAGAGGTCATGTTGACTGCGCGCGAGTTCGACCTGCTGTGGACACTGGCCCGGCATCCGCGCCAGGTGTTCAACCGCGACCAGTTGTTGGATCTGGTGTGGGGCATCTCCGAATACATCGACGCCAGCACAGTCACCGTTCACGTCCGCCGGCTGCGCGAGAAAATCGAACCCGACCCCTCCAACCCGCGCTACATTCAGACAGTGTGGGGTGTGGGATACAAATTTGAGCCGTAGCGTGGATAGCTGATAGTCCGCATGAAACGCGCCTGTTACACGCTATCCGCCCCCACCTTTCAACATCTGTCTGCCAACCGCTACCAAACCATGAACGACGCCCTTCCCTCCACCTACTTACCTCGCCGGACGCTGCCGCTGCACTTTATTGGCGGTGTGCTGATCGCCTTGGGGCTGGCCATACTGGCTTTCGTGCTGCTCATGCGCCCGCCCAGCCAGGAGATCCGCACGATGGCGCTGTTCCTGTCAATCACAGCGCTGGTCTCCGTAGCTGCTGGCTACGGGGCCTATCGCCTGGGGTGGATCAGCCGCGCGCCGCGGCTGGTCCTGTCCCTGCTGACAGGCTACATCCTCGCGACGCTGCTGACCTTCCTGAACGTCGGTTTCTCGGCGCGCCTGATGTTTGCCAGCCCGCATGACCTGACGCTGGCTGCGGTGCTGTTGCTTTTCGCGGGCGGCATTGCCGTCGCGTTGGGGTACCTGATCTCAATGACGCTGACAGAACGCATCGCGCGGGTAGCATCAGCCGCGGCGGCTGTGGCGGAGGGCGACCTGTCGGTCCGAGTGCCGGTGTCTGGCAGCGACGAGGTCGCCGACCTGTCGCAGGCCTTCAACGAAATGGCAGACCGGCTACAGGAAGCGGATCGCAGGCAGCGCGAGCTGGAGCAACTCCGCCGCGATCTGGTCGCGTGGGCCGGACACGACCTGCGTACGCCGTTGGCTTCGACCCGCGTCATGATCGACGCGCTGGCCGACGGACTGGTGGAAGATCAGGAGACGGCCCAGCGCTATCTCCAAACCTCGCAGCGCGACATGAAAACTCTGTCGCTGCTGATCGATGACCTGTTTAACCTGGCGCAGATGGACGCTGGCGGGCTGAAGTTGGAGCGTGAGCCGACAGCCATCTCCGACCTGATCTCCGACACCCTGGAGTCGTTCACGGTGCTGGCTGCACAGCGCGAGATTTTGTTGAGCGGGAAAGTAGATGCTGGCGTCGATCCTGTTAACGGCGACGGACAGCACATCGCCCGCGTGCTGTCGAATCTGGTCAGCAACGCGCTGCGGCATACACCGGCCGGCGGCGAGGTGCAGGTCTCAGCAGTCCGTTCCGGCCAGTGGGTCACCGTGCAGGTCGCCGACAGCGGCGAAGGCATCGCTGCCGCGGATTTGCCCCACGTTTTCGACCGCTTCTATCGCGGCGAGAAGTCGCGCAGCCGCGCCACAGGCGGCTCTGGCCTCGGACTGGCTATTGCCCACAGCATCGTAGAAGCCCACGGCGGGCGCATCTGGGTGGAAAGCAAACGGGGGCATGGCGCCCGATTCTTCTTCACCCTGCCGGCATGCCCCCGGTAACTACCCGCTCAAGACTTCGGAAGCCGCCAGCTCCGGGGACGAAGCGCCTCTGCCGGGCGCTCTTTGCAACGACAACTTCCTGCATCCACAACGTACCAGGTTGTTATGGGAGCACACCCTCTTCTGCCGATTGGCGTCGATCTCCCCACCCTCCACCTCCCGGCGTCTCCAGGCTGATCACTTCCCCTGCCTCCGCTGCCAACGTAACCTTGCCAGGCAACTCCGTTTCTTGTCCATTCTGGATCAACACATTGCGGCCTGGCGCCCCGGGCTCGCCGCCGGCCAGTCCATAGGGTGCCAAGACGCGCCGCTCCGACAGAATCGTCACCTGTGCGTCCACCAGCAACTCCAGATCGCGGCGGATGCCGTCGCCGCCATACCACCGGCCCGCGCCGCCTGAGCCGCGGCGAATCTCATAGCGCTGCACCCGCAGCGGATAGGCAAACTCCAGCGCCTCGACCGGGGTGTTGAGCGTGTTGGTCATGTGAGTGTGGATGGCGTCGACTCCGTCCTTGCCCGGCCGCGCGCCCATACCGCCGCCGGTAGTCTCGTAGTAGGCAAACGGCTGGCCGCGCTCCGCGTCCCAGCCACCCACCGTCAGGTTGTTCATCGTTCCCTGGCTGGCGGCCGGCACGCGGTCCGGAGCTGCCTGCGCCAGTGCGCCCAGCAGCACGTCGGTGATGCGCTGCGATGTCTCCACGTTGCCGCCGGCCACTGGCGCCGGCCGGCGCGCGTTGACCAGTGTGCCCTCCGGCGCGATCAGGCGGATTGGCCGCAGGCAGCCGCTGTTGGTGGGGACATCCTGGCCCAGCAGGCAGCGAAACGCGTAATACGTCGCCGACAGCGTGATGGCATACACCGCGTTGATGCTGCCGCGGCGCTGCGGGGACGTGCCGGTAAAGTCGACCAGCACGGCATCCCCGTCGATGGTAATGGCAACAGCTATCGCTGCCGGTTCAGCGTCCACGCCGTCGCCGTCCATGAGGTCGCGGAAGCGGTACGTGCCGTCGGGCAGCCCGGCCAGCAGACGGCGGGTCATGCGTTCGGCGTAGTCGAGCAGCGCCTGCATCGCGCGCGCTATCTCCTCCATACCATGGCGGGTTACCAGATCACCCATGCGGCGCACGCCGGTCGCGTTAGCGGCAAGCTGGGCGCGCAGGTCGCCGGCCCGCTCCTCCGGTGTGCGCACATTGGCCAGCAGCAGATCAAGCAGCGCCTGGTTGATCTCACCACCCGCCACCAGCTTCAGCGGTGGAATGATCAGTCCCTCCCCGTACAGGTCGCGCGCGATGGGCATCGATCCCGGCGACATGCCGCCCACGTCGGCGTGATGGGCGCGGCTGGCGGCAAAGCCGAGGAGTTTCCCTTCCCTGACGAAGACCGGCGTCACCAGGGTGATGTCGGGCAGATGCGTGCCGCCGCGGTAGGGATCGTTGAGAATCGCCACGTCGCCCGGTTCCAGGTCCATGGACTCCAGCACCGCCTGGACCGACAGCGGCATCGCGCCCAGATGGACCGGGATGTGGGCAGCCTGCGCGATCATCTGGCCGGACGCGTCGAAGATGGCACACGAAAAATCGCGCCGTTCCTTGATGTTGGGCGAGTAGCCGGTGCGCCGCAGGACGGTGCCCATCTCTTCGGCCACGGAGGCAAAGAGATGCCTGAAGACCTCGATGCGCACCGGATCATAGCCGGTCATGCGGGTTTCTCCTGTGCGCCGATCTCGATGACCAGACATAGCCGCCGATCGACCGTTGCCGTGTCGCCGTGGCCCAGCCACACGGTGGTGTCGGGCTGGACGACCACGGCCGGCCCGCTGAGCTGTTGTCCGGGCCGCAAGCTGCGGCCGTCAAAGAACGGGACTGCGGCCACGCCGGTTCCGGTGACCACCGGCCGCCGGAAAAGCAGCGCGTCGTTGGCGGGCACGCCATTCGCATCGGGAAGTTCGGGCAGATCCGGTTTTGCCACCGCACCTTCGGCCCGCAGGCGCAGGTTAACGATCTCCAGTGCAGCCGACGGCTCGGCGTGGCCATAGATGCGCTGGTGCGCGGCGTGGAAATTCTGCGCAAAGTAAGCCGTCAGTGGCACGGTCAACTCGTACGACTGGCCGCGGTAACGTATATCAACCTGCGGCAGCAGCGTGATCAGGTCGCGCGGCGCCCCCTCCGCCGCCAAATCCGCCACGCCACGCTGCTCCAACGTTTCCATCATTTCCCTGATTTCCCTGAATCCGGCCGTCCCCGGCAGCATCACCGTCTGCACGTAGTCCTTGACCACATCGGCGGCCAACATGCCGAAGGCCGAGAGCGTCGACGCGACCGGCGGCGCGATCACCCGGCGAATCCCCAGCGCGCGCGCCAGATCGCAGGCGTGCAGCCCGCCCGCGCCGCCAAAGGAGAGCAGCACAAGGTCGGCGGGATCGTAGCCACGCTCGACAGAGATGACCCGCAGGGCGCGCTCCATGTGCGTGTTGGCGATCTGCACGACGCCCAACGCAGCCGTCTGCGCCGGTGACAGGCCGGGCAAGGCTGCCAGACCTGCCTCGCCGGCCAGCCGGTTCAAAACATCCAGACCGGCTTGTTCGTCCAGCGCCATCTCCCCGCCCAGAAACTGTTCCGGCGCCAGCCTGCCCAACACCAGATTGGCGTCGGTAACGGTCGCCTGCCGGCCGCCGCGGCCGTAGCAGGCCGGTCCGGGATCGGCGCCCGCGCTCTGAGGTCCAACCCGCAGCGCGCCGCCGGCGTCGATGCGCGCGATCGATCCGCCGCCCGCGCCGACGGTGTGGATGTCGATCAGCGGCACGCGCACCGGCAGTCCGCCGATCTTCCCTTCGCCGGTGACGGGAATCGCGCCGTCGCAGAGCGAGACGTCGGTGGAGGTACCGCCCATGTCGAACGCGATCATGCGGGTGTGGCTCATGGAGCGGGCGATGTGGAACGCTCCCACCACGCCACCCGCCGGCCCGGACAGAATCGAGCGAACCGCCTCGCGGCGCGCCCGATCCGCGCTGATGCTGCCGCCGTTGGACTGCATGATGCGAAACCTGCTCTCGCCAAGCTCGCTTGTCAACCGACCCAAGTAGCGGTCCAGCACCGGCGCGACATAGGCGTTGATGGTGGTCGTGCTGGCGCGCTCGTATTCGCGGAACTCCGGCAGAATCTCGCACGAGGGCGATACCAGGAAACCGGCCGCGCGCAACACCGCGGCTACCGCTTGCTCGTGAGTCGGGTTGAGAAACGAGAACAGCGTGCAGACCGCCACCGACTCGACATCCAGCGCGCGCAGGTGTTCGACCAGCCCCGGCAGCCCGGCTGCGTCCAGCGGCGTCAGCACGTTGCCGCGGCGGTCGATGCGCTCGGCCACCTCCAGACGCAGCTCGGCAGGGACCAGCGGTTCGGGCCGCTCGGCCAAGAAGTCGTAGAGGTCGTTGCGGTTCTGGCGGCCGATGGCCAGCACATCGCGGAAACCGGCCGTGCTGACCAGCGCGGTGCGCGCCCCTTTGCGCTCCAGCAGTGCGTTGGTGGCGACGGTCGAGCCGTGGATGATGTCGGTGATCGGTGAACCGTGATCGGTAATCAGTAATCGGTGATCAGTGACCAGTGGTCGGAGTCCTGTGGACCGATTACCGTTTACCGATAACCGATCACCGATTTCTTGTAGTCCCAGCAGCACGGCGCGCGCCGGGTCGTCAGGTGTGGAGAGCAACTTGAAGGTTCGTAGCGCGCCCGCCTGCTCGTCCCAGAGGACGAAGTCGGTGAACGTGCCGCCGATGTCGATGCCGATGCGCATGGGTGATGGGTTGCCGGAGTTGCAGGTGGTGGGTA
>JACKBK010000055.1 GCA_020634555.1 Caldilineae bacterium
CTGCGTCCAGTCCGGCCACCCGCCAGCCCTGCCCGCGCATCACCGCCGCACACGATGCCAGCAGATACGGCGGATAGGTGAACGCGCCGGCTGTTTCGACCGACACGCCCATCCCCGCCGACCCCTCGCGGTTGGCGGTGGTTCCCGGCAGGGCTGGTGGATTGAGGAACAGGACGCTGGGGGACATATCCGAATTATACGTTCGCTGAACAATCGGGCAAGCGCTGGCAACTAACGAGGCAGGTTGTCGCTATCTCATTCAAGCTCACCGAACGGGCAAAACGCCCCCTCACCCGCGCTCGCTGTCGAGTCCCGCCATGCCGCTGGCATGATACCGGTCGCCCGCGGCCGCGTCTTTTGGAATCAGCTGTTCTATCTCGGCTAAGTCTTCAGTTGTAAGCGTGAGGTTGCCGGCCTGCAACATTTCGTTGAGCTGTCCAGTTCGTCGGGCCCCAACCACCGGCACAATGTCTGAACCCTGAGAGAGCACCCAGGCGACGGCAACTTGGGCAACCGTCGCGCCCTTCATGTCTGCAAAGGTACGCAACGCCTCCACCAGAGTGAGATTGTGGTCCAGGTTTTCGCCCTGAAAGCGCGGCAGCGCGCCGCGAAAGTCCCGCACCTGGCGTTCCTTTGTCCAATGACCACTTAACAGACCGCGCGACAGGACACCGTAGGCTGTCACGCCGATTCCCAGCTCGCGGCACGTCGGCAGGATACTGTCCTCGATGCCGCGCGAGATCAGCGAATACTCAATTTGCAGATCGGCGATAGGATGCACTGCACTGGCCCGACGCAGGGTCTCGGCGCCTACTTCGGACAATCCAATATATCTGACATAACCGGCCTTGACCATGTCCGCCAACGCGCCAACGGTATCCTCGATTGGCACCGAGGGGTCAAGTCGTGCCGGGCGATAGATATCAACATACGACGTACCGAGACGACGCAGTGTGTAGGCGAGAAAGTTCTTGATAGCTGCCGGCCGCGTGTCCACACCGGTCCAGCCGCCAGAGGGATCGCGCAGCGCACCAAACTTGACGCTGATCACAACATCCTCGCGTTTTCGTCCCTGCAGGGCGTTGCATATTAGCAGTTCGTTGTGTCCCGATCCGTAGAAATCTCCGGTATCCAGCAGATTGACGCCTGCGTCCAGTGCAGTGTGGATCGTGTGGATGCTTTCGGCTTTATCCGGCGAACCGTACAGGTCAGACATCCCCATGCATCCAAGCCCAATGTCAGATACACGGGGCCCGGTAAGACCAAGTTGACGAATCTCCATGAACAAGGCTCCTTCTAAACAGGTGTTTGAGAGAGGTTGGAGGTTGATCGAAGCGAAGCTGTTTGCTACGCGCCGCAGTGAGCATCGATTAACTGGCGGGCGGCCTCGGCCAAATCGACCGCCGGGTTGCTCTCCGAATTGCCAAACATACGTGCCGCCATGTAGGCGCCATCCATCAGCAGAAAGAGTGCGTTCGCGAGCTCCGTTGGCTGACGCGCGCCGGCTTCCTGAGCCAGTTGTGCGAAGCGCCCAAGAACCTCTTGCTTGTGCTCCACCGCCATTTGATGTCCTGCGTAATCGGCCTCCGGGAATTCGGTGACGATGTTAAGAAATGGACAACCGTGACAGTCAGGGGAAAGCACATACGCCTGCAGGGAATCGAAGAAGGCCAATAGCTTGCTGCGGGCAGTTGATGCATCGTCCGCGTTCAGCTCGAAATGTCCCCAGAAGTCTTCATCGCTTTGTTGCAGAAAAGCAACGATGAGGTCGTCCTTTGACGGAAAATGACGATAGAGCGTCATTTTTCCGATACGGGACTCCGCAGCGATTGTATCGACACCAGTAGCTCGATATCCGTGCTGGTAGAACAGACGCGCGGCGGTCTCAAACAGCTTGTCTTTGGAGGTACTTGCTTTTTTCATGTGATTTCATTCTTGACACGATACAGATCTGTATCGTATAATCCCGGAAATCGATACAGGTCTGTATCGTAACATATAAAGGAGCAGATCATGAAATTTGGTATTCTGGGTTCAGGAATGGTTGGTCGAGGAATAGCAGCGAAGCTGGTCGAACAGGGCAACGACGTGATGATTGGCACGCGCGATGTAGATGCGCTGATGGCTAGTACGGCATCGGACTTCATGGGAAATCCACCATTCCCGGTCTGGCATGCGCAAAACAGCGGCGTCAAGGTTGGCAGCTTTGCCGAGACAGCCGCTCACAGCGAGGTGTTGTTCAACGCAACCAACGGCTACGGTTCACTTCCAGCTCTAAGCCAGGCTGGCGAAAGCAATCTCAACGGTAAGCTACTGATCGATATTTCCAATCCTCTGGACTTTTCACAGGGCATGCCGCCGACCATGTTCATCAGCAACACCGATTCGCTGGGCGAACAGATTCAGCGGACCTATCCCCGCGTCAAGGTTGTCAAGTCCCTCAACACACTGACGGCCGCACTGATGGTGAATCCGGGGCTGCTGGCGGACGGCGACCACACGATATTTGTGAGCGGCAACGACAGCGATGCCAAAGCGCAGACAACCGAGATTCTCAAGAGCTTCGGTTGGCACGATATCATCGACTTGGGCGACATCACCACGGCCCGCGGGACCGAGATGCTGGTGGCTCTTTGGCTGCGGCTGCTAGGCGTGCTACAAACACCGATGTTCAGCTTCAAAGTCGTGCGATAGGGTCAAGCGCGGCAACTCAAGGAAGTAAGAAGATGATACAACAAAAACGCTGGGCGCAGTTGCGCCCAGCGTTTTTGTTGTATCATCGCGATAGTTAAAACGTCACTGTTGCAGACGAAGCCAACTACCGAGGAACGACGTGCTCCTGCGCCTAGACTCGAACTAGGAACCAACCGGTTAACAGCCGGTTGCTCTGCCGATTGAGCTACGCAGGAATGTATTTGGTTGTTAACCACGCTTATTTTACATTGAAGCGAGGCACTGTCAAGTTTAGACCAGATAATCGCGCAGCTTGTGGCTGCGGATCGGGTGGCGGAGTTTGCGCAGCGCCTTGGCTTCGATCTGGCGTATCCGCTCCCGGGTGACGCCGAAATGCTGGCCAACCTCTTCAAGGGTGTGGCTGGTGCCGTCGCCCAGGCCGAAGCGCATCTCCAACACCTCGCGCTCGCGCTCCGTCAACTGGCTGAGGATGTCGTGCATCTGCTCACGCAACAACTGGTGGTTGGCAGCATCAGCCGGGCCGGGCAGTGTGTCGTCCTCAATGAAGTCGCCCAGCGAGCTGTTCTCCTCCTGGCCGACAGGCATATCCAGAGACATCGGTTCCTGCGAGACTCGGTGGATACGCTGCACCTTGATGGCTGCCCGCTGCCAACGGCGTTCCAATTCCGGGTCCAGGGGACGCTCGTTGCGAATTGCTTCTTCGATCGCGCGCTTGTCCTCCGGAGCCAGCAGATCTAATTCCAGCGCTATCTCTTCCGACGTCGGATCGCGGCCAAGCTCCTGGGCCAGACGACGCTGGACGCGCGCCAGCCGGTTGATGCTTTCAACCATGTGCACGGGGATGCGAATCGTGCGCGCCTGGTCAGCGATAGCCCGGCTGATGGCCTGGCGAATCCACCAGGTCGCGTAGGTGCTGAACTTGAAGCCCAACTCGTGATCGAATTTCTGCACAGCGCGCAACAGGCCGATGTTGCCCTCAGAGATCAGGTCGGAGAAACTCATGCCGCGCCCGATGTAACGCTTGGCTACGCTGACCACCAGGCGCAGGTTAGCGCTGGTCAGGCGCTGCTGGGCGATCAGGCCGTCTCGGACGAAAAACTCCACCTCGCTGCGGGTATCATCGTCCATCTCCGGCTCCTCGACCAGCCTGACCTCGGCGTCCTTCCCCCTATGGATGCGCTGCGATAACGCCACTTCCTCCTCGGCGGTCAGCAGCGCGGTGCGCCCGATCTCGCGCAGATACATGCGGACCGGATCGCTGGTGATGGCAGGATCGGAAAACTCCTGAATGAACTGCTCTACCGGTTTGCTGGCCTCTGCTTCGACCTCCAGCTCGAATTCCTCATCGCGCGGGATCGACGGTACAGGCGCGTCGGCATCTTCCGGCTCCTCCTGCTCCTCGTCGTCATCCTCGTCGCTATCCTCGTCATCTTGCAGCTTGACGACGGTGCCGTCAGCCAGGACGCGGGTGAGGCGTGCAGGGTCAGCCTGGTCGATGCCGTCGTCGCTGTCATCGATGCCGGCATCGAGGTCGTCGCCGTCCAGCAACATACCAGGGTCTTGTTCGTCCGATTTCGCAAGGCGTTGTTTGGATTTCGTCATGCTTGGCGTTGGGTGCTCAATAATGATGCACTATTCCAATCTATTTAACGAGTCTCTATGGATTCTCAGTCGCAGGAATGCTCGCAAGCAGTCGAAGAAGACTTCGGAGTCTTGGTCTATATGCTGGGAGACATCTTGCGGCGTCCCGCGTAAGTGCGGATATTAAGCGTCTGCTCCAGGCTGCGGCGATGCTGGCTCAGTTCACCCTGCTTCAGGCGGTAAGCTCTGGCGTCTTCCTGGTTGCCCTCAGACTCGGCGTCCTGCGCCAGAGTGGGCAGCATTCGGGTACGCGTCTCAAGGTTATCGATGCGCAGCCGCAACACCGTGTCCACCAGATCCTTGAGAAGCTGTTGCTGCGAAAGCTCCGGCCAGCGTTGCCCATAGGTCCGTAGCTGCTCGATATGCCGCGCCAGGTCGGGATCGAAACCGCTCAAATCGTCCACATCGTCTAGCTGTCCTGCCAGCAACGCGGCGCAGACAGCCCGCTCCTCAGCCTTGCTGAAGTCGTCCTCGTCCAGCGATCCGACCTCCAACTCCACCAGTTCCGATTGCATATGCGGGAAAATGTTCGGCTGGAGTACCAGCAGCGCCAGCAAATGCACCGCGAGGCCGTTGCCCAGCGGCTTGGCTTTGCGGGGCGGAGTGACTGCCAGAGCCTGCCATTCTGGATCGTCGTCGAGCGGCGGCGGCTCGTCGGGTGGCGGTGGCCGACGCTTGGCGGCCCGCTGAGATGTCGTGCGGCGCGCCAACTCGCGTTCGATGGTTCGTTCATCGGTCTGCACCAGCCTGGCAAGCTGTTGCGCGTAGTGTGTTCGCTGAATCTCGTTGGAGACTTCCAGAATCAGCGGCGCCAACTGATCCACCGCCGCCGACTTGCCTTGCGCCGAGGTCAGATCCTCCGTCTGGCGCACTAAATCGAAGTAGAAATCGACTAAGGGCTGAGCGGAGTCTACCAGCGAGCGCCAAAGTTTCGGGTCACTGCGCACCACATCGTCTGGGTCTTTGCCCTCTGGCAAGGTCATGATGCGCAGATCGGCCGCCAGCCGCGACTCGAAGCGGAGCATGCCGCGCGGGTCCAGGCTGGGCGTCCATTCGCGGTCCAGCGACTCGCGGGCCTGGGAGATGCCGCGCAGCGTGGCCGCCTGGCCGGCCGTGTCGGCATCCAGCGCCAGCACGATGGTGTCGGTGTAGCGCCGCAGTTGCTTGAGCTGCTGCTCGGTCAGCGCCGTGCCCATACTGGCAACCACGTTGCCCTCGCCGAACTGGTGGCAGGCCAGCACGTCCATGTAACCCTCGACGATGATGGCCTTGTCCCGGGCGCGAATCGACTGGCGGGCCGCGTCCAGGCCAAACAGGATACTGGACTTGTCGAAAAGCGGCGTCTGCGGGGTATTGAGGTACTTGGGCTGCTGGTCAGCGGCCAGTGCACGGGCGCCAAAGCCAACCACCTGGCCGCGGATGTCGCGAATCGGCACCATGACGCGCTGGCGAAAGCGGTCGTAGTGGCTGACGCGGCCGCTTTCCTCGTACTCCTTTTCAATGATCAACCCGGCAGCCAGGATATCTTCCTGTGTGTATCCACGCTCGGTATGGCGCAGATAGTTCAGCAGGCTGTCCCACGAGTCGGGTGCGTAGCCCATCTGAAACTTGTCGATGGTGGCGCTGTCCAACCCGCGCCGTTCCAGATAATCGCGCGCTTCGGCCCCGGCCGGGCTGCTCTGAAGCTGGCTGTGGAAGTACAGCGCGGCGGCCTGGTTGATCTCGCGCAGCTTGTCCAGGTACTGGTGACGCTCCGAGGTTGCCTGATCAGGCGGCGCCAGGCTGACCCCTGCCTTGGGCGCCAGAAGTTCCAACGCCTCGCGGAAGTCCAGATTCTCGCGCTTCATTACGAACGAGAAGAGGTCGCCGCCGGTTCCGCACGCGCCGAAACAGCGCCATGTTCCGCTTTCGGGGAAAACAACGAACGACGGCGTCTTCTCCTGGTGAAACGGGCAAAGCGCCTTGTATACCCGACCGGCCTTGCGCAGCGGCACGTAGTCAGACACGACGTCGACTATGTCCAGCCGGTCTTTGATCTCCTCGGCTATGCTCATGTGCAGTTGGGTACGATCTTGGTCGATTTGAGCGGCCATCAAGCGAGACGACCGCACGCTTATACAGATTGAATTATACGAGCGCGCGGCAACGCTGTCAATTTGGCCTGTTTTCGCTGCTTCTGTCGCGCGCCACGGTCATGCGCACAAACGTCTTTTCGAAGCGCATCATCAGTGTCAGGATGAGCAGCACTACGAGCGTGGCTGACAGCGCCAGTAGCCCCAGGCCGGCGCCGACCGCCATGCCGATCGCGGCGACAGTCCACAGCCCGGCTGCTGTTGTCAATCCCTTGACGGCGTCCTGCGAGCGCCACACGGTGCCCGCGCCCAGAAAGCCAATGCCGCTGACAATCTGGGCGGCTACCCGGCCCTTGTCTCCAATGCCGGGAAAGGCGTGCAGCGACAGCATGGTAAACAGCGCCGATCCGACAGCCACCAGCATGTTTGTACGCAGGCCGGCGGGCCGGCGCCCCGTCTCGCGTTCCAGCCCGATCAGTCCGCCCAGAAACGCAGCGATGACCAAGTTAATAGTCTGAATGATCAGTGTGTTGCCCGAAAGATCGATTGGTCCCACGATACACCTCCTGTGGTACAAGCCGGCATGATCCACAAACCCCGTTAAACTTCCGTTAACAGAATCCTAGCATCACGCGGCACTGGCTGTCAACTGGACTGTGGAGGCGGCTAAATTGTGGAAGCATGGGCAATTTGGTATACTGGCCGCACCATGTCCACCTCCAGCCCAACAGCCGATGCCACCACCCGTTTCTCCGATCGCGTTGCCGATTATGTTCGCTATCGGCCCGGCTATCCGAGCGAGATTCTCTCGCATCTGGCGCAGACGTGCGCGCTGACGCCGCAGTCAGTCATCGCTGACGTTGGTTCTGGCACGGGAATCCTCAGCCGCTTGTTTCTGGAGAACGGCAATCGGGTGTTCGGCGTGGAACCGAACGCGGAGATGCGAGCGGCGGCGGAGAAGCTGCTGGCGGATTACCCCCGTTTTGTCAGCCTGGCCGGACGCGCTGAGGCAACAACCCTGCCCGATGACAGCGTGGATTTCGTCGTGGCTGGCCAGGCGTTCCATTGGTTCGATCAGGAGGCGGCGCGGCGCGAGTTCCAGCGGATATTGCATCCTGCCGGCTGCATCGCGCTGGTCTGGAACGACCGCCAGATCGACACAACACCTTTTCTGAGCGAGTACGAGCAACTGTTGCGTACCTATGCCACCGATTACGCGGTAGTCAACCACAAGGAGGTTGGCCTGCCTGCCTTGCAGCGCGTCTTTGGCGACGGCATTCAGCGGGCGGTGTTCGACAACCGGCAACGGTTCGACCTCGCTGGCGTGACCGGGCGACTGATGTCCTCCTCCTACGCGCCGCTGCCTGGCCATCCCAACCATGGGCCGCTGATGGACGGCTTGCGCGCCGCGTTCGAACGTTACAACCAGAACGGCGGCGTCGAGTTTCTCTACACTACCGAGCTGTTCTACGTACAGCCTTGATGCCCAACCATGGAAGTCAAGGTCATTCGCAGCGATAACCGTGTCAAGACCGTCAGCGCCCGCGAGGTGGACGGCGTGTTCGAGGTGCGCGCTCCGGCGCAGATGAGCGACGCCGAGTTGGAGCCTGTGGTGCAGAATCTGCTGAAACGCTGGCAGCGGCGGCAGGCGACCGCCGATCTGGACGACGCTGACCTGGAACGGCGCGCCCGCGAGTTGAATCGCCAGTATTTTGGCGGCAAGCTGCGCTGGAAGTCAGTCCGTTGGGTGAGCAACCAGAACACGCGCAACGGCAGTTGTACGCCGTCGCAGGGAACGATCCGCATCTCGCACCGGCTGGCTAAGATGCCAGCCTTCGTGCGCGACTATGTGCTGGTTCATGAGCTGGCACATCTGGTCGAGGCGAACCACGGGCCGCGCTTCTGGAAGCTGGTTAACCGCTACCCGCGCACCGAGCGCGCCCGCGGCTACCTGATGGCAGTTGGTCTGGAGGCGCTTGAGGACGAACCGTGAGCAATCAGCAAATCGGAGTACTGATCGTCCTGATGGGCGTGGCGCTGGTGGTGATCGGTCTGGTCATCTGGGCCGGCGGGCTTTCGTGGCTTGAACGGCTGCCGGGGAACATCCGCATTCAGGGCGAGTCGATCACTGTTTTCATCCCCATCGCTTCCATGATCGTCATCTCGGTGCTGCTGACGATTGTATTGAACCTGCTGATTCGAATCTTCCGCCGCTGATATTGTCTCCCCGTCTGTCATGCCCGCGCAGGCGGGCATCCAGAGGGTGATTGCGCAGAAGCGACTTGTCTGGTCAGGCGAGGCTCTGGACTCTCGCCGCCGCGGGAGTGACGGAATGGCATAGATGCAAAAAGGCCGGCGCAATGCGCCGGCCTCACGTTACTGGGGACTGTTTGTTACACGGACCCGCGTACCCCACGGGCGCCCATCATACCACCACCCCGGCGACCCTGCATGTTCTGCTGCATGCTGCCGTAGTTATCACACGTGCCGTCGCCATCAGCGTCGCTCCAGTTCGGACCGGACCCGTTCTGGCCGGGCGTCCCGGTGCACGTGCCGTCACAAGTGCCATTGCCGTAGCCGTTGCCCTGGGCTTCCCAGGCTTCGCTCAACTGGGCGCTGACCTGAGCTTCCATCTCGGCCAGCATCAGGTCGGCCTGATCCTGGGTAATCCGCCCGGCCGCCACAGCGGCGTCAATCGTGTCTGTTCGCGGCTGCACATACGCATCGACGATGTCCTGGACAGCCACGCCGTTCTCAGCGGCCACGTCGGCAAGGGTAGCGCCGGCGTTCAGCTCAGCCACCAGATCCGCCTGCTCGATGCCGATCACGTCAGCCGCCACGGCTGTCAGCGAACTATCAGGTCCGCCCCAGGCGCCATGGGTTGCCAGGCCGTAGCCGGTGCCCACTCCACCGCTGCCGTTGCCGTATTGGTTCGCCTGGCCGTAGATCGGGGCGCCGGTGGCGCTGCCGCTGCCATACTGGTTTGCCTGTCCAGCAGCCGCTCCATTGCTGGGGCCGTTGCCCTGGGCAAACGCTGCCCCTGCGAAAACCGTTACCGCTGACATTGCCAGCGCCGATGCCGTCAATCCTACACGTTTCCAGTTGGTGTTCATCATGTTACCTCTCGTTGTGGTCCGGCTTGCTGCCGTGACGCTTCAGTTTCTTGGTTTCGCCCGCATCGCCGCAGGCGTTTTGCTTATCTGTCTAGCAGTATAGCAGGCGAGTATGGAGAAACCGTGGAGAGGTGGTGGGGAGGGGATGGAAAGAGAGGAAACGAGGGAAAGAGAAGTAGTCTTGAGTGGCTAAGGACTGGCAGCCCTGCCGAGGACTGCCAGTCCTATGATTATCCTAGCTGCGGCGTCGTTTGTTGGCCACGTAGGCGCCTGCCAGCGCAAGGCCGGTTGCCGCGGGCAGAGCGAGCATCGGCAGGGCGTTGGCAGGGATAGCTGCCGGGTTGCCGGAGAAGTCGCTCAATGCGACTGCGGTGGGATTCACCGCGGCCTGATAGGCAGCGTAGGCATCGATGCGGCCGTAGCCGAAGGTGTTGTTGGGAATCTGCGAGCCGGGAATGCCACCGCATTCCTGTGCGGTCGTCAACTGCAGCGCAGTCGCGTTGATGGTGTCCTCAAGTTGATCGACGTTGCCGGCCCAGTCGGGGCGTGCGGAAACCAACAGCGCTGTCAGGCCGGCCACGTGCGGCGCGGCCATGCTGGTGCCGCTCAAGGTGGCGTAGGTGTTAGTCGGGTAGCTGGAGCGCACACTGGAGCCGGGGGCTGAGATGTCCGGCTTCAGGCGGTTGCTGCCATCCACCGTCACCGGGCCGCGGCTGCTGAAGCTGGAGATGGCGTCAGTACTGGTGGTCGAGCCGACGCTGTAGGATGCGTCGTAGATGGCCGAGGGTGTGTTGACAGTGCTGCACGCCGAGCCGCTGTTGCCGGCGCTATGGGCGGTCAGGATGCCGGCGGCGCGCACGTTGTTGACCACGGTCAGCAGAGCGTTGGGATCGGTGCAGCCCTCACTGGCCGGGCAGCTCCACGAGTTGTTGATCGCGTCAGGCGCCATGGCCGGGTTCGGGTTGGCATCGTTCAGGTCGGTCGGGGCGATGAACCACTGGTAGCACTCGCTGTAGGTGGTCGGTGTACCGTTGCCCTGGTCCATGTTGCGACAGCCGATCCAACGCGCGCCAGGCGCCATGCCGATCTGGTTGCCGGCGCCGTCGTCGCCCACCATGGTGCCCATGGTATGGGTGCCGTGGCCGCTGTCGTCGCAGGGGAAGGGCGAGTTCAGACCGCAGGAGCCGCCACTGCCGCTGTGGATCGAGTCGTGCCAGTTGTAGTTGTGATCGGCGCTGCTGCCGTCCCAGCCGCGGTACTGGTTCTTGATGGCCGGATGCTCCCACTGGTAGCCGGTGTCCTGGCCACCGATCACAGCGCCCTGGCCGGTGAAGCCCTCTGCCCATACCTGCGGCGCGTTAACCTTGGCGATGTTCCACTCGACGGCGTCCGGGCTGTCAGGCCCGTCGATGACCTGCTCCACGGGATCTTCCATATGAACGGTGGGGTTGGCGTAGATGCGAGATACATCGGCCCGGCGCGCCATGGCTTCCACGGTGTCCATCCCAGCGCGTACCCAAATCATGTTGGCGACCCAGTAGGAACGGTATTCGGCACCGCTTTCCTGGAGCGCGTCGAGAACTGGTCCTTGCGTTTCGGCGGCTTTGCTGCTCAGGGTTTCGTAGACATAGGTGCCCTTCTCCAGCTTGGTGGTCAGGGCAGCGGCGGCGCTGAGGTCAGCCTGGTCGGCCAGAAAAACCAGGAACTCGGTTTGTCCATCGGCGCGGGCGGTGTCCATCACCCAGGAATCGACCTTGCTTTGCCAGTCGATGGTGGGAGCTGCGGGAGCAGCCAGGGTTAGGCCGCTGCTGATCAGCATCAGCACAGCGACGAGAGCGATCAGTGGAAGTGTCTTGCGCTTCATACGGGTCTCCTCGGGTTGAGATATTGGGGGTTGGTACGGCCACGACGCTGGTCGCGGTCAGGCTGGGCGGCATTGTACACGCGCGTCGGCAGGTGTGCAAACGGTGGGATATGCACTGATCCTCTCAATATCTGGTCGTGCTGCAAGCCTTCATGCTGAGATCACTGTCACGTACCCATCCTCCACCGACCACAACGTCTCCGCGAAGCGCTCGATGAAGTAGCGGTCGTGGACCACAGCCAGCACGGTGCCCTCGAAGCGCGCCATGGCATGCTCGAAACTCTCGCGCGACGGGATGTCCAGGTGGTTGATCGGCTCGTCCAGTAATAAAAAGTTGCAGCCGCGCACGGCCAGCAATGCCAGCGCCAGCCGGCTACGCTCGCCGTAGCTCAGCCGCCCTACCGGCGTGAATACCTCGTCGCCGGCGAACAGGAAGTAGTGCAGAAAGCTCCTCGCCTCGGTCTCATTGAGCGGCGCGGCATCGCGAATCAGCGCCAGCGGCGTGGCCGACGGATCCAGCGTTTCTTGCTCCTGCGCCATGTAGCCTAGCCGCACGCCGCGGCCCAGCCGCGCCTCGCCCGTCCACGGCCTGAGGTCACCGGTGATGCAGCGCAGCAGTGTCGTCTTGCCGCTGCCGTTGGAGCCGATCAGCGCTACCCGGTCGCCGAAGCTCAGGTGCAGATCGACGTCGTGCAACACAGTCCGCTGGCCGTAGCCCACCGACAGGTCGCTGACCGTCAGCACGTCCTGGCCGCTGCGCGGCGTGTCGGGGAACTCCAGCTTCATCTTCCACGTCTGGCCGGGCTTGTCCACCATATCCTCGCTTTCGATCATCCGCTCCAGCCGCCGCTGCTGGATGACAGCGCGGTGGGCCAGCTCGCGGGCGATGCGCCGGTAGTGGAAGTGGATGGTCTCGTTCTCGATGTTCTTGGCCTTGCCGGCCAGCCGGCGGATCGAGGCAGTGAGCTGGGCGACCCGCTCCTGCTGTTCCTTGTAGGTCGCCCACTGCTTTTCCAGCTCGCGGTCCAGCGTCATCGCATAGTCGGTGTAGTTGCCGGGAAACTCGCGCAGGGTGTGTGTCACGTCGTCCAGCGCCAGTATGCTGGTCACAGTGCGGTCCAGAAAGGCGCGGTCGTGGGAAACGATCAGGATTGCGCCGTCATAGCCCGCCAGATATTCCTCCAGCCACGCCAGCGCGGTGATGTCCAGGTGGTTGGTCGGCTCGTCCAGCACCAGCAGGTCAGGTTGTGCCAGCAGCAGGCGCGCCAGCCCCAGCCGCGTCTTCTGGCCACCGCTCAACGCACTGACCGGCCGGCTCTGGTCCACATCGTTCAGGTCGAGGCCGGCCAGCACGACGTCCGCGTCGGCGTGCAGGCTGGACCCGCCCAGCGCGTCGAACTCGGCCAGGGCGCGGTCGTAGGCGTCCAACGCTTCCTGCAACTCGTCGTTGGACGCGACCGCGATGCGCTCGGCGAGTTGCTCCAGCCGCGTCTCCAGCGACACGCGCTCGCCCTGCGCCGCGGTCAACACATCGGCCACGGTCGCATCGGGCGGCAGTTCCAGCGCCTGGGGCAGGTAACCCAGCCGCAGTGACGCCGGCGCGAGCTGCACGCGGCCCTGATCCGGCTGCATCTCCCCGGCGATGATGCGCAATAGGGTCGATTTGCCGCTGCCGTTGGGGCCAACCAGCCCGGCCCGCTGGCCGCGGTTGAGATTGAAACTGATCTGGTTCAGGACGTTGACGTCGCCGAACCACTTGCTGACGTTGCGAACTTGAAGCATAGACACCTCCGAAGACAAAAAAACGCCGCAGGCACTGCCTGTGGCGTAGATGATGACGTGTATCCTTTGGCTGGAACGGTCACAGCAGGCGCGTGGTCCCTGCCACGGTCCTGCCGGCCAATGTGCGGCCAGCCAGGTGGTTTCCCACGTGGGAAGCAGGGAGAGACCTTAAGCTGCTGTGTTCTCTGTCAACGGAATTTACCTCCAAAGATTGCTGGAGCAGTATGCCACAGGCGCGGCGGGGCGACAAATTGGGCGGAGGGTAGCACAGCAAATGGTTGAGTAGAACGGCTGTCGCGGGACGTTGTGGGCTGGGCATGTCAGAGGTATAATTGCCGCGTTGCTGAGATTTTGCGCAAGGAGGACGGCCATGGGCGAGCGGATCATAGCCCTGCACCCGAACGTCAAGCAGGGCGTCAACATCGACAAGGCGAAGTACGATGCGGCGCGGCAGGTGCAGAAGTGAGTATCACTTCGGAAAGTGGCAGTCACTTGATCGCCGGCACGCTCGTCGTTTTGCTGGGCACGGGCACGCCCAACGCCGATCCGGAGCGCAGCGGGCCGGCAGTGGCGGTTGTCGTCAACGATCGGGCGTATCTGGTGGACTTCGGGCCGGGCGTGGTGCGGCGCGCGGCAGCGGCCGCCAAACAAGGCATCGCCACGCTATCGCCGGAACGGATCGCGACCGCGTTCCTGACGCATCTGCACTCCGACCACACCACCGGCTATGCGGACCTGATCCTGACCCCCTGGGTTCTGGGACGATCCGCGCCGTTGCAGGTCTACGGTCCGTCCGGTCTGCGCGACATGACCGACCACCTGCTGGCCGCCTACGATGCCGATATCCGCGAGCGCATCGACGGGCTGGAACCGGCGACCCCCCGCGGCTGGCAGGTCGAGGTGCACGAAATCGCGGCCGGCTTCGTCTTCGAGGACGACCTTGTCCGCGTCGAGGCGCTGCCGGCCAGCCATGGCTCGTGGCCGGCTTTCAGCTACCGGTTCACAACGCCGGATCGTACGGTTGTTATCTCCGGCGACAGCGCGCCGCACGAGCAAATGCAGACCAACTACGCCGGCTGCGACGTGTTGGTTCACGAGGTGTACTCGGCGGCCGGGTTTGCCCGCCGGTCGGCCGCCTGGCAACGCTACCACGCGGCGGTCCACACCTCGACGCTGGAGTTGGCGCGTGTAGCGGCTGAGACTTGCCCGGGCTTGCTGGTGTTATACCACCAACTACTCTGGGGCGAGACGCCGGACAGCCTGCTGGCCGAGATCGCAACAATCTACGACGGACCGGTCGTGTCGGGCAACGATTTGGATGTGTTTTGAAGGCGTGAAACGCGATGCGTGAAACGTGATACGGAAACCACATGGTACGCCTCTCACGCATCACGTTTCACGTTTCACGAAGTCAGTTGGCAAAATTCGCTCCTGAAAATACCAATGAACGACACTCAGATTCTCCCACCTACTATCGCCGACGTGCAGCGCATCGCCGCGCTGGATGATCCGGTCGTGCGCAATTTGCAGATCACCCAGTGCTACCACGACCTGTCGCGGGCCATGGCACGGCTGACCGGGCCGGGCGCCAACTGGTGTACCGTCGCGACGTGGGCATCCAACCAGGCCGGGCGGTCGATCCGCAAGGAGGACCTACGGGCTACCTTCGAGCGTTTGCTGCGACGGTCGGATGACGCGACACGCGACGCACAGGCCATGGCCGCGCAGGGCGCCGAGATCAGCGGCGACGAGACGCGCAGCCTGGCCGGAGCGGTG
>JACKBK010000056.1 GCA_020634555.1 Caldilineae bacterium
TATTCTCCGTCCAGACCCGCCAGAAGTAGGTCGTGGTAGTATTCAGCGTGACGCCGGTGGTGTAGCTGGTGCCGGCGATGCCGCTGGCCGAGTCGACGATGTTGGTAAAGGCGTTGTCGGTGGCGATCTCGATGCTGTAGCCGCCAGCTTGCGGAACGCCGTTCCACATGAAGGTGGGCGTCAGGCCGACGTTGATCGCGCCGTTAGCCGGGCTGGCCAGTGCGGGCGCCGCCGGCGCCGCGGTAAAGAGGTTCAGTCCTACGGTGCTGGTGTGCGTGCTGGTGGACGCCACACCGACCACATCGATGCTGTAGCTGCCTGCTGCCGCGGCGCCGGTGTTGCCGATGGTCAGCACGCTGCTGCCGGGCGGGTTAACCGGGTTGACGCTGAAGCCCACCGTTGTTCCCGCAGGTTCACCCTGTGTGCTCAAGGTCACGGGGTCGTTATAACCTAAAAGGGATCCGACATCGATGCTGTAGACGGCGTCGGACGGAGCACAGATGTCCTGGCTTGTGGGCGTTGCGCTCATGGTGAAATCACTGCCGAGAACGCAGTTGAAGCAGACCACTGCGAAGCTCTGGTCTGTCGGGTCGCCGTTGTAGAGGATTGCGTCGCCAGCGATGTTTATAGCGTCCACGGTGATGGTGACGTCGCCGCCCGGGTTCTGGACAAAGACGTTTTCCAGGTTGTTGATGGTGTCAGCCGCGCCGCCGGTCTGGGACCAGCCGCCGCTGAAGACATTGCCCAGATAGGTGTTGCCGCCGTTATCGACGGTCAGGTCCAGGTTGTTGACCAGCGCAGGGTTGGCGCCCACAGCGCCCGGTGCGTCGGCCCATGCCAGCGTTACCTTGAGGGGCTGAGTGGGGTCGGCCACGCCCAGGGAGACCGTCCAGGACTCGCCGCTGTTGCTGAAGTCCACCGGCAGTTCCCAGTAGGTGGTTGGCGCCGAGGGGCTGATGATGTTGGTGCTGTTGATGCGGCCCCAGCCCTCGTTGATGTTGGGGATGTCAGCCGTTCCCATGTCCACTGCACCGTTGACCAGCAGCGCCTTGGCCATGCCAGGGCTGGGGTCGGCGCCGCCGTTGAAGGTGCGCCACCACTCTGTAGCCAGCGTGATGGTGCCCGAAGTCTGCGGCGCGGCCATGCTGGTGCCGGAGCACAAACTGTACAAGTTGTTGGTGCCGGCGATAGGAGTGCCGCAGGAGCCGCCAAGATCGTTGCGGGTAGAGGCTACGGTTGCACCGGGAGCCGCAATGGTGGGTACCCAGCGACCATCCACCGCCGGGCCGCGGCTGCTGAAGCTGGCGATGGCGTCAATGTTGCCCGCCCGGTAGTTGTTGCTGGCAGCGGTGACGATCAGGTTCTTGCCCTCCTTAGGGGATGTCAGACCGCTGGAGCCAGAGTTGCCGGCCGAGAAGACCTCGATGAAAGGCTCGGCCACGGTCGCTGTGTCAAAGTTGCCGTCCAACACCATGATGTCGTGGGTGCGTTCGGAGGCCTGGTAGCCGTGTTGAGTGCCCTCCCCGGTTGTCCAGGAGTTGTTGCCACCGATAGCGCCGCCCAGAACGGCTTGCTTGCTGTGTTCCTGCCAGCCGCCGGCCGGAGGCCAGGCAGGGGCGGAAAGGGAGTTCATGGCGAAAATCTCGTAGCCGGGGGCGATCCCCACGCCATAGAGGTAACCGTTGGGATCGGTATTTGCACCCACGCCATCACCCTGGCCGGTGCCGCCGATGATGCCGGTCACGTGCGTGCCGTGGCCGCCGCCGGCGCAGTCTTCACCCGGGTTGGTGTTGCAGGCGCCGGGGAAGCTATAACCGCCAGCGATGTGGCCGTTGAGGTCGGGATGGTCGTAGTCCACACCGGTATCGATGGTTGCCCACCGCACGCCGGTGCCGTCGAAGCCCAGATTGGCCAGGTGGGTGTAGTAGCCCAGCGCAGGCACGCCGCCTGGATGGTTGCCGGCCACTGTTTGGGTGGCCATCTCGTCGTCCAGCACCGGCTCAGGGTGAGCGTAGCCGAACCAGAGCACCTCGTTCAACAGGGAAACGGCGTCGAATGCCGACGCGTTCATCTCCATGTTAGCGATGTAGAAAGCCTTGTCCGGTTGAGCCGCGTAGACCTGGTTCACCTTGGCGCCCAGAGCCTCCAACGCGGCGACCGTGCCGGCGACGTTGCCATCGTTGTAGAAGAAGACATCGACGTTCTTGACCACGCCGCTGCGTCCGGCCAGATCGCTGTTCATCTTGTAGGCAGGATGGAAAGCGCCGGCCCAGCGCACAGAGTCCAGGCCTTCGGCTGCGTTGAGGGAAGCAGCGTTGCCCCAGACCAGGTAGGTGTAGTTGGGATAATATTGGAGAACCTGGAGACCGGCAGCTTGCAGGCTAGTCAACCAGGTATCTTGCGTGGCGCCGTAGAACTGCACCAGCCGGAAGCCTTCATCCTGGCCCTCGAAACGCTGGCTATTGCTCAGCTTGGGCTCGCCTTCCAGGACTGGATCAAAGGTGTAGTTGGGAACTCGTATCTCGATGCTGCCGGCAGCTTGAACAGGACTGGGCAGCGGGGCAGCGCCAGCGGAAAGGGCCGGCAGCGCCATAGCTATCGTGATAGCGGCTAACACAAAAAGGGTGGGTAGTCGTCGTCGGGTCATGCGGTTGCTCTCCTCTAGAGTGATTGGCCCGGGGCGATTGGGCTGAAACAGTTGCGCCTCGTTGTTGAGGCCGGGAGATTATAGCATCCGCAGTATCGTGGTCCAAACGCGAAGACTTCCCCTGTTATTGTGAGGCCCGACGAAGCAATCTCTCCGGAGTCCAGAGAGATTGCTTCGTCTCTTCGGGATACCACGCAATCGGCAGATCAGCAGCCAATCTGCCAGCGGTCGGCGACAGCCTGGATGTCCAACACGTCCACGATGTTGTCGTGGTTGAAGTCGTAGGCCGGAACGTTGGTGCCGAAGGCGCCGGCCACCAGTTGCACGTCGATAATGTCCACGCCGCCGCTGCCGTTGACGTCGTAGACGCACGGCACCTCGCACGACTGCACCACTACGTCGTCGATGGACCAGCCCTCGCGGCCCACGCCGCTGTCAGTGCCGAGACGGAAGCGGAATTGCACCGTCTGGCCGGCATAGTCGCTGACGTCCACCAGGCTATTCAGCCAGTCCTGTGGATCGCCGCACCAGGCGCGCAGCCCACCCAGCGGATTGCCGTAACTGCTGGAAACCAGCCCGTCGTAGGGATCGCTGAGCAGGTCAGCGTCGAGGATCTGGGTCCAGTTGCTACCGCCGTCCGTGGACACTTCCAGGATGCCGCCGTCGTAGCAGCCGCCCGAACGGGGCTCCATCACCTGGCGGTTCCAGAACTTGAGCGTAATCGGGTCCTGGCCAGATGGCAGGTCGATGGGGGGCGACACCAGTCGTTGATCGGTGACGGAGGTTGGAGCATTGGCATGGAAGGCATAACTGCCGCTGTGAACGTTGTTTGTCCACAGTGTCCAGGAGTTTCCGCTGCCGGAAGATGTCCAGCCGTTGCCGCCGCTTTCAAAGCCCTCGCTCAAAAGTGCATTGGGCAGGCTGCCCGGGCTGCAGTCGCCAGGCGCTGCCAGAGTGGTGAAACTGAACGTCGCCGAAGCGCCGACCGAACCGCAAGCGTTTTCAGCAAAGACCCGCCAGTAGTAAGTGACGCTGGTGTTCAGGCTGATCATCGGTGTGTAGCTGGTGCCGGTCAGTCCGGACGCCGAGTGAACCATGTTGCTGAAACCGGCGTCGGTAGCCAGGTCGAAGTGATAGCTGGCTGCCTGCGCAGCCGCGTTCCAGGTAAACGTCGGCATCGGCGCGACATTGACAGCGTTGTTGGCTGGTGTCAGTAGCGTCGGAATGCCGGCCGGCTGGTTGGCGACGTTCAACTGTACTGTGTTGGTTTGGGAACCGCCAGTGTAGGTGCCGGTAATGTCGATGTCGTAGTTACCGGGTGTGGCAGCGTTGGTATTGCCGATGGTCAGCGTGCTGCTGCCAGGGCCGTTCACCGGGTTAGGGCTGAAGTTTGCTGTTGTCCCGGCAGGGTTGCCCAGCGCGCTCATGGTCACCGAGCCGTTGTAGCCAACGTTGACGTTGAACGCTGCATCGGACGGTGCGCAAACGGCGGCGCTGGTCGGGCTGACGCTGAGCACTTCCACGTCCAGAAAAGCCGCGCTGAAGGCGCCCCAGTTGTCGTCCGCATCTTTACCGCGCACGAAGATCAAGTGGCGGCCAGTGGCCAGGCTGCTGGTGTCCACCGTTGCAGTTACGGCCTCGATCGTGCTGTTGAACGTGCCATCGGCCGCGGCCATGGGGAAAGCCACCGCGCCAGCCTGCCAGGGCGGCGTGTCGATGTAGTACTCGGCCGCGGCGATGTTCTGGGTCGGCTCAACGCCGTTGCTGTTGTTGAAGCGGGTGTCGTTGACCGTCGCCGTCAGGACGACCGGATCGCCGACGGTGATGGTGTCCGGTGTCGCGGTGACGTTCAGTGCGTCCGGGCCAGCTGGGGTCATATAAGGCGTGCGCACCACCTTGGCTGCATACATCAGCGCTTCCATGTTGTCGGGCAGGATGGTGTTCTCGAAGGTCGAGCAAGCCTGGAAGAAGGAGGTGCCCAGCTCGAAAGTCATCCCGGCGATACCGAGGTCGCCGTAAGCAAAGTCGTCGGTGGTGCCGTCGGTGGGATAGAGGCCGATAGCCTGCTCCGGCGTATAGTTGTTGAAGTAGGCGTACTTGCGGCCCAGAGTCTGCAAGGCCGGCCCGTTGGGCGCGACGGCGCTGGTGAAGCCCCACGGCCAGAGCACCAACTCGCTATAGCTGTGTATGTCCAGGTAGACACCGGTCGCGTCGTCGGGAGCGGGCGAGGTCAGCGGGTCGGCGCGTTGGTCGGGGAAGATGGCCCGCATGTAGTCCTGGATGGCCTGCACCTCCGGCTCGGAGGCCGGGTTGGGGCCGCGGTAGGTTTCGCTGCACTGGCTGCCGCTGGATCCGTTGCAGCAGCCCCACTGGAACTGGAAGTTGCGGTTCAGGTCGGCGCCGCGCGAGGTGCTGGTTGGACTGCAATAGTTCTCGTTGGTGTTCTTGCGCCACGAGAGGCCGGTTTCTGCCTGCTTGCGGCCGTCCGGGTTGGCCTGCAGCATCAAGTGGATCTCGTGGTGGTCGAGGATCCAGGTGACGTCGGGATCGACGCCGTAGTTGGTCACCAGGTACTCGGCGAAACGCGTGTTGAGCTCGGCCGGCGTGTACTCGCGGGCGTGGATCGAGGAGGTGATAAACAGCTTCGGCTTGGGGCCGGGCACAGCCGAGTTGGTCAGCACCAGTACATTCATGTCATAGCCCGGCAGCCCGCCCGCGGTTACTTTCTCCCAGGAGTCACCTACATCGATCCATGTTGCCAGGGTAGGATAGGCAGCGACGATGTCTTGGGCGGTGGTGAACGTCTCCTCCACCGTGCGGTAGCAGGGATAGCCGGGGATGCCGGCCCGCTGCCCAGACAGAGGGGCGTCCGGCACGAGTGCTGCGGTCTGTTCAGCATCGACCTCCTGGCGGAAGCCAAGATTTTTGATGGCCGCAAAATCAATCGCGTCGACGATGGCCAGAACATACTGCTCCTTGGTGTTGTTGTACTCCACCAGGTCGAAGTCCTTCAGAAGGACCAGATCAGCAGCGTCATCGTAGTAGACGCGGACGACGAAGTGGCCTTCGGACATTTCGCCGGTCTCCTGCGGCTGCGGCGCGGCTGTGGTGTCCACCGCGCCGGCAGCCGGGGTGAGGATGAGGGAAAGCAGCAAAACGAGACTGAGGATCAGCCAACGGCGTTGTTTCATAGGGGGCCTCCGGGGGATGTGATTTGTGGGATTTCTTGGGCGCTCAAAGAGCGAATCGTACGTGAAGGATTTCGCCATCCTGGACCAGGTAGTCCTTGCCTTCCAGCCTGGCCTTGCCGGCTTTGCGCGCTTCGGCCATGCTGCCGCCGACGGAGATCAGGTCATCGTAGGCGACCACGTCGGCGCGGATGAAGCCACGTGCCAGGTCGCTGTGGATGGCGCCGGCTGCTTCTACTGCTGTCGCGCCTTTGCGCACCGTCCAGGCACGCACCTCGTCCTCGCCGACGGTGAAGAAGCTTTGCAGGCCCACCAGATCGTAGCTGGCGCGGATCATGCGGTCCAGCGCCGGCTCAGCGATGTCAAACTCTTCCATGAATACAGTGGCCTCGTCCAGGTCAAGCTGTGCGATCTCCATCTCCAGCTTGCCTTGCAGCGACATGACCACTGTGTGGCGATGCTGATAGGTCACCAGTTTGTCAGGGGGGATCACCTCGTCGCCGCTGTTGACCAGCACCAATACCGGTTTGAGGGTCAGAAAGGCGAAACTGCGGATGCTGTGCAACTCCTCGTCGGCCAGATTCATGTCGCGCAGTGGCGCGCCGGCTTCTAACCAGTCGCTGAGACGCGTCATCAACGCCTGTTCGATTTCCAATGCTGCCTGCTCCTCGCTGCCCTTTTTGGCGCGGCGCATGCTTTCACCGATGCGCTCGATGCGTGTTTGAATGGCCAGCAGATCGACAAGTATCATCTCGTCGTCCAGAATCGACAGGTCGCGCTGCGGGTTGATGGTTGCCAGCGGGTGCGGCACACTCTCATCCTCGAAGGCGCGTACGACGTGGACAAAGGCGTCCATCTTCGCGATGCGGTTGCGTAGCTCGCCGCTGAAGCCCTTCTTGGCGACGCCCTGATCCAGCCCGGCAATGTCGGTGTAGGTCACCTTGGCGTAGGTGGTCTTGCGCGGTTGGAAGATCTCGCTCAGACGGTCGACGCGCTGGTCGGGGACATCCACCACCGCGGTGTTGAACTCCAGTTTGCCGCTGGAACCGCTGGATGTCGGTGCCGTGCCGCGGGTCAACGCGTTGAAAATTGTAGTTTTGCTGCTGTTTGGCAGGCCAATAATGCCGAGTTCCATGGGGTAATGAGTAATCTTTCCGATTGGTGTTTCGTGCTGGCACACTATACAACAAGGCGGCGTTTCCAGGGAAATATGGCAGTGACACGGTTGTTTTGTGCCTCTCCCATGATCGTGCTATCCTGCTGGGGTGAATCTTGTTACCCTTCAAAACGTACGCAAACAATATAGCGAGCGCTTGCTGCTGGACGATGTCGGGCTGCTGATCAACCGTGGCGACCGCATCGGACTGATCGGTGTCAACGGCAGTGGCAAGACGACTCTGCTGCGCATCATTGCCGGCCTGGAAACGCCCGACCACGGCAAGGTGACCATCTGGGGCGGTGTGCGAGTGCGTTACCTGGCGCAGGAACCTGCGCTGGATGAACGTCTGTCCGTGCTGGACACTCTGTTTCAGAGCAACGCGCCGCAGATGCGGCTGCTGCGCGACTACGAAGCAGCTATGCTGGCGCTGCAACGCCAGCCTGCCGACCCGGCTGTGCAGGGGCGTTTTGCCACGATGACGGAGACCATGGACCGCGAGGGAGGCTGGACTGCCGAGGCCGATGCGAAGGCGGTTCTGTCCCGTCTGGGGATTTCCGACTTTGATGCGCTCGTTGTCACCCTCAGCGGCGGGCAGCGCAAACGGGTCGCGCTGGCGCGTGCGCTGCTGGACCCCGGCGATCTTCTGATCCTCGATGAGCCGACCAACCACATCGACGCCGACGCGGTGGACTGGCTGGAAGGCTACCTGTTGGACCTGCCCGCGGCGCTGCTGATGGTCACCCACGACCGCTACTTTCTTGACCGGGTGGTGAACCGTATTGTTGAGCTGGATCGCCGCCAACTGGTCAGCTACACCGGCAATTACACCCGTTACCTGGAACAGTCAGCTGTGCGTCATGAGCGCCTGGCGGAGATGGAGGAGGATCGCCGCCGGTTGCTGCGCCGCGAGCTGGAGTGGCTGCATCGCAGCCCGTCGGCCCGCGCCACCAAACAAAAAGCGCGCAAGCAGCGCGTGGACGAGTTGCTGACCATCAGCTACGATAGCCGGCAGGACAAGGTTGCCATGACGCTGGCCAGCCGCCGGTTGGGCAAGAAGGTGCTGACGGCGCGCGGCCTTGCCAAGGCGTACGACGGCAAGCCGGTCTTCGCGGACGTCGATTTTGAGTTGGCGCCGGGTGACCGGGTCGGCATTATCGGCCCGAACGGCGCGGGCAAGAGCACCTTCCTGGACATTTTGGCCGGCAAGCTGCTGCCTGACGCCGGTTCAGCGGAGTGGGGCGAAACTGTGCATATTGGCTATTACGACCAGCGCAACGTCGAACTGGATGAATCGCAGCGGGTGATCGACTTCATCAAAGGCGAGGCTGAGCTGATTCGCGTTCAGGAGCGCAACACACCAGCCTGGAACCGAACCGCGGCCGACATCCAGTTGATCGACGCGGCACAGATGCTGGAGTGGTTCCTCTTTCCGCGGCCGCAGCAATACGCGTCCATTGCCGCGTTGAGCGGTGGCGAGCGTCGCAGACTCTACCTGCTGCGCACCTTGATCCACCAGCCCAACGTACTGCTGCTCGATGAGCCGACCAACGATCTGGACATCCAGACTCTGGCGGTGTTGGAGGAGTTCATCGACCACTTCGCCGGCTGCCTGGTGGTGGCCAGCCACGACCGCTATTTCCTGGATCGCGCGGTAGATTATCTGGTCAGCTTCGAGAATGGCCAGGTCACTGGACGCTACCCGACGCCGTTTAGCGTTTATCGGCGGTTGCGGGAGGAAGAAGAGCAAGAAGAGAGGGAGGAAGGAAAAACGGGGAAGGGACGGAAAGAAGGGAAAACGGATAGTGCCAACAACCGGTCAAGGGATGATGGCTTGAGGCAAACGCGGCGATTGACCTGGAAAGAACAGCGCGAGCTGGAGGGGCTGGAGGCGCGCATCGAGGGGTTGGAGGCGCGGCGGGCGGCGTTGCAAGCTGAGGTCAACGCCAGCGGTGATGACTACCTGCGTTTGCAGGAACTGGCTGGGCAGCTTGAGGCGCTGGAAGCAGAACTGGACGAAGCGATGATGCGCTGGCTGGAGCTGGCTGACTAATAGGTTTAGTTGCACTACCAGTTTTACGTGCTCTAATGAGCTGCACTATGGGTTCTTCAGCGTTGGGTCGTGGTGGCCAACGTTGCGCAATATGATGGTGTTGTCTTCGATCTCGAACGTTACGCGAATGTCGCGACTGGCGCGCAGTTCCCAGATCTTGGCGGTTCCCTGAACCCGCTTGACGCGCAATGCTGGATAGGTGCGATCAGCTAGCAAACGGACCAGCGCCTGTTTGACGCGTTCTTGCTCTTGATTTTCCAGTTTGCGATAGGCGCGCTTGAAGCGCTCAGTGCGGATAAGTCGCACATCAGTCCTCTTGGTCCAAATCGTTAAACAGTTCGTCTAGTGTCTCAAACTGTTTGACCTGTCCTCTATGTATATCTTCGTCAGCTTCCCTCTCACTATCCTGCCATGCGGCTGACCAGAAATATGCCTGGCTCTTGTCGATCACTTGCTTTGGCGAAAGTACCAGCCTTTCCCCAACCAATGTGACCTCCAAATAGTCACCGATTTCGATGTTAGCTGCTTGGCGGAGAGCCGCCGGCAAGGTCACCTGTCCACCTCGTGATACTTTTACCAGTTGTTCCACAGCATGCTCCTGAAAAAGAAAATTACGTGATTCCATTTTACGGAATTTAGTTCTGAAACGCAAACCTTGATTTCAGTTAATGCAGGTTCCCGGTCGCGTTCATGACTGCTTTGACGTTCGACGCGTATTGTGTCATAATATTGTTGTTACTCAAACTTTGAGTATCCACGTTTTGGACATTTTATGAGCCGCAGTTCCCGTTCGCCGCTTTCCTATGAATATGCGTTGCTGGGCTTTCTCAGTAACCGGCCTATGCACGCGTACGAGATTCATCGGCGGCTGCGCAAGGCCAGCGGGCTGCGGCTGATCTGGACAGTCAAGCAGGGACAGCTCTACGCGCTGCTTGCCCGGCTGGAGGAGGAGGGCTACATCGCCAGTGCGATGGAGCCACAGGATGGCCGGCCGCCGCGCAAGATGCTCAGCTTGACCGCCGAGGGCGAGGCTGCGTTTCAGCGTTGGATGGTGGAGCCGGTTCGCCGACCGCGGCAGTTTCGCCAGGAGTTCCTGGCCAAGCTGTTCTTTGCCAACAACAACGGACCGGAAACGCTGGGCGCGCTCCTGGTTGCCCAGCGTGACGCCAGCCGAGCGCTGCTGGCTGACTTGCAGCGCCAGATCGATGCCGTGCCGCACGACCGGCTATACGAACAACTGGTTTACCGGTTGCGAGTTGTGCAGACCGAGGCGCACTTGCGGTGGTTGGAGGAATGCGAAGAGGCGATGCTGGTGATCAGTGCTGCCGCGGCGAGCACTTGATGGAAACACTGAAACACTGGAGTCTGCTGGCGCTGGCGTTGTTGCTGACCGGGTGTTCTCTACCCGGCCCGGCAGCCAAAGGCGCTGCGGCAGACAGGCTGATTGTCTTTGCTGCTGCCTCGCTCACCGATCCGTTCCAGGAATTGGCAGCACAGTTCGAGGCCGCAAATTCGGGTGTCGATGTGGTCTTCAATTTTGCCGGATCGCAGCAATTGGCTCAACAGCTTGCGCAAGGCGCCGCGGTCGATCTGTTTGCCTCGGCCAACGACTACCAAATGGGTGCGGCAATCGACGCCGGGCGTGTAATCAGCGGAACGCAGCGCGTCTTTGCCGGCAACAAGTTAGTTGTCATCACCCCGGTTGGCAGTCCGACATCCCTAAATACCTTGCAGGATCTGGCGACGCCGGGCGTCAAAATTGTCCTGGCAGCCAGAAACGTCCCGGTCGGTGACTACGCGCTGATGTTCCTGAAGAAGGCAGCAACATCGTCCCAGTTTGGGGCTGGCTATGACCAGGCGGTGCTGGCCAATGTTGTGTCGTACGAGGAGAACGTCAAGGCGGTGCTGAGCAAGGTGGTGCTGGGTGAGGCAGATGCAGGTGTGGTCTACTCGTCAGATGTTCCACCCGCCCTGCTGGACAAAGTGCAGCGCATTGAGATCCCTGAGAGGTTAAATGCGCTGGCTACCTATCCCATCGCCATCGTTGCTGACGCACCCAACTCCGCGCTGGCGCAACGGTTTTTGAAATTCGTTCTCTCCCCTGAAGGTCAGGCGGTGCTGGCTCACTATGGCTTGATCCCTGTGAGAGAGTAACGGTTCAGCAGGACCGGAGACACCGGAAGGATATACCTATGGTTACAACTCCAACCTCAACTTCGCCTCCGATTGCTGTCACAACAGCCCGCCTGGAACGCAGGTGGCGGCGTTCCCGCGACACGGTGATCCTGCTGGTGTTCAGCGCGCCGCTGCTGATCTTCCTCGCGCTGCCGCTGCTGGCATTGATCGTGCGGGCCGCGCCTGTTGATCTGCTGGCGAATCTGTTTGATCCCGATGTGGCGCAGGCTATCTGGTTGAGCATGGCGACCACGACGACGACGTTGCTGTTGACGCTGGTGCTGGGGACGCCGGTGGCGTTTCTGCTGGCGCGGCGGCGATTTCGTGGGCGGGCGGCGTTGGACACGTTGATCGACCTGCCGATTGTCCTGCCGCCCCTGGTGGCCGGGATAGCACTGCTGCTGGCTTTTGGCCGCCGCGGTCTGTTGGGGCAGCAGTTCAGCGTCATGGGAATCGACATTGCATTCACACGGATAGCTGTGGTTATGGCGCAGCTTTTTGTGGCCGCACCCTTCTTCGTCAAGGCAGCCACGGCGGGCTTCGCCAACGTCGATCGCGAGATCGAATATGCGGCGGCGCTGGACGGCGCCAGCAGCTTTCAGGTCTTCCGTCTGATTACCATACCGCTGAGCGGCGCCGCGTTGCTGGCGGGTGCGATCATGACCTGGGCGCGTGCGCTAGGCGAGTTCGGGGCGACCATTATCTTCGCCGGCAATTTCCCCGGTCGCACCCAGACCATGCCGTTGGCGATCTATCTGGGATTCGAGTTGGAACTGAACAGGGCGCTGACCTTGTCGGCCATTCTGCTGCTGGCGTCGTTCCTGGTGTTGTTTATCGTGAAGGTGTTGCTGCGGCAGCGGTTGCAGGTGTGGGGGCAGTGACGACCGATTCCTGACGTAAAAGCAGACCCGGCAGCTAGTGCCGGGTCCGCTGATTCTTGAAGGTGCGACGTTCAAATCGACCAAGATATACAATACGCGGGCGGGGGAGGTACGTATGTATACCACGTGGTGAGGAAGAAACTTGATTTCGTGCCCTTCGGTGCGAACAAGCCAAACCTCGTCACTACCTTCGTATAATATTCTAGCACAGAATGCAAACCTTGACAAGGGGTTTCTTGGTGAATTTTTTGGCGGTTTGAGATTCCGCGATATTTTGGGACTTATCCGGTTCGTTTCAATTGCTGCGACTGAAGGCGGCGAAATCCAGCGCAGCCTGCTCCTCGCCGCTGCCGGGAAACACCTTGGGCACGAGGACGTGGAACGCACTGCCGCCGCTTTCTGGCGCCTCGACCCAGATTCGCCCGCCATGCTGGGTGACGATGTGTTTGCAGATGGTTAATCCCAGCCCTGTGCCTTTGTAACGCCGGCGCGCGCTGCTATCCACCTGATAAAAGCGGTCGAAGACTCGTTCTTGTTCATCCGGCGGCACACCGATACCTGTGTCGGAGACGACCAGCTCGATCATGTCGCCACAGTCGCATCCACTCACCCCAATGTGTCCTTCATCAGGTGTGAACTTGATCGCGTTCTCGATTAAGTTAGTCATAACCTGTTCCAGTCGCATGCCATCGGCCTCGATCTGGGGCAGGCCGTCAACGTCCAGCGAGAGCGTCAACCCTTTGTTGGCAGCCAACGGTGTTAGCTTGTCGGCAACGGACACGATGATCTCCGCTGGATCCAGCAGCACCGGGCGCAGCTTGATCTGCCCTGATTCCAGACGGCTGAACTCCAGCAGATCCTCGATCAACCGCTGTAAATGCCCCGTCTGTTCCTTGACGGTGCTGAGGAAGTCGTGCTGCAAGTCTGTCACGGGGCCGGTCTTGCCCATCAGAATGATGTCCACAAATCCCTTGATGGAGTGCAGCGGGGTCTTCAGCTCATGTGACACCACCGAGAGGAAGTTGGACTTCATGCGCTCCAGCTCCTTCTGCGCGGTGATGTCGCGCAGCACTGTCACCACACCGCTAACCTCCTCGCCCGATTCGGTAGGACGCAGTAGTGGTGCGGCCAACGCCTGGAAAGTCCTTGGCTGGCCGTCAGCACCTGGCCCCGCCGAGGCTATCGGCAGTTCCCGCACCACTACCCGGCCTGATGTCGCCGTTTCCTCCAGAATTTCCAGCACCTCGCCGCCAGGGGCCAGGTCGGCCAGCCCGATGCCAAGCGGAGATGATGACAGCCCAAAAATTCGAGCGGCCACGGGGTTCATCAACAGCAGGTGTGCCTCGGTATCAACCACGATCACGCCGTCGCCAATGCCGGCCAGCACCGCCTCCAACTCCCGGTGCCGGTCGGTGACGTCGCCGTAGAGTCGCGCGTTCTCGATGGCTGTTGCGGCGAAATAGGCGAAGCTTTCAGTCAGACTGCGGCTTGTCGAGTCGGCCAGCGTTTCGTGGGAATGGCCGACCAGCAGCGCACCGATGGGTAAACCGCGCGCTACCAGCGGAATCAACTCCACCGCGCCTACCGGCCACGGGACCGGCCATGCAGCATCCACCTGGCCGTCGCCGTTGTGTGCGGCGCGCAATACCTGGTGGCGTCCCGAGGCCATGGCTGCGGCAAAGGAAGCGTTTGTCCGGGCCGGCTGGCGCGAGACAGATGCAGCTCCGCCAGTGGCAGCCACCACAAGCCGTTCCACGCCGGCGCGCTCCTCATCCAATAACGCTACCGCGCAGTAGGATGAGCCGGCCAGCCGGCTGAGCCGGTTCGCCACGGTGGCCAGCGCCTCGTTCAGGTAGAGCGTCGCCGACAACGCTTTGGCGACCTCTTGTAGTGTGCGCAACTCCAACACCCGGTCGCCCAGATCGGTGGCGGTGCGCTGTAAGGCGCGCGCCTGGTTGGCCAGATCCTCAGTGCGGGCTGCCAGCGCCAGCCGCAGCCGGTCCACCTCGCTCAGCCGGCCGGCCAGCACCAGCCCAGCACCGACGATGCCCACCGTCAACGCCAGCAGCAAGAGATAGCGTGTCAGGAAGAGGGGATCGGCCACGAAGACCAGGCTGTCGTAGGCGAACACCA
The DNA here is from genome assembly GCA_020634555.1 of Caldilineae bacterium. Classification (GTDB taxonomy): domain Bacteria; phylum Chloroflexota; class Anaerolineae; order JAAEKA01; family JAAEKA01; genus JACKBK01. The sequence continues at coordinate 14,234 of JACKBK010000056.1, forward strand.
GCGCCACGAAGTAGAGCGGCCCATAGGCGAAGGGGAGCCACACCATGCCGCGCACGTCTGGCCCATAAACGAGAGTACGCAGTCCCAGCAATGGATACAGCAGGTAGAGTGGGCTGGCCAGCCCACTGGAGGTCGCGATCAACACTGTGACGAAGGCCGTGTCGATCACTTGTATCGCCCAGTAGACAGTGGTCGAGCGCAGTTGCTGGCTCCACGGTCCGGCGAAGTAAACCGTCGTCGCTCCGGCGTAGACAGCATAAGATGCGACCAGAGCCAGGTTAGTCTGCCCTTGGCCACGGGTGGCTACAAACGCGGCGATAATCACCAACAGCCAGCGGGCCGGCAGGCTGTAGCGCAATTCATTGCTGCGTAGCCGGGAAAAGTTGGTCATCGCGGTGAGGTGGTTGGCTCGG
>JACKBK010000057.1 GCA_020634555.1 Caldilineae bacterium
ATTTCGCGCTCCAGGTCAGGGTAGGCAATCTCGACCAACTGCTGTGCCAACTCCAGAACGGCGCGCTCCGCGATCACGTAGAGCGTTCGGTCTGGCCAGAAGAGCACTCGATTGAGCAGCAGCATCGGCAGCCCCAGCAGATGGTCGCCGTGTTGGTGCGAGAGATACACATGGGTTGGATCACCGGCATTCATGCCAACCCGCTCAAGCTGGCGCATGATGGTCGGCCCGCAATCCAGCAGCAGCGTCAGCGCCCCCTGCTGCACCAACAACGCCGTGTGGTTGTCGGCTGGCCGGGAAGCCATCGCGCCGCCCACGCCCAGAAAAGTAAGTTCGATCATAATTATCCGGTGGGGTTGACCAGCCTGCGCAGGTGTTCCCTGGCCTCATCGATGTATTCACCCCGCGGCGCCATCTTCAGATAGGCGCGCCACTGCACGATGGCTTCCTGGTTGCGATCCTGGCCTTCCAGCGCCAGCGCCAGACCGCGCACCGCCTGGCTGCGCTCTGGGTTCAGCTCCAACACCGATTGGTACAGGTCGATGGCCGCCTGCCACAGATCCTGGCCGCGCTGTAACTCAGCTTGGACCAGCAGCGCCCCCTCGCCCGACTCGCCAGCGGCAATCGCCAGTTGCTCCGACTCCACAGCCGCCTCCAGCGCCTGCTCTACATCGTCTGCGGCCCGGTACGCGCCAGCCAGGCGGATGAAGTAGGATGGATCCTCCTTGTATGACGGCTCGATCTCCGCTGCCTGCTGATACGCGGCCAGCGCGTCCTCCGGTTGCGCTGCGTCTATCAGAGCGTCGCCTAGCAGCAACTGGAACCAGGCGTTGTCAGGCTGAAGCCCGATAGCCGTCTCATAGGAGGCCACCGCGTCGTCGAACTGGCCTATCTCGCGGTAGGCGTTGCCAAGCTTGACATGGGCGTCAGTGTAGGTTTCGTCCAGCAGCAGCGCGCGCTTGTACTGGCTAATGGCTTGTTCAAGGTCGTCTTGGGCGCGATAGGTCTCCCCAAGTCCGATGTAGGCGGCTAAATTGCGGCTGTCCTTGTCGATCGCGGCCTCGAAATCGTCAATAGCAGGACGCGTCTTGCCTGCCAATCGCAGTAGCTCGCCGCGCTGCACCAGCACGCGAGCGGCCAACTCGGGCCGCTGTGCCAGCTTCAGTGCCCGATTGAGCAGCACCTCGGCCCGATCCTCCTGGCCAACCTGCACCAGCGCCTGGCTGAGCACCAGATACGCCTCGACATAGCCGGGGTTGATCTCGACTGCCTGCTCCAGTTCGTCGATGGCCGGATACGGGTCGTCTGTTTGGCGCAGCAGCGCCTTGCCCAGCTCGAAATGCGCTTCCGGGCTGGCTGGATTGGCTTTCACCGCATCGGCGTATTGCTTCAGTGCGTCCGCGGGTCTGTCCTGTTGCAGCAATATCTGAGCAAGCTGGAAATAGGAGCCAACCACCGTGGGATCGGCCGCCTTGGCTGCGCGAAACTGGGACAATGCTGTGGTGGTATCATCCGTTTCCAAAGCCATGATGCCCAGCCGAATGTGCGCCTGAGCGACGCTGGCAGGACTGGCCGCCACGTCGTTGGTTAGTTCGTTGATGATCTCCTGAGCGCGTTCCGTATCGCCTGTCTCGCGGTAGGCAGCGCTCAGCTGTAGTTTCGCTTCCGCCAGACTGGGGTCAATCGACAGGGCCTGCTCGAAGTTGGCGATGGCCTCTTCCAGCTTGCCCTGCCGCCGGTAGAGTTCTCCCAGGTAATACATGGCCGTAGCCGATTGCGGGTCGAGCTCGATGGCCCGCAGATATCGCCGCTCAGCAGCGTCGTCCTGGCCCAACGCCTCGTAGGCCAAACCCATCTGCAGATACGCGCCGGGGAAGGCGTCGCCGTCGGGCATCTCCAGCAGATCGGCAAAGGCGGCGATGGCCTCCTGTGGTTGGCCGCTCTTGCGGAGCGCCTGGGCAAAGCGGAACTGGGCATCGGCGTTGTCGGGGGCCAGTTGCACTGTCTGCGAATATTGATCCAGTGCCTGCACCATCAGGTTGGCGTCTTCGTAGAGCGCTCCCAGGTTGAGCCGCGCCTGCCAGTAATTGGGTGTCAGCGCCACTGCTTGCTCGATCTGTTCTGTGGCAGCCTCTGCGTCGCCGTTGCGGCGGAGAGCCTGGCCCAGGCGTAGGTGCAACTCGGCGTTGTCAGGCAGCGCGTCGACACCGTCCTGATACACGGCCTGAGCCGCGTCCGGGTCGCCCTGAGCGTCGTACAGCGCGGCTAACTGGAGATACGCGCCGGCATAGCCAGGGTTGGCGTCCAGCGCCTCCTGGTAGCGGGCAACAGCTTGGTCGATCTCCCCGGCCGCGGCCAGGCTGTTACCCAGCTTGGTCAGCGCACCGGCAACCGCGGCCGGATCGTCCCCCGATCCTTGCAGCGCCTGATTGAGAGCCTGTGTAGCGGCTTCTTCGTTGCCCTGTGCCTGGTAGACGTCGCTGAGTTGCAGGAGCGCATCAACCAGCGTGGGGTCGGCGGCCAGCGCCTCCTGGTAGCGTTGCTCAGCAGTGTCGAGGTTGCCTTGCAGCCGGGCAACCTCGCCTAGGAGAAAGAACACCGGTCCAGGCTTGGCTGCCGTCTCCAGCGCCTGTTCCAGCGTCTGGCGCGCGTCTTCATAGCGACCCTGGCTGATGTTCACCTGACCAAGCTGGACAGCGCCTTCAACGTTCTGCGGGTTCAACTCCAACAGTTTGCTGAGCTGTTCGGCGGCCGCGTCCAGGTTGCCGGCCTTGCGATAGGCTGTTCCCAGCAGCAGGCGCGCGTTCTGATCGAAGCTGTTGACAGCTACGGCCGCGGCGTATTGCTCGATGGCGTCGGCCGTTTTGCCTTGGCTCTCCAGAATGCGGCCTAACTCCACCAACGCCCGGTAGCGGCTCGGGTCCAAGGCGACGGCCTGGGCGAACTGCTCGGCGGCCAGATCAAGGTCGCCCGCGGCGTGGTAGGCCTGGCCAAGCTTGAAGCGCGATTCTGCATCGTCGGGGGCAACTTCCACGGCGCGTTCATAGATGGCCAAGGCGTCAGCAGGCCGGTCCTGTTGTTGATAGAGGAACGCCAGTTGCAGATAGGTGCCCAGGTAGGAGGGATCGGTGTCCAGCGCTTCCTGATAGCGGGCCTCGGCCGCTTCCAGCTCGCCCCGGTCGCGGTATGTGTTGCCCAGTTTGGTGAGCGCCTGCGCGATCTTGCCCGGATCAGATGCAGCTTCCTGCGCGATGCGGTTGAACGCTTCTTCAGCCTGGGTCTGGTCGCCCATGGCTTGATAGGTGACGCCTAGCTCTGCCAGCACATCGGCGTCGTCAGGGGTCTGCTCTAAAGCAGCGTTGAACTGCTCCAGCGCCTGGTCGTAGCTCTGCTGGCTGCGGTAAGCCGCGGCCAGCGCCAGGCGGATGTCGTGGGTGTCGTCGGCCTGCTCCAATCCTTGCTGATAGATCGCGGCGGCCTGGTCGAACTGGGAGCGGGTTTCGTAGAGCTGGCCAAGCCAGAGGTAAGCGCGCTGATTGGCCGGCGCCAGGCGAATCGCCTCTTGCAGGTGAGTTTCGGCCTCGTCAAGCTGTCCCAGCCGTGACTGAACCTGCCCCAAAAAGAACTGTGCGTCGGCGTTGGCTGGGCCGCGTTCCGCGGCGCTGGTAAACTGCTCGGCGGCCAGATCGAGCTGCTCCTGGGCCAGGTAGATTTGGCCCAGCTGCAGGTAGGAACCGACAAACTGGGGGTCGTCCTGCTGCGCCTCTTGATAGCGGGCAATGGCCCGGTCGGTGTTGCCCTGCAGCGACTCCAGGTTACCCAGGCGGGTAACGGCCGAAGCGCGGGCGCGCGGATCGTTGACCGCGGCTGTCAATGCCTGGTTGAAGTTTTCTTCGGCCCTCGCCAGATCGCCGCTGTCCTGGTAGATGCCGCCGATCTGGATGTAGGCGTCGGCGAAGGCCGGATCGACCCGCAACGTGCGGCGATACTGCTCCAGCGCCCCGTTGGTGTCGCCCTGTGACTTAAGAAGTTCTCCGATCTGGAAATAGGCCAACGCGTAGCTACCGTCCAGCTCGATGGCCGCGTTGTACTCGGCCTGCGCGCGCTCGGCGTCGCCCTGGGCAAGATAGACGTTGCCGCGCTTGACGGCCGGCGCCGGTGAGACCGGGTTGGCCTGAGCTGCCTCATCATAGCTGGCCAGCGCCTCCGCCATGTTGCCCTCTGCAAGGGACGCGTCTCCTTCCGCCAGCGCGCGGTTGAAGGCAACCGTGTCCACTTCCACCGCTGCCGGTGGGGCCGGATCGGCCAACGCCAGCAGCGCGATGACCACAATAACGGGAATCAGAATCGCCGCGAGAAGAGCGATTCTGCTGACGGGAGACAGATCGTTGAATCGATGGCTCAAACTTGACACTTTTGTTACACCATTGGGTCTTTACACAGATTGCCCGGCGCTTGGCCGGGAAGGCATTATACTGCGCACGCGAGCCATGGGCAAACCTGTTGGTGAAACCGCTCCGCCAGGCGACGCGCCCAGGGAGTTATCCTGCGGGGTTAGCCAGAGATTCGTGCTCCAAGGACCGCGGCGTGCTTCCTGACGAGGGTTGGCTGGCTAGCGGCAGTATCACGCTGAAGGTCGCGCCGAGTCCGACACCCGCGCTTTCAGCCTGGATCTGGCCGCCATGCGCTTGCACGATGGCCTGGCACAGTGCGAGGCCAATGCCGATACCGCCGAAGCGCCGCGTCGGTGTCCCGTCCACCTGAAAGAAACGGTCGAAGATGCGATCCAGTTTGTCCGGCGCGATGCCGATGCCGTGGTCGGTTATCGCAATCACCGCGCTGCCGTCGAGGCGGCTGGCCGTTACCTCGATGGCGCCGCCTTGAGGGCTGAACTTGATGGCGTTGTCCAGCAGATTGCCGACCACCAGCTCCAGGAAATCGCCCGCTATGTTCACCGGCTCCAGATCAGGTTCGAGGCTGGTGTGAATGGGGTGATCCGTCTCCACGGCGACACGCTGCCAGGGCGCGATGACCTGGGGCAGCCAGCGATCAAGGGCCACCGGTTGTAGGGCCAGCTTGTTGGGGTTGAAGGTTTGCAGTGCCAGCAGGCTGTTGACCATGAAGTGAAGCCGCCGGCTCTGTTGCAGCATGACGCCCAGCGCCGATACCTGGTCGCTGTTCAGCTCGCCCATCTGCTGGTCCATCAAAAACTCGATATATCCCATGACCAACGTCAGCGGCGTACGCAGCTCGTGCGAGACGTTTTGGATCATCTCCTCGCGGGATTGCAAGGCGAACTCAAGCTGGGCATTCGTCTCTTGCAGCGACGAGTAGAGGCGGGCGTTTTCCAGGGCAATGCTGGCTTGGTCGGCGAACGCCTGCAAGCGCTGGGCATGTTCCTCGCTGTAGAAACCCGGCACAGTACTGTCCAGGTTCAGGAAACCGATGACCTGCCCGTTAGCGATCATCGGCGCGCCGGCGTAGGAGCGCAGCCAATCGACCTCCGGCATCCGGACCCACCCCGGGAAGGCAAGCGTGTCCGGAATCGCCAGAGGCTTTCTGGTCTCGATCATCAGACGCAGATTCTCCGTCTCGCTGATGATGAGACGGAGGTTGGCGTACCAGATGCCCAGGCCACGTTCCACATAGCCGCGGCTGCGGGCCACCCTGGCCTGGTCGCCTTCAACCAGCAACACGCGGCACGCGTCGTGCGGGATGACCAGCTTGATCTCGTCCATGATATGGTCGAGTACTTCCTCCAAACTGAGGGTGGTGGTCAACGCGGCGGAGGCGTGGCGCAGCGCATCCACAAAGTTGCGCTGGTTGCGTTCAGCTTCTTCAGCCTGTTTGCGGTCGCTGATGTCGCGTATAACCACCAGCCAGCCGCGCGGCGGCCTGCTGCCCGGTTTCAGCGGTGAGATCTGCAGATCCACAAAGCGGCCTGACTCGTCAAAGCTTGCCTCGATGTGGCTGGACGAGTCGGCGGCAGCGTTGTTGAAGCTCTGAGGTTCCAGGGGCAGGATCGTTTGCACCGGCTGGCCGATGGCTTCGCTCGCTGTTACGCCGAGCATGGCCTTGGCCGCAGCGTTGAAATCGATGGCGCGATATTGGCCGTCCACCACTACCACGCCGTCGGTCATTCCTTCGATCAGCATATCGCGGGCGATGGGAGTGATATCGAGGAAACGGAACCTGAAGAGACTCCAAACAGCCAGTATCCCCGCGATGGTAAACAGGATTGGGGAGAGATCAATCAACGGCACCGGGCCAACACGCAACACGTACAGAATGTTGCCTACCAACGGAATCAGCACGGCAACCAGAAGCAGAGTTGACTGCGAGCGCTGCAGGCCACTGCCTGTCAGGATGTTGCGCAACAGCACCAGAGCTGCCACAAGAATCAACATGTAGGTGTAGAAACCGTGCAGCCAAAAGAACGGTCCGTAGCTGATGATCAACTGGGCGTAGCCGCGGCTGGTGTCAAGGCTGACGCTTTGGTGTATCAGGCCGTGATAGCTGTTGGTCCAGAGCAGCAGCACTGTCAGCGCGGGGATGGTGCAGAGCAGCAAGCAGTTGCGCCGGGTCAGCAGATGTTCGCGCCCGCTGTATTGCAGCACAAACGCGACCCAGAGCACTGGAATGCTGACGAAGGCGATGTACTCGCCCTTGATCCAGAACTGCTTGCCAGCAATGTTGGCGCTCAACAGTTCCAGCGCGTAGGTGACGCACCATAGCACCATCGCGACCATGAGCACAGCCATGGTGTTCGCGCCGGGCGTCGGGCGTCGCCGCCACGCCAGAACGGCCAGCACAACGGCCAGGCTGGCGCTGACAAAGAGTGGAAGCGCGTAGGGGTTAAATTGCCATTGCATGGAGGATCACGAGCAGAGCGCCGTCGGTTTCCAACTTCCCGTGAAAACAAGTATACTGGCTCACAAGCCAGCCTGCAAGATAGCCGGCCGCGTCGCTCATTCCTAAGTTGCTTGAATCGTTATGACAAAGTTGCCATAGATGACTACTCAATCCTCAACGCCTACCGTACAGATCACTGGGGTGCGCAAGTCCTTTGGGGCTGTGCGCGCTGTGGACGATGTGTCGTTCGATGTCTATCCCGGCGAGATCTTCGGAATGCTTGGACCGAATGGCGCCGGCAAAACCACCACCATCCGACTGATGTTGGATATTTTTCGACCGGACGCCGGCAAAGTTGCTGTGTTCGGCGGTCCCATGGAAGAGGAGAAGAAGAACCGCATCGGCTACATGCCCGAGGAACGGGGAATGTACCGCGACCAGAAACTGGAGTCGACGCTGGTTTACTTTGCCAGGCTGAAAGGCATGGACGAAGACGAGGCCCGCGACCGGCTGGCAGGTTGGCTGCAGCGGTTGGATCTCTACGACCATCGCCAGAAACGCGTTCAGGATCTGAGTAAAGGTATGCAACAGAAGGCTCAGATTATCTCCACCCTGGTACACGAACCGGATCTGATCATCATCGACGAGCCCTTCTCTGGCCTCGACCCCGTCAACACCCGTCTGGTCAAGGAGATCATCGAGGAGCAGCGGCAGGCAGGTCGCACTATCATCATGTCCACCCACCAGATGTACCAGGTCGAGGCGCTGTGCAACCGCATCGTTCTCATCGACAAGGGGCGGTCGGTGCTCTACGGGGCGGTGGACGAGATCAAGCGGCGCTTTGCCGGCAACGCTGTGTTGATCGAGGGCGAGGGCGACTTCACCAGCGTCGATGGCGTGCTGGATGCCTACCAGCGCAACGGCGCCTGGCATCTGCCATTGGCAGCAGGCATCAGCCCGCAGGAGGTATTGCGTTCGCTGGCAAGCCGTGAGGACGTTCACATCGAACGCTTCGAGGTTGCCGAGGCATCGTTGGACGACATCTTCGTCATGGTCGTGCAGGGGGAGACGCCCGATGGTTAAACCTTGGGAAGTCGCCAAACACGAGTATCTCAAGGCGGTGCGTCGTCGCTCCTTCGTTCTGGCGACGCTGGGGTTCCCCTTGCTTTTTGCCGCAATCATCGGCTTCAGCGTGCTGGTTGCCACAGACGGCGGCGACTCGCAACCTGTGGGCTACGTCGATGAGTCTGGACTGTTGGCTGCCAGCCAGCCCGCGGCCGGCACGCAGGCTTTCGCCGATGAGACGAGCGCCCGGGCCGCGCTGGATGCGGGCACTGTGCAGGGCTACTACGTATTGCCGCCAGGCTATCTGTCGGGTGAAGCGCCGCGGCTGGTCTATCTGACCGAAGCGCCGTCCGACGACGCGCGGCGGGCCTTCAACCGGCTTGTGCGCAGCGCGCTGCTGGCCGACCAATCGCCCGAAGTGCGCCAACGTCTGGAGGCCGGACTTTCGGTGACGATGCAGTCTGCGGAGGATGGCCGCGAGCTGGCCAGCGACGACTTTCTGTCGTTCCTGATTCCTCTGTTTGCCGGGATGTTCTATGTGTTTGCCGTGCTGTCATCCGCCGGCTATCTGTTGCAGGCAATGACGACGGAAAAAGAAAACCGCACCGTAGAGGTCATGGCTACCTCGCTCTCGCCCATGCAGTTGATTACCGGCAAGGCAGCCGGGCTTTTCGCCGTTGCCATGACGCAGTTGGCGATCTGGGGCGCTGCGGCAGTGCTGGCATTGACTATTGCCGCGGCAGCTACGGACCTGTTTCGGGGCGTCCAGATTCCCTGGTCGCTGATGGGCGTGGTGTTGATCTATTTCGTTCCCTCCTTCGCGCTGGTGGCTGGCATCATGATAGCGCTGGGCGGCGTGGTTGCTGATCTGCAGCAGGGCCAGCAGATCGCCGGCATCGTCAACCTGTTTTTTATCATGCCCTTCTTCCTGTTCGCCATCATTCTGGCGCGGCCGGACAGCCCGCTGGCGATTGCGCTGACGCTTTTTCCCACCACAGCGTTTCTGACGGTGGCCATGCGCTGGGGCGTGACGACGGTACCGGCCTGGCAAATGGCCGTTGGCCTGATCGGGCTGGTGATCTGTGCGGTGGTTGCTATCTGGGTGGCGGCGCGCGTGTTCAGGATCGGCATGTTGAGCTACGGCCAGCGGCTGAGCTGGCAGACGGTGCGCCGCGCGCTGCGTGGCCGCGAGCTGGCGGGGTGATACAACCATGCACAACATCACACTGGTTCTGCGCCACGAGATTGCCACGACCCTGCGCAAGCGGTCGTTTTGGTTCACCACGTTCGTCTTTCCGCTGCTGATTCTGGCTTTCTCGCTGATCCCGCAGCTGCTCACCGATCGGTTTGTGGGCGACGACCCGGTTAGTCTGTTGACCGGTCCGGCCGGGGCGCCGCAGCAAATTGGCTACGTGGACCAGGCGGGCGTCATCACGACGGTACCCGCCGATTTATCCAGCCTGCTTGAAGCATTTCCGGACCGCGAGACAGCCGAGCAGGCATTGCACGCGGGCCAAATCAGCCAGATATACCTCCTGCCTGCCGATTTTATGCAGACCGGCGAAGTGGTGGTCGTCGCGCCCAGCCTGTCGCCTCTGGCCGGGGAGCAGAACGAGAATCTTCTGCGCTGGGTCGTGGCCGCCAACCTGCTGAAGGATGAACAACGAGCGGACCTGGTGCTGGCGCCAACGGCTGCTGTCCAGGAAACAGTCATCGCGCCGGCCGAGGTGGACAACCGTAGCAGCGCTGCCGGATTTGGGGTCTCCTTCGCGCTGATGTTCATCCTCTTTTTCTCCATCACAATGAGCAGCGGCTACATGTTGCAGAGCGTGGTCAAGGAAAAGGAGAACCGCACGGCTGAGGTGCTGCTGACCAGCTTGAAGCCACAGGAGTTGATGATCGGTAAGGTCGTCGGACTGGGTTGTCTGGCGCTCTTGCAGATGACCATCTGGGTGGGCGGCGGCCGGTTGCTGCTCAACCGTGGCGCGGACCTGCTGGCCGGCCTGGGCAGCGTGACTCTGCCGGCTGGTTTTTGGGTCTATCTGGTGCTCTACTTCCTGTTTGGTTATCTGGTCTACTCGTCGGAGCTTGGGGCAATCGGCGCGCTGGCGCCCAGCGCGCGCGAAGGATCACAGTTTACCTTTGTCATCATCCTGCCTTTGCTCATTCCCCTCTGGTTCAACTCGATCTTTCTGAACGATCCCAACGGCACGTTGGCCACCGTCCTCAGCCTCTTCCCCCTGACGGCGCCGACGGCCATGATAACGCGGCTGGCTTCGGCCAGTGTTCCCGCCTGGCAGCCGGTGGCCGGTCTGATTCTGTTGGCCGTTACAGCCTGGTTCTTCATTCGCCTCGCCGCCCGCTTCTTTCGCGCCGATACACTGCTCTCAGACACGTCGCTCAGTTGGACACGCCTGCGCGGCGAGCTGCGGAATACGGTAGGAAGTGGAAAGTAGGACGCGTTATCTGATCATGTTCGGGAAGTGGCTGCCTGCGCCCCAACAGCGGTCTTCCATCACGCCGGTGGTGAGCTTTCTGAACGTAAACCGCTCACCGGTTCACCATTCAGCAATTTTCCATTAGACAGGCCACAGTCCCCAGGCTTGCACCAGCATGATCCATGCGCCGACGGCCAGATACGGCCCGTAGGCAAAGGAATCTTTGCGGCCGGCGCGCCTGGTGAGAAGCAAAAACGCAGCAGCCAGGCCGCCAAAAACGATCCCCAGAAACAATCCATGCAGTGCGGCGGGGAATCCAAGCAGCGCACCGATGGCCGCGGCCAGCTTAACGTCGCCCACGCCCATCGCTCCATGCCCGATGATCGCCACCGCAAAGAAAATGCCGCCACAGACCAGCAGACCCAGGACGGCAGAGCGTAGCTCAGGTTGTGAAAGCAGCAAGACTTGCAGTATCGCGCAGATCAGCAAAACAAAAATCAGCATGCTGGGGATACGATGAGTCTTCTGGTCAATCACGGTAATGGCCAGTAGAGCACCGCTGGTCACGATAATCAGCAGTGTGGCCGCAGGTTCGCTCCCTTTCCATCCCGCATAAACACCCCAACAGACCATCGAAAGTTGTATCAGCGCCGCAAGCAGAGGTGCATCATGGGTGGCATTGGATAGCTGTGTCAGAGCATGCCCCTGTGTCCCTGCCGCGATTCCATCGAGCGGCACAAACTGCCGTGAGATGCGCCAAACGGCCCACCCGCAGGCGTATCCGGCCAACGCGCCTAGAAGGATCTGCATGATTTCCACAGCCTACAACAAACCGCAACGGATTGTCAACATCGCTAGGCGCTTGTTTGAGAGCGGGGTGGATTAGATGTGTAGTTCAAACGCGAAGGAATGGCACATAGACAAACGCCCCGGCAGGTCACAACCTGCCGGGGCGTTTCTTGAAGGTGACAGTCACTTACGGAAAGTGGTTGGGAACCATCCCGGAGTGACTGTCATCTTGATTGGACTACTGGTCGCGCTTGCGGCGCCAGACGAAGGCTGCACCCAGCGCAGCAGCAGCGGCTGCCGGCAGGGTCGCCAGCGGCAGGCCAGCCAGCGGTGCGGCCGGGCTGGCGCTGACATCGCTCAGCGTCACCGCCGTCGGCGGCAGCGGGAACTCCAGACACCACTCTACCAGCGTGCCCGTGTCACCGCCTGCGTTGTCGGTCACCGTCAACACCCACGGACCGTTGGCGTCCTGGCCGTCGTAGGCTTGCAGCACCGGTCCGGGCGGATCGCCACCCGGCGCAACACCGCTGATGGCCGGCGGCACTGCGCTGCACTGATCCTCGATCGGTGTGTCAGGACCCTCGTCGTCCACCGTCACGTTGTAGTTGTCACCCGAGCAACCGAACGTGCCCAGCGCCGGTACACCGGGGCGATCGATGATCGTCGTCGGCGTCGCCGCATGATCCAGCACGAAGCTCAGGTCACCTACCCACGTGTGCAGCGCGTTGATGTACACGTTGACATCGGTGATGTTGAGGTTGTTGGGGATGTTGATCGTGTCCGACACCGAACCCTGGTCCGGGATCGGCACGTTCGGCGTGCTGCAGACACGCAGGATTGTCGTGTCCTCCACTGTCATGCTCACCGGCACGATCACCAGGTTGGTCTCGTTGCCGGGACCGGCGTCAGGATCGTTGCTGCCCACGCACAGGTTGCCCGTGTACGTGCCAGGACCGTAGCCGGTCGAGTCGAAGGTCACGGTCACATCGGTGGCGGTGCCGCCGCCGTTGGAACCGTTGGCCGGGCTCAGCGACAGCCACGGGATGTCCGACGGCACATCGCACGGTCCGGGGGCGCTGCCACCGTCGAAGCCCAGCCAGCTCAGCTGGTTCAGGCCGCCCGGCACTGTGCCACCCAACACGCCCATGTAGGCATAGGTGTTGGCGCCGGTGTCGTAGGTGTACAGCTCTGCCAGGAACGTCCCGTTGTTGAACGCCGCCAGATAGACGGTGTCCGTCGCCGGGTCATAGCCCATGCCCTGGCCGAAGTTCGCATCGAAGGGCAGCGGTCCCAGATCGGTGGTGTTGCCGTTGCTCTTGTCGATGGCCATCATCGTATCGGTCACGATGTCGTAGCCGTACAGGTCGCCGTTGCCGTCGAACGAGATGGCGATGTTGCCCGGCGAGTTGCTGATGGCCCCGATCAGGGTCGCCACGCCCGTTGCCGGGACGATGCTGAACAGCGACGAGGTCGATACGCTGGTGCTGCTGGCATAGACAGCGCCCGTCGTCGGGTCCACCGCCATGCCGCTGTAGGTCTCGCCATTCGGAGGCGCAGTCACGGCGTACTGGTTGTTGATGACGCCCGTCGCCGGGTTCACCTCGTACATGGTGTTGGAACCATCCATCATGTACACCATGCCGTTGTAGTACTCGCCCGCACCCACGAAGTTGCCGCCGGCCGGGAAGGCTGCGATGTTCGGCAATGTGCCGGGCACATCGATGTCGAACACCGTGTAGTACGGCCCATTCTGCGAGTTCCAACTGTAGGCGTTGCTGCCCAGGATCGACGGCTTCGCCAGCGGCATGCTCGCCGGCGCCGGGTTCGGCGCCAGGCCGGCCGATGCTGCATGGCTGCCTGCCACGAAGGCCGGCATCTCCAGCGGCGCCGGTGTGTTCTCCTCGTCGATCATCCAGTCCAGCGTGCCGCCGCCGGTGTTGCTGATGGTCAGCGTCTGGTCCACCATGGTGTTGGTGGCCTGGGTGCTGTCCATGCTCAGCGGATTGACGAAGATGTTGGGGTCGCCGCCCGTTTCCACGGTCATGGTCACAGGCACGATCACCAGATCGGTGCCGTTGCCGGGGCCGGGATCGGGGTCGTTGCTGTCCACGCACAGGTTGCCCGTGTACGTGCCTGCGCCGTAGCCCGTCGAGTCGAAGGTCACGGTCACGTCGGTGTTGGTGCCGCCGCCGTTGGAGCCGGCAGTCGTGTCCAGTGACAGCCACGGGATGTCCGCCGG
>JACKBK010000058.1 GCA_020634555.1 Caldilineae bacterium
GACCACGCTGGGCCGCGCCCGTCAGCGTTGACCGCGTAGGGCGTGGTTGGCAGGTTTCCGCCGTAGATCGATGAGCAGCCGGTGGCGTTGGCGACAATGGTGCGGTCGCCGAAAAGCTGGGTGATCAGCTTGATGTATGGCGTCTCACCACAACCGGAGCAAGCGCCGGAGAACTCGAACAGCGGCTGCAGGAGCTGGTTGGTCTTGACCTGGCGAGGGTTGACGTTGCGCCGGTCGATCTCTGGGATGCTGAGGAAGAAGTCGTAGTTCGCTCGCTCCCGCTCGCGGATCGGCGGCTGCGGCTCCATGTTGATGGCCTTGAAGCGTGGCTCGCGTCTGTTCTTGGCCGGGCAGACGTGGACACAGGCTCCACAACCGGTGCAGTCCTCCGCCGCCACCTGGATGGTGTACATCCAGCCGGGGTATTCCTTACCCTTGTACGGCGTCGACTGGAAGGACTCGGGTGCGCCGGCCAGCTCTTCCTCTGGATAGACCTTGATGCGGATCGTGGCGTGCGGGCAGACCAGCGCGCATTTGCCACACTGGATGCAGATGTCCGGGTCCCAGATTGGCACCTCCAGCGCGATGTTGCGCTTCTCCCACTGCGTCGTCGCGGTCGGATAGGTGCCGTCGACGGGCAGGAGGGAGACCGGCAAATCATCGCCGCGGCCGGCCATGATCTCGCCGGTCACGCGTTGCACGAACTCGGGCGCGTTGGCCGGGACCATTGAAGGCAGCTCCAGCGTGCTTGTTACTGTCTCCGGCACCGGAACACGGTGTAGATGGGCCAGGGTTTGATCGACTGCCTCATAGTTCTGCTGCACCACCTTCTCGCCGCGCTTGCCATAGGTCTTCTTGATCGCCTCCTTGATAGCGGCGATAGCCTCTTCCTCTGGTAGCACACCAGAGATGGCAAAGAAGCAGGTCTGCATGATGGTGTTGATGCGCCCGCCCATGTTGGTCTTGTCGGCCACGTCGTAAGCGTCGATGACATAGAACTTCATCTGCTTGCGGATCATGTGTTCCTGATAGACCCGGGGCAGGCTGTCCCAGACCTCGTCCTTGTTGACGTAGGTGTTGAGCAGGAATACCGATCCCGGAGCAGCCTGGGCCAACACATCATAGCGTTCCAGGAAGATCGTCTGGTGTACCGCGATGAAATTGGCCGAGGTGATCAGATACGGCTGGCGGATCTCAGTGGGGCCGAAACGCAGGTGTGACACAGTGGTCGCGCCCGACTTCTTGGAGTCGTAGACGAAGTGGCCCTGGGCGTAGTTAGGCGTGTCTTCACCGATGATCTTGATGCTGTTCTTGTTGGCGCCTACCGTGCCGTCGGCGCCCAACCCGTAGAAGAGCGCCCGCACGACCTTGGGCGACTCGATGCTGAAGCCCGGATCATAGTCGATGCTGGTGAAGGTCACGTCGTCGTTGATGCCGACTGTGAAATGGTTCTTGGGCTGCGGCTTGGCCAGCTCATCGAAGATGCCCTTGACCATGCCGGGTGTGAACTCCTTGCTGGAGAGGCCATAACGTCCACCGACCATCTTCAGACCGCTGCGGCCGTTCTCTACCATGGCGGTCACGCAGTCGAGATACAGTGGTTCGCCGGAGCCACCAGGTTCCTTGGTGCGGTCCAGCACCGCTACCTTGGTGACGGTGTCAGGCAGCGCGTTTATAAAGGCCGCAGCGTCGAAGGGCCGGTACAGACGGACTTTGACCAGCCCGACTTTCTCGCCCTGCTCCGCCAGGTGTTCCACGGTCTGGTGGGCCGTTTCTGCGCCGGATCCCATCATGATGATCACCCGTTCGGCGTCGGGAGCACCGACGTAGTCGAACAGGTTGTACTCGCGGCCTGTCAGCGAAGCGAACTTGTCCATGGCTTTCTGCACGATGGCCGGCGTGCGGTCGTAGAAGATGTTGACCGTCTCGCGCGCCTGGAAGAAGACGTCCGGGTTCTGGGCCGTACCGCGGATGAATGGAGTATCCGGCGACAGCCCGCGTGCCCGGTGTGCGATCACCAGGTCGTCATCGATCATCGAGCGGATGTCGTCGTCGGTCAGTTGCTCGATCTTGGCTACTTCGTGGCTGGTGCGGAAGCCGTCGAAGAAGTGGATGAAGGGCACCCGGGCCTCCAGCGTGGCGGCCTGGGCGATCAGGGCGAAGTCCATGACCTCCTGGACCGAGTTGCTGCACAGCATGCCCCAGCCGGTCTGGCGGGTCGCCATCACGTCCGAGTGGTCGCCGAAGATCGAGAGCGCCTGAGCCGCCACGCTGCGGGCCGCGACGTGGAAGACCGTAGGCGTCAACTCACCGGCGATCTTGAACATGTTAGGCACCATCAGCAGCAGGCCCTGCGATGCTGTGAACGTGGTTGTCAGCGAGCCGGTTTGCAGCGCGCCGTGGACCGCGCCTGCTGCGCCGCCCTCCGATTGCATCTCCACCACCAGCGGCACCGTGCCCCAGATGTTTGTCTTGTCCTCGGCTGTCCATTGGTCGGCCCACTCGCCCATGGGGCTGGAGGGGGTAATCGGGTAGATCGCGATTACCTCGTTTACCTTGTGGGCGACATAGGCGGCAGCCTCGTTGCCGTCAATTGTTACGAATGGTCGTTTGCTCATGATCGCTCCCGTCGTCAGATTTCCTGGCCGCCGGAGAGTGTTCGAGCCGGCAGCCGTTGGTAAGTACTGAGCGTTGCTAGTTGTTTGCTATGGACTGGTTTCGTGATCCACAGAGCAAGCATACCACGTTTGTGCACTGCTTAACATGATGCGCGTCATATGCGGGAGAATTCGTGAATAACACAGCGAATTGCGACAGCGAATGCGGAGGGGGTATCACGGTGCGCGTCGTATGCGCGGAGATTCACGGAAAGATAAGTCGTGGGCAGCCGGGCAGCTGGACACCTCGCCAGGAATGAGGTAATATGGCAGATGTTGCCACAACACTAGTGTTGCCAAACGCTCACGTTGCCATGGACGACATACCTAAATATCGCTTCGATCCCGTTGACCACAACTTCATGCGCATCCGCGGCCGGCTTTCACCGGGTGAGCGCCTGCAGGCCATGCTCGCTGCCCGTGAATGGGTCTTTGCCGTTCATCGTGCCCGCTTGCAGCGACAGTACCCAAGCATGTCGCTTGAAGAGATCAACTTGAAGGTGTTAGAGGAGATGGAGCGTGCCGAACGAAGGCAAGCCAGATCTCACACTGTTTCTTGATATCGTCCATTCGCTGGAGCGGATCGGGGCGTCGTATATGGTCATCGGGGGATTCGCCGCGACCATGTACGGCATCCTCCGTACGACATTCGACATCGACATCATTGTTGATCTGCAGGACGAGCACATTCAGGCGTTGGCTGAAATATACCCACCGCCGCGCTACTACGCCGATCCTGAACAAATGCGCAATTCAATTCGGTTGGGAATCCCATTCAACATTATCGATGGCAAACGCGGTGAGAAGGCAGATATCAGCCCATTAGCCAGGGATTTTCGCTATTGGCCGGCCTTTAGCCGCCGCATTCGCTATGAGATTCAATGGCCCGGGGAGGCTCCGTTTGCGGCATGGTGCGCGCGGCCGGACGATGTAATCTACGGCAAGTTACTGGCGTGGAAAGAGGGCCGGTCGCGCAAGCACGAAAGTGACATCTATGATATGCTCGTCTTTCGCTATCTGGAAGCCGACCCAACTTTGGCCGAGACGTTCGACGAGGCATACTTGGATGCGCAGGCCAAGGTATTGGGACCGGACGTGGAGGAGCTTTGGCGTTCTGTCAAACAAGCGGCAGAGGATGACGCAAAGCGCGATAACACCCCTATGTTCTGATACACGAGTGGGAGAATTAATCGTACTGAACCGTTCTGCTCCAGGGTGCTCGGAATTGCCCCGAGCGTGCCATCTGGCTGCACCGAAAACGCGGGATCACGAAGTCGCAAAGAGGCACGAAAGCCGCGAAGCTCGAAGACCGCGAAGGACCGATGTCGTTCATCAACACGCAAAACCCTTCGCGTGTTCGCGAACCTTCGCAACTTCGTGATCCCAAGCTTCGATGATCTTGACTCGTCGCGCCAGGTGACAGTCACTTTCCGAAAGTGACTGTCACCTTCCACGCCACGCAAAACACCCCCGGCCATTTGGCCAGGGGTGTTTTCTGGTCGTACAGACAAGCGCCAGATCGTTCAGCAACTGTCACTGAACCGACGCTGCCTTGTGCTATCGTTTCATGAGAACTAGTCGATAGTCCGCTCAGACACGCTAACTGTCAAGGCAGTGCGCGATCTTCTGCGCTGCACCAGCATCGCGCCGGCGATCAGGGCTGCCATTGCCAGCAGCAGGTACGGCAGCGCGTTGAAGCTCTGGCTTGTGGCGTCCATTTCGCTGACTGTGACAGCTGTCGGAATCGGCGAACTGGGGAGGGGCCAGACGTAAGCGCCGCGGCTGCGGGTCCAGACTGCCAGGGTGGTTGCGCCGCCGTCCACCGTCATGTCCCAGATCATCACGTTGGGCAGGCCGGCCTGGAAGCGATACCACTCAGGCGTGGCCTGGGTGATGTCGTTGGTGTAGTAGAGGCCCCAGTCGGTTCCGGCAAACACCTGTTGCGGGTAGTTGGGGTTGACCATGATCGAGTCGACCGGCAGGTTGGGCAGGTTGCCCGACTTGTCAGCCCAGGTGAAGCTGGCGCAGTCGGCGGTGCAGGTGACCTGGAAGACGTGACCTGGTGTGCCAGGCGTGTTCTGGTCGAAGCCGCCGACCGCGGCGTAGCCGATCAGCGGGTTGGCGGTGTCCTGGTAGACGTCGAGGATCGGGCGGTTGGGCAAGACCGTGTTGCCGCCGGTGACATCAACCCAGGTGGCGCTGTTGGCAACGCCCTGGCCGAGGTCGAAGCCCATCTGCACGTTGCCGTCGTTGGTGCCGACGATGGCGCGCGAGACATCGCTCCAGGCGTAGTTGAGCTGGTTGATGATCGAGCGGTCGGCCAGGGTGTTCTTGGTCAGATCGGGGCTGTTGGCCAGCCAGCTTCCCAGTCCGGTGATCGACTCCCAGACGCGGTAGGAGCCGGCGATCATGTGGGTGCAGCCGGTGGGTGGGCAGCCGTTCTTCTGGATCTCGTAGGGGAAGATGAAGCCGCGGCGGTCGGCGGTCCAGCCGCCGGTGATGCCGATCTGGTTGCCGTAGGCGCCGGTGGTGCTGACCCCCAGGTTGCCGTTCTGGCTCTCCTGGTAGTAGCGTTGGTTGAGCACCGGCTCGATGCGGGCGAACATGCCGTCGCCGCCGCGGCGGACCTGCCAGACGGCTTCGGCGGGGTTGCCGGCGTTCCAGACGTAGACCGCCGATCCGTTGTCCTGCATGCCGCCGTTGATGCCAGGCTGGGCAGCGTTGGCGAAGTCGCCGGTGATGTCGCCGGAGTAGAACTCCAGCGTGCTCAGGCTGTTGTTGATCTGCGTGAAGGTGGGGCTGCCTGCGTCGGCGTTGAGGGTCACGTAGGCGCCGCCGTCGCTGCCGGCGATCAGGGTCGAGGAGGAGCCGGGCACATAGGCCAGTGCGTGGTGGTCCACGTGGACGGTGTTGCCGCCGGCATAGCCGCAGGTCAGGTCGGTGAAGGTGGTGCCGCCGTTGGTGGAGCGGAAGATGTCAACGGTGGACATGTAGACCACGTCGGAGTTGTTGGGATCGACCGCCAGTCCCTGGTCGTACCAGTTCTGGCCGTAGTCGCCAAAGCAGCCGGTCAAGCCAGCGGGGCCGGAGCGTTGCTCCCATGTGGTGCCGCCGTCGGTGGTCCGCCAGACGCCCATCTGGCCGTGGGTGTTGCCCAAAACAGCCTGCACCTGAACGTAGATGACGTCAGAATTGCTGGGCGCCATGGCCACATCCATGCGGCCCAGGGTGTTGCCGCCGGGATCGGCTACGGGGATGCCGCTGCCGGTGCCGGCAGGCCAGCCGTTGTCGGGCCGGCTGAGCAGGTCCCAGCTAACCGGGCAGCCGCTGGTGGGCCAGGTGGTGCTGTAGGCGCCGTTAGCGCCGTTCTCGTTCAGGTTCGCCTGGACCGGGGTGTTGGTGCCGCGAGCGCCGACGAAGGCATAGAGCCGGCTGGTGGCGCCGTCGTCACGGGCCAGCAGGCCGGTGATGTCCTGGCGCTGGGTGGTGAAGCTGTTGGTCAGGCACGGCCCGTCCCAGTTTTCGCCAGCATCATATGAGAAGAACATGCCGGTCTTTGTACCAACGGCTACGTTGTTGCCGTTGTTGGGATCCACCTGGATCTTGCCGATGGCCTGGTACTGGGGGAACTCGCCGGCCGGCTGCTGGTAGAAGCCGTTGAACACATCGGCGCCCAGCACTTCCCAGGTGGCGCCCTGGTCGCTGCTCTTCAACACGCCGGCTGCGCCGAAGGAATAGGAGCCGAAGCGCAGGTCGCCGGTGCCGGCGTAGACCACGTTGTGGTTGGTGGGATCGATTGTGATATCGCCGATGGCGATGGTGGACAGCAGCGGATCGTCGGTGACCGGTTCCCAGGTAGTAGCGGCTGAACAGCAGTTGGTGGTCTTCCAGACACCGCCGCCGTCGCTGCCCAGATAGGCAACGTTGGTGTCAACCGGGTCGACGCGCATCACGTTGGTCCGGCCTGACACGAGACCGTAGGAGTAGCAGTTGATGCAGCCGTTGCTCTGCAGCGGTTTTGGTCCCAGCGAGGTGAACGAGTTGGGGTCAAGGCTCAGCGGCGACTGGTTTGCCTCGCGGTTGTAGGTGACAACACCGGCGGGCACGGCACGCTCGACCTGCTCGTCCTCTTGCTGAGCGTCGAGATACCAGCGGCCGTCGAATTGGCCGGTGGGGTAGCTGACGCGGTGGTAGAAGAAATCGCCCATGGCCAGCAGGTTTTCGCTCTCAGTGCTGGCATCCTCACCAGGCTCCGGCATGTAGAGCAGGTTTCCACCGTCAGGGTCTCCAACAGGCGCCTTGCTCAGATCGGGGCCGGGCGCAACGGCGATGACCAGTGCGACCAGAATGGCAATCGCACCGACGACATAGCGAAGCTGAATTGGTCTGTTCATAAATTCCTCACACTTCTCCAAAAAGATTCAGGTTACATCGCCAAAAGCAAGCCGGAATCCCAAGGGGTGAAGCCAGATCATGCAGCGGTCACTCTGGCTTGCTCGGGCATTCGTTCCTTTGGATCCCTGTGCTTGAGGTACACCGTGTACTTCAGCATCTGGATGCTGAAGAAGAATGTGCCGACGGTCAGCTCATCCAGGGGGCACAACATGACCTGATCGGCGCGAATATATTGACGTTGGTGAAGTCGTAGGTAAAACGAGCGGCGGCGGGATGGGCGATCCCAAAAAAAGTGAGGCGATTATAGCCTACCTTGGTGTTGTGCGCAACCTTGCAGATTCGCTTCGTTCAACAAAGTAGCCGTCGTGACGGTCAAGCAGGGTTTTTCATAGTTTCGTCACACCTTGACAAAGAATATCCAGGTTACGATGCCAAAAGCGAGGAGGAACCCCAGGGGGTAGAGCCAGATCATGTAGCGGTCGATCCGCCTGGCGCGCGAGTCTCTTCCCTTGGATTCCTGGCGCTTCAGGTACACATTATACGCCAGCGTCAAGACGCTGATAATGAAAGTGCCAACCAGCAAGGCGTCGAGATAGGTCATGTAGCCCAGCCGTGGCAGGTCGTTGGCAATGGTAAAGTTGTAGGCAAAAAACAGCAGCAGGTTGGCGCTGGTGACATCGACCCGTTTGCCGAAGTCCTGCAGGAAGAACGTAATCCAGGAAACGGCGATGATCAGCCCTAGAGGAACCAAAATACGGAAGATGTAAAAGGTCAGATGGCGTTTGGCCCAGAAGCGAAACTCGAAGCGCGGCGTCTCGCTTTCGGTGCTGAACATGCCTGTGGTTACAGTGGATTGCGAGTCGGTGATGTACCACTCCTCTTCACCTAACGAGGTTCCGATCTCGTTGAACTCATCATCGACCTCAAAGGTAAAGTTCTCAACCGGAAATATCGAGTCGACGCGAATGTAGAACTGCTGCTCGTCGAAAGGGAAGGTGCGAAAGTGAAAGTCGGGTGCCTGCAGGGAGGTGGTGAAGCGTTCGAAGTAACGCGCCGATCCATCCGGGTTGACTATCACTCCCTTGTTTTGCACCCAGCGGTTGTTCTGCTGATTGTCGAGCACAAAACTGGGCCAGTCGATGTCCTGCTGGCTGGCGTATTTGGCAAAATCATCGTTGTAGAAGACCTTGTATTCGCACTGGCATTCGTCGGGACGAAACGCCAGTTGCGGGTCCTGCCAAGCCAGGCGCAGGCTATAGACGGCCCCGTAGTTCTCGGCTTTCTGGTCAACGTCGGTGATTTGTTGCAGCTTGACGCCGACTTTGACGGGTATCGGTTGGCGGATCATGGGCAGGCCCGCCGGTTCAGCCTGGCCGGTCATCACCTCAGGCGAATTGCGGCCGACCAGGAGACGCACATCCGCGCTCCAGTCCGTACCATCCTGGCAGCAGGCCGACACCTGGAGGGTGTAGTTTTCGCCGCCGGTGGGAAAGCTGTACTCGAAGCTGGCCTGGTTGCGGTCCTCGCTGTAATCGCCGCCGCGCACCGCCTTCGAGCCAAAAGCCATCAACTGAACCTCTGGAATTCGTCCAGGCGTCGTTGATTCGACAAACACCTGCAGGGTGTCGCCCTCATTCAACGTTGTTAAGTCAAGCTCCTCGGTCGGACGTTCGCTGGTAAGCGTGATGTGCTGCTCTTCTACTGCCTGCGCGGCTGCTTTGACTGCAATTTCGGTGGCAAAGGGATCGCCTTTGGCGCGCACCGAATCGGTTAAGACCTCCGGGGCGTCCAGGCCAAGGGTTGCCTGGAACCTGCCGAACGTATTTTCCAGAGGCGAGCGCGTCACCAGCACGTGGTAGTCGCCGTCGGCAGGGATGGCAAGCTGCGCTGCGGCGTCAAGCCCACCGCCGGAGTCGTCGTCCCAGGCCAGGAAGTAGCTGTTGGCAAACTGGGGGATGACGGCTAGCGGATCCTGGCCCGCATCGATCGCCTTCTGCACGTCGGCGTTGAAGGCAGGCGCAATGGTTGCCGGGTCCACGGCGCCATCGACAATGGCCACTAGTGGGTCCAGGTTGCCCGACTTGCCCTGGGCGCGCACGGCCAGTACCTGTCCCTGCTTCAGGTCGCTGAGCAAGTACCACTGCCCGCGCGTGCTGTCGTCTATCTCGCCGGTAAAGGTCTGGATCTGTCCGGTGGTTTGGGCGTATGCCAGGGGAACTGCGGCGTTCAGCGCAGCAGCGCTCAGGAGAACTATCATCAGCACGAGGTTGAGCTGGCGATTGCGTGTTGCGTGACGCATTCGGGATAAGTCGCGCGCGATTGCGTGGGAGCGCTGGGGGCTGCTCATGTGAGCGATGACCAGATCTCGATCTTGGTGCGCACCCGGCGGATCACCTCGCCGGTGAACTCGTCGGTGCGCGTTGGGCCGCCCAGATCCGCTGTGGCGAACCCGTCATAGACCGCTTCCAGCGTCGATTCGTAGATGGCGCGGCTGGCCAGCCGCGCATCGTTGCTTTCGATGTGTGACAGCAGGCTGGCGCCGGCCAGGATCATGGCCATGGGGTTGGCGACGTTTTTGCCTTCCAGGTTGGGCGCGGTGCCGTGGGGCGCTTCTGCCATAACCGCCTGTACCTTGCCCTCCTCGTCCATGGCGATGACCAGCGACTCGGAACCGGCGATGGAACCAAACATCTGCAAGACCATGTCGGACAGCAGGTCGCCGTCCCGGTTCAGCGCCGGGATCACCAGCGGGTTGCCGGAAGTGGCCAGCAGCAGCGCAAAGGTGGCGTCGATCAGTTGCGGCTTGTAGGGCACATCAGGATAGCGGGCTGCGGCTGCGTCCATTTCTTCCTTGAACATTCCCTCGTAGACCGGGCTGACCGTGTACTTGGGGCCGCCGAAGACACGCGCGCCTGTGCGGCGGGCGTGCTGGAAGGCGTATTCCACCACCGCGCGGCAGACGCGCCGGCTGATCAGTTCGGTGCGTGAGGCGGTTTCGTCCAACGAGCCCGGCTCGCCCTCCCGCCATTCCGCCGCGCCGTATGCATCACCGACAGCCATGCGCACCACGCTGATGGGCGAATGCACGCCGCCGATGGGACGCACGCGCGGAATCCGCCGGCCGGTGCGCAGGATCACCTGTGCTCCCATCTGCTCGCGCAGGATCGCGTTGGGGCTGCCCACATCGCCCTTGATCTCAGGGGTGATCGTAGCGGCCTTCAGGCTCAACCGGTGTTTCCGAATGGCCGCAGCCGCGTCGTAAACGACGGTGTTCTGCGTCGCGCGCCGGCTATCCAGGCTCAGATCGAAGGGCTTGAACTGCAAGTCCAGACCGGTGACGCTCGGATCAAGGACTCGTAGCGCTTCGACCAGCAATTCCTGGCCGGTTTGATCGCCGGTCAGGACAACGATAGTGTGACTTGTCAACAAAATACCTCACAAAGGACGGGAGTGGGAGTCGTCGGGCAATGGGGGATATTCTATCCGAGTCGGTCAAAACACGCAAGAGCGAGTAGGGCTGTTTTGCGCTGGCGAAACAGCAGCGACCGCAGATAAAAAGCGCTGAGTTGTCTGGTCCTCGTGCGATGAAATGGTACTTTTTTACAGCCTTGCGCGAGGTGCATTTTTTTCACAACTGTGATATGATAGCCGTGATGAAAGATCGTCCCGATGAAACGGCAAATCGTTCAGTACGTTACTAAGTTCTTCGTGCTGGTAGCGGTTGGTTTTAACCGCAACAAATCAATCATTCCATAATTGGAAAGGAGCAGTACCGTGAAACGACCGATTGGTGTAACTATCATCGCAATATTGGCCGCTCTCGCCGGCGTGTTGGCTGCCGTCGTCGCGCTGCAGTGGCTGGGCTTCTTCCCCTGGCTTGGGCCAGGCCCGAATGTGCGCACGTTCAATCTCTGGTATGCCTTGCTGTATGGCTTGCTTGCGTACATCTATATCTGGGTTTTCCAGATGTTGTGGTCGCTCAACGAGGCAGGCTGGATCTTTGTCGCCGTCATCTCGATCTTCGACATCATCCTGGCCCTGGTGTCCATGCTGGGCGCCGGCTATGTTCCCACCGTGGTGACTGCGAAGTTCGTCATCGACGTGCTGATCTTGATCTACATCATGCTGCCGGGCACCCGCCGGGCCTTCGGCCGGCCGTAATCGGGCACGCTCTCACTCATCACACAGCGCCGGCCTTCCAAGGCCGGCGCTGTTGTTTTATGAGGAAGTAGGATGGTGAAGGGCAAGACAATTTGGAAAATTGTGCTATAGCCATGCACTAAGGCGTTCGTTGCCGTAGGACGATTTTCCAAATCGTCTGCAGGTTCTAACGCTGGCACCGGTGACGCCTGAAGCCGTTCGTCGCTGAGTTCGCATTCTCAAATGCGAATCAATCCCAACAGCTCGCCTCCCAGTTCCCGGCTGCCAGCATGACATCTGCCACGGTGATCTGGTTGTCACCGTTGAGATCGTGGTCCGGATTGAAATCAGTGGTGCTCCATTCGCTGGCAATGGGTATGAGATCCATGACATCTACTGCACACGAGTTGTCTACGTCGCCGAGTAAACCAAACTGGCGATAGTCGTAAGACTGTGTGATGTATACATCATTTCGGACAACGAGTTTGCAGCGATTCGAGAGAATCAATGAGGGCGCACCGGCCGGTGCGCCCTCATTGATTCAGGATTGATCAGGCTCTGTTTCGCTGCGGGTCCAGCATGGAGCCCTCGACCTGGCTCACTTCCAGAGGTACTGCACGGTATACACCAGCTCAGTCTCACCATTGGCGGGAACCGGGACGGTCCACTGGACGGTGTTGGAGTCGAGCTTCTCGTACTCGGCTGCTGTGCCGTCGATGGTCTGGTCGGTGATGGTCCAGTCCGACGAGCGGTAGAGGTTTTCCACGACCCGCACGTCCACGTCCACATCCTTGTGGTTGCGCAGGGTGATGCGGAAGGTCTCCTCGGCGCCGCTGTCACCCAACTGCCTGTAGTCGGTCTGCACACGCTCGCCCACGATGTCGAAGGCGTTGCCCACGGTCAGGCGCACCGTCTCGTCCTTGGGCGTGTGGTCGATACGGTCCTCGCCCACCAGCAGCGGGCTGCCGTCCACATCCTCCTGGTACATGCGAATCCGGCCGGCCGGCAGTTGCGTCTCCAGGTTGCTGTCGGCGTCGGTGCGGAACTCCAGCATCACCGAGACGTCGGTGTTGCCGGTATCAGCGCCGTAGCCCTGATCCTGGATGGGGGAGCCGTAGAAGCCGTAGCCCGCCGCGCCGTTGTAGACGTAGGTTTTGGTCACGGGGACGTCGGCGCCGGTGACGAACTCGATCTGTTTGGTCTGGTTGTTCTTGACCGTTACCGGCCGCTCTACCTGATAGAGATGGTACTCGAAGAACTCCCGCTGTTGTACCGCCGGTGCCGGTGCGGGGGGGACCTCCATGGCCATCGCGTCGTAACGTGTCAACTCCGGCTGCTGCGCGACGTTGACGTCGCCGGCTACCAGCTTCAGCGTGGCGTCGGTGTAAGCCGCACCGCTGCGGTTGTCCAGCGTCACCCAGCCGTTGAGGTCGAAGGCGGTGCTGTCCTCGTTGAGCAGCATCACGTAGTCGGCGCTCCAGCCGATGCCGTTGGTGATATAGGCGACCTGCGTCTCATGGTCGCCAGCCTGCTCGGCGTCGATCAGCCAGACCAGGCTGGGGCGGGTGCGCAGGCCGTCGGGTAGCGCCGGGAAGTTGACGTTGCGAATCTGGTCGCGGCTCAACATCACCACCGAGCCATCGGCCCCTTGCAGGATGATGTTGTCCGCCGCGTTGAGCAGCGTTCCCGTGTAGACCTGCGAGTCCTGGGTTTCCACCACGATCTCCTGGTCGATGTACTTCTGCATCAGCTTGAACGAGTCGACGATGTCGTACTCGAAGTTCTGCTCCAGCACGGTTGTGCCGGTGGGGTCGGTCAGCGACTTGAACGAAACGCTGGTGGGATCGATCTGCGCCGCCACATCGGTGTAGACCACCTCGTTGAGGCCGCTCTCCAGCGCCACCGGGCGCGTCTCGCTGACCAGCGCCATGTCCTGGTTGTAGACCGTCAGCTCGACACGCTTGTCCTGCGCTTCAGCGGCCGGCAAAGAGTTCGAGGACGCGGGCAGGCCCGCCAGCAGCAGCGCGCCCAGAATCGCCAGCAATGGTACCATTCGTCTCATACGTCTCATGGGTCCGTCTCTCCTTATATAGTGAAGCTGTAACTGTTCAGCCTTAGACTTCGGAAGTCGCCGGTTCTACGTAACAACCAGCCTAACGCGGTGAGAGATGCTTCCTC
>JACKBK010000059.1 GCA_020634555.1 Caldilineae bacterium
GTGATCACAACGTCAGTGGCCACGGTTGGGGTGCTGACATTCTGGGTAGTGATGGTGTAGTACAGCGTCTCACCCAACATCACCGGATCGGGGTTGGCGATCTTGCTGACGAACAGGTCCGCTTCGCTGGGTTCGAGATTGAGACCAATCAGCAGCGGATCGTGGTCCGAGGTGCGGTACTGATCCGGATTGTAGAGGATGACCAACTGGTTGGCCGACTTGAACTCCTCGTTGTAATCCAGCACGCTGGGCTCGTCGGCGTTGATGTGCCAGGTGGTGGCGCCGTTGACCTGCGAGACCATGCTGGGGCTGGCCATGCTGTGGTCCAGCGAACCCGCCTGGGCGAAGTAGACGTAGGAGTAAGCATCTGGTCCCTGGTAAGCAGTTTCCAGGTTGGTGTAGCCCGCCGTCTCCAGCGCATCGATGGGGTCTTCCATGGCGTAGGCGTTCAGGTCGCCCATGATGATGAAGTCGGGATCGCCGCTGTTGGTTGGGTCGGTGGCGATCCAGCTCAACTCAGCGTTGGCAGCCTGGGTGCGGGTGAAGTTGTAGCATCCCTGACCGTCGCCCTGGTCCTCATCCAGCCCAGTTGCGTTGGTGCAACCCTTCGACTTGAGGTGGTTGACCACGACGGTGAAACGCCCGTGGTTGGAAACCTCATCGAAGGTCTGCGCGAGCGCCGGACGGTTGAGATTTGTGTTGAAGTTGGGATCGACCAGGCTGTTCAGGATGGCGAAGTCGCCCACCGGCTGAACCACGCCCGGCTTGTAGATGATGCCAACCTTGATGACATCGCCGGGGTTGAAGGTGCCGGCATCGATGTAGTCGTACGTGCCAGGAGCGGTCAGGGCATTCAACCCATCGACCAAGTCCGCCAATGGCTCGACGCCCGGTGTGTTCTCCAGCTCCATCAGGCCCAGCACGTCAGCGTCCAGAATATACAGCGCCTGCAGCAGTTTGTCGCGCTGGCGAGTGAACTCGGACGCATTCCACGCGCCGCGGCAATCCTCGTTCTGGTCCGGCCCACAGATTGGGCCGTTTTCAGCCAGGGTCAGGAAGTAGTTCAGCACGTTGAACGAGCTGACGCGCAGCGAGACGCCGGCGCGCACCGGATCGGGCGCGGCAGGCCGCGGGTTAGCAAAGGTAAAGGTCGGCATCTCGTATGGATAGACACGGTAGAGGATGCCGGCGCTGGACCAGCCAGGCGTGCCCTGGGTCATCACGCCCAGGATGTTGGTCACTTCGTCGCCGCTGCGCACTGTGTTAAGCGCGGTCAGTTCCGGCGGCGGGTAGATGATGGGATCGGGGTTCTGGGCCAGGTTGCCATCGTCCAGCGTGATCTGGTTGAGGTTGTTGGCGGCCTGCAAGTCGTTGGCCGGCGCACCCGGCGGTACGACGTTAGTTGGCTGCTGCAAGCGGCCGTTGGACAGGGTCAGAATGCCGCCGCGGCCGAGATTGTAGTTCTCGCTGACGGTCATGGTCTGCGGCATGGTGACCGTCATGCCCTCGAAGCGCTCGGGATACACCGTTTCGGAGAACGGCAGAGTGACGTCCACAGGGCTGGCCGTCGCCGGGCTGCTGGGGCAAACGGTCACCGATGTGATGGAGGTGAGCTGGGTTTGCTCCTGGTATTCGGCGACCGTACCGGCTACGCGCACGGTGTCACCGACGGCCACATCCACGCCAAAGTTGTTGTCGTAGATGAAGATGCCCTCGGAGGTGGCGGGATCGGCGTCCTGCTCGCCATCCGGCTCCTCCATGAAGAAGCCGCGGATGCTGGACACGTCCTGGTAGTCGGCGTTCACCAGCGCTTCAGCGAAAACCTGCTGGCCAACGATGGGGCTGACGAGGCCACTGCCCTGGATGTCGTGAATGGGGGTCGATGGCCCGCCGCAGGCAGCCAGGCAGCCAAGGAACGCTGACCCATCAATTTGCGTGCCGGGCGAGAAAAGCGCGCCGCCGGAGCCGGTGGCCGTGCTGTGCTTGATCAGCGGGTCGGGGCCGGTGATGTCAGGGTCGCGGGTCAGAGACTGGTTGTCGCCGCCCTCAGGTCCGTAGGTGTACGAGACCACATTGGATGAGCCGTCGTTGAGGGTCACGGTGTCGCCGTCGTTGTTAAGGCCCAAAGCACCGGTGCTGGCTGTCTGAACAACCGAGTTGCCAAAGCTGCCGGTGGGCGTCCCGCCGCCAAACACAACGACTGAACACTCGTCCGGGATGATCGTGTCGGCCGGGAAGGTGTGGCGTACGCTGTTGCCGTCGGAAAGCGTCCAGCCAGAGATGTCCATCGCCGCGCCGGAGTTGTTGACAATCTCGACAAACTCATCCTGCGTCGAGCTAACCACCCCATCGCCGTTGGCATCGCCGTTGACAGGGTCAGGGTCCGCCAGGATCTCGTTGATGACCCAGTCAGGCGCAACAGGGAGGACGTTGGTGGCATTAGGTGTTGGTGTTTGCGCCACCAGTTGTGACGTGGCGTCGTTCCAGCCGTCGTTGGGGCCGGCGCCGTCCGGCAAGCGGTTCCATGAAGAACCAGGCGCTGTGTTCCAGCCTACCTGGTCAACGCGCACACCGGCTGCGTCGTACAGGTAGACCTGGTCGCCGCTGGCGTCCAGATCGAAGAACTGCGGGAAATCGGCCTCGTCCAACACCCAGAAGCCGCCGGCAGCGATCGATTGACCGGCCGGGATGAAGTAATCGTCGTCCACCGCGATCATCCAGTTTTCCAGGTCCACCGGGCTGCCGGTGGGATTGTAGAGCTCGATGAAGGCGGGGGCGCCCCCGTTGGGATCGACTTCGTTGATGACCACAGAACTGCCCAAGTTAGCAGCCGGTTGGGTGTTGGCAGCTCCCATGGTGGGCGTAGCGGTCCAGTTGAAGTCGGCAGCGTCGTCGCCCGTGTCGGTCCCGTCAGGCGTTCGGCCGGTTGACGTTGCGTAGAAAGGCTTGGGCGCAGCGCCCGAGTTGCCATAGCCGACCGAGTCGACCACTGCATCGGTCATGTCGCTCAGTGTAAGCACCGTACCAGCGTTGGAAAGCGCCAGGCCGGGCACATTGGCCGTGGTCAGCACCAGGAAGTCTGTTGCCGAAACAACCTGGCCTGCGCTGATGGTACCGGTGCCGGTAGACCAATCCACAGTCCAACCGCTAACGTCAATGTCGCTGTCGGTTGTGTTGTAAAGCTCGATGGCCTCAGACGCGGTTGGCGTCACGATGAACTCGTTGATGACGATCGGAGCCGGAGGTGCGCCTTCAAAGGTCTGGCCGCTGTTGATGCTGCCCGGCGATTCAGTGACCGGACCGGTCCAGGTAAAGTCATCGTAGCATTCGCCCGTGCCGACCAGTTGCAGCGATTGGCCGATGGGAGTGTTGCCGGGTTCGGAGACACCCACGTCGGTGCTGGTCATGCCGTTAGCCGGGCCATCAGTAGCGGTGAAGGTACCCTCATAGCTGAGGAACTGCAGAACCACCGCGCTGGCATTCACCAGCGCAAACCCATCGGGCGAGCCGTTCTGGATGCCTGCCTGCGGGAAGGCGAGCGCTCCAAAGCCGCTGCCCTCGTCGTCGATAGAGCCGCTCAGGTTCACGGTGGCGTACACCGTGCCATTGCTGCCGTTGTAGAGCGCCAGACTCCATCCGGTGAGGTCTGTGCCCGCGGGGCCGGCGACTTCGAGGAACTCGCCTACGTCGCCGCCGTCATTGTCATAGTGAAACTCGTTGACGAATACCGGTGTCGCGCAGACCTGCGGAGCAGCCAGAGGGGCCTCGGCTGGCGCGGCCGCGAGCGACACGGGAAGGACAAGCGCCATCAGCATACTGACCAGCACGGCCAGCGCCACTAGCGTTTGTTTGGACGGTACGATGTCCTGCAACATTGATTTCCTCCTGGGGAAAAGCGCTCGTCGATGGTGACGAAGCGCGCGAAACCGTTAATCGGTTGGGGAGCTTGGGCTGAACGATTCGACGCAGGAATTATAGCATGCCCGCCGAACAGGGTCAATTGACAGCGGGTTAACGGCACGTAAAAAGTTGCGTATTGGATGCTGTGTATTGCGTATCACACTGGAAGTTGCACGACACTACTCCGTCCGTCAAGCAGGGATCAACCGCAACGTTACGATCTCATATGGCTTGACGAACAGTGTAACCTGATTGCCAACCGGTGTCAGGTCTGCCTGGTGTTCCTCCAGCAGGTTTGTATGCTCCACCGCCTTGAGTGGAAAGCTGGCTGTCAGGGTCGCCCAGCCGCGGCGGCGCTGGCTTTCGTACAGACGAACGATTACCCCGCGGCCATTCTCCGCCTGCTTAATGGTTTCCAGAACGATGTTGGGGGAATCGCATGACACCAAGGGCAGCAGCTTGAGCGGCGAGCCGGCATCTGTTCTGTCGCTTGCCTCGATCCGGCTGACCAGAATCGGATCGTTCAAGCAGTATGCTTCGGGAATAACGCCCGCCTCCCAACCACCCGCGTGCGGCAAAAGGCTGTAGACGAAGTGGTGCTCACCCTGGTCCGCCTCGCCGTCCGGGATGGTGGGGCTGCGCAACAGGCTGAGGCGGATCACGTTGCCACGCACATCGTAGCCATACTTGCAGTCGTTGAGCAGGCTGACGCCATAATCGCCCTCACTGAGATCGACCCACTTGTGGGCGCAGGTCTCGAAGCGCGCCCAGTCCCAGCTTGTGTTGCGGTGCGTGGGGCGTTCCACGTTGCCCCACTGGATCTCATGAGTCGCGGTTGGCGCCAGCACATCCACCGGAAACGCGACCTTGAGAAGGATATGGCGCTCGCGCCAGTCGATGGTCGTGTCGAAGTCGAGGCGCGGGCTGTTGTGCGCCAGCGAAACATGCTGAACCAGCGTGCTGTTCAGGATACGCCGCTTGATCTCCAGTGTCGCACGCAGCGGCCCAGCCTCAACGACCCGGACCGACTCCGCCGGCTCAGCCAGCCAGACCCGGTCGTCGTAGAAGATATCGATGTCCCAGGCATCCCAGGCCTTGGGGCGGTCCTCGAAGGCCTGAAGTTGATTGGCCAGCGCGCCCGGTGCAAGCACATCACGCTCGTTCGTCTTATCATAGATGCGCGTGACATCGCCGTTGGCGTCGAACTCGACACGCAGAAAGCGATTTTCGAGAAGAGTCGGGGTGGCGTTGAGAGATTTCGCTTCACCGGCATCCTCGTCGAACGGGGCGATAACCAACGGCGTCACGCTGTAAGGCGACAGCTCGCCGGCGTCGATCAGCGTGCCGCGGTCGGTGGTCTGCGTGCGGACGGGATGGCCGTCGATGTGAGCCAGCCGGCCGGTAGCTGGCAGTACGTCACTCCACAGCGCCAGATCGCGGCGGGCGAATCCGGTGGGATTGACGAGAAGCAAATCGCCGCCTGTCCGCGCGCCGATGACGGCTAATGCCGAGTCGCGCGCCTCCGTAGCAAGCTGTTGGATGGCGGCGTACTGCGCCTGCGAGTCGACATACACCTGCCCGATGCTGCTGCCCGGGATGATGTCATGAAACTGGTTGAGGCACATCAGGCGCCACGCGGCCAGAAGCGCATCTTTTGGATAGACATAGCTTGCATCGAACCGGGCCGCCAGCGTCGCCACGAACTCGGTGTCGTGCAGAAGAAACTCGCACTTGCGATTGGCGCGCTTGTTGCGGCTTTGAGTGGTGTAGGTGCCGCGATGATATTCCAGATACAGCTCGCCGTTCCAAATCGGCAAACGCTGGCCGGCCTCGCGTTCCATGTCGCGGAAAAACTCGCCGACAGGGCGTTGGCGGGCCGCGGGCATGGCGGGAAACTCGGCCAGCTCGCGCAGGTTCTCCAGCATTTCGCGGGTTGGGCCGCCGCCGCCATCGCCGTAGCCGAAGGCCATGAAGACGTCGTTTTGCATCTCTTTCTGTTGAAAGTTGTTCCACGCGCCCAGCGCTTCCGCCGGTGTAGCCATGGCGTTGTAGGTGCTGGCGTAGGCGCTGCCGCCCGCCGGCGAGGTGCTGAAATGCGTCAACACCTGGGTGCCGTCCAGCCCCTGCCACCAGAAGCTGTCATACGGCATACGGTTGTACTGGCTCCAGCCTATCTTGATCGTAAAGAAGTAGTCCAGCCCCGCCTGCTTGATCAGTTGCGGCAAGGCCCATGCGTAACCAAACACATCCGGCAGCCAGAGCACCGGCGATTCGGCGTCGGCGCCAAAATGCTGGCGAAAATAGGTGCGTCCCAAAAGGAACTGGCGCGCCAGCGACTCCGCGCCGGTCAAGTTGCAGTCGGCCTCCACCCACATCCCGCCAATCGGCTCCCAGCGGCCTTCGGCCACCCGCTGCTTGATGGCATCGAAGAGATCAGGGTAGTCGGAGCGAATGTATTCGTAGAGCTGCGGCTGGCTCTGCGTGAAGTGGTAGTCGGGGAACTGTTCCATCAGGCGCAACACGGTGTGGAACGAGCGGCCCGCTTTACGTCGCGTCTGGTCCAACGTCCATAGCCAGGCGACGTCGATGTGCGCATGGCCGGTGGCGGTAAGTATCACCGGCATGGGCGGTCCAGCCTGGGCGATCCCCGCGTTCAGCGCGGCATGCGCTGGCGCGATGCTGGCATAGAACCGGTCTCCAAAAGGCTCGACCGTGTCAAGAAGAACGAAGGACTGGTCAAGGGCGTTGAGCAGTGCGTTGCGCGCCGGTGTGTTGGGATCCAGAGTTTTGGCCGCGCCTAGCGCCACCCGCGCGGTGGCGATGAAGTCGCGCGTGGGCTGGTCGATCTGCACGACGGCGCAGGAGTGCATCACCAGGTGAGACACCGGATCGGTGTTCCACCCGGCGCCCAGCCCGGTCCAGCCGTGCAAGGCCAGCATATGTGGCCGGCCGTCGCACCACATAACAGGGAGCCGAATTTCCTGGTGGTGGCGGTCGCACGCCGCGTAGGGAACGCCGTCGATATAGGCCAGCGCTTCGGGGTGGCTGAAGTTGTGCGCATCGCCCAGCGGCAGATAGAGCGCAATCGGCTGGCTCTGCGGCCAGTCAGGCGGAACTGTGAAATGCGACCTCAACACAAAATCGGTCGCCGGCGTTCCCCAGTGGCTGTCCGGTTGGATGATCGGCCAGTGGCTATCGTCCACATCCGGCGCAACGGGTGGTGAGACGACAGGATCCGGCAGCGTCTGGTAGCGAAACGGCGGCAGCGGCATGCGCTGGCGATACGCCAGCGGCTCGATCAGTGCAAGGCGCTGCGTGATTTTCTCGATCGTCCAGCGGATGGTGTGGCTCATAGTGGTAGCTTTCTAGCAGACGTTCCCGGTTGAGCCGGGCAACGGTTGGAGTATCCCGTCGAGTCTACACGAACGGTGCATTTTCAGTCAATTGCGGCTGAGCGTGCGCGCTAGAAAAAAAGATGACGGCCACGTCAGCAAGCCGCCTGGTATCCCAAGTACAGAGCCACCTTCCACAACCAGCTCTTCTGGGCCTGCAAGGCACTCTGGCTAGACGACGTTACACTGCGCCGATGAGAGCGATGCCGCTGCGCGGTGGGACAGCGACGCCGTGCAGGATGCCGTTGTCGACCCGGGCGTTTTCTGTGCCCCAGACAGTCTGAAAGGTGGCGCCGTCGGCTGCGAACCCGCTGGCCGGCGTTTCCAGACGCACGAAATCTTTGCCGGCATTGAGCGCGACAACTGCGATCTGGTTCTCCCAGTGGCGGGCATAGACCACCAGATCGGTGCTGGTCTGCAAGACGGCAAAGCCTCCATGGCTAAAGACGGGATAGGTGCTGCGCAGCGCGGTAGCGCGGCGTGTGTAATCCAATAGATCCTCGTCCCACGCGGCGTGCGGACCGGTGTGATAGTCGTCCTTCCAGGGGAAACCGCGGCGGCAGTCGGGATCACGGCCACCTTCCATGCCGATCTCGTCGCCGTAGTAGATGCAGGGTGCGCCGGGGATTGTCATCAGGAAAAGCAGCGCCAGGCGATAGGCGCGGCCATCGCGGCGGGCCAACGTGGCAAAGCGCGGCGTATCGTGGCTGCCCAGCAGATTGAGCTGCGCGTGGGCGATCTCGGCTGGGTAACGGGACAGCACGTTGGTGATCGTCGCGGCGAAGCCAGCCCCGTCCAGCCGCTCGATGTGGCCGTAACCTGTGCCAAGCGCCGCGTTGTGGTCCAGCGTTTCACGGGCGAAGAAGCCCAGGCAGGCACGGGTGATGGGGTAGTTCATCACCGCGTCGAACTGGTCGCCCTGCAGCCAGCGATGCGCATCGCCCCAGATCTCGCCGACGATGTATGCCTCCGGATTGACGCCCTTGACACGACGGCGGAACTCGCGCCAGAACTCGTCGTCGTCGATCTCGTTGGGCACGTCCAGCCGCCAGCCGTCGATGCCCTGCTCGACCCAATACTGCCCTACCCCCCAAAGAAAATCCCGTACGGCGGGGTTACGGGTGTTCAGCTTCGGCAGCGCC
This sequence comes from Caldilineae bacterium, assembly GCA_020634555.1. Lineage (GTDB taxonomy): Bacteria > Chloroflexota > Anaerolineae > JAAEKA01 > JAAEKA01 > JACKBK01. The sequence continues at coordinate 8,435 of JACKBK010000059.1, forward strand.
GGGATGTTCCACCAGGCGGCGTAGTTGGGCGGCTTGTGGCCCTCGTAGGCGTGCAGCGGCCAGCCATTGACATAAAACCAGTCGAGATACGGCGAGGCCTGGCCGTTCTCCAGCAGATGGTTGAACTGGTAGAAGCCACGGCTGGCATGGTTGAACACGCCGTCCAGAACGACCCGGATGCCGCGCCGGTGCGCCTCCTCCAGCAGCCGCTTGAAGGCTGCGTTGCCGCCCAGAATCGGGTCAATCTTGTAGAAATCGTGGGTGTGATAGCGGTGGTTGGCGGTGGACTGGAAGATGGGACAGAAGTAGAGCGCCGTAACTCCGAGCGATTGCAGGTAATCGAGGTGCTCGACAACGCCGATCAGGTCACCACCCTTGAAACCGTGGAGGGTCGGCGGATAGTCCCAACGTTCCAGGTTGGTTGGCTTGGCCACCGAGCGGCTGCGGGCAAAACGGTCAGGAAAGATCTGATAGAAGATTGCGGATTTGACCCAATCAGGGGTCCTTGCTTCGACCATGAAACTGTGTTAACTCCGATGTTAGCATGAATTTGGAAGGCGATGGGCGCAATGATACAACAGGTTTTAAAGTGCGACAAAACGCTTTTCCAGGCTACAAGAAAGGGAACACACCAATGCTGGAACCATGGACGCAACTTGGATCGCAGGACGTCTTTCGCAACCGCTGGCTGCACGTTACAGTGGACCGCTTTCGACTGCCAAACGATCAGGAATACGAGTACACCACAATTCGCCGCGATGCGGCTGGCGTGGGAGTGATGCTGCTTGACGGGGAAAACCGCCTGCTGCTGGAGCGCGAGTTTCGCCCACCAGTGGCGGAGGTGCTCTACCAGATCCCCGGCGGGCTGGCCAACGGCGACGAAGACCCGGCCGACTGCATCCGCCGCGAGTTGGAGGAGGAGACAGGCTACGTGGCCGGAGAGCTGCGCTATCTGGGAACGTTTTTCAACAACCCAGCCAGCAGCAACAGCCAATGTCTGATCTACCTTTGCCGGGACTTCAAGGCCGGCGGCACGGTGCACCGCGACGCGGCCGAGTTCATGACCTTCGACTGGCACGACCTGGATTGGGTGAAAGCACGCGTCCTGGACGGGACAATCCGAGACCGGGTGGTGGTCTGTGGGCTGGCATATCTATGGCTGGCTGGCGAGATCCGCTAAAAGTATGATGCGTACCGTAAACCCAGTGGCATCGACATAATAACAAAGACCGGCGAGCAATCGCCGGTCTTTGCATACCCTGGAGGGCGGTAACACGCCCTCCAGGTGCCAGGTTGTGGGTTGTGAAGCCTGTCAAAACATCTGTAGCGGCAGCGCTCCCTGCTCATCCAGCAGCAGGCCCCAGACCTCGTCTGCGCCGAGAGTTATCTGGTCGGTGACGCTGTTGCCATCGACCGTGGTAGTTACCTCGTATTCGCCTGGCGAGAGGTCCAGCGTTGGGGCATCATCAGGCGATTCCATGCCTGCGCCGGCAGCTACGTCGATCTCCTCACCGTTGATAGAAACGGTCAGATCGATGTCAGCAAAGTTGACCAGGTAGACGCGTGCCTGGCCGGCCGGCGGCAGGATGCCCGCTTCCTCGGCTGCCGCTGCGTCCTTGAGAACCATCGAGATCGTGGTCTCGTCTCCCGCCGTCAGATCCACCGTCAGGTCGCCGTCAGGGCCGCTGAAACGCAGGGTAGCCGAGGTGTCTGTGCCTTCCCCGTCTTCCAGTGTCCAGCCGCTATCCGCCAGTTGAGTCTGGAAGAACTCGGTCAGCGTCCCGAGGTCGGACGGTGAACTGGCCTCGATGCTGGTTCGGAAATTACTGCCTTCCGAAGCGTAACTGGTGTAGTCATCCGGCATAGGGAAGCCATCCTTGTTCTCCACACCCAGTTCGCCTGTGCCAGCGGTTGATTGCGCCGGTGTTTCAAGCGCGTAGTTGGTAAACTCGATCTCCACTTCTGTGTCGTCGAATCCTTCAAAGGCAAAGAAGTTTACCGCGATGTCTCCATTGCTATAGCTGCACGAGATCGACGTGTAGTCAGCGGCGTCATCCAGGCAACTCGTCCCCAGGTCCATGGTCTCGAATGTCGGGCGGTAGAACTCGGCTATCTCGGCCAGCGACAGCGCGCTGTTGAAGGTCAAGGTGTCACCGGTTACATCGATGTTGGTCGCGTCGGATGGCGTCGGCCAGTCGGCAATGGTGTACCCGGAGCCACCCGCCATATCCTCGTCGCCTGCGTCACTGCCGGAGAGGGATGGCGCGCCGCTCAAGTCGATGGTGGCCTCGCTGGCGCCGTCAAAGGCGATGATAGTGACGCCTATCGTTTCTCCGTCGCGGTCAAAGCTCGTATAAGCAAGGGCATCGTTGACCAGCGCGGTGTCCGTTTCCTCTTGCCAGTTGTCGTCCGACAGCACCGAGCGGTAGAACGCCAGCAAGGTCGCTACATCCGACGGACTGCTGAAGAGTAGTTCCTCGAACTCATAGGTTACGTTTTGAGCATCGTCAGGCACAGGTACGTCGGGCAAGACAGCTGTGCTGGTAACTTCGTCAGTAGCCTCAACCGCAACCGTTGGTGTGGCGGTTGGTGGCACGGCAGTCGGCGTCGGTGGAACTGGCGTCGGCGTTGCTGTGTCCTCTACGACGGCGGTTGCCTGTGCAACCGGCGTGTCCGCTGGTGGCGGAGTGCTGTCGTCCTTGCCGCCACAAGCTGTCGCCGCCAACAACACAATGATCGCTGAAACGGCGAGTATCAACCATCGGGATCTCGTGAGATGCATCTGAATGTCACTCCTTGGGATGGAAAAAGCTGGCTGTGCTGGTGTTCAGCACAGCGGCGAAACAAGCGTTGTCACCGAATGTAGAACTGATCTATTGGCTATAAACGACATGCAATCCGAGATTTCGGTGGTTTGTCCCATTTCCTGGGAATAAGGTCGGAGCTTAACTTGCCGCGCGCGACCGTGTGGTAATCTGCGTGCCGGCGCATCTGTGGTTGGCAGAAGAGATCAAGGTACGGGTGGCAGGACAGCAAGTAAGAAACTCGATAGCGCTTTCCTTCGCCACGTGGTATACTTTGCCCCGGAACCGGTGTTACCATCGCCAGTGCCTAAGGAGACATATTCATGACACTAACGACGTTTTCGGATCGCTTGATCAGTGTGATCGATGACCTGGAGCCGGGTGGTTCACTCGAAGCCAAAGTGTCGCAGTTAGCCGAGTCCGAAATCCGACGACGGCTGGCACGCTATCAACTTGTCGACCGCAGGATGCGCACTAAGGACGCCTCTACAAACAACTTTCTGGTGTTGGCTCGGTCAGGAGACCGGCCAAAGCAGTAACTAATTAATAGACGGATCCTAAGTATGGGATGTCGCTAAAGGAGTTCGAGGAACAAGGTGTCGTTGAAAAGCTTGGTTTCACGTTCGAAGTAGAGAGTGACCATCACGACTGGGACCTCGCTGTGGATGGCATTGCGACAATGACCAAGCGTCTCAAGACGTGGCAGATGGTCCAATGACACCTGACGAGATCGAGGCAGACATACTGAGGCGACCGTATCGAAAATCGTTTGAAGGTATCGTGACATGGAAGGTACGTCAAGTCTTGGCGAAGGATGGAGAAATCCGCATCACGGGTTTACCCTACAAACGAGGACAGGCGGTGGAAGTCATCGTGTTTGTGCCGCCTGCAGAACCTCAGCCGCGTGCCCGCTTGACGGTCGGGCAACTTCGTCGCTCAGGATTGATCGGCCTGTGGCAAGACCGTGACGAAACCCTAAGTCAGCAACAGCAGCAGCGCCGAGATCACCAGGAAGACCAGGATCACCAGTTCGAAGGTCTTCGGGCTGACCCGTACTACGAACAGCCGCCCCAGCCAGACACCCACCGGCACTAATGGCAGCAGCCAGGCGACGTGGACGATGCGCGCCAGGTTGAACAGGCCGGCGGCGGCGTAGAACGGTATCTTGATGTAGTTGAGGATCATGAAGAACAGCGCGGTGGTAGCGATGAACACCCGGGGCTGCAAGTCCTGCATCAGGAGGTAGATGGTGGCCGGCGGGCCGCCGGTGTTGGCGATGGCCGACGAGAACCCAGAGATGCCGCCGCCGATCAAACCGTGCCATGCCCGCGGCTGGTAGCGGAAGAAACGCATGACACGCTTTTCGGACGCTTTGTACAGCGCAAACAGCAGGATCAGAATCGCCAGAAACGTCCGCAGCACATCGGGGGAGACATTGGTCAGGAACAGCGTGCCAACCGCGACGCCGACCAGCGCGCCGGGGATCAACAACAGCACCTGCCGCCGGTCCCAGCGCCGCCAGTGAAAGCCGACCGCGAAGATGTCGCCGACCATCAAAAACGGCAGCATCAGCGGCACCAGCTCCGGCACCGGCATGGTCAGCGCCAGCAGCGGCGTTGCCAGCGCGGCAAAGGACGACCCAAAACCGCCCTTGCCCAGGCCAATAATCAGCGCGGTAACTGCAAAAGTCAGATAGAAAAGTGGTGAGGGGTAGGTCATAAGGCCAATTCACGGGGACGGGGTTCAGGAGCAGACCAGTACAGGGCAGTCTCACGGGACGAAAGAGATGGCCTATTGTGGAGCAAAGTCTGGCATCCGTCAAGATTGCGGAGAGCTGACGAGTTGGCGTTTGCTGATTCTATCGGATTCTGTCGGTGTGCGACCGCCCGACCGTCAAACGGATCGGGCTACAACGTGAAAGGCCCTCCGGGCCTGCGGATTCCGTAGCCCATCGGTCATGTTGGTGTTGCACGCTGCGCAATATGATGTATACTCGTACCTGGATTCTCGCCTGCGTGGAAATGACGGTACGCTGCAGATTGATTAGTCGTGAACACTCCATGCTATGATCAAGCCGTTCATCCACAGCAATTTCCCCTTGTGAAGGA
>JACKBK010000006.1 GCA_020634555.1 Caldilineae bacterium
ACGCCGTCGTGCATGTCGTTGGCGCGCAACGTGGTCCAGACCTTGTCGGTCAGCTCCTGGCGGGTCATTTTCAGGTCCATGCCGATGGTGGCCGCGCCCTGCCAGAGCCGGTCCAGGTGCTCGTCCAGAAAGACCAGCACACCCTCGTGCAGCCGCAGCGCCTCCCAGACGCCGTCGCCCACCAGATACCCGCTGTCGAACACGGAGATCTTTGCCTCGTTGCGCGGAAAAAGCTCTCCGTTGACGTAGATCAACACTCGGTCGTTGCGGTCATCCTGCACCGCGTTGTGTGTTCCATGAACGGCCATGCATAGCTCCTTGAAAAGTTCTCACCCCGGCGGTTTGTGCAGGCGATGGTAGCATGGACGCCACTTGTCGTCAAGCGTCTGACAGGGCTTCTCAAAAGTCAGGATTTGTCATGCTGAGCGGCACCAGCGGCCGACCAGCTTGCTGCTAAAACCTAGCGAAGCATCTCTCCGAGTGCTGAGGAGACGCTTCACTGGCGTAGAATGCTCGTGTGGGCCAGTTGTACGATCCGTTCAGCGTGACAAGACACGCCATGCCGCGACTTTTGAGAAGCCCTGATGCGTCTGAATCTCGACTTTGACCGTTTTGCAAGCGAGGACTCTCCCTCACCCTAACCCTCTCCCAGCGGGAGAGGGAATCTGAACCTCCGAACCTCCCTCTCCTTGTGGGAGAGGGTTAGGGTGAGGGAAAGCCGTACTCGATCACGCGCTCACGCTACTGATGTCGGAGCCGGTCGTTCAGTGGCGCCGAAGATCTGGTCGTAGAGATCCTCGCCGAAGCTGGTCTCCAGCGGCGCTCCCTCTTTTACCTTGAAGGTGCGCGAGCCGTCGTCCAGTCGCTCGGCGCGCAGGAAGAGCACGTTGTCGAGGCCCTGCTGGTGGAGGTCGTGCGCAAACTGGTAGAGGTGCGTGACGAAGAAAACGCGCACCTCTCGTTCGATCAGCGCGCCGGCGATCTGGCGGGCGATCTCCGACCCCTCGCGGTCGTTGGTGGCCGCAAACGACTCGTTGAACAGGATCATCGGATGGGCTGTCATCTGGTCGACGATCCGGCTCATGCGGCTCATCTCCTCGTCGAACTTGCCGCTGGTCAAGGTTGCATCCTCCTCGCGGCGGTAATGGGTGAACAGGCGGTCGAAGGTGCTGGCAGCAAAGGCCTCTGCCGGCGCCATCATGCCGGCCTGCATCATCAACTGCGCCAGTCCCACGGCGCGCAGGAAGGTCGATTTGCCGCCCTGGTTGGCGCCGGTGATGACCACCATGTCCCTGCCGTCGCCGCTCAGGTTGTTGCCCACCACCCTGTCCTCCATGGTCAGCGCCAGGGAGGCGTCGTAGAGGTCCTGGAAGTGCTGGACCCGCGCCTCAGGCGGCGCCGGCTCAGGAAAGCACAGCGGTTGCCCCAGGTCGCTCAACCGGCGTTGCACGTTCAGGCAACTGAGGTAGAAACCCAGCTCGACCTGTAGCATTCGGAAGAAGCTGAGGACGTGGTCGGTGGACTGAGCCAGCGCGTTGGCTACCAGGTTAATCCCCTGTTCGCGCAGGTCCGTCAGCGCTTTGGCGCCGTTGACGTCGCGGTCGGCAATGGTGATGGTGTGTTCGGCAGGGCGCAGAGCCAGCAGCCGCTCCAGCCAGCCTGTTTTGTCCGGCTGCGCTCGCAGCACATAGTCCGTTCCTTTGTTGCCTTCGCCCAGCCTCGCGCTGACCAGAACGCCGTGGGAGAACCTGAGCGCCTTCAGGTGGTCGTTGATCTCGGCCAGATAGGCGTCGCTCAACTCCTGCTGCAACATCGCGAACAGCGCCTGAAAGCCGGGCGAGCGGAACTGGGCGGCGTGTTCGTCGGCGTACCGGCGCAGATCGCGCAGCGCGCCGGCAAACATCTGGAGCAGCTCCACCGAGCGGTAGAGAATCGTATCCGGGTGCCTGCCGAACAGCCCGAACAGGATCTTCCTCTCGCCGGCGATCGTGCTGCTGGCCAGATCGTACATTCCCTGGACGACTTCCGGGTGTGCCATGCAGTCGCGCAGGATCGCCTGCCGGTAGAGAATCGTTGGCACGTCGTTGTCGACGCCGGACAGCACGGCGACCCTGGCTACGTCGTACAGGAGATCCTCACCCGCTGCCATGGCGCGCAGCAACACGTCAAGCTCCAGGTCCTGGATCAGGTCCAACTCACCGGGCAGCAGATCGCGCTGCATGTCCAGGTCGCCGTCGCGGTACATGAGATGAGCTTTCATTGGGCCAGGCGCTCCTTCAACCGCCGATAGGTCAGACCGTGCTTTTCGGCTACCGTGATCGCATAGGACAGGCCGTCGGCGGGCCGGCGCACGATCTTGAAGGTACGGACGCTGGGATCGTCGTGCGCCACCGTGCTGACCATGCTCACCGTCTTTTCGTTCAGCGACGCCAGTTCGTCGATGAAGGTCACACAGACGCACAGGCAGTCCAGATCGACGATCCTGCCCAGGATCTCCTTGCTCAGGAAGATCGCATCGTCGATGGTGGTGGAGTTGAAAATCTCGTTCAGGATGACGATGCTGCGCGGCGTTGCCTGGTCGAAGATGGCGTGCATTCTGACCAGATCGTCGTGCAGCTTGCCTTGCAGATTCGCGATATCTTCCTCCGCCTCGAAGTGCGTCAGAAGGTGGTCGAACAGGAACAGGCGCGCCTGGCGACCCGGCACTGGCAACCCCAGGCTGGCCAGGAAGTGCATCTGGCCAAACATGCGGGCAAAGGTTGTCTTGCCACCCTGGTTGGGGCCGGTCACTACCAAGATACGTTCGCCTCCATTGAGGTAAAAGTCGTTGCAGACGACCTGCGCCTGCTCGACCATCAGCCTGGTAGCCAGCGCGGCGTCGAAACAGTCCGCGCCGCGAATGTCCTTGTCCTGGCTGGAGACCTCCGGGTAGCAGAAGGCCAGCCCCAGCCGCCGGAACCTTTCCATGTACTCCAGATACGCGACGTAGAACTGAATCTCCCGGTCGAAGGTAGCGATCGTTGCATCCATGAACCCGGCGTGGCGCGTGCAGAATTCGTCCAGCGCGACGAAGGTGTCAGGGTGCAATTGGGCGACATACTCGAGGATCTGGGCTTCGATGTGGTTCATGGTCGCGCCGGTCTGGAACTTCACCCGATAGTCCTTGACCGCTCCCTGTTTGAACCGCTCGAATGCTCGCTCGACGATAAGGCTGTAGTCTTCCTCGCCCTCATATTTCTTCACCTGAATGCTGTTTGGTTTGATCAGCAGGCAATAGCGCAAGGCCGCCAGGTCAGCTTCCAGCGCCTCCGTCTCTGCCAGCAACGCCGAAAACGCCGCCGACCTGATGTAGCTGGCCAGATAATCGCGCAGCCCGCGGAACCCCTCGGACCGGAGATCGGTCTGCAACAGGTCCTGCGCAAATGCCGTCACCGCGTCGCAATAGGTGCGGCCCGCCGACAACTGCCAGCGCATCTTCTGATAGCGGTAATGCAGCTTGTCAGCCTGGCTGAGATGGGAGCGCACGGTGCGCATGGCAACTGCGAACGTTTTGACGCTCTGGAACAGCGGCTGGCCGTCGAGATCCTGCATGACCTGGTGCCGGTAGCGAACGGCGTCCGGGTCGTTGAGCGGCGTGTAGAAGAACGGCCGCAGATTGTATTCATCTCGTCCGCCGACAATCGCTTCGACGATCTGGTCCAGGGCGAGGTCGGCGAAGCAACCGGGTGCCTGGTCAGACGTCTGATCCGTGCGGTCGCGCCCGTTGTGGCCAAGAATGCTGTTCAACACCATGAGCTTGCTGTCTCCATCGCGCTGCGCGGCTGCCAGCAGCTATCCCTTGCCTGCCAGCCGGTACCAGAACGAGGCGCCTTGCGTCTCTTGTTCTGTTGGGGTGTTGCCGGCCGCCGGCTGAACCTCGTCCAGCATTGCTTGTAAGCGAACGATCTCCTGCCGCAGGTCATCGTTCTCAGCGCGCAGGCGCGTTACCACGCTCTTCAGCCCGGCCACCTGGTTGACCAGAGCGCCGCTGCTCAGGCTGGCCGCCTGGAAGGCTTGCAGGAAAGTCCAGGTGCGGTGCTTCATGACCGCGTACTGGGCGTGCATCTCGCGCATGTCGCGCAGCATCAGATCGATCTCGTCGCGGGCGGCTTGGTCGTTGCGTTCCAGCAACTGGCGAGCCTGCGCCTCTTTCATGCATCCGATCCCGTATCCCAGCGCGAAAGCTGCCGCATCGGCCTCAGACCATCCACGCTCGCCGGCCAGCGCCTTGATCTCCTCGAGCATATCAGCAGCCAGTTGCATGGTGACCTCGGCCATGCCGTCCGGGAAGTACTCAGCCTGAAACTCGGCTTCGGGGATCCGGGCGGTGATCTCGTCCAGAAGGCTGTCACCGTTCAACTGTTGCGCCATGAGGGGTTCCTTCGTTGGAGGACTGCGCGTCCACGCGGTTCTCGTTGTTTGACAGCGTCGCCAGGGCTGTGCGCGCCGACGCGCGGACAATCACCGACTCGGCTGGGTTGCTGGCTGCCGCTTGCAGCTCCGGCTGCGCCGACGGACCGCCGAGAATGCCCAGCGACTCGGCAGCCTGGGCGCGCACGAACGGATCAAACCCGTTGTCGTGCAGCACCTCGATCAGCACCGGAACGGCGCGCACATCCCCGATCAACCCGAGGAGATAGGCTGCTCGCCGCTGCGTCAGCGCATCAGGGTGGTGCAATGAGGTGATGACCTTCTCCAGGTAATCGCGAGCGTCGCTGGACAGGTCGCCGCCGCACTGCGGGCAAACCGCGGCGTTCCGATCCACCTGCTGCCAGCAATGCGGGCAAAGCATGATCACGGAACGTCCTCGCGCGCCAGCCGTGCCAGGTTCAGCGCCAGGTCCTGCAGCTCCACCAACTGCGGGTCCAGCGCGCCGGCCAGACGGGAATCGACTGCGCCATAACGCCCCAACTTAGCAGACTGGGTGTCGACCAGATCGGCCCAGGTGACGGTCATCTGGGCGGCAATGGCGCCGGACAGGTCGTGGGTAGCAGGCGACAGATCAAACTCCTCCGCCAGCTCCCGGATCACCTCCAGCGACCTGTCGATCATGGCTTGTGCCTGAATCAACTGGCCGGGATCGAGGCTCAGGCGGCGTTGATAGAGAGTCCCGGTTTCCTCGACGCCCGCGAGCCAGCTTTCGGTCTGGCGCAGGCGCTCCTCGGCCTGGCGAAGCGCAGTGGTCAGGGCATGGCGCTGTCCCTGGTTAAGCCGACTGTCCATTCGGCAACTCACGTTTCAGCATCCAAACATCTCCGATCTCGTTTTCTGATATCCTGCTGCGTAGCTACAAAAAATGGCTTCTACGCAGGAGGATATCCTCGTAGAAGCCATTAGTCTTGCGACACGTTGGACTTAAACGTCCCAGGGGAGCTTCATCCCCTGAATTCTGTCGTCTCAATTATAGCACGGGCCGGACCTGGCGAGAAATTGGCGCCTGATTTGCCACCTGGCCGGAAATTTTCCTCATACCTGATTGCTGTGAAGATTAACGCTTCGCTGTTCCTGTTGGTCTCCTGGCCGGCAAGCGAGAGGCGGTCGGGTGACCGCTCGGAACTCTCTGGGAAATTAAACCAGACCTCAAGGCGTGCGCAGGGTAAACAGCGCCAGGCTTTCAATGTGATAGGTCTGCGGGAACATATCCAGCGGCTGGACCTGCTGCAACTCGTAGCCGGCCTCGACCAGCAGCCTTGCATCACGCGCAAGGGTAGCCGGGTCGCAGGATACATAGAGCAGCCTGGGTACACCCAGCCGCACCAGTTGCGCGACTGCCTCCGCACCGGCGCCGCTGCGCGGCGGGTCGATGATCGCCAGATGGATGCGCTCCTCGGCGTCGAAGGTTTCCAACACCTCGGCGAACGGCCCTTCGAACAGCGCCACGTTGTCCACGTCGCGCGCGTTCCAGGCGAAGTCCTCGCACGCTACCCACGACTCCTCGACCGCAATCACCTGTCCCACGCTGCGCGCCAGGCTCAGCGCAAACAGCCCGACGCCGCAGTAGCCGTCCAGAAGCGTCTCGTGGCCCTGAGGCGCCAGCATCTCCAGCGCCAGATCCACCATGGCTTCGGCGCCTATGGTGTTGACCTGGAAGAAACCGTCCGCAGCGCAGCGGAAGGTGCGCCCGGCGACTTCCTCCTCCAGCCACGGATCGCCGATCAACGGCACCACGGAGCCGTCGCGCTCGCGGAAGGCGACGCGGACCGGCAGGTCCTCGACCGCGAAGGGCGGCTGGCGCGCGCCAACCGTCTCGATCAGCATCAGCCGCTGGCCGGTGTGGATGCCGGCGCGCAGGCTGGCCTTACGCAGCCGGACCGGATCGTCCTCGCCTTCCACGCTGCCCTCCGGCAGATCGACCGGCGCCAGCCGACCCTCCACCAACGCCTGGTGCAGTTCATCCACCAGCGGATGGAGCAGCAGGCAGCGGTCGACGGCGATCATGTCGCGGCTGTGTTTATCCTCAGAATCGTCGGAAGCGGTGCGCCCCTCGGCGTCGCGGATGAACCCCAGCGCGCCGTTGACGTCGGCCACCATCTGGACGTGGTTGCGGTAGCCCAGGTCCAGCAGCCCGTCGTCGTCGGCCAGCGCGATCAGCTCCTCCACCGGCGGATCGGCGACCCGGCCCAGCCGCTTTAGTTGATCGGCCACTACCTCGCGCTTCAGTTCAAGCTGCCGCTCGTAGTCGATGTGCTGCCACTGGCAACCGCCACACAGCCCCGGACCAAAGTAAGGGCACGGCGCATCCACCCGGTCAGGCGACGGCTCAACGACATGCAGCAGACGGGCACGCGCCCAGCGCGCCTTCTCTTCGACGATCTCCACCTCCACCGTCTCGCCGGGGATGGTGTAGGGGACAAAGACGATCTTGCCGTCGTGGTGGCCAAAGGCTTCGCCGCCGTGGGCGATGCCGGTCAGGTGAATGGTGGTGGGCATGGGTAGTTTCCTTGGGTGGGTGATGAAATGGTGAAGTTCTGCAAGCAATGAGGTGCCGCTGGCCTCGTGAAACGTGAAACGTGATGCGTAGTTCATGTGACCCGTCACGTTTCACGCATTACGTTTCACGCCACAGAATCAAGAACTCCCGCCCATTGTAGCACAACGAGCGGGAGTCTCTGAACGATGGAGAGATAAATGGTGAACGGCGAGTCACGCCCTATAATCCAGGCTCCCCGGACTCATCGTTCTGCGCTCATCGTTCCTCGTGATCGTTTACACCCAGCCGCGCAGCTTCATCGCCTTGGCGACGCGGTCCACGGCTACCAGATAGGCTGCCAGCCGGTTGTGGACGTCCATGCGCTCGGCCATCTCGTGGACGTTGTAGAAGGCGCTTGTCATCTTCTGGTCCAGGCGAACATGCACCTCGTCCTCGGTCCAGTAGAAGTTGTAGGCGTTCTGCACCTGCTCGAAGTAGCTGACGGTGACGCCGCCGGCGTTGCACAGGAAATCGGGGATCACGTAAATGCCCTTGTCGTGCAGGATCACGTCGGCCTCAGGTGTCGTCGGCCCGTTGGCCAGCTCGGTGATGATCTTGGCCTTGATGCGGTCGGCGTTGACGGCGGTGATGACGTTCTCCAGCGCCGAAGGCATAAGCACGGTCACGTCCAGTTCCAACAGATCCTCGTTGCTGATGAAGGTGCTGCCGGGGAAGTTGATGACCGAACCGGTCTCCTGCTTCCAGGCCGCCAGCTCGTCGTAGTCGAGGCCGTCCGCGTTGTAGACGCCGCCCTTGGAATCGCTGGCGGCGATGATCTTCAGTCCCAGGATGTCAACGCCCAGCTTGTGGCCAAAGAAGCCTGCATTGCCGTAGCCCTGAACCGCAGCGGTCGCGCCGCGCAGCTCGATACCCAGGACCTTGGCTGCCTCGCGGGTGGTGTAGATGCCACCGCGCGCCGTCGCATCGCCGCGGCCGGCCGATCCGCCCAGCTCCAACGGTTTGCCGGTGATGATGCCAGGCGCCTGGTGCATGTGGATCGCCTCGTACTCGTCGCGCATCCAGGCCATGATCTGGGGGGTGGTGTAAACGTCAGGCGCGGGTACGTCGGTCTCCGGCCCGATGAAGCCGGCCACGCGGCGCATGTAGCCGCGGCTCAGGCGCTCCAGTTCCGCCATCGACAGTTCCTTGGGGTTGCAGGTGACGCCGCCCTTGCCGCCGCCCAGCGGGATGTCCACCACAGCGGTCTTCCAGGTCATCCAGGCCGAGAGGGCGCGCACGGTGTCGATGGTCTCCTGGGGATGGAAACGCAGGCCGCCCTTGGCAGGCCCGCGGGAGTCGTTGTACTGCACGCGATAGCCGTGGAACACCTTGACGGAGCCGTCGTCCATGCGCACGGGAATCGTAAATCGCAGCTCGCGCATCGGCCAGCGCAGCATCTCGTGAGTCGCATCATCCAGTTCGAGGATCTCGACAGCTTCATCCAATTGCCGCTGCGCGATGGCAAACGGATTGAGTTCGTAGGTCTGCGTCTTGCCGTTTGTCTCCGGGGCTATAACCGTCTGCGGATCTTGGATCATGATTGTCATCGTATCTTTCTCCTTTGAAAGAAATTGTCTCACCAACATCGGTGTGCCGAAACGAAAAAACCACCGGCGCGGCGCGCCAGTGGTCGATTCCACGGGCCTGTGCGCCGTTGCACAGGAATTGATCATATTATCCACGATTCGCGCGGTATCGCAAATGACCTAGATCATGTTTCCTGAGAAATTTTCCGCAAAGACCATTGACATTGGCGCGGGTTTGCGCGATAATAATAAAGGTCAGACGATTGCCGTCTATCCTCTTTTCCACAAACACAATGACTTCAGCCTCAGCCATGCTCATCGAGCGCCCGAAGACAATCACCACCCAGGTCAGCGATCTGCTGGCAACCCGTATCAGAAACCAGGACTACGCGCCGGGCGATAAGATGCCGTCCGAGAGCGATCTGGCCGATCAGCTCGGCGTCAGTCGCGCCACGGTGCGCACTGCGTTAGCCCGTTTGGCGACCCAGGGTCTGGTACTGCGCAAACAAGGCGACGGCACCTACGTCAACGCCAATCTGGAGCAGGTGCCGACCCGCATGGGTGGCATGTGGGACTTCCTGCGGCTGATCGAGAACAGCGGTTTTCATGCCACCATTCACCTGAGGGCGCAGAAGGTCCGGCCTGCCAGCGCCGCCGAGGCGGCCGCGCTGAACCTGGCCGATGGTGCGCCGGTGCTTGCGCTGACCCGCCATTTCTGCGCCGACGGCCAGCCGGTGATTCTGGCACATACCACGATCTCCGCGGCGTTGCTGGTTGATGAGGGTGATGGACTGGATGGCGAGTTGCCCCTGTCCGAGTTTGTCCGCCGCTATTGCCACAAAGAGATCGCCTACGCCATTTTCGACATCAAGGCCCGCATGCCCGACGCGGATGTAATGGCTTACCTGCGGCGAACGCCCGATACGCCGCTCCTCTTGTTGAGCCAGCTTTTCTACGACCACAGCAACCAGCCCATTATCCTGTCGCTCAGCGATTTCGACGAGCAGGTGATCAGCCTGCGCCTGGTGCAGACCTGGGAATGATCGGCTGAAGCCGGCAGAAGGACCGACGCAACACCGAGCCGCCAGAGTAGGCGGCAACATCAACCGTGATCGATGGCTCCCGAAACGGGGCTTTTGCAATACCAAACCTCAAACGACAGGAGAGTTACCCTATGAAAAGCTTTGCCGGACGTGACATTCTCTCGCTCAAGGAATTCGAGCGCAACGAGTTCTTCCACGTTTTCGATGTTGCGAGCCAGCTTGAACCGATCGCCCGCAACCGCCACAACAGCGATATGCTGACCCACAAGACTCTGGTGACAGCGTTCTACCAGCCGTCCACCCGCACGCGGCTGGCTCACGAGGCCGGTATGCACCGGCTGGGCGGCCACGTCACCGGTTTCTCCGACGCCAAGATGACCCGCGCCGGCGACTTCTACCAGGAGTCGATCAAGGACACGGTCAAGATGCTGGAATACTACGGCGACGTGATCGTCATGCGCCACTTCCAGAAGGGCGCGCCCCACGAGGCGGCCAAGTGGGCCAGCGTTCCGATTATCAACGGCGGCGACGGCTGGGGCGAGCACCCGACGCAGATCCTGACCGACCTCTTAACGGTGATCCGCGAGCGTGGCCGCATCGATGGCCTGCGCTGGCTGGCCGTAGGCGACATGCGTATGCGCACCATGCACTCGCTGGGCCACGCGCTGACCCAGTTCGACTGCCCGGTGACGTTCGTGGGACCGGCTGCCGATGCCCTGTTCCCGGGCTCGCCCAGCATGGCCATGCCGGAGGAATACAAAGAGGACTTCCGCCGTAATTCGCTGAACTTCAGCGAGGCTGAGCACGTCGAGCAGGCCATCGCCGATGCCGACGTCATCCTGGTCGAGCCGGTAGTGCAGCCCGACTACAGCAAGAGCCGCGACGAGCGCACGGGCGAGACCGGCATGACCCCGGCCAATTTCAAGATCACCCGCGAGCTGCTGGAGACCAAGGCCAAGTCCGATGCGATCCTGCTGCACAGCCTGCCGCGCATGGACGAGATCCCGCCCGACGTGGACAGCACCCGCTGGTCACGCTACTGGCAGGAGGCGTTCTACGGTGTGGTGATGCGCATGTCGCTGCTGGCGCTGGTGCTGGGCGCGATGGAATAGAAACGAGGTACTAAAATGCAAACTACTCTTCGCGGACGCGATTTGATCAGCGATCTTGACTTCAGCAAGGAAGAGGTCGAGACCGTACTGGACGTGGCCTGGGACCTGAAGATGAAGCGGGCCCTGGGACAGCCACACGCCTATCTGCGCGACAAGGTACTGGCCATGCTGTTCTTCTTCAGCAGCACCCGCACGCGCGGCTCCTTCGAAGCCGGCATGGCGCAACTGGGCGGACACGCAGCCTTCATCGAGAGCCGGACCACCCAGATCTCCCACGGCGACACCGAGCGCGAGATGGGCGAGATCTTCGGCCGCTACTTCGACGGCATTGCCATCCGTCACGTGGACTGGGGCGTGGGCAACCGCTACCTCAACCTGGTCGCCGATGCCAGCCGCGTGCCGGTGCTCAACATGCAGTGCGAGATCTACCACCCGCACCAATGCCTGGCCGACCTGATGACCATCATCGAGAAGAAGGGGCGCAATCTGCGCCGCAAGAAGATGGTTGTCTCTTGGGCCTATGCTGCTTCCTATCTGAAGCCGGTCTCCGTACCGCAGTCGCTGGTCTTGCAGATGCCGCGCTTCGGCATGGACGTGGTGCTGGCGCACCCGCCGGAGTTCCCGCTGATGCCGGAGGTGATGCAGCAGGCCCGCGATCTGGCGCGCGCCAACGGCGCCGGTTTTGAGGTCGTCCACGACATGAAGGAAGCCTGTAAGGACGCCGATGTCATCTACGCCAAATCCTGGGGGCCGCTGGTCACCACCACCGACCCGGCCGAGGGCAAGCGCGTCCAGGACCAGTACAAGGACTGGGTTGCCAACGACGAGCTGATAGCTCTTGGCAAGGACGATGTCATCTACATGCATCCGCTGCCCGCCGACCGCGACATCGAGGTCACCAGCTCGGTGCTCGATGGCCGGCACAGCGTTGTGTTCGACGAAGCCGAAAACCGCCTGCATGCCCAGAAGGCCGTCATGGCCTTGACGATGTCATAGCCACTCGGCTGAAACTACCCGGTCTGTGCGGTCCAGCGACTTCGGAAGTCGCCGCAACTCGAAGAAGTGCGATTTTCGGCGAAAGAGCGGCTTCGTCCCGTCACCGGCGACTTCCGAAGTCTTAGACTGAGCACTCACATCCGACAAAGGAACTCCCAATGAGCGAACTTCACCGTACCGCAGTCGTTGCCGTTGGTGGCAACGCGCTGATCCTCGACAAGAAGCATGAGGATGTGGCGTCGCAGATCGATGCTGTCAAGCAGACGAGCAAGCACATCGCCGACATGATCGTGCAGGGTTGGAACGTGATCGTCACGCACGGCAACGGTCCGCAAGTTGGCTTTATTCTTCGCCGCAACGAGCTGGCTGCCGGCGAGGTACACCAAACCCCGCTGGATGTCATCGGCGCTGACACCCAGGGATCGATCGGCTACATGATCGCCAATGCCCTGGACAACGAGTTCATCCGGCGCGGCATCCAGCGTCCTGTGGCCGGTGTTGTGACCCAGGTTGTGGTAGACGGCGCCGACCCCGGCTTCACCAATCCCACCAAGGGCATTGGCGGGTTCACTACCGAAGACAAGGCTCGCCAGTTCGAGAAAGAGGGCTGGATGGTCAGAGAGGATGCCGGCCGCGGCTGGCGCAGGATGATCGCCTCACCTCAGCCGTTGCGGATCGTCGAGCTCGATGCGATCAAGACGCTGGTCGAGGCCGGCTTCATCGTGGTTGGCGTGGGCGGCGGCGGCATTCCGGTGGTCGAAGAGGCGGACGGTGCGCTCAAGGGTGTCTTCGCCGTGATCGACAAGGACCGCGCCAGCGCGCTGTTGGCCGCCGATCTCGAAGCCGATCTGTTGTTGATTTCCACTGCCGTCGAGAAGGTTGCCATCAACTTCAACAAGCCGAACCAGCAATGGCTTGACCGGATGACTCTCAGCGAGGCCAGGCAGTATGCTGCCGAGGGCCACTTCCTGGCCGGCAGCATGGGACCCAAGGTGGAGGCCATCATCGCGTTTCTCGAAGCCAACCCGCGCGGCCAGGCGCTGATCACCGACCCGCCTCATATGGTTGACGCGCTCGCGGGCAAGACCGGTACCTGGATTGTGAACGAGTAGCTGGTAAACATGAACCACATCACCTCCCTCAAATGCCTGATCTGCGGCAAGGAATACCAGCCGGACGAGATCGACTACGTCTGTCCTGACCACGGCTACGAAGGCATCGTAGACGTGCAGTACGACTATGGGTTGATCAGCCTGAGCTTCAGGCCACAGAACCTGGCTGACGACCGCGACTACTCTATCTGGCGCTACAAGCCGCTACTTCCCATCGAACCAGACTCACCCGTGCCGCCACTGGCTGTGGGTTGGACGCCGCTCTACGAGGCGCCTCGTCTGGCCGCACCGCTGGGGCTGAAGCACCTTTGGGTCAAGGACGACGGCCGCCAGGCCACGGCTTCCTTCAAGGACCGGGCCAGCGCGATCGCCGTGGTCAAGGCCCAGGAAAAAGGTGCGGCCATCATCACTACGGCCAGCACCGGCAACGCCGCAGCCGCGCTGAGCGGAATCTGCGCCAGCGTGCAGCAGCCCAACGTCATCTTCGTGCCCGAGACCGCACCGCCGGCCAAGATCGCCCAGTTGCTAACCTTCGGCTCGACCGTGATGCTCGTCCACGGCACCTACGACGACGCCTTCGACCTCTGCCTGCAAGCGGCGGAAACCTACGGTTGGTACAACCGCAACACCGGCTTCAATCCCTACATGTCCGAAGGGAAGAAGACGGTGAGCTTCGAGATCTGCGAGCAGCTTTCCCTCACCCCCGGCCCCTCTCCCGCTGGGAGAGGGGGGATGTGGCAGGCTCCCGACGCAATTTTTGTCAGCGTGGGCGATGGTTGTATCATTGGCGGTGTGCACAAGGGCCTGCGCGATCTGCTGGAGTTAGGCTGGATCGACCACATGCCGCGCATCTACGGCGTGCAGGCAGCCGGCAGCAACTTCATGGCCGAAGCCTGGCAGGCCGGGCTGTACGGACTTCGGGTTCTGGAGAAGCCGCCCATCGACGCTCACACCGTGGCCGACAGCATCAGCGCCGGGTTGCCGCGCGACCGCATCAAGGCCATGGCCGCGGTGGTGGACACCGGCGGCGCCTACGTCACCGTCACCGACGACGAGATCCTGGCGGCGATTCCTGTCCTGGCGCGCGGCTGTGGCGTCTTCGCCGAGCCGGCCGGCGCCACCAGCTATGCCGGCCTGGTCAAGGCTGTCGAGCAGGGACTTGTCAGCCCCGACGACCGGATCGTCGTCATCAACACCGGCAGCGGCCTGAAGGACGTCAAAAGCGCCATGACCGCCGTCGAGCAAGCCGGCACCCGGCCCTACCGCGTCGAGCCAAACCTGGCGGACTTGCAACGCGTGATGGCAGAGATAGGAAGGTAGATTGGTACACTGGGTAAACATCTCACAACCTTACCAACCTACCAATTTACCAAACTACCAATCCACTCCTTTTCAACCAAACACAGGATTTTCCTACCATGATCGACCTTACCATCCACGAAGATCGCCTCGAGCGCGCCGTCCAGCGTGCCCGCGAGCGCAACATCATCATCCCCACGTTCAAGCAGATGCGCCACCCGGAGCTGATTCCTGACAAGATCAAGCGCCAGTTGGACGACGTGGGACTGTGGGACCTGAACCCGCTCAACCTGTTCCGCATCACCTGGCACAACCAGCCGGTGGAGAAGGGCGGCGAGTTCGGCGGCATCAACTACCTTGAGCTTCCACCTGCCCTGACCGGCGTGGAGGCGCGCATTGTGCTGCTGATCGGCAAGTGGTTCCCCACCGGCGCCCACAAGGTCGGCGCGGCCTTTGGCTGCCTCGTGCCGCGGCTGGTCACCGGCCAGTTCGACCCGACCACCCAGAAGGCAGTCTGGCCCTCCACCGGCAACTACTGCCGCGGCGGCGCCTACGACTCCAACCTGCTGGCCTGCGAGTCCATCGCCATCCTGCCCGAAGGGATGAGCCAGGAGCGCTTCGACTGGCTGGCCAGCGTGGCCGGCGAGACCATCAAGACCCCTGGTTCCGAGAGCAATGTCAAGGAGATCTTCGACAAGTGCTGGGAACTGCGCCGCTCGGGCGAGGATTTGATGATCTTCAACCAGTTCGAGGAGTTCGGTAACTATCTGTGGCACCACGAAGTGACCGGGCCGGCCATCGAGGAAGTGCTTCAGCAGGTCATGGGGCCTGGCGATATGTACCGCGGCGTTGCTCTGACAACCGGATCGGCCGGCACCATCGCCTGCGGTGACTATCTCAAGAGGCAGTATCCGACCAGCAAGATCATCGCCAGCGAGGCGCTTCAGTGCCCGACGCTGCTCAACAACGGCTTCGGCTCGCACCGCATCGAGGGCATCGGCGACAAGCACGTGCCGTGGATCCACAACGTCAAGAACACCGACATGGTCGTGGCCATCGACGATGCGGCCACCATGAGCCTGATCCGCCTGTTCAACGAGCCGGCAGGCTCCGAGTATCTGGTCAGCCAGGGCGTACCCAGCGAGCTGGCCAGCCAGTTGCCGTTGCTGGGAATCTCCGGCATCGCCAACCTGCTCTCGGCCATCAAGTTTGCCAAGTACTATGAACTGACCGGAAACGACGTGGTGGCGACTCTTTCCACCGACTCCATGGATCTGTACCAAAGCCGCCTGCGCGAGCTTGAGGAAGCTGAAGGCCCCTTTGGCCAGGTTGAGGCGGCCGTTGCCTATAACCGCTACTTGCAGGGCGAGAGCACCGACAACCTGCTGGAGCTTTCCTACCAGGATCGCAAGCGAATTCATAACCTGAAGTACTACACCTGGGTCGAGCAGCAGGGCAAGACCTACGAGGAGATCCAGGCGCAGTGGTACGACGACAGTTACTGGACCAGCATCCCTGACAAGACAGATGAGATCGACAGCCTGATCGAGGCGTTCAACGCACGCGTCGGGCTGCTTTAGGAACAGAACAGGAACCAGGTAGGCAGGAAAACGGACAGTCCAAGTCTGTGAATTGCGTAAACGTACTGTAACGCATCCGCAGACCCCGATACCGCTCTTCTACCTGCCTGCCTGGCTCCATCTTCACCCACACAACCACTCGCAGGAGGCCATACTCATGCCCGACACCCGACCTGAATACGATGACTATCAACGTCCCAGCGCCAAGGGCTGTGTGGTGGGCGTGATCGCCCTCCTTGCAGCCTGGGGCTTGCTCTATGTGTTCCTGTTCATCGGCTTCCCCGACAAGCGGGGTATCTTTACCTACCCACTGCTGGCCCTTGGACTGTTGATCCTCGTGGTCGGTGGCATCTATTACGTGATGACCAATCGCCGCCACCGGGCTGAGCACGATGCGCAGCATGCTCAACAGGCTGAAGCGCGCACCAAGTCGGATGACTGGGTTTCCAAGGAGCTGTCCGAGTCGCCTTACCACTCGACCGACGCGCAGGCAGACGCAGCCGATCAACCAGACGGGAAGTAACATGAAGATTGCAATTCTTGGCGGTACCGGACCGGAAGGCAGTGGGTTAGGGTTGCGCTGGGCGCAGGCCGGCCACCAGGTCATCATCGGCTCGCGGCTGGCTGAGAAAGGCCAGCAGGTGGCTGCTGAACTCAAGAGCCTGCTTCCGTCCGGCGACATTTCAGGCGCCGACAACCTGACGGCGGCACAAGCAGCTGACGTTGTGGTGCTGTCGGTGCCGTACGAAGCTCAGTCACCGACACTGGACAGCGTCGCCGGCGCGCTGGACGGCAAGCTGTTGGTCACTGTCGTCGCGCCGACGCGCAAGCCCAAGGCGCGCGTCTGGCGGCTGGAAAGCGGGCTGTCGGCAGCCGAGGAGGCCCAGCAGCAGCTTGGCGACGCGACGCGGGTCGTCGCGGCATTCCAGAACATCGGCGCCCACAATCTGAAGGACCCTGCGGCCGAGCTGGACTGTGACGTGTTGATCTGCGGCGATAACAAGGACGACAAGCAGGTCGCCATCGACCTGTGCACCGACGCTAACATGCGTGGCGTGGACGCCGGCGCACTGCAGAACGCCAGCGTCGTCGAAGGGCTGACCTCAGTGTTGATCGGCATCAACATTCGCAACAAGGTCGGCAACGCCGGCATCCGCATCACCGGCATCTGACCCGGAACGGGCACAAGGCCCTATCCTACAGGCGCAACATACGTTCAGGCCAACATCCATACTTCCGTAGGATAGCCCCTTGTGGGCGTTCCGGGCCACCCAGGAAAAACCTGCGGAGGCAATGGTTTGTTAATCGACAAGTTCCGTAGTACACTAACGCCAACCTCCCGCTGCCGGCGGCATCAAGTCCCGAGCGGACAACCGGAAGCGGTTCACACGACAGTCACGCCAGACCTCGTGGGCTCGACGGCGGCTGCGCACCTGGCGAGGCACTGGGGCATGCCCGGCCCCATGTCTGCGGTCGCCCCTCTGGGCAATCAGCGTTCGATCTGATTTCCAAAGAGGGTTCCCATGCAATTCCATCTCAACGGTATCCCCCGGCAGTATGACGGCGATCCCGACCTGCCGCTCCTTACCTATCTACGCGACCACGAGCATATCATTTCCCCCAAGGACGGCTGTGCGCCGCAGGCAGCCTGCGGCTGCTGCGCGGTCGATCTGAACGGCAAGGCGGTGTTATCCTGCGTCACGCCGATGAAGAAGGTGGACGGCGGCAGCGTCTTCACCACCGAGGGTCTGACCGAGTTTCGCCAGCAGGTCTTCGCCCATGCGTTCGTGGCCGAGGGCGGCATCCAGTGCGGGTTCTGCATCCCAGGCATTGTGATGCAGGCCAACTCGCTCATCAACCGCAACCCCGACCCGTCGCGCACCGAGATCGAGAAGGCGTTGACGCCGCACCTTTGCCGCTGCACCGGCTACAAGAAGATCGTGGATGCCATCGAGGTCGCCGCGCACGCGATCCGCATGGAGGAAGAGGTGCCGCGCCCGGACAGTCCGGGACGCGTCGGCGACCGCCATCCCAAATACGATTCGTTAGAGGCGGTGCTGGGCCAGCGGCCCTATGTGGACGACATCCATCTCGACGGGATGCTGCACGCGGCGCTGGTGCTCAGCGAGCATCCGCGGGCCAGGGTGCTGGCGATCAACACCGCCCCGGCCGCGGAGATGGCCGGCGTGGTACGGGTGTTCACCGCGGCTGACGTGCCCGGCCGGCGCTCCGTCGGGCTGATCCAACAGGACTGGCCGCTGTTCGTGGCCGAGGGCGAGGAAACGCGCTATGTCGGCGACGTGCTGGCGGCTGTGGTGGCGGACACCTATCTCGCCGCGCGCATGGCGGCCGAAAAGGTGGCCGTCGAGTATGAGGTGTTAGAACCGCTGACCGACCCATTCGCGGCGTTGGAGCCTGGCGCGGCGAAGATCCACGCCGGCGGCAACGTCCTCTCGACCACCATCGTCAAGCGCGGTGATTTTGACGCGGCGCGCGCTGCCACTGCCTACACCGTCACCGGCCACTACGAGACGCAGCGCATCGAACACGGCTACATGGAGCCGGAGGCGGCGGTCGCGTACCCCGGCAACAACGGCTTCGCCGTCGAGGTGCTGTCGCAGAGCCAGGGAATCTACGAGGACCGCATCCAGCTTGCCGCGCTGCTGGGCTTGCCTGAGAACAAGGTACGCGTCGTGCTGGTGCCCAACGGCGGCGGCTTCGGCGGCAAGGAGGACCTGTCGGTGCAGGGCCACGCCGCAGTGATGGCCTACCTACTGGGCCGTCCGGTCAAGGTACGGCTGACGCGCGACGAGTCGATCCGTATGCATCCCAAGCGCCATCCGATGTGGATGGACTACGAGGTTGGTTGCGACGCGGCCGGCAAGCTGACCTTCGTCAAGACCTATATCGTGGGCGACACCGGCGCCTATGCCTCGGTGGGGGCGAAGGTGCTGGAACGGGCCGCCGGCCACGCCACCGGCGCCTATCACGTGCCGGCCGCCGACATCGAGGCGGTGGCGGTCTACACCAACAACGTGCCCTGCGGTGCGATGCGCGGCTTCGGGGTCAACCAGACGGCCTTTGCCATCGAAAACCTGATCGACGAGCTATGCGAGAAGGGCGGCTTCGACCGCTGGCAGTTCCGCTACGACAACGCCATCGACGTGGGCAGCCTGACCGCGACCGGCCAGGTCATCGAAGGTGGCGCCGGCCTGCGGGCCACGCTGGAAGCGGTCAAGGACGAGTTCTACGCCGCCAAATACGCCGGACTTGCCTGTGGCATCAAGAACACCGGCATCGGCAACGGCATGCCCGACGCCTCGTGCGTCAGGATTTCTATTGTCGCCCCGGACAAGGTTCTGCTGGATCACGGCTGGACGGAGATGGGCCAGGGCGTCCACACGGTTGCCTTGCAGACGCTGTGCACCGAGACCGGCATCGACCCCAACATCGTCACCGTGCAGGTGGACACCCAGTCTGAACAGGAAGCGGGCATGACCACCGCGTCGCGGGCTACCTCGCTGGTTGGCAACGCAACGATAGACGCTGCCCGCAAGCTGGCCAAAGATCTGGAGCAGCACACACTGGCGGAACTGGTGGGCCGGCAGTACGAAGGCAGTTGGACCGTGGACTGGACAACCAAGCCGGGCAAAGCTACTGACCGCGTGATCACCCACTACTCGTACAGCTACGCGACCCAGCTTGTGGTGCTGGACGCCGACGGCCAGATCGAGAAGGTCGTCGCCGCCCACGACGCGGGCAAGATCTTCAACCCAACGCTGTTCGAGGGCCAGATCGAGGGATCGGTCCACATGGGGCTGGGTTACGCGGTCAGCGAGGATCTGCCCATGGAGGGCGGACATTTCAAGAGCACACGGCTGCGCCAGTGCGGCATCCTGCGCGCCAAGGAGATGCCACCCATCGAGGTCATCGGCGTTGAGGTGCCGGACCCGTACGGCCCGTATGGCGCCAAGGGTGTCGGCGAGATCGGCCTGGTGCCGACAGCCGGCGCGGTGGCCAACGCGCTGTACACCTACGACGGCGTGCGGCGGACGAAGCTGCCCATGGCGCTGCCGAAGAAGCGCCGGACTGTTAGTGGTCGGTAGCCAGTTGCTTTCTGAAAAGTCTCAATACTGCCAATGGAGCAGCCTTGAACAACGCGTAGACAGCAATAGAGCACAGGTGAATCGCGACCATGAAGTTCGAATGGAATGAGCAGAAGAACAGGACAAATTACAGAAAACACGGAATCGCTTTCGAAAGCGTGCTGCCGTTGTTTGAGGATGAGGTCCCGCTGCTTATCGAACTCGATGACCGACAAGACTATGATGAGGACCGATGGGTCGGTCTTGGGCCGTTGAAGCAGCACGTAGTGGTGGTTGTGTTCACAGAACCTGAGTACGACACTATTCGACTGATTTCAGCTCGGAAAGCGAATCAACATGAACGACAAAAATACCTCGACGCCCTTGGAAACTGATTGGGAGCGCCTCGACCGCATGACCGACGAGGATATTGACTACTCAGATATCCCTCCTCTGGGAGATGAATTTTTCGCCAAGGCCCGATTGTACGTACCACCATCCAAGCGGGCTGACTTTGTTCCACTGGATTCAGACTTGTTGACTTGGTTTCAGGAGCACGACAAGGAGTATCCTGCCTTGATTAATTTAGTCTTGCGCAAGTACGTGGAGATTCAAGACGCTATGTCAGGCTGAGATGGTGAGATAGACCCGATGCTGGCATCTGGCGTTGGCGAGCGCACCTCGGTAGATTCAAACGTGAAGTGGACCAATCTACTAGATCATTCTGGCCACCCCTCACCGTCCACAACCTGCCAGTCGAGCTGCAGAACCTGGCGATAGCGGCGGGTAGCCAGATAACCGTCACGCATTGCCGTATCGGTCTCAGCCTGTTCAAGCTGGCGCACTCGTTCTTCCAGCAATTCGCTGACCAATTGGCTCAAGTCGTCCAGCTGGACAAATCGCTGTAATCGCTGCAACAACTCATCGTCCATGAATATGGCAGTTTAGTTTTCGTCTTCATAAGATCGCACGCTCTTACAACAGTAATGACGACGATATCGTAAGCCGTTTCGGTTGCTCTGTCAACCGTGATATACCGCCAACAAGGAGGACATCGATATGCCAAACGATCGAATGGCGCTCTACCTGCAGGACGCGCACGAGCTGTCCGAAGGGATCGAGCTGGCCAAATACGCCGAGTGGAAAGGGTTCGAGGCCGTCTGGCAGGCCGAGAGCCGGCTGGTGCGCGACGCCATCGTCCCCATGGCAGCCTTTGCCGCGCACACGACGAAGCTGAAGGTCGGCAGCGGCGTCATCAACAACTGGACGCGCAACATCGGCCTGCTGGCCGCCACGTTCCTGACGCTGGACGATCTGGCGCCGGACCGGGTGATCTGCGGCATCGGCGCCTGGTGGGATCCGCTGGCGCGCAAGGTCGGCATCGAGCGCCGCAAGCCGTTGCTGGCCATGCGCGAGACGGTGACGGTGCTGCGCGAGCTGCTGACGCTCAAGGAAGTCACCTTCCACGGCGAGTTCCACAACGTGGACGGCATCCGCCTGGACGTGGTCCACGGCCGCACCACGCCCCGCAACGTGCCGATCTACATCGGCGCGACGGGCATGAAGATGATGGAGCTGACCGGCGAGATCGCCGACGGCGCGGTCCTCAACTACCTGGTGCATCCCAAGTACAACCTGGAAGCTATGGACGCGCTGGAGCGCGGCGCCAAGAAAGCCGGCCGCAGCATCGACGACATCGACCGCCCGCAGTTGATGATCTGCTCGGTGGACACCGACCGCAAGAAGGCGCTGGACGGGGCGCGCAAGATGATGACCCAGTACCTGGGCCAACAGCCGCACCTGATGAAGGCCAGCGGCGTCAGCCAGGAGCTGCTGGACGAGATCCACCAGGTGTTGACGTGGCCGGCCACCGACGAGGAGATCGAGAACGCGATGCATCTGGTGCCCGACGACGTGGTGCAGATGTGCACGGCCAGCGGCTCGCCGGAAGAGGTGAAAGCGAAGGTGCGCGAGTACATCGACCACGGCTGCACCTGCCCGATTCTCTACCCGCTGGGCGATCCGAGGCTGATGATCGACATCTTCAGCGAAGGGTATAGCTGAGCAAAACCCACGAAAATACCTGTCTGGGTCATAGACACGCCGAAAAAAGCCGGCTAAACTATGGCAATCATGGAACATGCGTCGCAGCATGTGGCTGTGAAGTTGAAGATTTTACGTCGGAATATTTCCGTAACTGCTCAGCCTTCACTGTTGCGTCGCTCCCGCGAAGGTCGGAGTCCAGTACTTGTGAAGCGTGGATTCCCGCCTTCGCGGGAATGACGGGTGAGTAGTTGCTTATTTTCTTACCGTTCATCAACCGGTGGCGGCACCATAACGCCGAGTTACATTCGCAATCCGACCGTCGCCGTAAGCGCATGGCGCGAACGGCTTTCTAAATCATCTCTTTCCCCTCACTTGTCCTGGAAAGGAGGCTTCGCCCCATGAGTGAAGATGGTTCCTCTGGGACGGCCCCTGCAAAGCAAGCCCGCTTGTCCAGACGCCAGACCACTGACAAGCTGTTCGACGCCCTGCTGCCGGTAGTGGCAACGCTGCTGGCGTTGGGGGTCGGCGCGGTGCTGCTGTTGTTCTTGGGCGTCAATCCTCTCGTCGCTTACGGCGCCATGTTGAAGGGCGCGTTCGGCACCGTCAGCGGCATCACCCAGACGCTGGCCAAGGCCACACCGCTGTTGCTGGTGGCGCTC
The DNA here is from genome assembly GCA_020634555.1 of Caldilineae bacterium. Lineage (GTDB taxonomy): Bacteria > Chloroflexota > Anaerolineae > JAAEKA01 > JAAEKA01 > JACKBK01. The sequence goes on from JACKBK010000006.1 coordinate 22,468, forward strand.
GGCATCTGTATTGCCTTTCGGGCCGGCGTCATCAACATCGGCGGCGAGGGCCAGATCATTCTGGGCGCTATCGCGGCCGCAGCGCTGGCGCTGGCGTTCCCCACCATGCCTGGCCTGCTGTTGATCGTGGCGGCACTGTCCGCTTCGCTGCTGGCCGGCGGCGTTTGGGGTGGCATTGCGGGCGTCCTCAAGGCTCGCTTCGGCGTCAACGAGATCCTCAGCACGGTGATGCTCAACGCCATCGCCTTGCAGGTCATGAACTACCTGCTGCGCGGCCCCATGCTCGACCCTGAACAGATCGCGGCCGGCACCAATATCCCTCAAAGCGCCACCCTGCCGCTGCAAGTCTGGCTGCCCCGTCTTGTGCCGCGGACGTTGCTGCATTCCGGTCTTCTGCTGGCCATCGGGCTGGCGGTGCTGGTTTACATCTTCCTCTGGCGCACCACCATCGGCTATCGCATCCGGGCTGTCGGTTTGAACCCCTCGGCAGCTCGCTACGCCGGTATTCCGGTTCAGCGCTACATCGCGCTGGCGCTGATCCTCAGCGGCGCGTTTGCCGGGCTGGCCGGTGGCGTCGAGGTGACCGGTGTGCATCACCGCATGATCGAAGGGCTGTCCGGCGGCTACGGCTTCTCCGGCATCGTGGCGGCGCTGTTCGGCAAGCTGCACCCGCTGGGCGCGATCCCGGCCTCGATCATCTTTGGCGGCTTGCTGGTGGGTGCGGACAAAATGCAGCGCACGGTGCAGGTGCCCAGCTCGCTGGTGGTGGTCATCAACGGCCTGATCGTGCTCTTCGTGGTGGCCAGCGACTACTTCGTCAGACAGCGCGCTCGTAGACGCGGCACCGAGGTTACGGAGACGGCGATCTCCGGGCCGCCGCAGCCCAGCCTGGAACCGGGGATCGTCCCGGAGGATAAGAGGTAGCCATGTTAACCGAACTACTTCAAGCATCTGTGTTGATCGGTATCCTCCACAGCGGCATCCGTCTGGCAACTCCCTACCTCTTTGCAGCGCTGGGCGAGACGGTGGCGCAGCGCACGGGCGTGCTGGATCTGGGCGTTGAGGGCATCATGTTGATGGGGGCCATCTCGGCCTTCTACGTCGTCTTTGAGACAGGCAACCTGTTGCTGGGTATCATAGCGGCGATCTTTGTCGGCATCCTGATGGGGGTGCTGATGTCGGTGATCAGCGTTACCTACCAGGCCGAGCAGGGCATCAGCGGCATTGGCCTTTACCTCTTTGGTCTCGGTCTCAGCAGTCTGCTGTTCAGGGTGTTGATCGGCTCGGTGGTCAGCGTGACCGGCTTTCAGGAGCTGCACATCCCGGTCCTGAGCGACATCCCGGTAATCGGCGAGATCTTCTTCAACCACAATCTGCTGGTCTACGCGGCCTACCTCATGGTACCGGTCATCTGGTTCCTGTTTGACAAGACGACTCTGGGCCTCAAGATCCGGTCGGTAGGACAGAACCCGCAGGCCGCCGACTCGCTGGGCGTCAACGTCAACCGGGTACGCTATTTCGGTGTCATCTTCGGAGCGGCCATGGCTGGCGTGGCCGGCGCGTCGCTTAGCATCGGCACGCTCAACGTCTTCCAGGAGAACATGACCAACGGCATCGGCTTCATCGCCGTGGCGCTGGTCTACTTCGGCGGCTGGCGTCCGCTGGGCGTTCTCCTGGGATCGTTGCTCTTCGCGACCGTCAGCGCCCTGCAGATCTGGGGCCAGGTTGTCGGCATCAACATCCCGTCGGACCTGATGGTGATGTTGCCCTACGTTCTGACGATCATCGTGCTGATCTTCTCCAGCGGCCAGATCCGCCAGCCGGCCGCGCTGAACAAGCCGTTCGAACGAAGCGGCTGAGTGTTGTAGTCTTGGAGGAAACCCTATCGACGAACCTGATTGCGCCGTTTTGGTTTGGTAGGGTTTCGTGTGATTGACACTGCTTCGACCTGAAACGTGAAACGTAAACCGTGAGAATCGCCCGTCAAGACGGCATCAGGTTTCACGCTGTTACGTTTCACAATGGCAACGTCACGAAACCCGTACCGGACCGCCAATTCTATCCCGAACTATCAATCCTTCGAACCATCGGAAACCACCCAAGGAGAAACCCATGAGACGTTCTACCACCCCCGTTATTGCAATCCTGCTGGTGCTTGCCATGTTGCTGGCTGCCTGTGGAAGCGCCACTCCAGCCGCACCTACTGAAGCGCCGGCGGCTGACACAGGCAGCGAAACCGCAGCCGAGCCCACCACAGCCCCTGCTGCGACCAGCGACGGCCCATTCAAGGTCGCGTTCGTGCTGCCCAGCCCTGTCACTGACCTGGCGTGGGGCCAGGCCATGTACGATGCGCTGAAAACTGTCCAAACCCAGATGGGCGGCGAATCGGCCATGGAGATCGCCTATTCGGACAACATGTTCCAGGTCGCAGACGCCGCCGCGGCCATCCGCGACTACGCCACCGAGGGCTACAATCTCGTCATCGCGCACGGAACACAGTACGGCAACTCGATGTTCGACGTCGCCAGGGACTTCCCCGAGACCAGTTTCGCCTGGGGCACCGCCACCGACACCGGTGAGTCGGCTGGGCTGAACAACGTCTTTGCCTATGAGGCCGATGCGCAGGAAGGCGGCTACGTCAACGGCGTGATCGCCGCACTGCTCAGCCAGTCGGATGTGTTGGGTGTGGTCGGGCCGGTGGAAGCTGGCGACGCCAAGCTGTACATCGACGGCTTCGTCAACGGCGCCAAGGCCACCAAACCGGACATCAATGTCGGTGTCAGCTACACCGGCTCCTTCGGTGACACTGCCCTGGCCGCAGAAGCTGCCAGCACCCACATCTCGGCCGGCGCGGACGTGCTGACCGGTTCTGCACAGCAGGTGGTTGGCGCGATCGGCGTCGCCAAGGACAAGGACGTTTACTGGCTCGGCACGCAGAGCGACCAGAGCTCGCTGGCGCCGGAAGTCGTTGTTGCCACCCAGGTCTTCGATTGGGTGGACGTTGTCAACGATATGATCGCGTTGCACAACGCCGGAACCTATGGCGGTAAGGCGTACACACTGACGCTGGCCAACGACGGATTGAAGATGGTTTTCAACCCGGAGGTCCAGATTCCCGATGACGTGATGGCGGCTGCCCAGCAAGCCATGCAAGACATCAAGGACGGCAAGATCGACCCGCTGCCGGCGCAGTAGACAAGGAATGCAGCAGACAAGGTAGCAAGTAGACAATGAAAGGACGGAAAAGCGGGAAAGGAAGGGAAACACAGGAAAAGAGGGTTCTGAAGCCCTCTTGCTTTCCACTGATCGACTTCCTTCTCTTCTGTCAGCCTGCGGTTTCCCATCTCCTTGTCTACTTGTCTACCTGTCTACATCTCCTCCCTCCACGAAAGAAGCACTATGACCACCAGCAACCTCCTCCCCACCGGCCTGCCGCGGATCGACTTGTTGGAAATGCGCGGCATCGTCAAGCGCTTTCCGGGCGTCGTCGCCTGCGATCATGTAGATTTCGACATCAAAGCTGGCGAAGTCCACACGCTGCTTGGCGAAAACGGCGCCGGCAAGTCGACGCTGATGAAGGTTCTCTATGGCCTCTACCGCAAGGAGGAAGGGGAGATCCGCATCAACGGCCAGCCGGTCGAGATCGACACGCCTACCGACGCGCTGCGCAACGGCATCGGCATGGTGCATCAGCACTTCATGCTGGTGGATACGCTGACCGTGGCCGAGAACGTGGCTCTGGGGTTGAAATCCACCCGCGGCCCGCTGCTCGACCTGGACAAGGTGGAGCAGCGTATCAGCGAGCTGGTCAAGGTGTATGGCCTGCAGGTCGATCCCAAGGCTCCGGTCTGGACGCTGCCGGTCGGCGTGCGCCAGCGGGTGGAGATCATCAAGGCGCTCTACCGCGGCGCAGCGCTGCTGATTCTGGACGAGCCGACGGCGGTGCTGACGCCGCAAGAGGTGGACGAGTTGTTCGTCACCCTGCGCCAGATGACGCGCGATGGCCACAGCCTGGTGTTCATCAGCCACAAGCTGCGCGAGGTACTGGCGCTCAGCGACACCATCAGCGTGCTGCGCGCCGGCAAATTGATCGGCACCGTGCCCAACGAGAACCTCACCCGGCAGGAGCTGGCGCGCATGATGGTCGGCCGCGAGGTGTTGATGACGCAAGAGAAAGCTCCGGTGGAGCTGGGTGACACCTTGCTCTCTCTGCAAGAAGTCGAAGCATATCGCGTCACTGGTACCCGCGCGTTGTTCAACCTGTCGCAGACGATGCAGGGCGGCGAGATTCTGGGTATCGCCGGTGTCAGCGGCAACGGCCAGCGCACCTTGGCCGAAGTCATCGCCGGCCTGCGCGAGCTGCACGACGGCAACATCGCCTTGCTGGGCACTGACATCACCAAGTGGTCGGTGGGCGAACGTATCGAGGCCGGGTTGCGCTACATCCCCGAGGAGCGTATGCACGACGGCGTCATTCAAGAGTTCTCCATCGCGGAGAACATCATCCTGCAAGACCACGTCCGCAAACCGTTCAGTAAGGGCATTTTCCTCGACTTCAAAGCTATCGCCCGGCGCAGCCAGGATCTGGTCGCTGAGTTTCGCGTCAAGACCCCCAGCATCGACACCCCGATCAAGAGCCTGTCGGGCGGCAACATCCAGAAAGTCATCCTGGCGCGGGAGCTATCCAACGACCCTAAGGTGTTGATCGCGGCCCAGCCGACCCGCGGTGTAGACATCGGCGCGACCGAGTACATTCACCAGCGGCTGCTGGACCAGCGCAGCCGCGGCACCGCCATCCTGCTGATCTCCGAGGACCTGGACGAGATCCTGGCCCTCAGCGACCGCATCGCCGTGCTCTACGAAGGCGAGATCATGGGTGTCGTCAACCGCAGCGAGACCAATGCCGAGGAGCTGGGCCTGATGATGGCCGGCGAACGGAAGAAGGATCTTGCGGAGGCAAGAGCAGCATAGGTACTTGAAAACGGGAGCAAATGCGGATACTCCCACACAAACGGGTACAGTCGATGCTGTGCCCGTTTTTTTATTCAGGGCTTGTTGGATCCAGGTTATACAAAAAAACGCTTGACAAGCCGCGGTTTGCAAGATAAAATCGGACACTACCAAGAGCCGCACAAATACAAAACAATTCCGCTGTAGTGCAAAGGAGTCGAATCTAATGCTACGCAAACGCACCTTGCTGTTGAGTCTGGTCGTTCTTTCCTTGCTGTTGGCGCTTTTACCAGGCGCTGGCTTTGCCGGCGCGGCCGATCTGGGGGCAGCCAACTCAGCCCAGCCCTACCAATCCCGTCCATCGGCCGGCGGGCCGACTGTTTTCGTACGCGCAGAGATTGCCAGCGGAACCGATGCACACGAGCTGGCCAGCCAACCGTTCGCCGCTGCCTCTCGTTTCCTCGCGCTTCATCAGAATGAGCTCGGTCTGGCAGGTGCGGCCAATGACATGGCCCTGGATCAGGTAGACGTGGATGAGTTGGGCCTGACCCACGTGCGCCTGCAACAACAGATCAGCGCTGTGCCGGTCTACGGCGGCGAGTTGATCCTTCACTTCAGCGTCGATGGCGAGTCGGTTTATGCCATCAGCGGGGCTTACCTGCCCGACATCCAGGTAAACACACGGGCGACCGTAACCGCGCAAGATGCGCTGGACACGGCTCTGCAGGCTATGCCCGGCGCTTCTGTCCAGGAAAAGCCCTCTCTGGTTGTCTACAGCCAGCAGATCAATCCACGAGTTGTGGGAGATCACCTGGCGTGGCTGGTTACCTTGTACGACCAATCGACGCCCGCCCGCAACCAGTACGTCATCGATGCCCATAGCGGCTCGGTTCTCTTCACGTTGAACCTGCTGATGACCGGCCGCAGCCGGTATACCTACAACGCCTTCCACGGCACGAGTCTGCCGGGCACGCTGGTGCGCATCGAGGGGCAAGGTCCCTACGGCGATGCCGACGTGGACAACGCGCACGACTTCGCGGGCGCTACCTACGACTACTATTTCAACACCCATGGCCGGGACAGCTACGACGATGCCGGCGCGCCTCTGGCCTCCACCGCCCACTACGGCGTAAACTACGCCAACGCCTTCTGGAACGGCGTTCAAATGGTCTACGGCGACAATTTCCCTGTCCTGGACGTTGCCGCTCACGAATTGACGCACGCCGTCACTGAGAACTCGGCCAATCTGGTCTACCTGAACCAGTCAGGCGCGCTGAACGAGTCCTTTTCAGATATCTTCGGCGCGATGGTGGACGACGATGACTGGCTGATGGGAGAAGACCTGCCCATCGGCGCCATCCGCAGCCTGGCTAATCCACCGGCTTACGGCGATCCGGACCACGTGGACAACTACCTCTGCACGAGTGGCGACAACGGCGGCGTGCATACCAACAGCGGCATTCAGAATAAGGCCGCCTATCTGCTGGCTACATCCACCAGCCGCACAGTAGCAGGGCGCATCTTCTACCGGGCGCTGACCGTTTACCTGACGTCCGCCAGCGTGTTTATCGACGCCCGCGATGCAGCTACGCAGGCAGCTATCGACCTCTACGGCAACGGCAGCAGCGAGCATCAAGCCACGGAAAGCGCCTTCTCCCAGGTTGGCCTCGATCCGCTCAGCACAGGCCCGGTATGCGACCAGTGCGCCGTTCAGCAGACCACGGCCGATCGCAGTCTTTTCAACGCCGCAGAAGCCAGCGATACCTTAGCAGTGGCCTATCGCGTGCGCGACGATGTGTTGAAACAAAGCCCGCTCGGCGAACGGTATATCGACCTCTATTACCAGCATGGATCCCGGATCGCCAGCTTGCTGCTTCGAGACGAATCGCTAAGGCAGGAGGCCGCGTCGCTGTTGCGGCAGTTGACTCCGGGTCTGGATGCTCTCGCCGCCGGCCGGGGAGAGCAGGTTCAGCTATCCGCCAGTGTCGTGACCGGCCTGCAGCATTTCCTGGAAGGCATGTCGGCTGCCGACCGCGGCGGTGCGCTGGCCCGGATGATCAAAGCTGAGCAGCAGGCGATCCCCTGGGATTCGCTGGCTGGCGTCAGCTATGCGGAGGCATGGAGGATGTTGAACGCCAACGCGTCCGACTAATCGCAATCAGACTCACCCGCCTGATAAAAAATCCGCTGTGGATGAACAATCCGCAGCGGATTCAATTCAGAGCGTCATTGCAAAATGAACTCTACCAGACTTTTCCTGAAACTTCTGCAAACAATCTCACCAGGGGACGACTCCTTTATTTCGCTTCCCCGGTCTGAATCATACCAAACATACTGGTTTTCACCGGCAGTCGATGCGTGCGGCAATCACGCGGCGCAACGGCTCAAGGGAGCCGGGCTATGACGGCGACCACCGGCTATCTCCTCATTGCCGATATTTCCGGCTACACCATGTACCTTACGTCGTCGGAGTTAGATCACGCCACCCCTGTGTTGCACTCACTGTTGACCGCGTTGATCGAGCAAGTCGGTGAGCCTATGCGCTTATGGAGGATTGAGGGCGATGCGGTGCTCGCCTACTCGACCGGGCGTTTCCCGACCGGCGACACGTTCCTGGCCATCTGCGAGAACCTCTACAACGCGTTCGCCACGCGAAGGCAGGACATCGTCGCCAACACGACATGCCCATGCCGGGCTTGCGCGAACGTGGCAAACCTCGACCTGAAGATCATGGCTCACTACGGCACGTTCGAGGAGATGCAGATCGGACCAATGAATGACCTGTCGGGCGCCGATGTCATCCTGGTGCATCGAATGGCCAAAACCGATGTGAAGAAAGCCACCGGAATCGAGAGCTACGCGCTGTTCACCGACGCAGCTGTCCGGGCGATGGGAATCGAAGCTGCGTTGGCGCCGTACTCACAGCCCCTCGAGCACTTCGGGGAGGTCCACATGCAGGTCTACGACCTGAGGGCAGCGTGGGAGCGCTTTCGGGATCGCCATGCACGTCACTACATCGGACCAGATGAAGCGGTTTTCACGTACAGGCATCAATTCCCTCACTCCCCGGGCGTGCTCTGGGACGGTTTGGTGAACCCTGAATTGAAGCGTACGTGGATGGACATGATTTCGGTCACTGCCGATCTCCCAGAGGGTCGTCTGGGGACGGGATCGCGCTATCACTGCGTGCATACCGAAACAGAATTCTATTATTGGATCATCGATTGGCGTCCGTTTCGCTACTTCACGGTGAAGTTCGCCGACCCGTTCCACCCTGGGCTTACATACAGTGAAACCTACGAACTTGAACCCGTCGCCGACGGCGCCCTGTTACGATACACAATGTCGCCGACCATTGATGACAACGGCACGCCGCAGGATGCCGCCACGGCCGGCAACATCGCCTTCATCAAGGAGTTCTGGGACCACACCCTGCCTGTCCTGTCGAACCTCCTAAAGCAAGAGAAAAACTGACACCGGCATTGGTTACCCCTTATCCAAGCAGCCAGTGGTCTGAACACGTGCTTTGTCCAGTCATGGTCGAAGAGTTCATCGTCGACGACGCTGTCGAACAGCCCAGCCTGGATGAGCAGCGCAAGATGTTCGTCCCCTAAGAGGATCGTCTCACGATCGTAACTGTTCAGCCTTAGACTTCGGAAGTCGCCGGTTCTACGTCACAACCAGCCTAACGCGGTGAGAGATGCTTCCTCCTTGCTTCGGCGACTTCCGAAGTCTATCGCTCCGTGATAGCCTGAATAGTTACTCACGATCTACGAATTAAACAGCGCCGCGGTGTGCCAACCGCGGCGCTGTTTCTGTTTTGCAGTCCGATTGCCTGCTAACGACCGATGCTGGCCTGCAAGCCTCGAACCAGCGCTGCCCGCTCAGCTGCGGTCAACTGGCCGCTCTTGTGCATCAAGGTGTATTGCAGCGGAGGCATCTCGCCCTCCTGAACTATCTCGGTGATCTCTCGTGTGTCCTGCCGCCGGTTCCATTCCGAGAAGTTGACGCGCTGCCGTGCTTCATCCACATCGTGCTGGACCAGCCAGGAGACGGGGGCGATATTGCTGTACCAGGGCCAGACCGATTCGTTGCTGTGACAATCATAGCAAGCGCCGCGCACCAGCGCCTCGGTCTGCGGGCTGTCCCACACCGGCTCCTGTACCACCGGCGGGTTGGTGTGGTCACGGCCGTAGGGTACCAGTTGGATCAGAAGAAAAAGGGCCACGATGACCACGATCGCATAGAGAACGATCCGCTTCATAGACATTTTGTATCTCCTTTTTCACGAAGTCTGTCAACTTATGGCGCGGGCGATGGCAAACGCTGCCGCAGCAGCCAGCCCGCCGATCAGCACCGTCTGCCCACCGCTGCGCAGCGGATTGAGGCCAGTGAAATGCCCCTTGACAAAGCCAAAGACAAACAACGCCAGCAGCGTCACAGCCACCGAAACCAGCAAAGCAGTAGAGATGTTGGCGATCAGGATGTAGGGCATCAGCGGGATCAGGCCGCCGGCGATGTAGGCCAGCGCGATGGTCAGCGCACTGGTGCGCGCCCGCGCCGGATCCGGCTTCTCCAGCCCCAGCTCGAAGCGCATCATGAAATCCACCCAGCGGTTGCGGTCGGCGCTGATGGCCTTGACCACCGGTGTGACGTGCTCCTCGGCCAGGCCATAGCCGCGCAGGATCGTCGCTACCTCATCTTCCTCGGCATCGGGGACGTCCAGCGTCTCTTGTTCCTCGCGGGTGCGCTCGGACTCATAGTGCTCCCGGTCCGTCTGCGCCGCCAGATAGCCTCCCAGCCCCATAGCGATAGACCCGGCAGCGATCTCAGCCAGCCCGGCGGTAACGACGACCGATGTCGATGCCACCGCGCCGGAAAGGCCAGCCGCCAGCGCAAACGGCACCGTCAGGCCATCGGACATCCCGATGACGATATCGCGCACTGTCTCGGTGGCCGTGAAGTGTTTCTCGACGTGCGGTGTTGCCGGCATGACTGCGTCTGTGCTCCTTGTTCTACTGCGTGGTCAGATGGACGTGATTGCGAAAACGTCGCGCCTACTTGAAGTATAGCACAGCAGTGTGAAATGTCTCACACTGCTGTGCTATAGATCTCAACTCATTTTTCTCCGTCCCAAGCATTCCGTCGGGAATTGTCTGTCCAGTCTTCAACATGAATAGTAGGTCGTCAAGAATATCCACGCATTGCATCTTGACACTTAACTCAGTCAGTGATAAAATGTATGTATCTACTTACATACATGTGTTAGGAAGAACCAACAACTGCGCCAACACTTTGACCAATGAAAAACAACACTCGCACTCGCATCATGCAGGCTGCTACGCAACTCTTTGCCGAAACTGGCTATGCCGGCACAACTACTCGTGCTATTGCTGAGCTGGCCGGAGTTAACGAACTGACGCTATTTCGTCATTTTGGTTCAAAAGAGAATCTTGTTAGAGCAGTAGTCGATGAATTTGGTGGACTGGCGATCGCGGAAGATCTGGAGTCGCGGCTCAGTGGGGACTATGTTCAAGACCTGACCTTGATCGGCAATGAGCTGGTCGCGGTACTGACCGAACGCAACCACATCGTTCGCATGGCAATCTGCGAAGCAGGCCGCTTTCCTGAGTTTCGGCAATCGATAGCAGAGAATCCTCGTCAAATCCAGCATTTTCTAACAGATTACTTCACACAACTAATCGAAGAAGATTTGATCCACCCGGATCTGCCCGAAGTCCTCGCCCAGGCTTTTTTGGGGATGTTCTTTTTCAATACCGTGATTCAGGGATTTTTATTGGATTCATCAGACCTGGATATAGCCTCAGAAGAAATCGTGAAGCAATTTGTAGCAATATTCGTGAGAGGAACCCTTAAATAGCGAAGGAATGGAGTGGGTATGAGTGTTTCAGTTCTAACAAAGTGCCGAAGCTGCTCCAAAGAGGAGTCAATCTATGGAAGTTGCTGTTGAACTTCAAAATGTAACTCGCCGGTTTAAAAAGATGACCGCCGTCGATAATCTGTCATTCTCTGTTCAATCAGGTGAAGTGTTTGGCTTACTCGGCCCAAACGGCGCTGGAAAGACCACGACGATCAACCTGATTATCGGTATGTTGCGGCGTGATGAGGGAAATATTCTGGTACAGGGGTTTGACCCGCAGTCGCAGGCAAAACAGGTACGAAGAAGCATTGGTCTTGTTCCTCAAGAAACCAATGTTTATGGCGATCTGAACCCCATCGACAATTTACAGCATCATGCTGCTTTGTACTGTGATGATCTCAGCGACATCCAGATGCGCATCGAGGAGTTACTGCATCTGATGGAACTATGGGAACGGCGCAAAGACCCGGTGAGAACTTTTTCCGGGGGCATGAAACGGCGTTTAACCCTGGCGCGCGCGATGCTTCATGACCCTAAGATTATTCTGTTCGATGAGCCCACAACCGGTGTAGATGTGCATGGCCGTCACACCCTCTGGTCGCACATAGAAGACCTCAAGTCTCAGGGGATCACATTCTTGATTTCGTCAAACGATATGAGCGAGGTGGATGCGCTGTGTGACAGGCTCGTGATTATCGACCACGGCAAGGCCATCACGCTAGATACCCCTGAAGCTTTGAAAGCGACACTCCAGCACGATATTGTTACCGTGCAAACCGACACCGTAGTGGCAGACCCCGAAGCGTTGTTTTCCGGGTTAGGGGTTGTAGAAATATCCAGCCCTGAACCAGCGAGTTTGCGCCTGGTAGTCAAAAACGCCGAGTCACAAATCGGTGAGTTTGTTGAACGGCTCAATAAACACTATCGCATCCAGTCATTGCGCATCGCCCGCCCTACACTGGACGATGTATTTCTTCACCACACTGGCCGGGCACTAAGAGAGTAACGTATGCGTCGTTTCCTATCTTTACTTGCTCATGAGTTCAGGCTGGCGCGGACCACGATTCCTATCCACGCCGTAGCGATTCTGGAACCGGTAGTTCTGTATGCACTGCTAACCGCCATCCTCGTTCATCCATCTCTGGATGTCTATGTCACCACTCCAACTGATGAAGTCGGTCGTTCATTGGTGACTGCCATGCAATCCATCGGGTCACCAATCGGACAGGCATATATCAACCCGATCTTGACGGACAAAACAGAGCCTGATGGTTTGCGCCAGGTGATTACGGTCGAGGAAATCAACGGCACGCCGACGGCTGTACAAAAGTACAACCTGATTGACAGCAATCTGGTCAAGAACTACCGCAACCGATTGACTGCAGCTGCACTAGAGCTTTGGAACGATAATTTGGGACATAAGGCAGTTGTCGTCGTACAAGAATCGTCTTTACCGTTCGATATTCCCTACACTGTTTATTTTGGTATGGCGATGTTACCCCTGGCTGCAATGCTTTCTGCAAGCATGATCGGAGCGATTCTCATCGCCCAGGAATTTGAACTTCAGACCATCGATGAGTATCGGGTTGCACCTACTCCGACCTGGATGATCCTGAGCGCCAGGATGGTTCGACTGGTGCTCTCGGCGGCAATTGCAGCGGGTTTGTTGTTGGCTGTAATTGGCTTGCTCAACGGCTATTGGCCAGACTCAATCGGGATGGTTGCCTTGATACTGCTGCCTGTCGCCATTATCGGTGGCTGTCTGGGAATGATCATCGGTCTCCAGACAAGGACAACGCTGCCTGCATTTATTCTCACCTTGGCAGCCTCTATCACCTTCTGGATCATTGGTGATTCCTTCAAACCGGCGGCGCTGTTTGGTGGTTTCTATGAACTGGCCAGCTATTTAACTCCCAACAGCTATGCGGTCAATCTGTTATTCCCCTACTTCTACAGGTCACAGATCAATCCTCTCCCCCTATCCGTGCTGGTTCTCGTATGCCTTTCTCTGGTGATGCTACTTGCTCTTGCTGTTCTCTATGCCCGACGTGTTTCTAACCCGGAGTAGATCATGCGACGTCTATGGATCATTCTTTCAACGGAGTTCAAATCCTGGCGGCAGGATCCCGTTTCAGCAATTGGCGGCATTTTGCCCCCACTCATTATTCTGTTGGCATTCAGCATCATGTTCGGCGCGCGCCCGACCTTCAAAATTGCCTTTATCGATAACGACGAGGGGAGTTACGGGGAAGTATTACGCCAGGCAATTGATGAAACAATCTCGCCTTTTGACGTGCCGTACTACGACATTTCTGCGGTATCAGAAACAGAAGCTTGGGAGACCTATCAACAGAATCATCTGGACGGTATCTGGGTGGTCCCCGAGGATTTCTCGGCGCGACTTGAAGCAGGCGAAAACCCAGAGATAGAAATGTATTTTAGCAATTTCATTGATGACGCAGCGAAAAATCACCGCATCTATCAGGCGGAGGTGATGTGGACATTCTATGAAAAGATCGGTATGCCGGCTCCGCCACTAGATATGTTGGAGGAGTATCCCCTGCCCAAGATGGTCGGTTGGTTTCCCATCATCAGTGTAGGAGCGGTCCTATTGAGCTTCATCCTGGGCGGTATGATGAATGTCTTATTGCTGACTTACAGAGAGCAGGTTGCGAAAATTACGCTTGAATTCGCCCTGTCCCCACGCTCACTTGGCTGGGTCCTGCTTCCCAAGATCATCCTGGCGCTATTTATGAGCCTCGTTACAGGGACGATTTTCCTGGTCATTATCTATCTTTGGACAGGCGCATGGCCCGGTCGTTATCTGCCGTATGTTTGGTTGTTAGCCGGCCTTGTCTCCCTCTTCTGGATCATGGCAGTGCTGGTTGTCGGTTTGCGAGCCAGGCACTTTATGGGGGCAGCGATTGCAGTTGTCCTGACTGGCGTAACCGCCTTTTTCGTGGGCGGAGGTTTGCTCATGGTTCGCAATAACGAGGTAAATGTCCCCTGGTTTTCCTGGTTAATCCCCAATATCTATGCTGTCGATGCGTTGCGGGATTTCATACTCTTCAACACATTTTCGCCCGATTTCGTGAAGAATGCCATCATTTTGACGATTTTTGCAGGTGTTGCGGTAGTAGCAGGTGTCGGTATTGCGTCGAATCAATTAAGGCGGAGCAGATAAAGTTTCCTGGTTCTGTCGGATTCTGTGTGTGTGCGGCCGCCCGACCGTAAAACGGATCGGGCTACCCACGTGAAAGGCCCTCCGGGCCTGCGGATTTCGTGTTCAAGGATAAAATCATGAAACGATTACGAAAATCCCTGTCGCCTGTAGCAAATTCACGCTGGTTCAAAAATCAGACATACAATTTTGAAATTCTGAGATCCTTGGGGGAAAGTACATACGGAGGCGCCGAGATCGGAGAGGTTCTGTCCGCCGTATCCGGTGTGAAGGAAGGAGACGATGAGGCTTGGTATCAAGGATGGAATAGGGTTGCAGCGATGGTAGAGGACAGAGCCGCAACGCTTGCTGATCCGATCAGCCGGGGAAATGCGATGCTGCGTGCTTCCAATTACTATCGAACAGCCGAGTTTTTCCTTAATCCCAGGGATGAACGACGTAAGCCAACATTTGACAGAAGTGTTGCCAATTTCTATGGCGGTATCGATTCCCTTGGCATTGAATACCAGATCTTTTATGTTCCCTATGAGTCAAAACAGCTAAAGGCGGTTTATTTCTCCGGAGGAATGAATGCATCCTCCAAACCCCTGATTGTTGCTCATGGTGGCTACGATTCCACTTTGGAAGAACTGTACTTTCTTATTGCAGCAGCCGCTCTGGAAAGGGAATATTCTGTACTCATCTTTGCCGGACCTGGACAGGGAACTGCTATTCGTGAGCATGGTCTTCGGTTCACTCCGAAATGGGAAAAACCGACGGGTGCGGTTCTTGATCAATTTATCGGCCAATTCGGGAAACCGGAGAAGATCGTTCTCATTGGCGCCAGTCTGGGAGGATATCTCGCCCCGCGGGCAGCGGCTTACGATAAACGAATCGACGGCGTGGCTGCCTTTGATATTTGTTATGACTTCCAGGCAGCCGCCTTAAATCAGGTGCCATCTTTTGTAAGAAAAATGTACAGCCAGGGACATACCGGCTTTGTTGACTGGCTCATCAGGATGAAAATGAAATCCAATCCGGGTACACGGTGGGGAGTGCATAACGCGGAATGGACCATGGGAGCGAAAAGTCCGTCGGACCTGCTGCATATTTTTGATCAATACAATCTGAGGGACGCATCAAAACTGATCACATGCGATGTTCTGATTCTCGCCGGAGAAAAAGACCATCACTTTCCCCTTGAACAGGTTGGCGCTTTTCAAAATGCCCTGACTAACGCTCGCAGTATCACGACCCGCATATTTACAGAGCAGGAAGGCGGACAGGAACATTGCCAGCAGGGAAACATCAGCCTGTTTCACGAAGTCTTTTTCGATTGGATTGAAAACACCTTCTGAATTCCGTGCAATGAGGTTGCGTTCAAGATCCATCCCGATTATCGCTCCCCGATCCAGACATTGCGCCCATCGCTGACGAAACTCACCGTTCCCTCCAGATCGGTGCGGTGGAAGTTCTCCGCCCCCACCGCCTCGACCCACGCATCCTGTACTGCACCCGATAGCTGGCGAAAGCGGTCGTCGCTTTGCACGAAGACGATGGCCTGCTGCGCGTCCACCGCGTCCAGCAGCGGCTGGCTGAAGCTGGCCTGCCTGCCGCCATCGGGCAGCTTGACCACCGTCGAGCGCAGACCCACGCCGCTGGCTGCCAGCGCATCCTGCACGTCATCGTCAGCGTCGCCGGTCAGCAGGAAGCTGGTGTCGCCCCAGCTCAGCCGCAGCACCAGCGAGTTGGCCTCCAGGTCTGGCTCGCCGTCGCCGGTCAACGCCGGGTCGGGGCCAGGATGCAGCACGTCCAGCGCGATCCCGTTGCCCAGCAACACCCGCGTGCCAGCCTCGGCGCGCGCGACCGGTATCGCCTGGCGCTGCAACGTTCGCAGCCAGCTTTCGTAGGCGGTTGAGGGATAGGGGAAGGGCGCTTGCAACACCTGGTCGACTTCGTAGCGCTCCGGCAGCCCCACCAGCCCGCCAACCCGCTCGTCACCCGGATGGGTCAGCACCACCAGTTCAAGCTTGCGGTCGTAGAACGGCATATGTCGGCCTAGCTCGCCCAGCAGCGCCGTCGGGCTGTAACCCCCGTCGATCAGCACCTGCTGGCCATCCGGCGTTTCGATCAACACCGCCTCGCCGCGCTCCAGGTCGAAGAAATGGACATGCAGCTTGCCGTCCGGCTGGCTGCGCAGGCTGACGAACAGAAGCCCGCCGACCACCAGCAGCGCGCCGGCCGACAGGGTGGTTGCCATTGAGGAGGTGAGTGCCTGGCGCACCTTGCCCAAAAGTGGTGTCTTGGAGCGCATGGTGAAGACAATGCCCGCCAACGCGAGATAGAACGCCCACAACCCAGCGCGGCCCAGGTCCACGTTCACCGACGCGAAAGGCAGCGGCGCTAACGCCTCGACCACGGCGACAGTCCAGTAGAGCGCCAGGAATGGAATGGTCATGATGGCTTTGGCAGCCAGCCACAGTACATCCAGGGTCTCGCCGATCAATCCCAGGATCGTGCCCAAGCCGCCCCATATCATGACATAAGGTTGTACAGGGAGAACTAAAAGGTTGGTCAGCGGCGAGACTACTGAGACGCGGCCGAAGTAATAGGCGATCAGTGGCAGGGTCAGGATCGTCGCCGCCAGCGTCACGATCAGCGCGTCGTTGAGGAAGCCGGTCGCGGTACGCGCCACGCTGGATGGCAGGCGTGCGTTGACTTTGCTTTCGAACCATTGTGTCATCGGCGTTGCAAACATGATCAGGCTCAGGGTGGCGATGAAACTTAGCTCGAAGCCGACATCCCACAGCGTTAGCGGGTTGAGCAGCGTCATCAGAAATGCCGCCACGAACAACGACACGGCGGCCGTACTGCGGCGGTTGAGGTAGGCCGCCAGCGCGACCAGCATCCCCATGATCGCGGCGCGCACTACCGCCGCGTCCGCGCCGACCAGCAGCGTGTACAGGAGGATGCCGGCGATCACCGGCCAGAAGGCGCGCTTCGCTCCGATCAAGCGGGCGAATATGGCCGTCAGCAGCCCGGCGACGATGGTGATGTTGAATCCCGATATGACGATGATGTGACTGACCCCGGTGCGGTTGAACATGTCGTAGAGCGCCGGGTCGATGCCGGTCTCGACGCCTAGCAGAATGCCCGTCAACAGCCCGGACTCCGGCTCCGGCAGCAATCGGGCAATGACAGCCTGGGCGCGGTCGCGCAAACGATACAGCGCCTCCCAGAAGGGATGGCCGTAGCCATGTCCCAGGACGGTGACCTGCGGTTGCTGCACCAGCGTGTGGACGCCCTGACGAGCGAGATACTCGCGATAGTCGAAGTCCTCGAAGACCGGCGCTTCCTCCAGCCGGCCGCGCACTGCCACCCTGTCGCCGAAGCGCAGGCCGATGGTCCGGTCAACGGTGAACAGCGCATCTCCTTTCACTGGCAACGGGTCGCCCTCCCTGGCCAGCGTGAGGCTCTCGGCCCGCAGGCGAATGCGCACGCGGGTGTCGCGCGCCTCGGGCGGTTTCACGACGACGCCGGTCAGCGTCGCCCAGGCGGGGTTGTCCAACGTGCCGTTGTGAAAAGCCAGATCGGTAGGGGAGAAGCAGGGCAGGAAAGGAGAAAGCTGAAAGCGCAGCGCGCCCAGCAGCAGGAGGAGGATTGCAGCGGATGGCAGCCGCCAGCCAGGCCGGACGCGGCTGACAATCAAACCGGTCGCTGGCAGCGCCAGCAAGCCAGCCCAGATCAGCGGACCCGGCGAGTCGCAGTTCACCGCGCCCAGCGACCACACCCAGCGCGCCAGCCATATACCTGCAATCCACGCGACTATCAACCAGACAAGAGTCATCCCGCCTTGCCATCCCACCGTCAGTTACAAAAATCGGAGTTTTCGACGGGCAGCCTGACCAGCCCGCGCCGCGCATGAAAAAGCGCCGCCGGGCGTTATTATACCCAGGCGAGGTGAAGCGTCAAGGCGTTTGTAGGGAGTTCTCGACAGAACTCACAGTCGAGGCTGTTGCCGGGTCTACTCAAACTGACGAGGCTTGATCGGGCTGTGCGATCATGTCGCGCACGCGGCGGGTGTAGGCGCGGTCGCTGGCGCGGCGTTGGTCCAGCACGGGCGAATCCTCGACCACCACGCCGTCCATGAGACGCACGATGCGGCGGGTGTGTTCGGCGATGTCCGGCTCGTGGGTGACGAAGACGATGGTGATGCCCTGGACCTCATTCAGCTCCTGGAAGATGGCCATGATCTCAGCCCCAGATTTGGAGTCCAGGTTGCCCGTAGGTTCATCGGCCAGAATGATCGACGGGTCGTTGATCAGCGAGCGGGCGATGGCGACCCGCTGCTGCTGGCCGCCCGACAGCTCGTTGGGCTTGTGATGGAGCCGGTCGCCCAGCCCAACCCGCGTCAGCGCCTCTTCGGCCCGTTTACGCCGGTCCTTGCCGCCGGCATAGATCAGCGGCAACTCGACGTTGGCCAGCGCTGTGGTCCTCGGCAGGAGGTTGAAGCTCTGGAACACAAAGCCGATTTTGCGGCTGCGCACCGCGGCCAGCTCGTCCTCGCTCAGGTGGCTGACATCCTTGCCGTCCAGAAAATACTCGCCACTGGTGGGCTGGTCGAGGCAGCCGACAATGTTCATCATGGTAGACTTGCCCGAGCCGGACGGCCCCATGATGGCAACCATTTCGCCGGGATACACTTTCAAGGACGCGCCGCGCAGAGCGCGCACTTCGACATCACCCATGCGATAGATCTTGGTCACATCGCGAATCTCGATGACCGGCTGTTCGGCGTGCTCGGTCATGCTCAACCGCCACCGAACATAGATGAGCGCAGGCTGTCCAGGCCACCGCTGCGAATCGCCAGGTCGTCGCCAGGCTCAACGCCGCTGAGTATCTGGCTATACAGCTCGTTGCGTGCGCCTAACTGAACCTCAGTGTTGGTTGGTATGCCGTTGACGATCTTTTCGACAAAGGCGCGCCCGGAGGAACGGTCGACCTGAATCGCCCGGTTCGGCGCCAGCACGATGTCGCGCAATTCATCAGTGATGATGCTGGCTGTCGCGCTCAGTCCACTACGCAGCGGCGCGCTGGTCTCATCCACCACAACCGTCACCTTGTACGAAGTGATGCCGGCGCTGCTGACCGGTGTAGGTGAGATGCGGTCGATGTGCCCGCTGATAACTGCTTCCGGCATGGCATCCAATGTTACGTTGACCGCCTGGCCCTCAGAAAGCTTACCGATGTCGATCTCGTCGACCAGGATATCCAGGTGGAAGCGCGACAGGTCGGTGACCACTACGGCCGGCTGGCCGGTTGGCGGCAGTTCGCCGATGCCCACGTTGACCGATGTGGCAACACCGCTGATCGGACTCACCAGTTCACTGTTGGTCTCGTTGAGCCGCGATTGGGCAATGGCCAGTTCGCTTTGGCGCACCTGGGCTTCGGCGATAGCCAGGTCCTGCTCCTCCGGGCCGCGCTGCAAGCGGTCCAGACTGGACTGGGCGTTGGCCAGCGAGGCATCGGCCTGGGCGACCGACGCCTTAGCCTGCTCGATCTGGGCGCGGGCGGCCGCAAGCTGGCTGGCCTTCGGCTTGGCGGTCGTGATGCGGTAGTTGGCCGCCGCGGTTTCGTAATCCACCGTTGCTTGTTGCAACTGGGCAGACTGGGGCAGCATGGCAATGTTGGGCTGGTTGGCGACCTGGTCGTAGGCCGCCTGGGCCTGGTCGCGGACGATGCGGGCGCGCTCCAGCGTCGCTTGAGCCGCCTGCTGCTCATCAGCTGTCGGCCCGCTGACCAGGTCGTTGTAGCTGGCCTGCGCGCTTTCCAGCGCCACGCGTGCGCTGGCAGCAGCGGCTTCGGCGCTGGTGACAGCAGCCTGTGCGGCTGCGATCTCCACGTCAGCGGGCGGCGTCTTCAGCTTCTCGAGTTGCGCCTGGCTGATAGCAAGATTCGTTTCCGCCTGCGCCATAGCCAGGGAGATGTCGGTCGTGTCCAACCGCGCCAGCACTTCATCGGCCGTTACCTGGTCGCCCTCCTTGACCAACACTTCGGCCACGCGGCTGGCGCCGCGGAAGAGCAGCGCCACTTCGTCCTCAGGCTCAATTGAGCCGGTGGCGCTGACTGTCGAGATGAGATTCCCCTCCTCGACCGCGATGGTCTCGTAGTCGGGCGCTGGTGGCTCCTTGGCCTGGCTGGTGTAGCGGTAGATCACGAAGCTGCCGCCGATCAGGACCGCCAGGACCACAAGGATGATAAGTGCTCGTCGCATGTCGGGTTGCTTTCTTTTCTGTCTGGTTGTGCTCTTCTGAATATTTTAGCGCAATCAGCGCTCCCAATCGGTGGGATTCGTCACCTTGCCGGGCGGTTCATCCGAAAGACAGTTGGGCAGCCAGCAGCGGCGGCAGCACGCGCAGCGCGAGATAGATGACCGTGTACAGCAATGTCAGGACGACGGCGCCCGTCTTGGGGCGAGCAGCCTTGATCAGCGCGTAGACCAGAACAATGTGCCACAGGAAGAACAGATCAAGTTGGCCGGTGACCAGCCACAGCGGGTTGCGCGCATCTGCCAGCAAATCGCCGGTGGCCACAAAGTAGCTGAGCCCCGGATTGACCCGCAGCGCGCCACTAAACATTACGAACGCGGCGTCCACCAGGTCGCGCACGACGAAGGGCAACGATGTCCACGAGTAGCCTGTAAAAAGGGCGCCGAAACCGATCTCCAGCCCGCCAACCACCAGGCCGAAGTAGATGATTAACGTACCGATGGCCCAACCGATGAACAGGCCAACTGCCCGGCTGGCAAAAGCTGTGCCTGCAACGACGAGGGGGGAGGCAAAGGCCTGCATCTGCTGCTGCACCCGCGCACGCTGCGCCTCGGTCATGTTGTCAAGCTGACCCTGGATTCGGGAAAACGCTAACGCCTGCTGTTGAGCGGCCTGCTCCGCCAGCAACTGGGCGCTAACGGCCAGCAAGATTGCCACAGCCAGCAATCCCAGCACCGCGGGCACGGCCCACTTCCAGCGCGGAAAGGCGAGCACCTGGGCCAGCGTGCTACGCGGCCGGTCGATGATCCCAATCAGCAGCGACAGCGTCGATTTTTGTACAGTGGTAGTTGCTTCCATCGGGTTGCCCTCGTCCAGGTCCAGTATCACACTTGTTGTTCACGAAGTGTTGTATCATGCTGAACGACCTTTGTCAAAGTTTGCACAAAGATGTCGTTCGTGATATTATTGCGTGAAAGACCCTTCACAAGTCTTGAACAAGGACACTCAAGGAGGCAGTTTGCTATGGCGCAAGAAAAGCAAGTTCCCGACATTGTTGTCGGCCGCTTACCTATCTATTTGCGGGCACTAACATTCCTCAAAACGGAACATCGTGAAATCACCTCTTCGCAAGAACTTGGTGACCGCCTGGGCATCAGCTCAGCTCAGATCCGCAAGGACCTCTCGCACTTCGGTGAGTTTGGCAAACAGGGAACCGGTTACGATATCAGGCATCTGGAAAGCAACCTCAAGCGAATCCTGCACGTCGATCGCATGTGGGACGTGGTGTTGATCGGCGCCGGCGACCTTGGCCACGCGCTGGCCAACTATCGCGGGTTTGCCGGCCGGGGATTCCGCATCTCCGCGGTGTTCGACAAGAGCACCGACAAGATCGGTAACGAGATCGTGGAAGGCCTGGTAGTCGAGGACGTGGCTAAGCTCTCTGAGAGGGTCAAAGAGGTAGGCTGGCACATGGCTATCGTTGCAGTGCCGGCTGAGGAAGCCCAGAGCGTCGCCAACACGCTCATGGAAGCCGGTGTGAAGGCGATCCTCAGCTACGCACCCATTTCGTTGATGGTGCCTTCCGGCATTCGCGTCGAACATATCGACCCGGCGGTGCATCTCCAACATCTGACCTACTACCTCGGGTAAGGCACGGGTTCGGATCAGGATCGATGAAACGAGCGGCTCTGAGGCACGTGCCTCAGAGCCGCTCGTTTCATAAAGATGCCCACACAATTGTGAATTATTGCTTTACAGGAAGCCTCCGCTCTGGTATGATACACAGTAGAGATCAGGTCTGTAAATTCAGCAATTTGGGCGGTGACTATTGGCCCCTCATCAGGGCAACGATACATACGAAAGGAAGGATTCTCATGGATCATGTTCGCTGGAGTACGCTCTGTCTGGCGTTGGGGCTGGCAGGGCTAATTGCATTGGGGGCGCCGCAGCCAGCCGCGGCATCTGCCGACCAAAGCCGACACCTTCAGGAAAATTCAGAGGCAGGCCAGCAGCCAGAAAGCCCCTTTGTTGCGGTTCCCGGCGTCTTCTCCCTGCGGCTGGGCCAGGGATTTAACTCGCGGGATGGCGCGCTCAACCTGCCCGGTGCGCAGATCGATCTGCCCGCCCTCAACGCCACGGCCACGGTTGAGGGCTTCACCTTCGGCCTTCGCGACCAGTCCTACGGCTGGGACACCATTACATTGCAGCAGGCCAAACCGGTTGAGAACGACACGTTGACGATCTCCGATATGCAGGCCAGCATCCAGGGGCCGGCAGCGAACTTCACCACTGATCTCGAGACGCGCATTGACGTGCATCCCAGCGAAGATGTTCAGGCCGGCGCGACACTCTGGCTGAGTTACGACGGCGCCACCGGCCAGCCCAGTTTAGCCGTGGCAGATGGCAGCGCACAGATGGTTGTGGGACCGGCGACCGTCGCGGTAGATGGCATCAACGCCGGCGATGGCGCCTTTTCAGTCGATGCTGCACAGGTAGTATTTCCGGACGCGGGCATGGGCGCCAGGATCGACGGATACACTGTGGCCGACGGCGCCTCGAACTGGCAGTCATTGACGTGGTTTGGCCAGGAGTTCAAGCTGGGCGATGTTGCAACCTTCTCCGACAACCTGGTAGTCGTCCCCGGGCCTAGCACACCGGATGCGGCCACAGTCGGAGCCGCGACGCGCTTCGAGATCAATGCCGGCGACGCGGCCAACGCCAGCGGCCAGTTGGTTTTCGTGATCGATCCGGACACAGGTCAGCCAACACTGGCGCTGCTCGATGGCAGCGCCGTTCTTGGGGTTCCCGGATGGAACGTGGCCGTGAACGGCCTAAACACGGGCACGCAGGGCACCGTTGTGAACAGCGTTGTCTTCACTGCACAACCGCTAGGCGTCCAGGCTCAAATCAGCGGCGTGGCTGTCGATGAGAACAATGGGGTCTCATTCGACCAGGCGCGGTTCCTGTATCAACCGGAACAAACCGCTGAACAACGCGTTGCCGGTTTCGAACTCGTTGTTGACAGCACCGACGCTGGCTACATCGTTTCGACCACCACACTGGTACCGACTGCGCAAGCCAAGTAGCCTCGATACACAACCCTGATCGGCAGATCTTGACGGGCCACGGCAGAAGAACAGCCGTGGCCCGTTCCATATTCTGAGCCGGCATGGCTTGTCCTTCCAGACCCCCTGAGCCTATCTCCGCAGTGGGAGCCTGGCACTTATCCTGCTTGATTTGCAGTGTTACTAAAAATCGCTGGATGCTGGCCAGAGTATTTGTTTTTTCATTGCGGATGATGTAAACTTGCTATGCTAACAATAAGTTAACAAGAAAAGGCACCTCGGATTCATGGCCCAAACAACAACATCCAACGGACGCAGCCAGGCGCTGGACTCGACTATTACGTCGCTGAAGAAGCGTTTTGGCGAGGGCGCTATCATGAAGCTGGGCGATGCAGCTAACATGCGGGTGGAGTCCATCCCCACAGGCAGCCTCTCCCTCGACCTGGCTTTGGGCGTCGGCGGCGTTCCCCGCGGCCGCGTCACCGAGATCTACGGGCCTGAAAGCTCCGGCAAGACCACCATCTGCCTGCACGTCATCGCCGAAGCCCAGCGGCTGGGCGGCGCCTGTGCGTTCGTGGACGTGGAACACGCTCTGGACCCCGACTACGCCGCCAAGATCGGTGTCGCCATCGACGACCTCTACGTCTCGCAGCCCGACACCGGCGAGCAGGCGCTGGAGATCACCGAGGCGCTGGTCCGCTCCGGCGCGATGGACGTGGTCGTCGTCGACTCGGTGGCCGCGCTGGTGCCGCGGGCAGAGATCGAGGGCGACATGGGCGACAGCCACATGGGCTTGCAGGCGCGCCTGATGAGCCAGGCGCTGCGCAAGTTGGCCGGCGCGATCAAGCAGTCCAACACGGTCCTGATCTTCACCAACCAGTTACGCCAGAAGATCGGCGTCATGTTCGGCAATCCCGAGACGACCACCGGCGGCATGGCGCTCAAGTTCTACGCCAGCGTTCGTCTGGACGTGCGCCGCATCCAGAGCCTGAAGCATCAGGGAGCGGTCATCGGCAACCGCACCCGGGTGACGGTGAAGAAGAACAAGGTAGCGCCGCCTTTCCGCCAGGCCGAGTTCGACATCATGTACAACGAAGGCATCTCGCGTGCCGGCGACCTGCTGGACCTGGCTGTGGAACACGACATCGTGACCAAGCGCGGCGCGTTCTACTCCTTTGGCGACACCCGGTTGGGCCAGGGCCGCGAGAATTCCAAGATCTTCCTGCAAGAAAATCAGGACTTGTTTTTAGTCATCGAAAACCAGATTTTGGAGGCCGCAAACCTCCCACAACGCGCCGAGAGTATCGCCGCCAGCACCTGACCGTAACTTTTCAGCCTGCATTGTCTCGTCGTTCCCGTCTCCGCGGGAATACCTGCACAGCGCGCATCCTGGCTGCTGAAGCCAGGTGCAGGCAGGGCACATGTGTGATCGGTGAACAGTTACGACTGCCAGGGCAACGTGATCGCTCTGGTTGACAAGACTGGCTGCTTCTTGTGCGTGTTCCTATTCATTCCAGGCAAGCTGCCACATCATCGCAGTTGCCGACAAAAATCGTGAGGTCGAGCCAGTTTCGACCTCGCCAATGGGCCACAGCCCAACCAATTCCAGCATCGACTCGGCGTGCAAGGCCGGCCCGAGCAGGCTTCTCCTGGTGTTACCACAGGTTCCGATGTACACAATCGCGTGATGCATCGCATACACTGCACCGGATGTGTTCGCCAGCAGGCTGCTCTTAGAAGACAATGAAAACGCATGGCACTGGTCTATCATCTGGTCTGAGACAAGACCGCAGAAAACGGGACGCTAGGCTCCCCGGATAGCCTTGTCTGGCGGCATTGCTCGCCTGGTTAGAAATACATGTGTTCGCTGGCTCAGCGACCGCGATCGATGGCTGTCTTTTCCACGGCGCAAGCGCGTCAGAGACGGCACATCATCGGTTTGGTCGGCAGACGCGCCGTTCGTGGCAGTCGTATTTAGCCAACCCGTCACATATCGCTGGAATCAAGCTGTGGCTGTAACGGTCACAGCTTTTGTTTTTCTGCGACTCTGCGCAGAGATCAGGTCATGGCAGGCACTGTCACAGCATTGAAGTTCCAGAAGTCGAATCGCCAGCGGGTCAGCGTCTATCTCGACGATGCCTACGCGTTCGGCCTGCCTGACACGATCGCGGCCCAGCTCAGTATCGGCCAGACGCTCTCAGATGAGCAATTGGCCGAGTTGCAGGAACGGGACAATCTAGAGCGCGCCTACCAGCGTACCCTCGGCCTGTTGGCGCATCGCGCCCGTAGTGTTGCCGAGATACAGCGTTATCTTGGCCGGCTTGAGGTGACGCCGGAAGCGACCGCAATTATCGTGGAACGTCTGACGACCCACGGCTATCTTGACGACCTCCAGTTTGCCCAGGCTTGGGTGAGTGACCGTGAGCGATTTAGACCCCGTTCGCCGGCGGCCCTGCGCAACGAACTGCGCGAGAAGGGTGTCTCACAACAGATAATCGCTCAAGTATTGAGCGAAATTGACCAGGACGCGAGCGCCTATCGCGCAGCCGAGGCCTACGCCCGGCGACTGCAGCACCTTGATGAGCGTTCTTTTCGCCAGAAGTTGGGCAACCACCTGCTGCGCCGCGGATTCGCTCACGATGTTGTCTGGAGAACTGTCGACCAGATCTGGCACGAACAGCAGCGCAGCAACACACAAGAGGATATCTTCGACTGGCAATAAGCCAGATTCATTCACACATCATGATGCCGCAAGTACAAACGACCGAGCTGATTCATATCATGTCCACGCCCCAGTGCAAGGATAGCTTGCCTGCCGGGCCACGGCTCGTGCGATCGTTCGCGGCATCCACAGGGAGCCACCATGGAACTAGTACCAGTCGTGATGATGGTACTTGGCCTGCTGCTAGGACTGGGCATTGGCGCAGCCATCGGTTATTACGTTTACCGATCGATGCACAACCTGAAGATCAAGTCCGCTACCGCGCAGGCCGAGGAAATCACCAAAGAAGCAGAGAAGGCAGCCGCACAGCAGCGTCAGCAGATCGAGCTGAACGCCAAGGAAGAGTTCGTTCGACTCCGTGAGGAGTTTGATCGCGAGGCCAACGAAAAACGTAGAGACCTGCGCAGGCAAGAAGAACGCCTGCAGCGCCGCCAGGATGCCCTGGACAAGCGCATGGAAGAGGTGGAAAGCCGCGACCGCAACCTCCAAAAGCGCCAGCAAAACCTGGACAAACGTCAAAGCGGCTTGGAGAAGATAGAGGAGCAGAAGCAGCAGGAGTTGGAGCGGGTGTCGGCGATGACAGCCGACGATGCCAAGCAACTGCTGATCGAGTCGGTGCGCGATGACGCTCGCCAGGATATGGCGCGGGTTATACGTGAGGTCGAGGCGGAGGCTCACGCCGAAGCCGATCGGCGGGCGCGCAAGCTCATCATCATGGCCATTCAACGCCTCGCATCGGAAACGGTTGCCGAGACCACCGTGTCGTCGGTACCGATCCCTAGCGACGACATGAAAGGCCGCATCATCGGACGCCAGGGCCGCAACATCCGCGCTATCGAAGCCGCGACCGGTGTCGATCTGGTGGTGGATGACACCCCCGAAGCGGTGACTATCTCCAGCTTCGACCCGGTGCGCCGCGAGGTTGCCCGGCTGACTCTGACGCGGTTGGTGGCCGACGGGCGCATCCACCCGGCACGCGTCGAAAAGGAAGTAAAGAAAGCGCAGCAGGAGGTGGACCAGACCATGTGGGAGGCCGGCGAGCAGGCCCTCTACGATACCGGGCTGCAAGGGCTGCACCAGGAGGTCATCAAGCTGCTGGGCCGGCTGCGCTTCCGAACCAGCTACGGCCAGAACCAACTCTTCCATGCCGTGGAAACATCACATTTGGCTGGTATCCTGGCAGCAGAGTTGGGCGCGGACGTTCGTACCGCCAAGCTGGGCGGCCTGCTGCACGATCTGGGCAAGGCCGTCACTCACGAGGTCGAAGGTCCCCACGCGCTGGTAGGCGCCGACATCGCTCGCCGCTTTGGGGTGTCGCCCATAGTGGTCAACATCATCGCCAGCCACCACCACGAGGTTGAGCCGGAATCGCTGGAAGCTGTGATCGTCGAAGCGGCTGATGCTGTCTCCGGCGCCCGGCCTGGCGCGCGCCGCGAGGCGCTGGAGACCTATCTCAAGCGCGTCACCGCCCTGGAAGATCTGGCCAACTCCTTCGAAGGCGTGGAGCAGTCCTACGCCATACAGGCCGGACGAGAGATCCGCATTGTGGTCAAGCCGGACGTAGTGGATGATCTGGCAGCGGTACTCCTCTCGCGCGACATTGCCAAAAAGGTCGAGGATTCCCTGGAGTATCCTGGCCAGATCAAGGTAACAGTGATCCGCGAGACGCGCTCCGTCGATTTCGCCAAGTAACGCGCCGTCCCAATTCGGCAATACAACGGCGAGTTGCAGCCTAAGACTGCGACTCGCCGTTTTGACTCCAGCGTGTTCAAGGGGCATTATAATCCCGTTGACGACGCCGATCAGCAAGTTTGACGGGAAATGCCGAAAACAACCGTAACCTATTGTTGAATCTGTCGTCATGATATGTCAGAGCGCGTCAGCAGTTGGCAGCGCGAACCTGACATCGGAGATTATCAATGAACGCCAGCTTTGTCACAGTTCCTAATGGGTTGCAGACGAACAACACTTATTCCACCACATCCCCTTCCAATGACACAGAAGCCAATCAACCTATGGAAGTAATCAAAGTTTCAGCCAACTCACGCTCGACGGCTGTCGCGGGAGCCATCGCGGGCGTCATCCGCGACCACGGCCACGCGGAAGTTCAAGCCATCGGCGCCAGCGCCGTCAACCAGGCTGTCAAAGCGATTGCCATCACCAATGGTTATCTGGAGATCGACGATATCCAGATCGTTTGTATTCCGGCCTTTACGGAAGTACTCATCGATGGCCAGGAACGAACCGCTGTCCGCATCTCGGTCATCAAGCGCTAGACTCAGCCCACAGGGAAATCACGGCGCTGCCGCAGCGTAGCGCAGACTCCAAACTCCCGTCTTCTAGCGAACGCCAGTTTAGACATCCACTATTCGGAGAAGAGGCTTTAGTCGGGTCCGCCCAAGACCCGGCTAAGGCCCTTCTTCTACTTACAGCGCAATTGATCAACCCAGTTCAAACACACCCATATCATTGAGCATTCGCCCGAGGACTCAACAGGCCGCCAGCAAAAAGCTGGCGGCCTGTGTTCCTGTGGACGAAACGCCGTTTACTGATCCTGTTCCTGATCGCTGGACCGACGGCGGCGGCGGGAACGGGAACGACGAGAGCGACGAGAGCGTGTCTCACCTTCCCCGGCAGCCTGGTCAGGGTCCTCACCCGCATCGATCTGAGCCGAAGACGTATCACCCGCAGCCTGCGCCGCTGACCGCTTCATGGCACAGCCGCAGCCTGTTCGCCGGGCAGAAACCGGCGGTCCCTCCAAATCGGTCACGGCGAACTCCTGCATGGAACCATCCGTCAGCTTGACCGTCAACGTCTCGCTCAGCGGATTAACTCGTCGAACCCGTCCCTCACCCTCCGGCGTCTTGACCGTCGATCCAACCTTGGGCAGATTCTTGCGCGCGTCGACGTACACATCCTGTTCGTAGGAGAGACAGCAGAGCAGCCGGCCACAAACGCCCGAAATCTCCGGCGGATTGAGCGGCAGATTCTGGGTCTTCGCCATCTTGATGGTGACCGGGTTGAACTCGCGCAGCCACGACGAGCAGCAGAGCTGGCGGCCACACTTTCCAATCCCATCCAGTACCTTGGCTTGGTCACGCACGCCGATCTGTTTCATCTCGATGCGCGCGTTCAGCGATCTGGCCAGATCGCGCACCAAATCGCGGAAATCGACCCGGCCCTCAGAGGTAAACGAGACCACCAGCCGGCTGCCGTCGTAGCTATACTCCGCGCTGACAACCTTCATGGGCAGCCCGTGCGCCTCGGCGCGCTCGCGGCAGATCTCCAGCGCCTCCGGCTCGCGGCGACGGTTCTTGTCTCGCTCGATCAGATCGACCGGCGTGGCGCGGCGCAGCACCGGCTTCAGATCGTTGGCAACGCGTTCCTGCCCCATGGCGCGCGCGCTCCACGCTACCTGGCCGATCTCCTGGCCCTGGGACGTCTCTACCACCACAAACTCGCCCGACTCGAGATCCAGCATGGCGCCGGGGTCGAAGTGGTATATCTTGGTAACAGGTCGAAAGCTCACACCAACAACGGTGGGCATGATTCCTCCTGAAAAGTCGTTCGGGCGCCGGTCACGTTGACCGGCGTTTACGCCTGAGTTTCAACTAACAACTCACAAATGATTGGATGTAGCGGCGGGAGCAGGCATATGCAGCAGCAACGTTTCCAGCAGCAGCCGGCTGTTCACGTTGCGGTTGAGATGATCAGGCGCTTGCTCCAGCCTGGCAAGAAAACCGCGCACGTCAGACGCGGTATAGTGCCGGGCCGCCTCGTCGATCTCGGCAGCCAGATCGACGTTGGTCACGTGGGTCGCGCAGCCGTGCTGCGCCAGTAGCACATCACGCCACCAACTGGTCCACGCCGCAAGGGTCGGTTGAAGATCGCCAGCCTTGCGGCTCAGTCCTTCGGCGTAAGCCAGGCGATCGACCGCGCCCTGTTCCGGCAACTGACGCGCGTCCTGCAGACGGCGTTCTCGGTCGTCCCAAGCTGCGCTGTCGGTCAGCCGCTCCACAGCCCAGCCGATGCGCCCCTGGCTCAGTCGAGCTAACAGATCGGCCTGCTGAGGCCTGGCCAGCCAGCGTTCCACCAGCGCCTCTTTGATTTGGCCAAGCGGCACCGGGCGTAGCTGAATTGTCTGGCAGCGAGAGACGATGGTGGGTAGCAATGCATCCGGCCGCGCGCTGGTCAACACCAACCTAACCTGGGGCGGCGGCTCCTCTAGCGTCTTGAGCAATGCATTGGCGGCCGGCAACGTGGCCTGCTCGAACTCGCGCAGGATGATCACTTTAAAGGGCGATTCCATGGGCGCCAGCGAAGCGAAACGCTGTAGGTCGCGTATCTGCTCGATCTTGAGCTGGCCCGCACGACCTCGCTCACTGCTGTCGGCCTCTACCAGGCGCACGTCGGGGTGCGTACCGTGCGCGATCTTGGTGCAGGATCGACAGCGTCCGCACGGCCGGTCGTCCCGCTGGCAGTTGATGGCGGACGCCAATGCCAGCGCCAGCGTTCGCTTGCCAACCTGCGAATCCCCGGTGATCAGGATCGCGTGGGGCAAGCGGCCACTGTCCAGGCTGCTCTGCAGCAGTTGGACGGCCCACTCATGTCCCACAATCGACCAGTTGGTTGAATTCATTGCACCATCGTCATTGCGAGATCCACCGAAGCGATCTCCAGTGGCCAGCGCCACACCGTCTTTGCGCCGGCTAGTCTCACCTGCGGCGCTATTGTACCATATGTGAACGGCCAGGACAACGAAAGAAAGCACGTCCAACAACGGGCCTTTGACAAACTCCTACAGCCGGGCTATCATGGCGTCCACAGCAGTTGCCAAGCATGACAGGTCTTGACGGGTTCGTGTGACTGCCTTTGACTCGTGCTGACAAGTGAAACGTAAAACGTGAGAACCGGCCTGAGAAGCTGTTTGAAAAGACTTCGGAAGTCGCCGATTTCCTGCAGCGACCGGCCTGCTACCGCTGAAATGTCCTCCGACTGGCAACCCGGCGACTTCCGAAGTCTGCGTGGACGACTTTCAAACAGTCTCTGACAAGACGCCAATACGTTTCACGCCGCCCGACCACGAATACCCAAGCAGACCTGAAAAATACTCACCGCGAAGAAGGAGTTCACAGAATGTCTACCCCTGTTGTTGTCACCGACGCCAGCTTTGAAGACGAAGTCCTGGAGGCGAGTCTGCCGACCCTCAACGATTTCTGGGCCGAGTGGTGCGGGCCGTGCAAGATGATTGCACCGATTCTGAAGGAGCTGGCGGTGGAATACGACGGCCGCCTCAAGATCACAAAACTGGACGTGGACGAGAACCCATCCACCGCCATGGCCTATGGCGTCCAGAGCATTCCGACGTTGATCCTGTTCCAGGGCGGCAAGCCGGTGGAACGTATCATCGGCTACAAGCCCAAGGACCAGTTGCTCAAGCATATCACCAACTACCTGCCGGCGGCGTAACTGCTCGGTCTTCGCTATTGCGTCACTCCCGCCTCCGCGGGAGTCCACCCTTCACGACGCGCTACACTCCCGCCCTGCTTGCGCCCAGAAGTGAAGCGTATGGGTCCGCGGGAGTGACGGGTGACCAGTTACGCCGGCAATGCCTTTTCTGTACCCCGAAGACTACTGAAATCTGGAACGACGCCGAGGCCCGAACAATTATCCGCTAGCCATTACCAATCCCCCAACCCAGCACCAAAAGGAGAACGCATTCCCCATGCTCCAGACCAAAATCGTCCTTTCCGAGCGGGACATCCCGACCCACTGGTACAACATCAATGCCGATCTGCCGGCGGCTGGCGTCGAACTGCCCCCCGTGCTGCATCCGGGCACCGGCCAGCCTGTCGGTCCGGCCGATCTGGCCCCGCTGTTCCCTATGGCCTTGATCATGCAGGAGGTCAGCACCGAGCGCTACATCGAGATCCCCGACGAAGTGCGCGATATCTACACCTTGTGGCGGCCAAGCCCACTCTACCGGGCGCACCGGTGGGAAAAAGCGCTGGACACGCCCGCCAAAATCTACTACAAGTACGAGGGCGTCAGCCCGGCTGGCAGCCACAAGCCCAACACCGCGGTGCCGCAAGCCTATTACAACAGAGAAGAGGGCGTTACCCGGATCACCACCGAGACGGGCGCCGGCCAGTGGGGCAGCGCGTTGAGCTTCGCATGCCAGATGTTCGGAATCGAGTGCAAGGTCTACATGGTGCGGATCAGCTACGACCAGAAACCCTACCGCAAGCTGCTGATGCAAACCTGGGGCGCGACGGTGATCCCAAGCCCCAGCCCCCTGACGAACGCCGGCCGCCAGATCCTGGCCATGGACCCGGACAGCAGCGGCAGCCTGGGGATCGCCATCAGCGAGGCGGTGGAAGAGGCCGTCTCCCGCGACGACACTCGCTACAGCCTGGGCAGCGTGCTCAACCATGTCTTGCTGCACCAGACGGTCATCGGCCAGGAAGTCATCAAGCAGTTGGAGCTGATCGATGCTGACTGGCCCGATGTGATCGTGGCCTGCACCGGCGGCGGCAGCAACTTTGCCGGCTTCGCCTTCCCCTTTGTGCGTGAGAACATCGTCAACGGCAAGCAGACGCGCATCGTCGCAGTCGAGCCGGCCGCCGCGCCCAGCCTGACACGCGGCGTCTACGCCTATGACTTCGGCGATACCGGGAAGATGACCCCGCTGGTCAAGATGCACACGCTGGGTCATGATTTCGTGCCCGCGCCCATCCACGCCGGCGGGCTGCGTTACCACGGCATGGCCGCACAGGTCAGCGCGCTGAAGGAAGCCGGTCTGATCGAGGCCAAGAACGTGCAGCAGCGCGCTATCTTCGACGCCGCCATGAGCTTCACCCGCGCCGAGGGCATCCTGCCCGCGCCTGAAACGGCCCACGCCATTCTGGGCGCGATGCAGGAAGCGCTGGCGTGCAAGGAAAGCGGCGAGGCCCAGACCATCGTCTTCAACCTCTCCGGCCACGGCCACTTCGACCTGGCCTCCTACGACGCCTATATGCAGGACCAGTTGGTGGACTACGAGTACCCGGCTGAGGCTATCGAGCAGTCGCTGGCCGCCCTGCCACAGGTGGGGTAGCGCAAATCCTTCCCACTCACTGTTTGATACAAAAAGCCCCCGACGTTCCAGATCCGCCGGGGGCTTTTTCGTTCCCACAAATTGTTATCTCGGCAAGTCGTTAACCTGGCAGACTTTGCACCCTTAGCAAGGAGGTCGTCCAGCGCCGATGCCGGTTGCTGTGATGGGCAATCAGTGGTACTATCGCCAGTATGCCTCCCATCCTCTTCTTCACGCCCGACCCACCGTCTGCCCTCTGGCAGGACAAACCGCAGATCGCGCGGCGGCTGGCGCGGCGTTTCACGGTGGTGATGGTAGGCCCTGAGCTGCACCTGCCGTCATTACGCAGCCAGCACAGCGCCGGCCACTGGCGCGCGGCTGATCTGCGGACACCGCCACTGACCCGCCTGGATGACACCTTCTACCGCTTTACCTGGTCGCCGCTGGCTGCCGCCACCGGTACACCGTTGTTAGGCGACTGGACTGCTGCTGCCCGCCGTCGCCGCTGGCAATCCACCCTCCACCGACTAACCGTTGACCATTCACCATCCACCAATACCCATTTCCGTCCTCTCCTCTGGCTCTTCCGTCCCGGCATGTCGCACTTCATCGATGAGTTCGACCCGCAACTGGTGGTCTATCATGTGGTGGATGAATACAGCGCGTATCCTGGCCTCAGCGAGAAGCAACGGGAGATGCAGCGCGACCTGGATCAGCGGTTGACGGCGCGGGCCGATTTGGTGTTCTGCACGGCGCGCAGCCTGGTCGAGGAGCGGCGGGAACTCAATCCAAACACGCACTACATGCCCAACGCCGTAGATATCCGCGCCTTCCAGCGCGCCCTGACAGCGGCGACAGCCTCTCCACTTGCTGCGCTTCCCCGTCCCATCCTGGGGGTGGTCGGCGGGATCAACGCCAAGCTGGATCTGGCGCTGCTGGCAGCCGTGGCGGGCCGGCGCCCCAACTGGACGATAGCGCTGGTGGGACCAGTGAGCTACGGCGTCAGCGACGACGATCTGGCCGCGCTGCGCAGGTTGCCTAACGCCCATTTTATCGGACCGGTGGAGCACGATCAGGTGCCGGGAGTGATCGCCGCGTGCGATGTTTGTCTGATTCCATACCGGTTGAACGAACAGACGCGGCACGTCAACCCGCTCAAGGTGTACGAATATCTGGCCGGCGGTAAGCCCGTGGTGGCGACGCCTCTGCCCGAGTTGGTTCAGTTCGGCAACACGGTACGGCTGGCCAGCGACGCGGCTGGCTTTGTCGCCGCGGTCGAGGCATCGCTGCCGGAAGCCGCCGATCCGCTGGCGCAGGCGACCCGGCGCGCGCTGGCTGCTGCTAACACCTGGGATCTGCGCGTCGCGCGCATGATCGAACTGGTAGACGATGCGCTGGCTCGAAAAACCAAAGCGTGAATGACAACGCACGAAAACGCCATCATGGGTCACGATTTTTGTCCACCAGCGATCTGAATAGCGAAAAAAGTAACGCCAGCCGCTCTCGCCGCATCTACCCAGTAACAGAGAGACCAAAGGAGACCCAGACAGTGACTATGAAACGATACCCACAATTCTTGCTAGGCGCGATCTTCATTGCTGCCGTCGCGTTGAGCGGCTGCGGCGCGGCGGCGAGCCCAGCCCAGGCGCCGGCCGTTGACGCAGCGGCCGCGGCGGCGCCGGCGGCTGACGCCCTGAGCCTGCCGGTCGAGATCAACGCGACGCAGTTGAACGAGATTCGCAACCGCGACGATGTGTATGTACTGGACGTGCGCGAGGACTGGGAATACCAGAGCGGACATGTGCCCGGCGCAGCCTGGATACCCTTGGGCGAGCTTTCCAACCGCTTGAGCGAGGTGCCGACCGACAAGACGGTGGTGGCTGTCTGCCGCAGCGGCAACCGTAGCGGCCAGGCGACGCAGATCCTGCGCCAGGCCGGTTTCGATGCCCACAATATGGTGGGTGGCATGAACTCCTATGCCGGCTCAGGGTTTGCCGTCGAAAAATAGCTCCTGACCGGCAGAATCAAAACAGGGTTGAGGCGATGTCCATCGCCTCAACCCTGTTTTGATTCAATCAGAGGTACAACCCGGTAGTATCTCAGTGATAGTGCGGGCCAGTTACTGCCAGACCGGTTCGTTCAACTGCCGGTCTGGTCATCGACTACCGAGTCAACTGCGTCTGCTGCGGAGTCGGCTGCATCTGCAACAGCATCGGCTGTCTCCGATGCCTGCGCCTGAACAGCTTCCGTGGCGTCTGATGCCATTTCCTGTACAGCATCCGCGGCATCTGATGCTTGCTGCTGTGCGCTTGCAGCGGCGTCGGCTGCCTGCTGCTGGACTGAACTGGCGGCCTGATAGGTGCTTTGCCATGTCTGGTCAGCTGCCTGCTGGCCGCGGGAAGTGAGCCGGCTGGCCTGGCTGGAAATCTCGCCGCGGATCTCCCTGCCGGAACGCGGCGTGCGCAACAGCGCAAATGCCGCGCCGCCAATGGCGCCGAGCACGAATCCCCAGAACATCGCGTTAGATTCCTTCTTGTTCGACATTGTTCGTCGCCTCCTGCGTTTGCTCGCTGGCGCCGCTGGCCGGCTCGGTAGCGGCGGCTGACCAGCCTGGCACCGGTCCGGCAGCCGGCACCGCGCCTTGCTTCTTGCTGCGGATACCCATACTTCCGAGCACATAGCGCAACGACCCCTTCGCGCCGGCGGTCTTGGCGGAAACATCGATCATCGGGCTGGTGACACCTTCGCTGACGAAACTGGCAGTGCCGCGTACGGTACTTGAGGTTTCCTGCAAGCTTTCCAGCACCGGCTTGAGTTCGTCGAGCAGGAACATCAACAGCTTGATGATCTGCCACATCATCACCATCAAGACAATGTCCAGCACGATCAGGGTGATGGCCAGAACGATGATGGAGATGTCGCGCAGCCGGTTGGTGATCACCGGATGCGTCATCAGATAAAGGAAGATCATCACCAGCACCACCAGGCCGGCGACGGAAATGGCGATGATCCCGTATTTCTGTCTATTCGTTAATTGCATTGGCCTTGGAACCTCGCAGTGCGATCATGAAAAATGACTTGCGCATTGTAACACAGAATCCTCCGACTGCCAACGCGTTGCACATTACCGCGAGATCGTGTATCCTGCCGTGAAGCCATTGATGCATGCAGGAACGCGCGATGAGATCCTGAATATGCGAAAGGAATGTGATGGAAACCGGGAACACCCGCCGCGTGACGACACCTGAGTTCGTGCCGCTGGATTTCAGCGAATACCCGCCTGAAGAGATGTTGCGGCGAGCTGAGACTTTCTATGCCGAAGTTAGCCGGCGGCGCACGGTGCGCGAGTTCTCAGACCGGCCGGTGTCACGCACACTTATCGAAACCTGCTTGCTGGCGGCCGGCAGCGCACCCAACGGCGCGAACTTGCAGCCGTGGCACTTCGTCGTCGTGGTCGACCCAGAAATCAAGCGCCAGATCAGGGAAGCTGCCGAGGCCGAGGAGCGCGAGTTCTACAGTGGACGCGCGCCGCAGGAGTGGATCGACGCACTCGCTCCCCTCGGCACCGATCCGCACAAGCCGTTCCTGGAAACCGCGCCCTACCTCATCGTCATCTTTGGCCAATCCTACGGCCTGCTGCCCGATGGCCGCAAGGTAAAGCACTACTACGTGCAGGAGTCGGTGGGCATCGCCACAGGCGTGTTGATCACTGCCCTGCACCACGCCGGGCTGGCCACGCTGACACACACACCCAATCCCATGGGATTCCTCAACGACCTGCTGGGCCGGCCACCTAACGAGCGCCCTTTTCTGATCCTCGTAACCGGCTATCCGGCTGATGATGCCCGTGTGCCGGTTCACGCGATGCACAAGAAACCACTCAGCGAGATCGCAACGTTTGTCTGAACCGGCACAACAAGTTCAATCACGCCATCGTTTCATGGCTTAACCTCCAGCCACCTTGAGGAGTTTGCTACCTTGTCTACACGAAGCGCTAGCTACCAGGATATCGTCCGAGCCACCGAACAGCCCGGCTGCCCTCTGTGTCACATCGGCCAGAAGACCGCCCATTCCTATCTGGATAACCTGCTCTGGGGAAGCGTGAACGATCCGGAGCTGCGGGCTGAACTGGACAAGCTACTGGGCTTTTGCGGCAAGCACAGCCGCCAGATGATGACATTCCAGGGAGAACGACTCGGTGTGGCGATTGTCCATCACGCGATGCTTAAGGAGGCGTTACGCCGCCTGCAGAATGTCGACGCACCGCAGTCCCGCTCGTTGTCACAACGGCTTGGCCTGCGCAAATCAGTGGGCGGCGACACCCCACCGGTCATCGAGCCGGCCGGGCAATGTCCCGTCTGCGCCAAGCAAGCGGAGATCGAAGCGCGCGCGTTGGATGCACTGGTGGAGAACCTGGTGGATGATCTGGACGGGCCGCTGCGCGAGGCGGGCGGGCTGTGTTGGGAGCATCTCGGTCTGGCGCTACAACGCTGCCGGGATGAGCCGACCCAGGCAGCCCTGGTTGAGCTTCAGTCGGCGGCCTGGTCTGAGTTAGTCGAGCACCTGGGAGAGTTCATTCGCAAGCGCGACTATCGCTTTCAACACGAGCAGGTCACCGAAGCCGAAGCTGCGTCCATCGGCCAATCCATCGAAGCACTGACCGGCCAGTACCCACCCGTCGATTGAGTCAGGAGCTACCCCATCACCAGCGCCCACAAACGTGGCCCGAAGATTGCAACGGCTACAAGAAGTGATCCGATGACCGCAAACACCATCGCGCCGGCCGCCGCATCTTTGGCGGTGCGCGCCAGCTCGTGGTAGTCGGGGGAAACCAGATCTACCACCGCTTCGATGGCGCTGTTGACAGCTTCCAGCGCCAGAATCGTACACACCGTCAGGCCGAGGATGGCCCATTCAACCGGCTCGATGGCCAACCATATCCCGGCTACGCAGACGACCGCTGCAGCAGCCAGCTCGATCCAGGCGTTGCGTTGCGTGCGCAGGGTATAGACCATGCCGTGCACGGCGCAGGTGAAGGAATGCCAGCGGCTGGTGCTCTTCATTCCTCGGCTGGGAGAGAGGCCAGAATCTCATCCTGCTTCGCCCACATGACAGCTTCCTCTTCCGCCGTCGCATGGTCGTAGCCCAGCAAGTGCAGGGTTCCGTGGATGGCTAGCAGGTGCATCTCACGCGCCGTAGAGTGGCCGGCGGCGCTGGCCTGGCGCGCGGCATAGGGAAACGAAATCACCACATCGCCCAGAAATTCCAACGCCTCCGGCGCGATGACAAACTGCGCCGCGGCGTCTTCAGCGTCCTCCTGGGCGGAGAAAGACAGAACATCAGTCGGTGCGTCGATGCCGCGATAGTCGAGGTTGAGTTGATGCAACAGGTCGTCGCTGCCGACCATCACCGACACCCCGGCTGACGTGATGCCTTCCCGCAGCAAGGTCACCTCCACTGCGGCCCGCAGGCCATCGAGCGCAACCTGCTCCTCGAACACCTCATCGATTTGCACATCGATCTCAAGCGGCATTGGGCGATTCTGCGGGAGCTGGTCGCGGCGAATCGGCCGCGGCGGATGGCGGCGCGATCTCGGCAGGCGCGGGCGACGATGAAATCTGCGGCTGTCGGGTGACTTCGGGATAGACCACGCGTGGGTGGTGAACACCCTTCAACGAGCGCACAAACACCTGACGCACCGTCTCCAGGTCTTGCAGCGTCAGGGGACTCTCCGAAAGCTCGCCCTCGATCAACTTCTGGTTGATGATCTTGCGCACGACCTCGTCGACCTCGTCGCGCGATTGGGGACGCGTCGCCCGCACCGCGCTTTCGCAGCTATCGGCCAGCATCAGCAACGCGGTTTCCTTGCTGCGCGGCTTGGGGCCGGGATAGCGAAAGTCCTTCTCGTCCACACCCTCCGGACCGGCGATCTCCTGGGCCTTGACGTAGAAAAAGCGCACCAGCCCCGTACCTTGGTGTTCGGCGATGAAATCGCGGATGCGATGCGGCAGCTTGTGCTTCTTGGCCAGCTCCAGCCCATCCTTGATGTGGGTGATAATAATCTGTGCGCTGGACCAGGGATCGAGCTGGCTGTGCGGGTCCACGCCATCGGCCCGGTTTTCCACAAAGAAGTGGGGGCGGACGATCTTGCCGACATCGTGGTAATACGCGCCGACGCGGGTCAGGAACGGGTCGGCGCCGACGGCCTCCGCGGCTTGCTCCGCCAGGTTGCTCACCAAAAGCGAGTGGTGATAGGTCCCGGGCGCCTTGGTAACTAGATCGCGCAGCAACGGATGGTTAGGCCGCGACAGTTCCATCAGCCGCAGCGGCGTCGCGATGTCGAAGATCGCACCGAAGAAATAGAACCCGATCAGCGTCAGGCTGGCCGCCAGCGCTCCGTTCACCACTGCAGCCGAAAACAGTTGCACATAGCCCGCCAAGTCGAGATTGGCGAACGGCATCGCAAACGCAGCGACGATCAGGATGTTAGAGAGCGCAATGGCAACCCCGGCGCGCACGAACGCGCTGGTTCGCTCGCCGCGGCCGACTACCAGTGCCCCGATGACCGCGCCCACAGTGGCGTAGGTGGTGATAGGCAGCGGAACGCTGGCCAGCCATCCAATGACAACGCCGAAATAGATCGTTACCAGCATCATCCACGGCAGACCCAGCAGCGCGGCGATCAACATGGTCAGCGCGCTCAGGGGAAAGAAGTATTCCAGCAGGGTGCTGTTGGGCACCATCAGTTTGGCCAACACCAGGAAGCCGGCCAGCAGCGCCAACAAAAGGCTCAGCCGCCGCGGGTTGGCCAGATCCTCAGACCCGGCGCGGAAGATGTACAGACCGAAGATAGCCGCCAGAACG
The DNA here is from genome assembly GCA_020634555.1 of Caldilineae bacterium. Classification (GTDB taxonomy): domain Bacteria; phylum Chloroflexota; class Anaerolineae; order JAAEKA01; family JAAEKA01; genus JACKBK01. Next base: position 62,454 of record JACKBK010000006.1, read on the forward strand.
ATGGAAATCAGTAGCGCTGAACCAACCCGCCACATGTCCAGTCCCCGCTGGTAAAGATCCAGCTTCTCCAGGGCCTCGATATGGCGAGCCGTGAGCAGATCGCCGGCGCGCACGATAATCTCGCCGGCAGCGAACTGCTCGGTCTGCGGAGCTACGGCTGCACGCGCCTCGTCGCGTGCGGCCTGCGTGCGTTCAGCGTTGGGCAGCATGTTCGGCTTCAAGAGCGCTCGCACCAGCGCGATAGCCACGCCGGCCTCAGTATCGTCGCGCAGGTCGATGTAGCTCGGCACGCGCCGCCGCGCCGCGGCCAGTGTCGTATCCCGTATTTCGCCCAGCAGAATCACGTTCAGCGCGCCGGGCACTTCTCCCTTGACCCGTTCCCAGGCATCGTCGTCCAACGAGAGGAGGCTGGCGATATCTGCAATCTCCAACTGGACGTCCGGCAGTTCCTGGATAGCCTCGACCTTCTGCGCTGCTGACAGCGACGTGTCGGCGCGCAGGCCGTCGATCAGTGTGAATATTTCTCCCGCCCGATCGACCTGCTCGCTGCGCACCCGACGCACCGGTTCGTAGATATCCGCCACTCGGCGCTCGGCCTGCTGGCGCGCCTCCTCGGTCAGCGTGTCGCTGATGTAGTCGATGGAGCGGGGTGCACGGATGTCTGCCGGACTGACCTCGCCCACTGTCAGAGCGTAGCGGCCCGAGGTCGGCCACTGAACGGCCAACACCAGCGTGGTCAGCAACACAAAGACGGCGCCGTAAGCCAGCGCCTTGAATCGTGTCGCAAAAGGTACATCGCGTGACTCCGTTGCTCCGGAAGAGGAGAGCGGCCCGGTTGTGTTGGATGTAGATGTCATGGGGAAGGGAGTGCTGTCAGGCTGTGTTCGCCAGCAACTCGCGCGCGACCTCGTTGACCAGCTTGCCGTCGGCCCGGTTCTGGAGTTGCGCCATACTGCCGCGCATGACGATCCCCAAATCTCGCGGGCTTTGGGCGCCTGTCTCAACGATGACCGCTTGCACGACGACCGTGATCTCCTCCCGGCTGAGCTGCTGGGGCAGGTATTCCTCGAGCACTGCCAGTTGTGTTTCTTCGTTGGGTATGAGATCGTCCCGGCCGCCAGCGCTGAATTCGCTGATCGACTCGCGGCGTTGCTTGGCTTGCTGCTTGATGAGCTGCAGGACCTCATCGTCGGTCAACGAAGCGTCCGCGCCAGCGCTGCTGCGTTTTTCGACAATCGCGTTTTGGATGGCTGTCTTAACGGACCGCAGCGCCAGCTTGCGCGGCTCGTCGCGGGCCAGCATGGCAGCTTTCAGGTCGGTGTCGATCTGTTGTTGTAGACTCATTGTCGGTTCCATTGAATTCATGTAATTCCCCAGCCCACGACTTCGGAAGTCGCTGGCTCAAGGGACGAAGCGCTCCCAGACCGCACGCTGCAGCTGTTGAAGTTGTGCGGCGACTTCGGAAGTCGCCGCGACGGGTTACGAATCTACATATTCCAACGAGCCGATTATAGCATGGCTTGCCCGCGAATCCAAGAGGTTTCGCAATTGCTCGGCCCAGCGAATGAAACACATGCGCCTGCCGCGCCCATGGATGCAGACGTTCAATGCCTGAAATGTGGCGACACACCAGCCCTCTCCGCTGTTTGACGAAGCTCTCTGGAGTACGTATAATGGAGGCTGTGCGGCGCGCTGACTGGCGTGTCGCACTTTTTCAGCCCGCGCCGCAGCGCGACCAAAACAATAGGAGAACAAAGCCATGATCGGCGTTCAGGAGTTAAAAAAAGGCACCACTTTTGAGATCGATGGGTCCATTTATAAAGTGTTGGAATACGAGCACATCAAGATGGCGCGCGGCGGCGCTACCATCAAGATCAAGGCCAGGGACCTGCGCACCGGCTCGACCATCGTGCGCAGCTTCAATTCCGGCCACCGGGTGCAGGACATCCGCCTCGACCACGCGACGGTGCAGTACTTGTACCACCAGGACGACATGTATACCTTCATGGACCTGGAGACCTACGAGCAGCCCATGCTCACAGCCGATACGCTGGGCGGCGCGGTGTACTACCTGATGCCGGAGATGACGCTGGAGGTTGTCAGCTACGAAGGCAAGCCCATCGACATCGAGCTACCCACCACCGTAGACATGGAAGTGACCTACACCGAGCCAGGATTCGCTGGCGACACTGCCACGGGCGCTACCAAGGAGGCGGAGTTCGAGACCGGTCTGAAGGTGCAGGTGCCGCTGTTCATCAATGTCGGTGATACAGTCCGCATCGATACCCGCTCAGACAGCTACGTCACCCGCGTGTGATCTCTCGGACCGCTGCGTATCAGGTGACAGTCACTTTCCGAAAGTGACTGTCACCTGATACGCCACACCTGGCTATCATTTGGCGTTCATGTGCTAGCTGATTATAATCGGATTGCCGGTCGCTTTCCGGCATTGCGCCACCCTAGCTCAGTCGGTAGAGCAGCGCATTCGTAATGCGCCGGTCGTCGGTTCAAATCCGACGGGTGGCTCCTCCCAGCCTCGCCAGGCGCACCACGCAGGCGGGGCCTCACTGAAGCGTGTAGCCCCAACCGCCTGGGTTGGGGCTTTTCTGTTGAGTTAATCCATCATCGCATGTAGCGCGAGCATAGAGGTACCTGTGACCCGCAGCGACTCGTCGCCGGCAGTTTCATCCCCGGCAGCGCTCCCGACACCCGACAACACTGCACACCCGATCGACCGGCTCTACCGCGCGCTGGCCAGCGATCGGGTGCTGGCGGTTGTCGCCGTGTTGGTGGGAGCGGCGCTGCTAGCCAGTCTCCTCCTGCCACAACTGCCAGCCGATCGCAGCGAACCAGAGGCAGCCGCCCGTTGGTTGGCCGAGACAGCCGGCCAGTTTGGCTCGTTGGGCGGTCTGATGGCCGGCGTCGGGGTTTTCAACCTGTGGAACAGTTTTTGGTTCCAGGCGTTGGCCGGGCTGCTGGCCTTTATTCTGCTGCTGCGGCTTGGTCTGGCAATTGGCAACGCATTGCGGCGTCTGCGCAATCCCGATCCGCGCGCCGCGGCCAGTCAGGCGCAACGCTGGCCACTCCATGCCGCAGTGCATCTGGAACAGGACGCGGGCAGCGCCGGCCTGCAACAAGACTTGGTCAATGAAGGCTGGCGCGTAGTTTCCACGACACAGGGCGGCAACGATCTGGTGATTGCCGAGCGTAGCCGCGCCGGCGTGATCGCTCCGATCCTGGTTACCGGTGGATTGCTGGTAGTCCTGGTCGGTCTTTGGCTGGGGCAACTGGTGGGCTGGCAAGAAAGCGGATTGACCCTCGCGCCGGGCGAAACGGTCGTGCTGGCCAACCATCCGGACAGCGCCCTCAGCGCAGGCCCGGATGTGGACGGCGCGCTGAGCGAGATTAGCATCGACCGAGGCGCCAGTGTATCTGAGACAGTCACATTTTCTGCCGGCGGCGCCGCGCGACTTGATGGCATCGCACTCAATCGGCGCTCCCAGGGCCCCGCGCTGGCAGTCAGCGCTGCCGGACCGGGCGGCGAGACGTTGCAACTCCAGCGAATGGAGGCGCAGCCGGAGTCTGCGCCTTCGTTGACGTTGGTGTTCGACCAGCCGCGTTCGGAGCAGGTGTTTCTGCTGCCTGATCGCCAGCTCGTCTTCAGCATCGTCAGTTTCCCTGCCCTGCCGGAGCGTGGTTTTTCCGGGCCGACGTTCCTTGTACAAGCTTTTCGCGCCGGGCAGCGCGAGCCGCTGTTGAACGCGTTTGTTGACGGCGATGCCAGCTTGAGCGTCGGCGAGGACATGTTGCATCTGAGCGCCGGCCAGTTCATCACCGTAGACGTCAGCTACGACCCAACCCGGCCGCTGATCTGGTTAGGGATGGCTCTGGCGATTTTGGGCGTTGCACTGGCACTCTGGCGGCCGGCCGGCCAGCTACTCTTGTCGGTACCGCGCGAAAGCGGCCATATTGCCGTGCAGGCAAGCCTCAACCCGGCATGGTCCTGGCGTGAGGCGAACCGCTGGCTGGCAGCCTGGACGGCAACCTACGGCCAGGAGGACCAACCGTCATGAGCGCAGACACCCGGCCCATCGTGATCGGTGTGGCGGGCGGCACCGGTTCCGGCAAGACCACGGTCGCGCACGCCATCCTGGAGAAGGTCGGTTGGAACCGCATCGCCTTCATTCAACACGACTCCTACTACTACGACGCCTCGAACCTGCCGCTGGCGGAACGGGCCCGCCTCAACTTCGACCACCCCGACTCGCTGGAGACGCCGCTGTTGGTGGAGCATCTGCAAACGCTGCGAGCCGGCCGGCCGGTCAACATTCCCGTCTACGATTTCCGCGCCTTCACCCGCACCAGCGAGACTCGCCTGGTGCAGCCGGAGCCGGTGATTCTGGTCGAGGGCATCCTGATCTTCGCCGAGCGGGTCCTGCGCGAGCTCTTCGACGTCAAGATCTTCGTCGACGCCGATTCTGACATCCGTTTCATCCGCCGGCTGGAGCGGGACATCAAGGATCGCAGCCGGTCGCTGGAGTCGGTGGTCGAGCAGTACCTGACAACGGTGCGTCCTATGCACCTTGAGTTCGTCGAGCCCAGCAAACGCTACGCCGACGTGATCATCCCGGAAGGCGGCCACAACAAGGTCGCGTTGGACATGGTTGTGGCGCGCGTGCAGACGCTATTGGGTGCAACCTAAAGAAGTTCGACTTTTTCGGCAAAGTCGAACTTCTCAGATGGATGACGCCCTATGTTTTCAGAAGTTCAACTTTGCCGAAAAAGTTGAACTTCTTGCGGCGCCGGCATGTTGAACTGCGCTGAGACGTGACGGAGATTGCTTTGCTCAACAGCTACGATACCACCTTCATCGACCACTCTGCCGTGCTTGGCGACGGGTGTACGTTAGGCTTCGGTGCGGTGATCGAGGCGAATGCACAGATCGGACCGGGGTGCTCGATCGGCCACCACGCAGTGATCCATGCCGGCACACAGTTGGGCGCCGGCTGCCGCGTCGAGGCCCACGCGGTGCTGGGCAGGCAGCCGCGGCCAGCCGCCACCAGCACCGTGCGACCGCCGGCCCACCTGCCGCCGTTGGTCATCGGCGAAGGGACCAGCATCGGTGCGGGTGCAGTAGCTTATGCCGGGACGACCATCGGCAGCCAGTGTCTGCTGGGCGACCACGCCTTTGTGCGCGAGAGCTGCACGATCGGCGACCTCGTGGTGGTTGGAACGCACGTGACCGTCGAAAACGAGGTCAGCATTGGCAGCCATAGCAAGCTGCAAACAGGCACCTACATCGCCGCCTGGACAACGATTGAGGAACACTGTTTTATCGCGCCGTGCGTCGTGACCAGCAACGACAACTTCATGGGCCGCACTGAGGCGCGCTTCGCCCAGCGCGGTGGTCCGACCATTCGCCGCGGCGCGCGTGTTGGCGCTAACGTCACACTTTTACCCAACGTCGAGGTCGGCGCAGAGGCTTTCGTCGCGGCCGGAGCGGTAGTCACGCGCGATGTTCCACCAGGCAAGCTGGTCATGGGCAGTCCGGCCCGTATCGTGCGCGATGTGCCACCGAGTGAGTTGCTGGAAGAGACAGAAATAACGGACTTGCTGAATGCGCCATAACGTGCAGGTTGATCAAAGCATCAAGATTGAACAGCCAGGCAACACGGTGTTAGCCTTCTCAAACGGAATCAGTTTCGCTGTCGTGGTCTCACCGGATATTAAGCACGAGGCGATTCGGATATTGCGTGCTCGTGGAAAGAGCCGGGATGTCGCGCGTGTATTGGTGTTTGCTGCCGGTGTCTATCTCTTACTTGCTGACTTTCTGGATAGCCTGGATCTGGTTGTTGTCGATACCGAATATGTCGGATATGACGCTTTGATCAAGGCGTTTCTGCTGCGCCACATTTGGCAGGAACACCCAATGTTTGATGGCCAGTGCATTATGTTTGCACAAGTAGGCAAAAAGTCACCGGCCCACGCGAAAGCCAATGCGGTGCGTCGACGTCAGGACAAGGACTATCGTAAGTTGCAGTTACAAGAGGTAATAAGACTGTTGTGAGGAATCAGAAGATCGGGCGGGTCCCTTTCTGCCCAAATGGGCCGCCGGCCTTGTTGGCCAGGTGGGAACTGTTGTCAGGGTGTCACCCAAGAGTTAAGCCTCTCCTGCAGGGCGATGTTTCACGCCGGGGCGACCTGACCGCCCGATCTCTCTGCCCAAAGTATATCACAGTCTGTCAAGGTTTACCAAGAGGAGTTCACCGTTTATGATCCCCATCCTGGATCTAAAAACTCAGTACGACTCGCTGCGCGTTGAGATCGCGGAGGCCATCAATCGGGTGTTGGAGAGCAGCCAGTTTGTGTTGGGGCCGGATGTGGCCGCGCTGGAGCGGGAGGTGGCTGCGTTCTGCGACTGCGACTATGGTGTCGGTGTGGCGTCAGGCACCGATGCCCTGCGACTCTCGCTGGCTGCACTGAACATCGGCCCCGGCGACGAGGTGATCACCACGCCGTTCACCTTCGTCGCGACTGCCAATACCATCAGCCACAGCGGCGCGACGCCGGTCTTCGTTGACATCGAGCCCGACACGTTCAACATCGACCCGGCCGCGGTCGCCGCCGCCGTCACGCCGCGCACCAGGGCCATCGTGCCGGTGCATCTCTACGGCCAGCCGGCCGACATGGACGCGATCATGGATATCGCACGCCGTCACGACCTGTACGTCATCGAGGACGCCGCCCAGGCCATTGGCGCAAGCTACAAAGGGCGGCGAGCGGGCAGTATCGGCACAGTGGGCTGCCTGAGCTTTTACCCGACCAAGAACCTGGGGGCGTACGGCGACGCCGGCATGGTCGTCACGGACGACGCGGCGCTGGCCGAACGGCTGGACCTGCTGCGGCGACAGGGCGGCAAGGATCGCTACTTTCACCAGGAACTGGGCTTCAACTCGCGGTTGGACAGCTTGCAGGCCGCGGTGCTGCGGGTCAAGCTGCGCTACCTGGACGGCTGGCAGGAGGCGCGCCAGGAGGTGGCAGCCCGCTACGACGCGATGTTGGCCGCGTCCGGCGTACCGGTGACGACGCCGGTCGTACGGCCAGATATGCGCCACGTCTACCACCAGTACACGCTGCGCGCCCCGCGGCGGGACGAGCTGCTGGCGCACCTGAACAGCCGCGGCATCGGCGCCGTCGTTTACTACCCGCTGCCGCTGCATCTGCAAGGGCTGTATGCCGATCTGGGATTGGGCGAAGGTTCGCTGCCTGTGGCCGAGCAGGCCGGACGCGAGGTGCTATCGCTGCCCATGTACCCTGAGCTGACCGAGACGCAGCAGGAGCAGGTGGTGGCGGCCATTGCTGAGTTCTACCGCTGAATCTGCCGGATGAACGCTGCAACGGTATAATGCAGCCCGGACAGACCTTCCCATGCAAACCCAGACGCGAGTGCAGACAAGCAGCGCAGTCAGAAGTTCGACTATTCCGAAAAAGTCGGACTTCTCAGAGTCGTCCTTCGCTGGCCTGACGGTTTGTGTGGTCGGTCCGCACTATCCGCGGCCGGGCGGCGTCTCCACGCAGGTAGAGATGCTGGAAAGCTGTCTGCGCGGCGAGGGCGCGACGGTCCGCCCGGTGGACACCAACGTGCAATCGTTGCGACACCTGGGAAGGCCGGGGCGATGGCTGCTGCCCGCCGCGCAGGTGATGATTGTGCCGGTTCGACTCTGGCGGGCAGCCGCTGGCGCGGATATAATCCACGCGCACCTGGCGTCGTATTGGGGCTTCTACCTGCCGATGCTGGCCGTGGCGCTGATCGGCAAGCTGCGCGGCGTGCCGTCCGTGGCGACCTACCACGGCGGCAAGGCTGCGGAATTTGTAACCGACCACAAAACCAGTGTCCGCGCGCTGCTAAACCGGCTGGATGCCTTGATCGTCCTGTCGTCCTTTACCGGCCGGGTGTTTGAAGGTCTCGGCTTGAAGCCGGTCGTTGTCCCAAATGTGATCGACCTGCAACAGTTCCAACCAGAACCGCCGGGACCGGGGTCCTCGCGGCTGTCCGAGCCAGATCGTCCGGCGTTGCTCTGGGTCAAGAGCTTCGACGACTCCGGCAACCCTGCACTGATGGTCGAAGCGTTTGCGAGACTGCGCCGCGACCTTCCCAGAGCAACGCTGACCATGATCGGTGACGGCCCGCGCCTGCCAGACGCACGGGCACAGGCGGAGGCGCTCGCTACGCCGGTCTATTTTGCCGGCCGTGTCCCTTACGACGCGATGGCGCAGGCGTACGAGAAAGCCGACATCCTTGTGATTTCCAGCGCCGTAGACAACCAGCCCAACGTGCTGATCGAGGCCTCGGCCAGCGGGCTGCCGGTGGTTGCAACCGCGGTTGGCGGCATTCCCGACATGGTCGAGGACGGCGTGAACGCTCTGCTGGTCGCACCAGACGACGCGGACGCGCTGGCAGCAGCCGTGTTGCAGGTCGCGCGCGACCCTAATCTGGCCGGTCGTCTTGGCCACGCCGCCGTTGAAAACGCCCAGAGGTACACGTGGATGCAGGTGCGCGGCCAACTGGCAGCAGTGTACCGACAGGTGATTCGAGGCGATCAATGACCGAGCGCCCCCGCACGGCGTTGATCACCGGAGCAGCCGGCTTTTGCGGCAGCTATCTGGGCGAGTTGCTGTTGGGACAGGGCGTCCGCGTTGTTGGCGTCGACCGGGTGGCGTCAAGCGGCGCGCCGTATCGATTCGAGTCACTGGACCTGCGCGACGAGGCGGCTGTGCGTCGAATCGTTGCCGAGACACGGCCGGACTGGCTCGTACACCTGGCTGCGCTCACCGACCCGGCCGCGCCCGCCGGCGACCTGTATCAAGTAAACGTATTGGCAACGATCCGTCTGCTGGAGGTTGTCCAGACCGCTGTCCCTGACTGCACGGTGCTTATCGCCGGCTCCAGCGCTCAGTACGGGCTGACCAGGCCGGATGAGAACCCGATCACTGAGGCGCAGCTTTTTCGACCGGTTACGCAGTATGCTGTCAGCAAGGCGACGCAGGATATGGTCGGCGGCATGGCCAGCGCGGCCGGCCTGCCGGTCATCCGCACCCGCACCTTCAACATCGTAGGGCCGCGGCAAAGTCCGGCCTTTGTCACGGCGGCTTTTGCCCGCCAGATCGCCGAAATCGAGCACGGACTGCGCGAGCCGGTCATCGAGGTCGGCAACCTGGCAGCGCAGCGCGACTTCGTGGACGTGCGCGATGTGGCGCGGGCCTATTGGTTGGCGCTGGAACGGGGCCGGGCGGGCGCAATTTACAACGTCTGTTCCGGCCAGGGACGCCGCATTCAGGAGTTGCTGGACGGGCTGCTGGCCTTGTCCACCGTCCGCGACATCGAGGTACGCCGCGATCCGCAACGTTTGCAGCCGGCCGATGTGCCCGCACAGGTTGGCAGCTACGACCGCTTGCGCGCCGACACCGGCTGGCAACCGCAGATCCCCTGGGAACAGTCATTGCGCGATCTGCTGGACTACTGGCGGGCGTCCATGAACACTGAACAGTGAACGGCGCGGTGGCCAGAGCAAGGTCGAGCGCCGGCGGCCGCATGCAAAACACAGAATACCTACCATGAGCATGACTGATAAAAACGACAACGAACTGAACTGGTCGAGCCGGCAAGTGTTGGTCACCGGGGCTGGCGGGTTCATCGGCAGCCACCTGGTGGAGCGGCTGGCCGGCGAGGGTGCATCGGTGCGGGCTTTTGTGCGGTACACCTCTCGTGCGGATCTGGGCTTGCTTAGCCTGCTGCCAGCCGAGATGCTGGCGCGGGTGGAGATTGTGGCCGGCGATCTGCGTGATGTCGAGGCGGTACGCGGCGCGGTCAAGGGCGTCGATACGATCTTTCACCTTGGCGCTCTGATCGCTATTCCGTACTCCTACGTCCACCCGCGCGAGGTGGTTGACACCAACGTGCTGGGAACGCTGAACGTGCTGATGGCGGCGCGCGACCATGGCGTGCGGCGGATGGTGCACACCTCCACCAGCGAGGTCTACGGCACCGCTCAATATGTGCCCATCGACGAGAAGCATCCGCTGCAGGGCCAGTCGCCCTATTCAGCCAGCAAGATCGGAGCCGACAAGATCGTGGAGAGCTTCGTGCGCTCCTTCGAAACGCCGGTGGCCACGCTGCGGCCCTTCAACACCTACGGCCCGCGCCAGTCTGCCCGGGCCGTGATCCCGACCATCATCACCCAGGCGCTGGTCAGAGACGAGATCCGCCTCGGCTCGCTGACGCCACAGCGCGATTTCACCTTCGTGGCCGACACGGTGGATGGCTTCATGCGCATGGCCAGCGTCGATGCCGCGGTCGGCCAGGAAGTGAACATCGGCGCCGACTCGACCATCTCCATCGGCGACCTGGCGCAGCGCATCCTGCGATTGGTGGGCAGGGATCTGCCCATCGTTGCCGACGACCAGCGCAAGCGGCCTGCGGGTAGCGAGGTGATGCGGTTGTGGGCTGACAACCGCAAGGCGGCCGCGTTGATCGGCTGGCGGCCGCGCGTTTCGCTGGATGAAGGGCTGGCGCTAACCATTGACTGGGTGCGCCAGAACCTGGCGCGGTTTCGGCCGGGAGTCTACGAAGTATGAAAGCCGTCATTTTGGCCGGTGGGAAAGGGCGACGGCTGCGGCCCTACACCACCGTGCTGCCCAAGCCGCTGATGCCGCTGGGCGAGATGCCCATCGTCGAGGTCGTGCTGCGCCAACTGGCCGCCAACGGCTTCCGCGAGGTAACACTGGCCGTCGGCTATCTGGCCGAACTGATGATGGCTTATTGCGGCGATGGCAGCAAGTTCGGCCTGCGGTTGCGCTACTCGCGCGAGGAAGAGCCACTGGGCACCGCCGGCCCGCTGGCATTGATCGAAGGGCTGACCGACACCACACTGGTGATGAACGGCGATGTGCTGACCACCCTTGACATGCGGGCAATGGTGGCGCGCCATCGCACCAGCGGCGCGGTAGCCACCATCGCCACCCACCGCCGCCAGCATCAGATCAACTACGGCATTATCGAGAGCGACGGCGCCAATCGTGTCACCGCCTATATCGAGAAGCCGACGCACCACTATCAGGTCAGCATGGGACTCTATCTGCTGGAGCCGGCCGTGCTGGCGCGCATCGCACCCGGCGAATACCTGGACCTCCCCGACCTCGTGCGCCAACTGATGGCCGATGGCCAACCGGTGATGGCCTATCCATTCGATGGCTACTGGCGAGACATCGGCCGCCACGACGACTACGAGCAGGCCGTTGAGGAGTTCGAGACCATGCAGGCGCAGTTGCTGCCTGGCTGAAGGCACTATGTCCAGTGAGTTGACTGCAATATGAGCAACAACCTGGCGCGGCGCAGCATAGCGTCTGTCGGCTGGAACGCGGGCGCCAGCGTGATCACAATCACAGTCTTGTTTGTGCGGTCGGTGTTGCTGGCGCGCCTGCTGCCGGTGGATGTGTTCGGTGTCTATGCCGGTGTGGGCGCGCTGATCGCGTTGACCGTCGTGCTACCAAACTTCGGAATGGGCGCCGCATTCCTGCACCGCGCGCCGGAGACGGAGGACGAGGAACGCGCAGCCGCCGTACACTTCACGCTGAAGCTGATTTTCACACTGCTCTGGGCCGCGGCGATGATTGCGTGGGGGCTGATTTTTACGCAGGGACAAACGCGCACAACACTGATAGTGGTGACGATTGCCACAGCCGGCATCCAGCTTGCCCAGACCCCGGATCTGATCCTGACGCGGCGCGTGGTGCATCGGCGACTGGCACTGCTGCAAAGCGCTACAGCGATTTCGACGACACTGGTAGCTGTCTTTCTTGCCTGGCGCGGCGTGACGTTGTGGGCGCTGCTGGCGACAGATATTGTCACCCTGGTGGTGACGCTGGTGATGCTTTACGTATGGCGGCCGGTGTGGCGGCCGCGGCTGGCTTGGGTGCCGGATGTCGTGCGCTATTATCTGCGCTTCGGCAGCAAGGTAGTGACCTCGGTTGGGTTGCTGCAAGCGCTGAACAACGTGGACGATCTGTGGACTCGCTACTATCTTGGCACCACCGCGATGGGCTACTACTCACGCGCCTACACCTTCGCCACGTATCCGCGGCGTGTGCTTGCCGGTCCGGTCAACGATGTCGCCGGCGGCACCTACGCTGAGCTCAAGCGCGATCGGCGGCGATTGTCGCAGGCGTTCTTTCGGTCGAATGCACTGCTGGTGCGGACCGGCTTTTTCATGGGCGGCGTGCTGGCTTTGATCGCGCCCGAACTGGTGATGATCCTGCTGGGAGAGAAATGGCTGCCAATGCTCCAGGCATTCCGGCTCATGTTGGTCTTCACCCTGCTCGACCCGATCAAGCTGACAGTCGGCAACCTGTTTGTGGCGGTGGGCCAGCCTGAGCTTCTGATTCGGACCCGGCTTGTGCAACTGGCAGTGCTTGTAATCGGTTTGTATACTCTCGGTTTTCGGCTGGGCATTACCGGTGTTGCGCTGGTCGTTGATGTGATGCTGATCGTCGGCATGGTGGTTTTGTTTCACCAAGCGCGTGTTCATGTCGATTATTCCTTGCGACAACTTTTCGCTGTTCCGACCCTGGCGTTGATTCTGGGACTGGCTGCCGGCGCCGGCGCCATGTTACTGGCTGGCGATCAGGCCACCGCCAACCTGTTGATGGCCGTGTTGAAGGGCGGCGCCTTTTCGGTGGTCTTCGTCGCCGTTCTCTGGATATTCGAACATCGCCAGCTTACGTCCATGGCCATTCAAATAGGCATACGTCTGCCGTGGCTGTCGTTGGGTCGCTCACGCCCTGACGACGCCGAGTGACCGCGCAAGATTGTCGCAGTTGCCCGCCAAATTCAGAGACATCATGATAATCACCGATCGCTTTGTAGCCATCAACCTTCCAAAGACCGGCAGCAGCTTTGTCCGCCGTGTGCTGAAGCAGCTACACAGCTACGAGGCGGTGCATAACCGGTTGTTGCGATGGGCTGGCCTCGCCGATCGCTCGGGCATGGTTGAACTGATCCTTCCGGTCATCGACCGCCAGTATCCGCCCAACCGAACCGGGCAACACGGGACTGTGCGCCAAATCCCCGGATCGCATCGGGATGGGCCGATTATGAGCGTGGTGCGCAACCCGCTGGAACGCTATGTCTCTACCTACCGGTTTGGATGGTGGAAGAAAAACCCACACGCACCTGTCGAGGAACTGCTTCAGGTGTATCCATCCTATCCTGATCTTGCCTTCGGCGAGTATATAGAGATGATGAACACGTTCGGCAAGCGAAACCGGTTGGGCGATATGCAACCACGCACTGATGTTGGATTTCAGACGATCCAGTTCTTGCAGTTTTTCTGTGAAGACCCAAAGCGTTTGCTCTCCAATTTGAACGATGACGCGGTTGAGCAACAACACTATCGGGAGGCGCTGGCCGAAGTGACCTTCCTGCACCAGGAGAGGTTGAACGAAGAACTGCACGACTTTCTCGTCAAGAGTGGTTATCCGGAGGAAGACGTAGCGTTTGTCCTGCAAGCCAGGCCGGTAAACGTTACCCCTGGCAAAGCAGGCAAGGTGGACCTTGCAGCACACTATTCCGGAGCTTTGGCAAGACAGGTGATTCAGCAAGAGCGGGTGCTTTTCGATCTCTTCCCTGAATACCGCGCCCCGGCCCAGAACCTGCTGGAGTTGCGCGGTGGAATCTGAACTGCTGGGCTACCAGCACCGCGCCTACGCCGAGGCGCTTAGCGGCCTCGGCACACCGCTCTTCCTGCCGCGCAGCCGGGGCTGGCTGCTGCAACGCACCATTCCCGGCACTGGTATGCGCGACGCTATGGGCGTCTACCCGCTGTTCTCGTGTGCCAACTGGGACGCGCTGGGCGATGATCTGGATGCGCTGGCTGGCCGGCTGGTCAGCACAGTGCTGGTGGCCGATCCCTTCGGCGAATACAGCAACGACCAGTTGCAGCGGTGGTTCCCCGACGTGATGCGACCGTTCAAGGAGCATTTCGTCGTCGATCTGAGTCGCGACCCGGCTACCTTCGTCGCAAAAAACCATCGCCGTAACGCGCGCAAGGCGCTGCAAGTCGTGACAGTGTCGCGCTGTCTGCCTGTTGAGCAGTGGGCTGGCCAGTGGACTGCGCTCTACCGGTTGCTGGTACAGAAACACAAGATACGCGGCCCCGCAGCTTTTTCAGACCGGTCGTTGACGGCGCAACTGCGCGTGCCCGGGCTGGTCGCCTGGCGGGCCGAGGCAAGCGGCGAGACGGTGGGCATGGTTCTCTGGTACGTGCAGGGCGATGTCGGCTATTATCACCTGGCGGCCTACAGCGATGCCGGCTACCGGCTGCGGGCTTCCTTTGCCCTCTTCTGGCGCTCGCTGGCGTATTTCGCGGCCGGCGGTCTGCGTTGGCTGAACCTGGGCGCGGGCGCGGGTCTGGAAGCGGCCGAGGATGGACTGACCCGCTTCAAGCGCGGTTGGTCCACAGGCACGCGTACGGCGATGTTGTGTGGTCGGGTTTTTGACCGCACCAAGTATGATGCGCTGACCAACGTCCGCCAGATCGGAGCAACCTCCTATTTCCCGGCCTACCGGCTGAACGAATTTACCCAAACGGAGCCAGAAACCGCTTGAGAAGTCCTCCCAGACTGAAGTCTCCTGGCCACTTTTCAAACAGTTTGTCAGCAATGCAACCAGTACGACAACCACAACACCAACGCAACCCACAGTTAGAAACGCTGCTGCAAGAGATCAGCGGGCTGCTTGGCCCCGCAGAACAGCAGGTAGCAGCGCAGTACAGAATGCCAACCCACCCGGTGGTACTCGTCATGGGACTGCCTCGCTGCGGTTCGACCCTGACCATGCAGTGGCTGGCGGCCTCCGGACGTTTCGCCTATCCCAGTAACCTGCTGTCGCGCTTCTACGCCGCGCCCTATGTGGGCGTCAGAATCCAGCAACTGCTGACTGACCCGGCATTCAGTTTTGGCAACGAGCTGCACGACCTGGCAGCCAGCATTGATTTTGCGTCAACCCTGGGAAAGACCCGCGGCGCGCTGGCGCCCAACGAGTTCTGGTACTTCTGGCGCCGCTTCATCCCAAACATCGAGCCGCGCCGGTTGACAGACGAGGAACTGGCAGAGGTTCGCTCGTCTGAGTTCGCCGCAGAACTGGCCGCGCTGGAAGCGGCCTTTGGCAAACCGCTGGCCATGAAAGGGCTGATCCTCGCGCTGAACATTTCCTTTCTCGACCAACTGCTGGACAAGGTGCTCTTCTTGCACCTGCGGCGCCATCCCTTCTATAATATTCAGTCGTTGCTGGAGTCCCGGGAGCGCTACTACGGCGACCGGGCCGGCTGGTATTCGATCAAGCCGCCAGAGTATGACTGGCTGGTGGGCGAGGACCCCATCACCCAGGTAGTAGGTCAGGTGGTCTTCACCCACCAGGCCATGGCCGCTGACCTGGCGCAGATCGACGCCGCGCGGCAGCTTGCCGTCAGCTACGAAGCATTCTGCGCCGATCCTGCCGGCGTGTGGGATCAACTCACCGGTCGCCTGCGAGCGCAGGGTTTGGACGCTGATTGGCCGTATGACGGGCCGGATCGGTTTCCAGACACCAACCAGGTGCGCCTGCCGGCCGGCGATGTACAGGCGATCCTCGACGCGTACCGGCGCTTCACCGGCGAGCAACTTGCACTATGACCAAGCAGTTTGTGACCGACCTGGCCGTTTTCGGCGGCCCACCCGCCTTCACCGAGGTGCTGCACGTCGGCCGGCCCAACATCGGCGATCGCGACCGCCTGCTGGCGCGCATCGACGAAATGCTGGACCGCCGCTGGCTGACCAACCATGGCCCCTTTGTCGCGGAGCTTGAGGCAAAGCTGGCTGCATTTCTGGGCGTCAAACACGTCATCGCCATGTGCAACGGCACCGTCGCGCTGGAGATCGCCGCTCGCGCGCTGGGACTGAACGGCGAGGTTATCGTGCCCGCGTTTACCTTTGTTGCGACGGCCCACGCCTTGCAGTGGCAGGAGATCACACCCGTGTTCTGCGACGTGGACCCGCAAACCCACCTGCTGGACCCGGCGCGGGTCGAGGCGATGATCACGCCGCGCACCAGCGGCATCGTGGGCGTCCACCTTTGGGGGCAGCCTTGCAACGTAGATGCGCTGGCCGAGATTGCACAACGACGTGGTCTACGGCTGCTCTACGACGCCGCCCATGCGTTTGCCTGTTCACGCGATCAGCGAATGATCGGCAACTTCGGTGACGCCGAGGTGTTCAGTTTCCACGCCACCAAGTTCTTCAACACCTTCGAGGGCGGCGCGGTGGCCACCAACGACGACGACCTGGCGCAGCGCATCCGGCTCATGCAGAACTTCGGCTTCACCGGCCTGGACACTGTGGTGTACATCGGTGTCAACGGCAAGATGAGCGAAGTGTCGGCGGCCATGGGGCTGACGGGGCTGGAGGGACTGGACACTTTCGTGGCCGCCAACCGGCGCAACTACGACTGCTACGCGGCTGCACTGGCCGGTGTTCCCGGGCTGCGGATGCTGCGCTACGACAGGCAGGAGCACCAGAACTACCAGTACATCGTGCTCGAAGTGGACGAAGCGGCCGGCATCAGCCGCGATGTTCTGGTACGCGTGTTACACGCCGAAAACGTGCGCGCCCGGCGTTATTTCTATCCCGGCGTCCACCGGATGGAGCCGTATCGTTCCTATTTTCCGCACGCCGGCCTGTTATTGCCGGTCACGGAAAGGCTGGCCGGGCAGGTATTGGTGCTCCCCACCGGAACCGCTGTGTCACCGGACGACATTGCCCAGATCGCCCAGCTCATCGCGTTTGCCGTAGCCAACGGCCCGGCCATCAGTCGGGAGTTGAACCGGTTGGAAAAGAGCGCCGCATGAGCGTCAAGGTCAGCGTCCTGACGACGACCTACAACCACGAGCGGTTCATCGCCCAGAACATCATCGGCGTGCTGGCGCAGCAGACCAATTTCGCGGTAGAGCACATCATCGGCGAGGACTGCTCCACCGACGGCACGCGGGCTGTAGTGGAGCATTTCCAGCAGCAACGGCCCGACATCGTCAAGCCGATCCTGCGCCCGCGCAACGTCGGCCGGCGCGCCAACTTCATCGAATGCTTCCACACCTGCCAGGGTGACTACATCGCCATCGTGGAAGGAGACGACTACTGGACGGCGTCGGACAAACTGCAAGCACAGGCCGATTTCCTGGACGCCAACCCGGATCACGCAATTTGCTTCCATGCACTTGAGCACCGCTACGAGGATAAATCACAGCTGCCACGGATCAATCGGCGGGAACAGGCGCGCTATTCGCTGCGCGATCTGCTGGACAGCAACTTTATCCCGACCTGCACGGTGATGTTCCGCAACCACCTGTTCGATGAGTTTCCCGCCTGGTTCAACGATGTGCCGGCCGGCGACTGGCCGCTGCACATGCTCAATGCACAGCATGGCGACATCGGCTACATCGACGACGTGATGGCGGTCCACCGGACGCACAGCGGCGGTGTCTGGTCGCCCAAGCCAGCCTCCGAACGCCGGCAAAGCATGGTGTCGATCCTGGAAACATTCCGCGACAATCTCGATCCGCGCTATCGCCCGATTTTGGAACAGAACATCGCGCGCTGGCAGTTCAAGGTGCTCAACGCGCTGCTGGTCGAAGGACGGTACACAGCCGCGGGACGTTACGGGCTGGATCTGCTACTTCGCCCTGACGTGCCGCGGGTCGAGGTGTTGCGCGCCGCTGGCTGGTCAAGCCAGGCGCGCAGACTTCGGACTGCGTCATAGGAGCGTCCCATGCGACTGTGCGTTATCTCCAATCCCAACAGCATCCACACCCACCGCTGGGTGGATTACTTTGTTGGCCGCGGCCACGAAGTTACCCTGATCGGTGACCTGCCGCTGCGCCGCGCCGCGCCGGTGGGTGTTGACTACGTTGACCTGCCTGGCAGGCAACGCGGCGGCAAGATGCGTTACGCCGGCTGGGCGCGTTCTGTGCGCCGCATCGTGCGCGAGCTGCGTCCTGATGTGCTGCACGCCCACTACATTGCCAGCACCGGTTGGTTGGGCGCAGCGGCCGGTTACCATCCGTTTCTGGTGACCGCCTGGGGGTCCGACCTGTTGGTTAACGCGCAGCGCTCTGTCGTGCAGCGCCAGTTGGCGCGCTGGGTGCTACGCAGCGCCGACTACGTTACCTGCGTCTCAGAAAACCTGGCGACGGTAGCCCAGCAACTGGGCGCCGATCCGGGACGACTGGAGGTGGCGCCGTGGGGCGTCGATACCGAGGTGTTCCGTGCCGCTGACGACCGCGATGTGCTGCGCGGCAAACTGGGAATAGAGCAAGCTTTGACAGTGATGAGCATCCGCTCGATCAAGCCGGTCTACAACCCACTGGTTATCGCCGACGCGTTTGGGTTGGTGGCGCAGCAGGAGCCAGCCGCCCGCTTCATCGTCCGCACCCACAACTCCAATCCTGATTTGCTGGCAGCGTTTCGACGGCGAATCGACAGCGCCGGGGCGGCCAGATCGGTAAGCTACACTGGCGATCTGGCCGATGACCGTGCGATCGCCGAAGGCTATGCAGCATCTGACATCGCTGTCTCCGTGCCCTCATCGGATGGGACGCCTTCCTCTGTACTGGAGGCTATGGCCTGCGGCGCGGTGCCCGTGTTAAGCGACTTGCCTTCCCTGCACGAGTGGGTCAGCGACGGGCAGGATGGACTGTTCGTTCCCGTCGGTGACGCCGGTGCGCTGGCCGCTGCGATTCTGCGGCTGGTGTGGGACAAGGAGCTGCGTAGCCGGCTGCAAGCAAACAGCGCAGCCACGATTCGCTCCCGTGGCGATCGCACCCACCTGATGCGGCGGGCCGAGGAGATCTACGAGACACTGGCAGCCGGCAAGAATCCGTGGCCTGCCGGTCCAGAAGTTCAACTTTTCGGAAAAAGTTGAACTTCTGGGCGGCGCCGCAAGAGAACCCGCTATGACACGCTCACCCACCTACTGGTTTCATCGAATCCTCTACAACGCCAGCAACCTGCCGCGGTTCGACGCCGTCAAGCGCTGGCGCGGCAGGCACTACAGCGCGCTTATGCGCAGCGCGGGCAAGAATCTGAACGTCGACGCGGGCGTCAAGATATTCAATCCCGCCAACGTCTCGGTAGGCGACAACTGCTTCATCGGTGCAGGCACACGGCTGTACGCCTGGAACGAACGCATCACCATTGGCAACGATGTGATGATCGCCGCCGACGTGCTGATGATCACCCGCAACCACGGCCACCAGCGAACCGACATCCCCATGACCCGCCAGGGATACACCAACGCGCCCATCATTATCGAGGACGACGTGTGGATCGGCTTCCGCGCCGTGGTGCTGGCCGGCGTGACCATCGGCCGCGGCAGCATCGTTGGCTCAGGCGCGGTGGTGACCAAGGATGTCGCGCCCTACAGTGTCATCGGCGGCGTGCCGGCGCGCGTCATCAGGAGCAGGGTGGACACTGATCGGTAACCAGCCTTGTCCGGTTTCTGATCACGTTTCTCGCTTCACGTTTCACGGTCGAGTCAATGTCACTCAAGATCTGCATTCTCTCCAGCGTCCACATCGCACTGGATAACCGCGTCTTCTACCGCGAGGCGTGCAGTCTTCAGCGCGCCGGCTATGAAGTGACGCTGGTCGCCGTCCACGACCGCGAGGAGGTCAAGGAAGGGGTACGCATCGTGCCGCTGCCGCGGGTGCCGCGCTGGCAGCGGCCGTTGCTGTGGCGCGAGGTACTGCGTCTGGCGCGAGTCGTTGATGCTGATCTCTATCTGTTCCACGACCCGGAACTGCTGCTGCCGACACCGCTGCTCCGTCTACAAACTGGCGCGCCAACGGTCTACGATGTACACGAAGCGAACGCTGACTTCATCGCGGTCAAGGATTACATGCCGGCTGGGCTGCGTTACCCGGCAGCGTGGATTTTTGGCTGGCTGGAGCCGCTGCTGGCGCGTTTGCAGAGCGGGCTGATCTTTGCGGACGACCAGATAGCGGAGGATTTTGCCGGCATCGACGTACCGAAAACCACGCTATTTAACTTTCCGTCGATAGAGTTTGTGGAGCGAGGGAGTTCTCTCACCCTTGCCCCCTCCCAGAGGGAGAGTGAGACGGAAACGGAAGCGGAGGCAGGACGAGGGCCGACGGTGCTGTATTTGGGTGGGATGGAACGCAACCGAGGCTCAGGGTTGATGATCGAGGCGTTTGCGCGCGTCCAGCGGGAGATGCCGGCGGCGCGGCTGTTGGTAGTCGGACATTTCATGCCGCCGGAACTGGAGCAGGAGGTGGCGGAGCACGCAGCGCGGCTGGGGATCGATGACGCGGTGACGCTGACCGGCCGGGTGCCGTTCGAGAGCATCGGGCGCTATTTGCAACAGGCGACAGTGGGCTGGGTGACGTGGCAGGCCGTTCCCAAGAACCAGAAAAACATCCCCACCAAGCTGTTCGAGTACATGGCATTCGGGCTGCCGGTGGTCAGCAGCGATCTGCCATCGACGCGGCCCTTCGTGTACGACGGCGTCAACGGCTACCGGGTGCGCGCCGATGATCCGGACGCGCACGCGGCGGCAATCCTGAGCCTGTTGCGCGACCGGGAATACGCCGCGCGGCTAGGCCGCGCCGGGCAGGTATTGGTTCAGGAACGATGGAATTGGCAAGAGATGGAGAAGCGGCTGCTGCGGCTGGTTGAGAAGTTGGTTGCCGTGCGCGAAGGAAGTTCGGAAGTCGCCGACTGGGATTGAGAGTGAGGTCCGTGCGCTGGGACATGCTCTGTTCTATGCCCGGCAACCGCCGAAGTCTGGCGTCCTAAGTCCCATACCCCAACCGCGCCATGGTCGGTTCGATGAGCGGCTGGATGCGTTCGATCTCGACTCCGTGTTTGCGGCGCCACTTCTGGGCATCAGGCGCGGAGACGATATTGATCTCTGGCAGTTTGTCAGCGTACCGGCCAAAGTTAGCTGTGAAGTCAACAGCCAGGAACGTTGCAACGTCCTGCAGTGCGCTGCGAGGGTCGGCGATCAGATCCTCGTAGCGCAGCGTCAGGTAGGGCACGCGACCGGCGGTCTGTTCCCGATGCTCCAGTACAGCCTCGTTGCATCGAATCCACTGCCAGGCGCAGATTTCCTCCAGTGGGCTTTTGGTCAGGTCCCGCCAGCCAGGAATCAGTGAGAAGGCCCAGCGCGGCCGGCTGTAACCGGGGATGGACAGCGTCGCCGGCACGTCGTAGCCGGGGAAGGTGTGCGGCTCCAGCCAGCCTTCCATCAGTGAGCTGACGTTGCTGCGCCCATCGCGGGTCAGATAGATGATGCGGGCGTCCGGAAAAAGAGCCAGGAAGAAAGGCAGGCGCAAGCAGTTCTCCGGTGTCTTCTCGACCAGGCAGATGTCTCCACTGGGCGGCGCGACCCGGTTGCGCAGCGCCACAGCCCGGCGAATCGTGTCCAGTCCTGCCTGTGGCAGCGCGCTGCTGACGCTCGATCCGGCCGCGGTGCTCCGGCCGCGGCGGCGGATGCTGCGATAGAACGAGTTGTCCCGCAGGCCGCTGCGGAACCGATTCACCCGGCGCCAAAACGTGCCCGGCGCGGCCTGCCGTTGGAACTCGTGCAGCATGAAGGCACGGGACTCTGCTGTCAAGTCGTCAGCGTCCAGCGCGCCCGAGTCCCAGCCTTTGACGGCTGGCGCGTGGTAGCGTTCGATGATGGCCTTGCTCTCGTAGCCGATGGACCAGAGAGCGGGCGCCTCGGAGAGGATGTTGAACAGGAGTGTAGTGCCCGAGCGCGGGCAGCCGATGACGATGACGGGTGAACGGATCATGTGTGGATACTACCAGACGCTGCGCGCAAGCGTCAAGAACGGCGGCGCGACGTTCAACTTTTTCGGCAAAGTTGAACGTCTGGATGTGCGATACCCTAAAAGATCGACTTTGCGGAAAAAGTCGAACTTTCCACGGACCTGCCATGAAACTTCTTTGTTTGACACCGCGCTTGCCCTTCCCGCCTGACCGGAGGGACCAGCGGCGCGACGTTCAACTTTTTCGGCAAAGTTGAACGTCTGGATGTGCGATACCCTAAAAGTTCGACTTTGCGGAAAAAGTCGATCTTTCCACGGACCTGCCATGAAACTTCTTTGTTTGACACCGCGCTTGCCCTTCCCGCCTGACCGGGGCGACCGGCTGCGCGCGTTCAATATCATCCGGCGGCTAGGCAGCGAGCATGAGTTGCACCTGCTGTCTTTCATCGCGTCGGACGAGGAGCGACGGCACGCGGACGCGCTGGCGCCGTATTGCCGGTCGGTGCAAATGGTGCCGCTCGGTCCGCGGCGTTCTGCTGCCACGGTCGCGCTGAACGCGTGGCGACGGCTGCCTTTGCAGGCGTTGTACTACCGCTCGGCAGCTATGCAGCGTCTGGTGGATAATACACTGCACCACCAGCGATTCGACGCGGCCTACATCCATCTGTTTCGCATGGCGCCATACCTCAGCCAGCAGAATGGCCTGTACCGGATCGTCGATCTGACGGACGTGATCTCCAGCGAGTTGGCGCGGTCGATGGCTTTCCGAGGCGCGGCATCCAGGCTGGTCTACCAAGTCGAGCGGCCGCGCATCGCTCGCTATGAACGTGAGGTGGCACAACGCTACGAAGAGGTCTGGCTGGTTAGCGAGCACGACCGGCAGCTACTGGCAGCCCAGTGCCCCGGAGCCAACATCCGTGTCGTGTCCAACGGCGTCGATTTCGAGGCCTTTTATCCCACCGGCCAGTTGGCTGAGCCGAACAGCCTGCTTTTCACCGGCCACATGCGCGTCTTTCACAACATCGACGCGGCGACTTTTCTGGCGCAGGAGATCCTGCCACTGGTACGCCAGGAGTTGCCTGATTGTACCCTAACGTTAGCCGGTGCTGATCCTGGTCCTGAGGTGCGTGCGCTGGCGAGTGAGCCGGGGGTCACGGTGGCCGGCTTCGTGCCTGACCTGAACGCGGCGTTGAACCATGCGGCTGTCTTCGTGGCGCCGCTGCGCTTTGCCGCTGGCGTGCAGAACAAGGTACTGGAGGCCATGGCCGCGGGCCGGCCGGTGGTGACCACCAGCATTGTCAACCAGGGGCTGGCCGCGCAGCCGGGCCGCGATTTGCTCATCGCCGACGACGCGGCGACAATGGCAAGCCAGATAATCGGCCTGTTGCAGAATGCCGAGGAGCGCGAGCGCACCGGCGCAGCGGGGCGAGAGTTCGCCATCCGGCGCTTTTCCTGGGACGTCGTGGGCGAACGCCTGCGAGAGATCGCACAGACAGTGCATCCTGGACTCCCGCCTGCGCGGAGTGACGAAGAACTAGAACGGAGACTATCCCGTTGACCATTCGTTTCGGACTGATTGGCTGTGGCAGAGTGGCGCCCCGACACGCGCAGTCGATCCAACAGATCCATGAAGCATCACTGGTGGCGGTAGCCGACATCAAGCCCAGCCGGGCTGACCACTTCAGCCGCGAATACAGCGCAGCCGCGCACTACGACCACCGTGACCTGCTGGAGCGCCAGGACATCGACGCGGTGAGCGTCTGTGTCCCCAGCGGCCTGCACGCACAGGTTGTCCTCGACGCCCTGGAGGCAGGCAAACACGTGCTGGTCGAAAAGCCCATTGCACTCATCTTGGCGGACGCTGACCGCATGATCGCCGCCGCTCAGGAACGCGGACTGACGTTGGGCGTGGTGCTGCAGAATCGCTACAACTCACCCATGCAGATGCTGCGACTCGCCATCGACGAGGGACTGCTGGGGAGGCTGTATCTCGGCAACGCATGCGTGCGCTGGTATCGTCCCCAGTCATACTACGAGGATGACTGGCACGGCACCTGGGCCATGGACGGCGGGGCGCTGATGAACCAAAGCATCCACCATATCGACGCCCTGCAGTGGTTCATGGGACCGGTGCAGACAGTCTCGGCCTACTCGGCCACACTGGCGCATCAGATGGAGGCGGAGGATGTGGGCGTCGCGGTGCTGCGTTTTGCCAGCGGCGCGCTGGCGACGGTCGAAGGTTCGACGTTGACGTGGCCGCAAAACCTGGAAGGATCGGTGTCGATCTTCGGCGAGCACGGATCGGTGAAGGTCGGCGGCACGGCGCTGAACCGCGTCACGCTCTGGAAGGTACGCGGACAACTGGAGCAGGAGTCGGAGATACTGACCAGCCAGCGGGTCGATCCACCATCGGTTTACGGCTACAGCCATCGCGAGGTGATTCGTGACTTCGCCGCGGCACTGTTGGAAGGTCGTTCTCCGGGGACTCCTGGCCCCGAGGCGCGCAAGTCGCTGGCTTTGGTGCTGGCTATCTACCAGTCGGCGAGCGAGGGACGAGAGGTGAAGTTGGGCTGACGGCTCACGGCTTGGCATTCGCCAACCGCCTTCCCGCTGTGCTATAATCCTGCGACTCCCCGGGAGCCCGCTAATGGTTTACGAACACCACCCCACCGCTCAACAGATCGACGCCGACCTGTCGGATAATCTTGCTAACAATTCATGACAACAAAACTAACTCGCTTCTGCGAGGCAATCATCGAAGCCGGATGGCTGGCGGCGCTGATCTACGTGCCGCTTTTCTTCAACGTTCATTCCAGCCGGGTGTTCGAGCCGGATAAGATCAGCGTGTTGCGGTCCATCGCTCTGGTGATGGCTGTTGCCTGGCTGATCAAGGTGCTCAACGACGGTCTTGGCCGCGGTGGCGACGACGAAGGCGAGCGAGTCTCTCTGTGGCAGAGAATCGTCAGGACGCCGCTGGTGCTGCCGACGCTATTGCTGGTGCTGGCTTACCTGATCAGCACGGTCTTCTCTATCAACCCGCGCATCAGCTTCTTTGGCTCCTACCAGCGACTGCAGGGCACGTATTCGACGCTGTCGTACATCGTGATCTTCTTTCTGGTGCTGGGACACCTGCGCCGGCCGGCGCAATGGCGGCGCATGGCCTATGTCATCATCCTGGTCAGCGTGCCGATTGCGATCTACGGCTTGTTGCAGCGCGCCGACCTGGATCCGCTGCCATGGGGCGGCGACGTACAGCGACGTATCGCCGGCAACATGGGGAATGCGATCTTTGTGGCCGCGTACCTGATCATGGCTTTTTACCTGACGCTGGAGCGGCTGTTGGAGCATCTGGGCAGGCTCGTAGGTGGGGATGACAACCGGCAATCGATCATGGATGCTGTCTTGGCCGGCTTCTACCTGTTCATCATTGCAGTACAGAGCCTGGCGATTCTCTTTACCCAAAGCCGCGGCCCGCTGCTGGGCTGGCTGGCCGGGATTTTTGTGTTTATCCTACTCTTCCTGCTCGGACTGCGCGGACGAGCCGGTGAAGAGGAAAACAAGGGCGGATTTGTACGGCTTTTGGAGCGCTGGCTCTGGCTGCCATGGATCGGTTTCGCGTTGGCCGGCCTTGTGTTCCTGGTGGTGTTCAACATTCCGGGATCGCCGCTGGCTCCCCTGCGGACCAACCCCATCATTGGCCGCCTGGGCACCGCGTTGGATCTGGAGAGCCAGACCGCGCGCGTGCGCACGCTGATCTGGGAAGGCGCTTCGGAACTAATTGGCCCACACGACCCGCTGCAATATCCGGTCACGGGTGGCGAAGGGGACGTCACAGCGATGACACCGGACCGGCTAAACGCGATCCGCCCGCTGATCGGCTACGGCCCCGAGTCGATGTGGATGGCGTTCAACCCCTTCTACCCGCCCGATCTGGCACACTACGAGTCGCGCAACGCGTCTCCTGACCGCTCACACAACGAGACCTTCGACTCGCTGGTGATCACCGGCATCCTTGGATTCATCGCCTATATGGCGCTCTTCCTTAGCATCTTCTTCTTTAGCCTGTCGTGGTTGGGCCTGATGCGCAGCCGCGGGCAGAAGATCCTCTTCTCTGTTCTGGCGATAGGCGGCGCGTTGTTAGGGTCGCTGCTGGCCTATGCCGCGATGGGCAACTGGGTGCTGTTCGGCATCGCTCTGCCAGCCGGGATGAGTCTGGGAATTCTGGCCTACATCTTGGTAGCAGCCATCTGGAACGAGGTCGGCCAGCATCCCATGCGTCTCGGCCAACGCGAGCTGATCGTCATGACCGTCCTGTCGACGATCATCGCCCACTTCATCGAGATCCACTTCGGCATCGCCATCGCGTCGACGCGCACCTACTTCTGGATCTGGAGCGCGGTGCTGGTGGTAGTGGGGATGGGCTGGCTCAAGTTGGGCGAACCCGCCGAGCAGCCAGCGCCACAGCCGGAACCTGTGGCTGCAACGGGCCGCCGCAAAAAGGGTCGGGGGCGCCGTCGTGTGCCGGCACCGTCCGGCACGACATCCACACCTGGCCAGTGGGACGAGGTGATCATCTACGCCGTGACGCTGGGCATTATGCTCTTCATCATTGCGTTCAACTACATCATCAACCCCAACGTCCTGGACCTGCGCAGCACCAACCCGATTGTCGTCTTCATTCAGTCGTTCACCACTCGGGTAGACACCAAGCTGGGCGAGCGGTTTGTCAGCCTCGGCCTGTTCTGGATGGTGACGTTCGTGGTGCTGGTGGGCACGGTAGTCGCGCTGCTGGATATCGCCCGCAGCCGGGCTACCGCAGTGACAGGGCGATGGCTGGGCAAGGCTGCGCTGATCTCGCTGGCGATCTCGCTGGGCATGTTCCTTGGTCTTGGCTTGCTGCACGCGGCGACAATTGCCCGCGACGCGGCCCGCCAGCAGCCCGGCCGCTCGATCACATTGGAGCAACTGGCCAGCATGTCGGCCAGCCATGTCACCGAGCTGTACATCATCAGCTTGCTGCTCATATTTCTGCTGGCGTTCACAGTCTGGCGCACACAGCGCGGAACGAATAGCTGGCTGGGCGCAGGCGGCTGGCTGGCGCCCGCGGGCGGTGCAGTGCTGGCAGTGGTCGGCCTGCTGATCATCTTCAACCTCAACGCCAGCCTGGTACGAGCCGACATTGTCTATAAACAAGGGCAGGCCTACGACAACGCAGGACGTTATACCGAAGCGATCCAGCTCTACCAGATGGCGCTCGACGAGGAGCCAAAAGAAGACTACTACTGGTTGTTCCTTGGGCGCGCTCAACTGGAGCAGGCGCGTGCCGCCTCAGGTGCCCAGCAAGCTAGTTTCCTGGCCAACGCGGAAGAGTCGCTGCTGCGCGCGCAGGAGTTGAACCCGCTGAACACCGACCACTCGGCTAATCTGGGCCGGCTTTACCTGGCCAAATCGCAGATGACCACCGGGGAGGGGCGAGCCGAAGCCGTTCAGAAGGCACTGGACTACTACTCCGTCGCCACACGGCTGAGCCCCAACGCAGCCCATCTGCACAACGAGTACGGCACTGCGTATCAGGTGGCCGGTCAAATCGACAAGGCGTTGGAGCAGTTCGACATCTCGTTGGCGCTGGACCAGGAATACCCGGACACCTATCGACGGCTGGGTGATTTCTACCAGCGCACTAACCAGAACGACAAGGCTATCGAAGCCTACGAGGCTGGTGTGAAGATCGCGCCGCGCGATGTGACTTTCCACAGCAATCTTGGTTTCTTGTACGCCGAAGCCGGCGACAGAGAAAAGGCGATCCAGGAAAATCTGACGGTGGTGGACAGGCGTCCCAACGACCTGGCGTCGCTCCGCAACCTGGCCATCCTCTACAGCGAGGTCGATGACTTCGACAACGCGCTGGTGTTCGCTCAACGAGCGCTGGAACTGGTCACAAAGGACGAGGACCGGGCAGCCTTGCAGACATTGATCGACCAGCTTCAGGCGCAGCGCGGCGGCTAGGCGGAACCAGAGCAACGCTTCATGCTTCACGCAGCAGGTATCTACATTCTGGTTGCCATCACAGCGTTGGTTGCTGTGGTGCTGGCGACGCCGGTGGTTCGACGCGTTGCCTGGCGCTTTGGGTTCATCGACCAGCCCAGCTTCCGCAAGGTACACAGCACGCCAATGCCGCGGCTGGGTGGGCTGGCGATCTACGCCGGGTTTATTGTGGCGCTGCTGGTGTTGGGCGCACGGTTTCGCTTCAACGAGGCGGTCGGCATCCTGGTCGGCGCGACGCTGGTGTCGGTAGTCGGCGGGATCGACGACCGCAACCCCGTTGCCCCATTGCCCAAGCTGTTGGCACAAGCAGTGGCGGCCGGTATACTGATCATCAGCGGCGTTCAGGTGGAGGTGTTCGACCAGCAGTGGCTGAATGTGGTTGTCACTGTGATCTGGGTTGTCGGCATCACCAACGCGCTCAACTTCCTGGACAACATGGATGGCCTGTCGGCCGGCGTGGCCGCGGTGGCGGCCGCGTTTTTCCTGCTGTTGGCCGCGCTCAACGACCAGTATCTGGTGGGCGCGCTGTCGGCGGCGCTGTTGGGGGCATGCATCGGCTTCCTGGTGTACAATTTCAACCCGGCCAGCATCTTCATGGGTGACAGCGGCTCGCTGTTCATTGGTTTTGTGCTGGCGGCGCTGGGCATCAAGCTGCGCTTCCCGGCTAACACGGATATCGTGACCTGGATGGGGCCGGTGCTGGTGCTGGGGCTGCCGATTCTCGACACGACGTTGGTAACTATCTCGCGGCTGCGGCGGGGCAAAAACCCGCTGACCACGGCCGGCAAGGATCATATTTCCCACCGACTCGCACGCCTGACCGGCTCGAAGCGCGAGGCCGTCTTGTTGTGTTATCTGATTGGCTGCGGCTTTGGCATGACGGCAATCTTTGTCACCACGGCGTCGATCGTCGAAGGCTATCTTGTCGGGGTTGTCATGGCTGTGAGCGGCCTGGCAATGATCTGGTGGTTGGAAGCACGGGTAGGATACGAGTAGGCGTGTCGCCGTCACTCCCGCGAAGGCGGGAGTCCAGAACGTTGTCGAGGCGAGTGATCGATTGCGCGTGTGGACGCATGGATGCCCGCCTTCGCGGGCATGACGAAGTAGGCGTGTCGCCGTCACTCCCGCGAAGGCGGGAGTCCAGAACGTTGTCCAGACGAGTGATCGATTGCGCGTGTGGACGTATGGATGCCCGCCTTCGCGGGCATGACGAGAAGACGAAGTGTGACGACTGACGAGGTTCAATGTCACTAAGTACAAAAATCAGCGACAAGACCGCCACCATCGGCATCGTCGGGTTGGGGTATGTCGGGCTGCCGCACGCGGTGGCATTTGCAACAGCCGGCTTTCCGGTGATCGGCATCGACGTCAACGGCGAGCGGGTCGCGGCTATCAACCGCGGCGTGAGCCAGATTCCCGACGTGCCATCGGAACAACTGGCGCCGCTGGTGGCTACCCACCGGCTGTCCGCATCCACCGATCCAGGCCATCTGGTCGAGGCCGATGTAACGCTGATCTGTGTGCCGACGCCGTTCGACGACATGAAGACGCCCGATCTGCGCTATATTGTGGCCGCCGCGCGGGGCATCGCCGCCAACCTGCGGCCCGACACCATGGTGATCCTGCAGAGCACCACCTATCCCGGCACAACTGAGGAGGTGGTGCAACCGATTCTGGAGAACAGCGGCCTAAAAGCCGGCCGCGACTTTCATCTGGTGTTCTCGCCGGAACGCATCGATCCGGGCAACCGCCAGTACAGTGCCCACAACATCCCCAAGGTCGTAGGCGGACTGACTCCGCAGTGTACTGAGTTAGCCTGCGTGCTGTTCGGCCACCTGACGCCGGACGTACACCCGGTCTCAACGCCGCGGGCGGCGGAGATGACCAAGCTGCTGGAGAACATCTTCCGCAGCGTCAACATCGCGATGGTCAACGAGTTGGCGGTGCTGATGGAGCGGATGCAGATCGATATCTGGGAAGTCATTGATGCGGCGCGCACCAAGCCTTTCGGCTTCATGGCGTTCACACCAGGTCCGGGCGTCGGTGGCCACTGTATCCCGGTCGATCCGTATTACCTGTCGTGGAAGGCGCGCGAGTTCGACTTCTACACCAAGTTCATCGAGCTGGCGGCTGAGGTCAACGCTGACATGCCCGACCATGTGGTGCGCAAGGTGATCGCCGGCCTGAATCTGGACGGCAAGCCGGTGCGCGGCTCCACGGTGCTGATCCTGGGCGTCGCCTTCAAGCGCGACATCGACGACGCCCGCAACTCGCCGGCGCAGCGTGTCATCGAGCTGTTATTGGACGCAGGCGCGCATATCGAGTATCATGACCCATTTGTAGCGACCTTTCGCACCGGCGGCAACGCGCTTCATCGCAGACCAACGACTTTGCGCAGCATCTCACTTGATGAGGGGCTGAACGCGGCCGATGCAGTGGTCATCCTGACCGGCCATACGACGGTTGATTATGCCCAGGTAGTAAGCCGGGTACGAGTGGTGGTGGATGCGGTCAACGTGACCGGAGAGGTGGCCGAAGCCGCCGGCCGTGTGATCCGCCTGGGCGCACCGATGCCGGTTAGTCTGTGACGTTCGACTTGTTCGGCAAAGTCGAATATCTGAAAACTGTCGCGTTGAGACGTTCGACTTTTTCGGCAAAGTCGAACGTCTGGAGACTGTCGTGTTGAGACATTCGACTTTTTCTGAAAAGTCGAACGTCCGAGAATAGTGTGAAAGAAACTCGGTTTTGCCGAAAAAGTCGGGTTTCGAGAGACGACTGGAGAAAAAGTCACATGGAAACCAAGAAAACTCTACGATTCGCGTTCATCATTGGCCTGGTCACCCTGTCGCTGATGTTGGTTGCTGCCTGTTCAGCACCGCCGCCATCCGGCACAACCACGGCTACCGAGGTACCGCCAACGGCCGCGCCCGTCGACACGCCGGCTGACACTGCCGCACCGGCCACCGATACATCCGCCTTGACCACAACGGCTGACCTGCCTGATTTCGGCGTCATGCCGGTGATGCCTGCTGATGGCGAGCGACCGTTGGCAGAAGTAGACCTGACCAGCCGCGCCTACATCTTCCAGGAACCGCCGGACATGGCCATCGATCCCGACAAGGTCTACCTGGCAACCTTCGAGACGACCAAGGGCGACTTCACGGCTGAGCTTTATTCGCAGGAAGCGCCAAACGCTGTCAACAATTTTGTGGTCCTTTCGGAAATGGGCTACTACGACGGCATGCCGGCCTTCCCAGCCGGCCCGCCGATGGCAGTGCTGACAGGTGACGCGGCAGGCGACGGCAATGGCAGTCCCGGCTATGATTTCGCGGCCGAGATCGGCATTCCCAATCCTGCCGGCACCATCGGCTATCTGCGGTTGCCCGACCAGGTCAACCCGGAGCGGCTCAGCAACGGCAGCCAGATCTACATTACCCTGGAAGCAGTGCCGGAGATCGACGGCGTCTACTCGGCGTTTGGGCTGATCCTGGACGGGCTGGATGTGGCTGAAGCTATCACACAGACTGATGTCATCAACCAGGTGGTGATCAGCGAGGCAGAGGAGCGGAAAGCGCCCACCCCGCCGCCGCCGACACCAACACCAACTCCCTTTGCACCGACCTCCGACGCCTCGGGCGACCGCCCGTTGGCAGCTCTGGATCCGGCCGAGCGCAACGATATGTTCAACTCAGCGCCGGAAATGACGCTTGAGGACGGCGTAGACTATACAGCGCGCATCGTCACCGACAAGGGCGACATCGTGGTGGATCTGTACGAAGACCAGACGCCTATCACCGTCAACAACTTCGTGACGCTGGCCAACCTCGGCTACTACGACAACACCATGTTCCACCGCGTCATTGAGGGCTTCATGGCGCAGGCCGGCGACCCGACCGGCACCGGTACGGGCGGCCCCGGCTACACCTTCCAGGACGAGATCGTGCCCGACCTTGTCTTCGACAGTGCAGGCATCCTGGCCATGGCCAACGCCGGCCCATCCACCAACGGCAGCCAGTTCTTCATCACCTACGACGCCACCGACTGGCTCAACGGCCAGCACACGATCTTTGGCAAGGTGCTCGAAGGTGAGGACGTGCTGGCAGAGATCAACCTGCGCGACCCGGCGACGGCCACCGAGCCTGGCACGATGATCGAGCAGATCCTGATCGAAACCAAGTAAGCTGTCACAAGACAGAATCCTGTTTTGTAGAGCGTCCCCGGAAACAATGGCGTTTCCGGGGACGCTCGTTCCTCCAAACTAAGCTCTGCCCGTGCCGGAAACAATACTACCCCGGCAAGGCCAGGCTGTGCCACATTCTTCTTACAACTGCATTATGAGCAAAGCCCTCGTCATATTCAATCCTCATGCCGGCCGCGGGCGCGGCGCCAAGCGCGCTGAGTCTGTCGTCGCGGCGCTGCACGCCGTGGACTTCGAGTTCGACTCGGTGGTATCGGAAACCCGCGGCCATGCGATCGAGCTGGCACAGCGCGCGGCGGAATCGGGGCGTGAGCTGATCGTGGCGGCCGGCGGTGATGGCACGCTCAACGAGGTGGTCAACGGCGTCATGCAGGCCAGGCAGCATGGCGTGCCGGCCCGGTTGGGCGTCATGCCCATCGGTTCAGGCAACGACTTTGCCGGCTCGTTGGGCATCACCACCGACCTGCGGCAAGCGGCGGAGATCCTCAAGCGCGACCACGTGCGCCGGGTAGATGCCGGCATGGTTAACGGTCGTTACTTTGCCAACAATGTGGGCATGGGCCTGGAAGCGCAGGTCGACATCGAGGCACACAAGATGACCTGGGTGAGCGGTCAGGCGCTGTACCTGATTGCGATCTTCCGCGCGATCCGCAGTTTTCCCCATCCGGTGGTCCAGATCGAGCGCGATGGCCAGCAGATCAACGACAAAAGTATCCTGATGATCACGGCCGGCAACAACCGGCGCATCGGCGGCGGCTTCCTGGTGTTTCCCGATGCCGTGCCAGACGATGGCTTGCTGGACTTATGTGTCGTCGATGCCATCCCGCGGCGCGAGATACTGCGCTTGCTCCCGAAACTACCCAAAGGAAAGCATGTTGGCGAGCCGGCCGTGGAGATGTCCCGCTTCACGCATCTGGTGGTCGAATCCGAGAGCCCGCTCCCCGTTCACGCCGACGGCGAAATCCTATGGACCGACGCCCGGCGGGTGGAGATCGAGGTGCTGCCCGACCGGCTGGATGTAGTCGCTTAGCTTCGTCTGAGCAGGTACCACGCCACCGGCCGCTCGCCCTGCAAACTGGGGCGGCGCCACAGCATCTCGAAATGGGGAGCGAAGCGCTGGGCGATCTCGTCCGCGTCAAAGCCGGCCGGGCCGGAATCCAGTTCCGTGTCCTGGTCGAAACCGTACATCAGGTAAAGTCCACCGCTTTCCAGCCGCCGGGCCAGCGAGGCAGCGTAGCGCGCCCGGTTGTCAGGGGAGAGGCTGTGCAGGCAGCCGATGTCCAGCGCGAAGGTAGCCTGCACCGGCAGAAACCCCAGGTCGGCCACGTTGCCCGCACAGAAGAAAGCCGGCAGGCCGGCTGTGCGTGCTTTCGTGCGCGCCCGTTGCAGGGCTGTCACCGCCAGATCAACTCCGTAGACGCTGAATCCCAGCCGCGCCAGAAACGCCGAGTTGGTCCCCGTGCCGCAGCCCAGGTCCAGCGCAACGCAGGGCGGCCGCAACGCGCCGCTGTCCACAAGCTCGTGGACCTCAGGCGGCACGATGCCCGTGTCCCAGGGCGTTTCAGCCATCTGGTAGCGTTGGTTCCACCAAGCGGGAGAGCCGCGGTCGTTGTTGGTAGCAAGATCGGTCATTTCGTGGATTTCGTTGCGGTAACTTCCCAATTGTGGTATATTGTTGCCATGAAATTCAGCGAACTTGTTGAGATTGTCGGCGACGAACCGCTTTTCGAGACTGGCCTGTTGGTAGCAGGCGATGTAGACTTCGCCGCGCTGCGCAAGCAACTGTCGCGGTGGACTGCGGCCAGCAAGCTGTTTCAGTTACGACGGGGATTGTACGCCCTTGCACCGCCGTTTCAAAAAATCAAGCCGCATCCGTTCGTGGTCGCCAATCACCTGGTCCAGGGATCGTATGTCAGTTGCCAGTCGGCGCTGGCTTACTACGGCATGATTCCCGAGCACGCGCCGGTCGTGGTTAGTGTCACGAATGCCCGCCCCGGACGCTGGGATACACCGCTGGGCAGCTTCCTCTTCCGCCACATCAAGAAGGATCTGCTAAACGGCTACCGGCTGGTGCAACTTGGCGGGCGACAGCGAGCGTTTGTCGCTTCTCCCGAAAAGGCCCTGTTGGATCTACTCTACCTCCAACCGGGTGCCGATGATTCGGGCTACCTGCGTGAACTACGGCTGCAAAACCTCCATACTTTGGACACGGATAAACTACGCCGGATGGCTTCTGCAACTGAGCGTCCGAAGTTGATGCGCGCGGCCAAGACCATCGCCGGCTTGGCCTCTTCTGAAAACCTGGAGTATGAACCCTTGTGAAGGATTATCTTTTACAGCCCGCGTTCGCCGCGGATGTAGGGGACGCCCAGCGCGGCCGGCGCGCCGATGCGTTGGCGCATGGCGGCCCGGGAGCCGATGAGCAGGGCTACGATGGTCAGCAGATAGGGTGTCATCTTCAGGAAGAAGCCCAGGTTGGAGTTAGCAAACAGGGGATTGGGGAAGCCAAGGATTACCGCCGGGCCTTGCAGGTCCAGAATGGCCCGTTGCAGCGCGCCGAACAGATAGGCGCCCACGACCGCCCGCACAGGGTTCCATTGAGCGAAGATCACCAGACCGATGGCGATCCAGCCCAGGCCGGACGTCGTCTGAGCGCTGTACCAGCCTGGAGAGACCGACAAACTGATAGTGACGCCGGCCAGTCCTGCCAGACAGCCGCCCACGATGGTGTAGAGATAGCGCAGGCCGTAGACGCTCACACCCATGGTATCGGCTGCCTCCGGCTTTTCACCCACCGCTCGCAGATGCATACCAGGGCGCGTATACTTGATATAGTACCAGACAAGCGGGATCAGCAAGTATCCCACGTAGACCAGAATACTTTGCTCCTGGAAGAAGATTGGGCCGATGAAGGGGATCGCGGAGAGTACGGGAATATTTACCACCGGAATCAACGGCGGCGATTGGCCGGTCAACCCCTCACCCAGTACCAGCGCCAAACCGGTGCCGAGAAAGGTGAGCGATAGCCCGCTGACCACCTGGTCTGCCTGGAAGTTGATCGTGACCACGGCGTGCAAGATAGAGAGAATGCCGCCGGCAATCATGGCGGCCAGCACGCCCAGCCACGGGTTGCCGGTAGCCAGGGACACGCTGAAACCAGTCATCGCGCCGATCAGCATCATGCCCTCAACACCCAGATTGAGGATGCCTGATCGCTCAGCCAGCAGCTCGCCGATGGTGGCGAACAGCAGGATCGTGCCGGTAGCAATGCCCGCGTGAAGGATGATTTCGAGATTCATGCGTCGCTCCCTGCTGTGACGGGCGTCGTCGTGCGCTGCAGGCGAATGCTGTAGCGTAGCAGGACGTCGCTGCTGATGACCATGAAGAGAATGATACCTTGCAACATGGCGGCCAAACCGGATGGCTGGATCTCCCTTCCGGCCACGATTAACGCGCCAAACAGGATCGAAACCAGAATCACGGCAAAGGGATTGAGTTTGGCCACCCAGGCAATAATGATCCCCGTAAATCCATATTGGGGCGAGATTCGCTCCTGCAGGCGATGCACCACGCCGCTGATCTCGGACATGCCGGCCAGTCCCGCCAATGCACCGGAGAGCATCATGACCAGGATGATGTTGCGGGCGATGTTAAGACCGGCGTAGCGCGCTGCGTTCGGGTTATCACCGATAAGCTTGATCTCATAGCCCCAGCGGCTGCGGTCGAAGATCCACCACACAAGGACGGCAGCCAGCAAGGCAACCACAAACCCCAGATGAAGGGTGATGCCGGAAAGGGTGGGATATTCGCGGGCATAGTCGGCAAGCCGGGGCAGCCAGTAGCCTCGTTCGAAGAGGCGGGTCATCTGGAAGCCGCCCTCGCTCCAGCGGTCAAAGATCCAGAAGTTGTTCCAAAGGATGGCTACGTAGTTCAGCATCAGCGTGGTAATGATCTCGCTGACGGCGAATTTGGCCTTCAGGAAGCCGGGAACAAAGCCCCAGATCGCGCCGCCGATCATGCCCATGACAGCCATGGCCAGCAGAATGAGCGGTTTCGGTGCGTCGGGAGGCAGGATGGGAACCAACACAACCAGGCTGGCAAAAAAGGCGCCCATGTAGAACTGGCCTTCCGCCCCGATGTTCCACAGTTTCATCCTGAAAGCTACCGAACAGGCCAAACCCACCAGGATCAACGGGGTCGCCTTGACCAGCGTGTCGGAAATAGTAGCCACACTGCCAAAGGTGGCGCTCCAGAAGAACTTGCCCACCTGAACGGGATCGCCGCCGATCAGCTTCAGGATGATGCCGCTGATGATGAAGGCCAGGATCACGGCTGCCAGGGAGGTGGCGGCCGGTAGCCATTTGGGGTAGTCCTCGGTCCGTTTTTCCACAACCAGATCGACCGGTAGCCTCATGGTGCTGCCTCCTGTTCCTGTTCGATCTCTTCCAGCCGAGTGCCCATCATCATCTGGCCAACGGTGTCGATATCTGCGTCTTCCGCCGGGAGAATGCCCATAATCTGCCCGTGAAAGATCACCGCAATGCGATCGCTCAAACTGAAAAGCTCCTCCAGCTCTTCCGAGATCAGCAGCACTGCGGTGCCAGTCGATCGTTGCTCCAACAGAAGACGCTGGATCGCCTCGATGGCGCCCACATCAAGCCCGCGGGTGGGCTGCACTGCCACCATCAATTTCGGGTCGGTGGAGATCTCTCTCGCCAGAATCACCTTCTGCAGATTGCCGCCGGACAACTTGCGCGCCAGTGTACGGACTCCCGGAGCCAGGATACCGTAGGACTCCTTGAGCTTGCGGGCGTAGATGCGGGCATTGCTACGGTTGATAGTGACACCGTTGCCGATGGGTGCCTCGCGGTAGTTCTTCATGATGCTGTTTTCGGTGATGGACAGGTTGGGCGCCGTTCCCACGTGGGTGCGGTCCTCCGGCACATGGGCCACGCCGTTCTTAATCGCCAGAATAGGCGGCGCGTTGGCCAGATCTCTGCCATCGATGGTGATCTGGCCGCGACACGCCCGCAGACCGGTGATGCATTCCGCCAGCTCGCTTTGGCCATTGCCCGCCACCCCGGCGAAGCCCAGAATTTCGCCTGCATGAACATCGAACGAAACGCCGCGCAACGCAGGAACCCCCTTGTTGTTCGACGCTTGAAGATCGCGCACGGAAAGAACTACCTCGCCCGGCTTCTGGGCAGTTCGCTCCACATCGAATACCACGTCCCGCCCTACCATCAACTGGGCCAGCTTGCGTTTGTCGAGGCCGGCAATGTCGATCCCTTCGGCGGTGACGACACCTTTGCGCAACACGGTGATGCGGTCGGCCACCTGTTCAACTTCGTGGAGCTTGTGGCTGATGAAGATGATGGACTTGCCCTGGTCTACCAGAGACCGCATGGTTGCCATCAACTCATCGATCTCTTGCGGGGCCAGCACAGCCGTCGGCTCGTCCAGAATCAGTATCTCTGCGCCTCGGTAGAGGGTCTTGAGAATCTCAACGCGTTGCTGCTCGCCCACAGAAAGCTGCCAGATCTTCGATTTCACATCCACATAAAGACCATACTGCTTCTGTAAAGCCAGAATTTCTTCGTCGTATTTGGCAAGGTTGATGTGGAAACGAGGCGTGGATAGGCCCAGCAAGATGTTCTCGGTAGCCGTTTGGGTGGGCACGAGCATAAAATGCTGATGCACCATACCGATCCCGCAGGCAATGGCATCCCGCGGGGAATGAAAATCTGCCACTTCTCCGTTGATCTTGATGATACCGGAGGTGGGACGATAAAGGCCGGCGAGCGCGTTCATCAACGTGCTCTTGCCTGCGCCGTTTTCCCCCAGCAGGGCATGGATTTCGCCCTTCTTGAGCACCAGATTGACGTGATCGTTTGCCAGGACGCCGGGAAAGCGGATGACGATGTCCTTCATCTCGACAGCGTTGGGGTGTGTTTCCATGAAGGTTTCCTTATGCAGTTTACCGGAGTGGAGTCGTTGTTGAGCCGAATCGACGAAAGGCCGGGAGGTTTAGCACAGCATCCCGGCGGGCGTGTCAAGCCAATTACCGACTCAAATTCATAAACCGGTGATGGGGGGACGTTGAAAAAAGCAAGGCGGCCTCTCGGCCGCCTTGCTTGACTGAAGACTAATCCAGGGAGGGCAGCTCCGCTGAGATGTTTTCGTTCCACCAGTACATGCAGGTCTCGCACTCACTGCCGAACTCTTTGAAGCCGTCCAGGTCTTCCTGCTTCAGGCTTACGCCTTCTGGCACAACCAGGTTCCCCTGGTTGTCGGTGATGGGACCGGAGAAGACATCGAAACGATCAAGCTCGCCCGACAGGAACTTCATGTAGGTCTCCTTGATCATGGCCAGATCTTCTTCGGGGATCGATGCCACGCCCGGCATCAGCTCCTCGTCCTCGCCAAAGCCGAAGAGCCCCATGCCGCCGGTGTCGCTGTCGAAGTATTCCCAGCCGCCCACGTACTCACCGTTGCGCGACTGGTCGACAATGTTGGCGTAGACCGGGCCCCAGTTCCAGTACATCGACGTGAGGCACTGCGGGTTGGTGCAGTTATACTGGTAGTCGTAGGTGATGCCCCACTTGCCATCCGGTGCGGCCTCGGCGGGTGCAGGTGTGTCGGCGCCGGTCATCACTACCTGGGCGCCGCTGTCAAAGAGCGACGATGCGGCTTCCTTTTCCAAAACCGGATCGTGCCAGGTGAAAATCCAGCGCACATCGATGGTGCACTCAGGGCAGGTTTCCTCGACACCCAGGCCGAAGGCGTTGCCCAGCCGCAGCTCTTCGGGAATCGGGAAGGTAGCGATATAGCCCAGCTTGGGGTTGCCATCGGCCTTGGCCCTGGCGCCAGCCACCATGCCGGCCACGTACTTCATGTTCTCCATGGATCCCATCAGGTTGCCGAAGTTCTCGCCGTTGGCCTTGAAGCCAGAAATGTGGATGATGTCCACATCGGGGAACTCGCTGGCCACAATCTCGGAGGCGTCCATGAAGCCAAAGGAGGTGGTGAAGATGACGTCGAAACCTTTGCGGGCCAGGGAGCGAATCACCTGCTCGGCATCCGCGCCTTCCGCCACGTTTTCGACGTATGCTGTATGCACGTCAGCGACGTTGTTCTCGACAAATTCCCGGGCCTGGTCGTGAGCCTGGGTCCAGCCGCCATCGTCATGGGGGCCGACGTAGACAAAGGCAACGTTGTACTTGCCCTCTTCAGTGGTCGGAATTTGGTAGGTGCCTGCATCTGTGCTCGTGTCAGCCGGCGCTTGGGCGGGCGCCTCCTCGGCCGGCGTATCCTGTGCTGAAGCCGATTGATCGGCAGCCGGCGCAGGGGTTGCGGCTGGCGCACAGGCTGCGACCAGCATGACCAGAACCAGCAACAGTGCCAGCAGGCTCCAAAGACGTTTGTTCGACATAGCTTTCTCCTCGTGCTGAGTGGTTGGGCCAAGGGGCCAGTGAATGAAGGTCAGTGGGATGAGCCGGCAGAGTTGGGCGGTCTCTGCCAGGGTGGGAGGTTGGCAAGCCTGGCTGCGTGAGAATTGACAATCGACTGCGCGGAAAAGATACCGCAGAAAGCTGTTGTTGTCAATCTCGTCACCTGCCGCCTGGCTCACACCACCGGCTCATCCACACAGCGATGCATCGAGTCTACCATGCTGTCGCAAATCCTGGTATGACATTGGTCATGTTTGAGCGGTGGGAGACCAGCAAATATGGACTTGCCACGGTTTGATGGTAAAATTCGGCCAGCCCGGTGCAGGAAATCTACACCTGAAGTTGGACCACAAGGTACTGCACTCAATGAGGAGGCGCTATGGAATCAGCACAATTGCTTCGTGTTGCCCGCGGGGAAGAACCAGCCGATCTGGTTCTGCGTGGCGGCGCAGTGATCAATGTTTTCTCCGGGGAGATCGAACAGACCGATATCGCATTAGCCGGCGGCAAGATCGCCGGTCTCGGCCCTGGGTATGCAGCCGTGCAGGAGGTGGATCTGGCTGGCGCGCTGGTGGCGCCTGGCTTCATCGACGCCCACGTCCACATCGAAAGCTCCATGTGTACCACGCCCCAGTTCGCCCGCGCCGTGTTGCCGCGCGGCACCACGACCGTCATCACCGATCCCCATGAGATCGCCAACGTCCACGGGCTGGAGGGCATTCGCTACATGCTGCACGCCGCTCGTCACACACCGTTGAGCGTCTGGGTCAACGTGCCCTCGTGCGTGCCGGCCACCGCGATGGAAACATCGGGTGCCGTGCTGCCGGCGGAAGATTTGCTGACGCTGCTGGACGATCCGGGCGTGCTGGGTCTGGCCGAGATGATGAACTACCCCGGCGTTGTTTTCGGCGATCCCGATGTGCTGGCCAAGATCGCCGGCTTCCGCGGGCATCCATTGGACGGCCACGCACCGGCGTTGAGCGGCCAGCAACTTAACGCCTACATCGCGGCCGGCATCGGCTCGGACCACGAGTGCACCACGGTCGAGGAAGCAGCGGAAAAGCTGGCGCGCGGGCTGTACATCCTCATTCGCGAGGCCACCAACGCCCACAACCTGGAGACGCTGCTGCCGTTGGTCACGCCGCGCAACAGCCGGCGCATCTGCTTCTGCACCGATGACCGCCAACCGGCCGACCTGCTGGACCAGGGCGGGATCGACTACATGGTGCAGACTGCGATCCGCCGCGGCGTCGATCCGGTGACCGCGATCCAGATGGCGACGCTGAACACCACCGAGTGGTTCGGCCTGCACGACCGCGGCGCGGTGGCGCCGGGCCGCCGCGCCGATCTGGTTGTCTTTGACAGCTTCGATGATTTGCAGGTGCGCCGGGTCTAT
The DNA here is from genome assembly GCA_020634555.1 of Caldilineae bacterium. Classification (GTDB taxonomy): domain Bacteria; phylum Chloroflexota; class Anaerolineae; order JAAEKA01; family JAAEKA01; genus JACKBK01. The sequence goes on from JACKBK010000006.1 coordinate 103,419, forward strand.
ATCGCAGGGCGGCTGGCAGCGCGCGACGGCGCGCTGCAGATGGCGACTCCGGCCGCGCCACCTTTCTCCTTGCCGCAGAGCATGAACATCGCCTGGGACCAGATCGACCTGGCTATCCCGGCCGCGGGCACGAAGGTCCGCGTCATCGGCGCGATCGAGAATCAACTGGTCACCGAGCACCTGATTCTGGAACCGCGACTGGCGGAGGGCATGGCCGTGGCCGACGTGGCGCGGGACGTGCTGAAGATAGCCGTCATCGAGCGCCATCATGGTACCGGCAACGTCGGCAAGGGGTTCATCAAGAACATCGGTTTGAAGCGGGGCGCGCTGGCCTCGTCGGTAGCTCACGACCACCACAACATCGTCGTAGTCGGCGCGGACGACACCAGCATGATGACCGCCGCGCGCGCCGTTGCTGCGATGGGCGGCGGGCTGGCGGCTGCGGAGGGGGAGCAGGTGCTGGGGCGCTTGCCGCTGCCGGTGGCCGGGCTGATGTGCGAGGAACCCATCGAGCAAGTCCGCGCTCAGTTCGACAACCTGCTTGACGCGGCGCATGCGCTGGGATCGCCCCTGCACGACCCCTTCATGGCCATGAGCTTCAGCGCGCTGGAGGTCATCCCACACCTCAAGCTGACCGATGTCGGCCTGGTAGACGTGGACCGCTTCGAGGTCGTGCCGCTGTTTGTCGCCCCGTAGAATAGCCCCTTGTGGGCGTTCGGGAGTCCTCGGAACGGGCACAAGGCCCTATCCTACACGTACCCGCCGGACCGCCTTCGCAGTGTAGCACCTTGTCGATGCTCGCGTTCATCCTGTCGTAGGATAGCCCCTTGTGGGCGTTCGGGAATCGCCGGAACGGGCACAAGGCCCTATCCTACACGTACCCGCCGATGAGTAGTTTGAGGAGTTCGCATGCTCACATGCGAACTCCTCAAATCAAGGTTGGCGAGACGCTGACGCTGCGGTTAGCCGCCGTTGTAGCGCAGGATCTCCTGGCCGCCGGCGTCGAAGATGACAAGCTGGCCGCCGGGCAGGTCGAAGCTGGCGGCGCCCTGCAGGCTGGCCAGATATATCTGTTCCTGGTCCATCACATCCTGCTCGCACGCCATCTGAGTGGAGATCAGCGGTCCGACCGTCAGCGTCGTGCCGTCCACGGTGTAGGCGCCGCTGTAGGTGTTGCAGCCGCTGTTGCCGCTGACCGTGCCTGCATTGTCGAAGGCCAGGGTAATGGTTGTGTTAGGCAACGGCACTCGACCCGGCTCGAAGGAACTCAGCGCCCAGCTTGTGTTGGCCAGCGGGTTGCCCGGAATCACCGTCACCGTCACCTGTTGCGTCTGCGTCGTGCCGTCGATGAGCGCCACGCGTATCTCATAGGTCGTCGTCGTGTCGAGGCAATGGACCTGGACGCCATTGCCGGTGACCGGGTAGTCTTCGTAGGCTGCGCCCTGCGGGTAGACCCAGACAGCCTGCACGTTCTCTACGTTCCACGCCAGCGTTGTACACTGACCGGCGTCGATGGTAGTCGGATTGGCGCTGAACTGAATGATCGGCTCCGGCGGCGCCGTTGGCTCCGGTGTCGCTGTGGGAGGAAGCGGGGTGTTGGTCGGTGGAACCGGGATCACCGTGGCTGCTGGCGGCTGGGTTGCGGTCGGTTCAGGAGGCGGCGGCACGGTGACGTAGGCACGCTGGTCAACCATGATCAGCCAGCCGCCGCCGGCCGGCAGGACCAGTTCCATGGTGTTGCCGCCGGCGCGAACTCTGTAGGTTTGGGCTGCCAGCAGCGCGTTGATGAAACCCTGATCGTAGGAGTCGGGACCGCACTCGGCCAGCGTCACCGGGCCGGGTTGCGCCAGCATTCCTCCTGCCATGCCTCCCTGGCTCAGCTCGTAGGTCATTCCACCGTTGTTGCAGTCAGCCGTAAACCGGATCATTCCGTCGGAGTTGTAGATCACTTGGTAGGCCTCTGGGTTGGGGATCGCGACGATCGAGTCGCTGCCGGGCTGCTCAGGACCATTGGTCCACAGCCAGACCACGTCCTGCAGCCCTGAGGCCGGCACGCCCTTGATCTCCAGCGAGGCCACCAGCGCATCCAGCGTTTCCAGGTCAGGTTCCCAGTCAGCGGGCGGCAGCGCGTTCAGGGCATCGGCAGTCGTGGAGATCACGCCCATGGGATCAGCATTGAACGCGTCCCAGTCCTCTTGTGGAATCTGGCTGACGTCGGCGGGCGCCGCATCCGTAGTAACCGGATACCAGAAGGAAACCAGGTACTGGCCGTCGTTGGTGAATCCCTGGTAGACGTAGCGCAGCCCCTGGTTGGTCACCGGATTGGCGTCCTGCGCCCAGCGGCCGACAAAGCGGTAGCCGGTCTGGGTGGCGCTGAGAAGGTTCAACTCGCTGGCCGGCACGGCGCGGCTGATCTGCACCGCCAGATCGTTGTACCCTGCAATCTCCGATGAGGGTAGCGCGGGCATTCCGCTGGTCGGCGCCGGGCTGGGCATGGTGAAGGCGTACTGCTCGATCCGGTCGAGGGTGCGGCTGACCGACGGATCGCCTGCCGCGTCCCACTGCGCCCGGTAGGCGTTGACCGGGATGATGTACATGATCGGATCGCTGGGCTGGCGGTCAGCAGGGTCGGTGACGCCGAAGAGGATCTCGATGTGTTCCGGCAATCCCGTCGGGCCGGGCGGCATACTGGCGTCGTAAGGCGTCTCAGGCACCAGCACCGGCTGCCAGGAATAGGGCAATCCCTGGGTGTCGAGGCTGATATCGTTGGGACCGATGCCGAGCGCGCTAAAGGGAGTGAACTGCATCTGCCCGGCGGCGTCACCCAACACCAACTGCAGATCGCCCGTTTCAGTAACCAACGCGCCGCTGACCCGCCCCAGCAGGCTGAGATAGAGCTGGTCCATGGACCCCTCGCCGCAGAACGCCATGGTCGCGGCGCCGAGTTGGATGGTCAACGACTCGCCGTCTAGCGTGTAGCTGCCGGCGACCTGGTTGCAGTCGGCCTGGATGGCCACCGTGTTGTCGTCGGCAAAGGTCAGTGTGTAGTTCTGCGGGTCGGGGACCACTGACTGGTTGGCTGGCGCGGTTTCGGTCAGCGCCGTCCATTGCCAGGGAGTGGCGGTCAGTTCCTCCTGGGTCGCCGGCGCGTGGGTGGTATCGGTCGCGGGCGGACGCGCGGGCTGCTCGCCCGCGGGGATCTGATCAGGCGTTGGGGCTTCAGGGATGCCAGCAGGCTGGCAGGCGGCAAAGAGCAGCAGGCTGACCAGCAGCAGCAAAGCAAGCGGGGTGGACCGTCTCATCTTAGTTTTCTCACTTTCGTTGGGGTTGAGTGGTTTTGCAGCGTACGCTGAACGCCGGTTACATGCACCGGGGAAGCGAAATGTTTACTCGTCTACATTGACACCAATGGCAGATACGCCCGCCGGCGCACCTGGGGCTTCTCCATGCACGCCCACGTTGCCCCGCCGTCGTCGGAGCGGTACATGTAGTCGTCGTAGGTCCCCGCGACGTAGGCGTGCATGAACAACGAGTACGGTTTGGCGGGAACAGGTGTGCCCGGTGCATCGACGCGCGGCAGGAAGACCTGGTGTAGGGTGGCGTTGCTCGTTGCCGACCGCTCACTGTTCATCGGCTGGTTCAAGATCACGGGCGCAGCGGGGTTGGCAGTCATCGGATTCATCAGCGATGAACTGGCTCGTCTGGCCACTTCCAGGCTGAACACCGTCCCCGATACCGTCAATCGCCGCCAGCTTAGTCCATCGTCGTAGCTGGCGTACAGCCCATCTCTGGTGGCAAGATAGATCGTGGGGTCTTCGGGGTAGTCGGGCGCAAAGCGTGGAATGAGTCCTCCCACTTGTGTCAGCGAATGGTCACATGCTGCAGTCGAGCCCCAAGGGAAGATCGCCCGCCACGTCAGTCCGCCATCCCTGCTCTGAAACAGCGAGTTGTCATAGAAACTTATCAGGAGTGTGTGGTCACGGGCATAGCCGGGTGACACCTGGAGATGCGAATTCAGCATCGAGGTGTAGCACAGTCCCTGGCCAGCCGTCTGCCACGTTTCGCCGCCGTCATGGGAGAGGATGAAGTCGTTGCCCAAAGTCTGGCTGTTGCCCAACAGCGTCGCCCAGATAGTCTGGTCGTTGTCGTAGTCGGACGACACCGCCACACTCCAGGCGTTGGTTTCCTCCCAGATCATCTGCCAACTCTGGCCGCCGTCCTCTGAACGGGCGATACCAAAGGGTAGTGGACTCCAGTCGAAATACCACCAGCGCGGTTGAAACAGAACATTTGCTTGGCCAGCGGCGCGTAGACTAAACCAAGAACAGTCAAGATCAACTGCACTGCAAGCCGCAGTGCGTTCCTCCCAAACGTCGCCTGTTTGCTCGCTCCGAAATAGGTGGTACTGGCGATAGTAGAGGTCCTGCACCCCGAGATAGAGGGTGATCCCACCATCGGCGTTGTGCGGCGTCATCTGAAACTGCTCAATGCTTGAAAGGAACAGGTCTGGCGCAAATGTGAAAATTAATTGCCACGTTTGGCCATTATCCTGACTGCGCCACAGCAAGCTCTCAGACACGTTGATCCAAAACATCGTCTCATCCTGGTCGTATCGAGGCGACGGAAACACGTAGTCGCGAGTCAACTCTTGTTGGCATGCGGGTAAGATCGTCTGAGCACGCGTCCGTTGGCTGCCCCATGGCCCCAGGAGCGACAACAACAGAAACGCCGAAGCCACGGCTGTCGTGAAGAGGGTTGCTCGTCTCATGATGCATGCCCCTATTGGTCCGGCGTGGCTGTCACGGGAACACCCCCTGCCCAAGTCGTTCCAGCCGGTATCGTGAGCGAGTATTCGCCAGACTGCATGACGTAAAACAGGAGCAGGATGGCTGCCCCCCGACGGTTGTTGCGATGGTCGTCCATGAGCTTCCTCCACATGATAGCCAGCAGTAACGCCAGCCGATTTCATCATCAACGAACTGACCTGATGATAGCACCTGTTTGGCGGGGCGTCAACAGGGCATTTGGAGCATTGACGAACCGATCATGACTGTGTTCCGGGAACTTGATGTGTTGTTCATAGCGCTGGCGTCCGCGAAGCTGACCTGGATCATACCACGAAACAGCCGAGTCGTGGTACATTGCTGGTACGGGAAATAGACGCGGTGCGATTCTCGCCTTGAGCGGGAAGATGAAAGCATTGTCATGAAATTCACGCACTCGTGTAATCAAGGATTAATGTTCATCGCGTACATTGAGACTGTAAGAAACTACCGAGTTGTAGGACATGATGGCATGGGAAGATCGCAGGACGGGAAGAGACGACCTACCGACTTACCACCTCTGGTGAGGGAAACTCATGAAACACAATCACAACCGCAAACCCACAACCACGACATCGGCCGCCTGGCACATCTTTGCGATGCTTCTGCTGGCTGCCTTGCTGGTGGGACCGTCGCCGTCGCCGGTGCGCGCCGGTGAGAGCCAAACCGACAAATCTCCCCAGTTCGACTGCACCACGGTCACCGAGATACCGGTGGCCAGTGTGAAGCGCTGGTGGCGCTGTACGACAGCACCAACGGCGACAATTGGTACTGGAAGGACGGCTGGCTGCAAACCGACACGCCTTGCAGTTGGTTGGCATCACCTGTGATGCAGGCCATGTCACCAAGCTTGAACTGGTCATAGTAACACTTTTGCGCGGTGCGCTTCCGCCCGAATTAGGGCAACCTGGCTGAACTAGCGAGGCTGGACTTGCGAGCTGAGAATTACCTGACCGGTCCGCTTCCTGGCACGTTGACAAACCTCGAGCCATGTCTCGGTTTTCAGTCTGTTTCTCAACGAGCTTACCGGTCCGCTTCCTCCTGAACTGGGCAACATGACTTCGTTTAGTGGCTTGGATCCTGAATGACAATCAGATTGACGGTCCCATCCCCCTCCATTGGGGCGACCTGACTGCAATCTGGGGATATTTCTCAGAACAAAACCAGTTGAGCGGCCCCATCCCGCCGGAACTGGGCGATCTTTCCAATCTGGAAAACCTGTCCGTTGGAGGAGAACCACCTCAGCGGCTCGATCCCTCCGAAACTCGGCCAACTCAGCAACCTGTGCGACCTCGAACCTGAGCGAGAACGAGTTGACCGGGACCATGCCGCCCGATCTGGGCAACCTGACCGGCCTCGGTTGGTGCCGCTCCTCGGTCCCACCAACGGCGACCTGGCCCGGTTGCGGGACAGAAGCAACACACCTGCGCGGCTGTATCCTGGCGCCGCTATAGTTCGCCGATGGCCGGCCGCCGCAACCTGAAACCGGCTACCTCAACCTCAACAGCAACCACCTCAGCGGCTCCATTCCGGTGGAGTTGAGCCAACTGACGGACGCCTCGGGCTTGAATCTGGGCTGCAACATGCTGTCGGCGACCCGTTCCCTACCCCGTGGCGCAGCGTAATCCGCTGGGGTAATCTTGCCTTCAACGCGTTGACTCGCTACGAACCGGTGCTCCGTCCCTTTGGTATTGGCGCCAGACCAGACCGTGGCCCCGGCGAACCTGGCGGCGACCGGCAGCAGCAACGGCGATCCTATCATCATCACCTGGACGCCTATTCTCATCTTGGGACGAGGGCTACTACGAGATCAGCTACGCTTCGGCGCCCGGCGGACCCTTCACCGTGTACGGCCAGACGGCCGACAAGATCGCCAGCAGCTACACCGTCCAGCTGCCGGCCCAGGAGACGCCCTATTACTTCCGGCTGCGCACCGTCACCTTGCCCCATACCTACATCAACTACGGTGTCGATTGTGACTATCAATCAAACACGGTGATCAGCGAGTACACGGAGGTAGTGGCGTCGGGCGGCTGGGATCCGCCGCCCACCGAGACGCCGACCCCCACCCCGACAGGAACATCGACGGCGACGCCGACGGCTACAGCGACGACCACTGCAACCGCCACTGCCACACCTACGCACACCGCCACGGCTACTGCGACACCGACCGCGACTGCGACCGAAACCGCCACGCCAACCGCGACACCCACTGCGACGGCCACCGCCACAGCGACCCCGTCCCGACTGTGGCTGCCGCTGATCCTGCACTGACGAGGGCATCTGCCCCTTGACATTGAAGACCGGGATTGGAGGTTTTCGCGTCTGATGATCGCCGTCGCCGCGCGTCTCCTTTCGCCGGCTGCTTTCTGCTTGGACGCGTGATCAGCTCACTCCAATGGAGAGTCTGTTAGCGCCCGTCTCCTGCCAAACGGTGGTGAAGGATTGTTCGCCGGACCAGGGCAGGATGTCGGCCTCCAGATCGACGAAAACCCTCATGACGGGCCACAAACACGGGATGCCCCGTCCCTACGCGCCAACGCATTCTGAGCGCCCCCGAATGCTCAGACACTAGGACGATTCCTCTCCCAGCGCCAGCAGCAGCGCATGGTCGCTCACTGACTGGTAGGCCGCCGCCAGCGGGTCGGTGATCTCGCCGGGCTTGCGCTCGAAGGGCGGTTTGCCCAGCCGCTTCAGCAGTCCCGCCTCGACAGCTGGACGGACGACCGGTGCGCTGAACCCGTCCAGCCCGTCGCCCATATCCCAGAACCGATCCAGGACAGCCTCCAGCGGTTCGATGCTCTCCGGCAAGGACTCCGGCGCTGGAGCGACCTCATACGCCGGCGAATCCTCGGCCAGCGCCAGGTCAGCCACGCCGCGCCGCCGATGCAGCTCGGCCAGCAACTGATCCTTGTCCTTGCCGCGCAGGTGAAAGATCAGGAAGGGGTCCTGGTCAAAGCGCTCACCCAGCAAGAAGTAGACCGCGGCGACGTGCTTGCACGGGTTGGCGTAGTCGGGGCAGGAACAGTCCGTGTGCAGGTCGTCGCTGCGCGTGGGAAAGAGGCTGACGTGCGCGGCCCAGAACGCAGTTTCCACATCGGGCGGCATCTCGCCGGCCAGCAGCTTGGCAGCAAAGATCGCCTGCCCGGCCAGCGCTTCAATCACTTCGGACCACTCGGCGTCTGTCAGAGTCTTGACCGCGATCTTCACCTTGTAGGGCCGGGCGCGCGATCCCTGGACGCGCGATGTGACCACGCCGGGGCCGATGTCCAGGTCCAGCACCTGGCCTTTGCGGGCGTAGCTGCGGCCGCGGCTCAACCGGCCCGAGTCCAGCAGCGGCTCCAGCGCGGCGATCCACTTGTCGGCCCACCAGCTCTCGCCGATCTTGCCGCGTTTGCTGCGGGCCTTGATGCCGTCGGCCGCGCGCGGCTTGCTGGGCTGGGGATACCAATCGTCGTAGTCGTAGCGTCGTGGCATAGGTGTCTCTCAATGAAGTTTACAGAGGATCGCCGCGGAAACTTGTAGCTTAGCGCCGGTCGAGTAGCGGATTGAGGCAACCCAAATCTCATGAAACGGTGAGACATCAGCGTACCGAGACCAAGCGGATTGCGCGCGCGACTCGCTTGGTCTCGGTACGCTGACTGTACTCATCTTCATTCAAACAGTCTCCACAACCCGCTACTCGACCGGCGCTAAGCCTTAACCTGCTGCGTCCTGGCGCAGCGTCAAAAGTTGGCGCAGGTCGTCGGTAGACAGCTCGGTCAGCCACCCCTCGCCAGCGCCGACCACGGCGTCGGCCAGCGCCTGCTTGCGCTCGATCAGGTCGTCGATGGCCTCCTCCAGCGTGCCGGCGCACACCAGCTTATGAACGTGAACGTTGCGCGTCTGGCCGATGCGAAAGGCGCGGTCGGTGGCCTGGTTCTCCACAGCCGGGTTCCACCAACGGTCGAAGTGGAAGACGTGGTTGGCCGCGGTCAGGTTCAGACCGGTGCCGCCTGCTTTCAGCGACAGGATGAACAGCGCAGGGCTGCGGCGGCTCTGGAAGCGGGCAACCATCTCGTCGCGCTTCGACAGCGGCGTGCCGCCATGCAGGAAAAGCACCTCCTGGCCAAAAGCCTCCTGTAACTGGCGCTTGAGCAGCCCACCCATCTCGGCGAACTGGGTGAAAATCAGCGCCTGGTCGCCCTCGGCCAGCGCCTCCTCCAGCATTTCGTTGAGGCGCGCCAGCTTGCCGGAGCGGTGTTCCGGCCCGTCAGGACCGGAGAGCAGGGCCGGACTGCCGTCGGCCAGGAACTGCGCCGGGTGGTTGCAGACCTGTTTGAGCTTGAGCAGCGTGGCAAGCACCAGACCGCGCCGCCCGATGCCTTCACTCACCTCCAACTGCTGAAGCGAGTCCTTCACCACAGCCTGGTAGAGTGTGGCCTGCTCGGCGGTCAGCGTGCAGTAGGTGGTCATCTCCAGCTTGTCGGGCAGGTCCTGGATGATGGTGGGGTCGGTCTTGAGGCGGCGCAGAATGAACGGCTGCGTCAGCGAGCGCAACCGACGGGCCGCTTCCTCGTCGCCGGCCTTCTCGATAGGGCGGGCGAAATGCCGCTGGAAGTCGCGCTGCGATCCCAGATAGCCGGGGTTGAGGAAGTGCATGATCGACCACAGCTCGTTCAGGCGGTTCTCCACCGGGGTCCCGGTCAGGGCAATCCGGTGCTCGGCCGGCAGCTTGCGGATGGTCTGCGTCTGTTTGGCGCCTGGGTTCTTGATGTTCTGCGCCTCGTCCAGGATCACATCGCCCCAGTCGATGGTCAGCATCATGTCGGCATCGCGCCGGGCCAGCGCGTAGGTGCTGATGACCACATCGTGCCCGCGTGCGGCCTCCGCGAACTCTTCGCCGCGCCGCCGGTCGCCGCCGTGATGCACCATGACGCGCAGCGAGGGTGCAAAGCGTTGGATCTCGCGCTGCCAGTTGCCCACCACAGACGTCGGGCAGATAACCAGCGCCGGGCTGGCTCGGGTCCCCGCCGATGCGCCGGGCGAGCGCGTTGCCAGCAGATAGGCGATGGTCTCGGCGGTCTTGCCCAGCCCCATGTCGTCGGCCAGACAGGCGCCGAATCCCCAGCGGCGGAGAAAGGCGAGCCAGGAAAAGCCGCGCTGCTGGTAGGGGCGCAACTGGCCGCTGAATGCAGCCGGCTGTGGCAGCACCGCCATCTGGCCACCCGCCGTTTGCAGTTCTTCCACCAGGCGCGACAGCCATCCATCCGCGCTCACGCCGACCACATCGATGCCGGCGATCTGTTCCTGCGAGCCAAGCAGCACGCGCAGGGCCTCTTGCAGTGACAGCTCGCCCGCAGTTTTCTGCCGCGTTTCCCAGAACTTGATCGCCGTCTCCACCTGCTCCGGGTCGAGGACAGCCCACTGGCCGCGAATCCGTACCAACGGCTGCTTCAGGCTGGCAAGCCGTTCCAGCTCCTTGAGGGTCAGCGGTTCATCCCCCAACGCCAGGCTCCAGTCCACCGACACGATGCGCTCGAAACTCATGCCGCCAACCCCGCCCGATGGCGCTTTTTGCTGCGCTGGGCGCAGATTGAGCCGGGCGCCTAGCCGGTTGGAGGCACCGCGGCGGCCCCACCACTGTGGCGCCAGCACGCCAAAACCGCTCTCCTCCAGCAGCAAGGCCGTCTCGCGCAGGAAAGTGTATGCCTCCTCGGTGGTCAACGCGGCTGCCTCTGGCCGGGCCGCGTGCAGGCTCTCTTCGATGGGAGCGAAGAGACGCGACGCCTTGCCCAGCCCGGCCAGCATCTGTTCCTGTGGCTGGTCGAAGCGCCGATCCAGATAGCGCAGCTTCTGGCCGCGCGCCCGCCAGACCTGCTCCGCAGGCACCAGCAGGCTCAGATCGTCGGCGGCCTGCAAGAGGTAGCGCAGTTGCCAGGCGCGCTCATTCCGCTCAACCGGGGGTTCTTCAGGCGGTTCCAACCGAAAACAGAGGCGAAAGGCCTCGTCGCCGTCGGTCCGTAGCTGTGCCAGCCAGTCATTGACCTGTCCGGCAAGACGCGCGAGGTCGCCGGCCGAACCGTCCACCGCCGGATCGGCGCGCAGCAGCGCATTTCGCCAGCGCAACTCGGAACGCACAGGAACGCGAGCGGCAGTCGCGGCGGACTGCGCAGCCCAACCGCGCACACAGGCATCGGTGACGGTGTGCAGGAAGTTGGTCAGCAGACCGGCAGGCCCGGGTGGGTTGGCCGGGTCGTCAGGCAGACGCAGCGCACGGCAAACCGGCGGCATGGCGGCTGCCAGTTGCTCCAGCCGTGTCCGGTCGGCCGGGTCGTCCAGAGAGGGTTGCCACGCAGCACGATAGGTTGCCTGGGACTTCTGACTACCCGCGGCTGGAGCAACTGGTTCCGGCAAGGCCGGCACCAAGCGTTGCCGCGCCAGCAAGCTGAGCTGGAAGCGCGCCGCCATCCGCCAGAACTTCACGTCCGCGCCCAACGTGACCTGCGGTGGCAGCCGGTCACGCTCCGGCAGGCGAGCCAACCAGGGCAACGCATCTTCAGGAGAGAGCAAGCAGCCGGCTACCTGCCAGGTGGCCAGACTGGTCTCGCCGTCTGGCGTATCCTCGGCGTCAACCAGCAGGTCGGGCGATGACAGAGGTTGTATGCCGCGGCTGGGGAGATCTACATGAAGGAGCGCGGCTGATCGCGATGCACTGTCGCCGGGCAAGCTGCGCATCGCCGTCTCCAGTGTTCCGGCATCAGCGGCGAAAGGATGCGGGCTGACCCTGGGGCGTCTGCCGCGACGTTTTGCCGCCGGTGGGCCGGGCGAAGCCTCGCACCAGATCGCGAGCGCGCCGTCCGACGCTGGATTGGAAGATGAGGGAAGCCAGGCGCAGTGGAGAACAACCATGGGGGTGTGATTAACGATGTCTTGTGAGATGAGAGCCAATGGCCGCCAGGGCCAGAGGTCTGTCCGCCCTCTGGCCGGTCATCACGGTCAATCATAGCCCGTCCGATGTATCCTGTCAATGTCGTGTGGTTGCGCTTCAAAGTCACTTTGTACAATGATTGCATCCCATTTGAAAACTGGATATAATCAACAAAGTCACCCCGTCTTTGTGCTGGTACGTTGACGGTGTTCTGACATGTCAACCACGGTTTACCAAAGGTAATCGCCATGTCTCCTCGCCTATCTGATCGAATTAGCGCCGCGCGCCGGCACCGTTTTATAGGTCGTGTGGCTGAGCAAGCCCTTTTTGAGTCTGCCATCAGCGCCGACGATCTTCCCTTCAATGTCTTGCACGTCTACGGCCCCGGTGGTGTCGGCAAAACGAGCCTGCTGCGCCAGTTTGCCGAGATCAGCCAAAGCCACGGCGCGGCCGCCTACAGCATCGACGCACGCAACACTGAGCCTGCACCAGACTCGTTTCTCGCCGCGCTGAGCATGGCGATGGGATCGAATCCGGCCGAGTCGCCGGCCGACGTGCTGGCACAGCGCAAGGCGCGAGCGGTGATTCTTGTTGATACCTTCGAGAAGTTGTCGCCGCTGGAGGACTGGCTGCGCGACGGGTTCCTGCCGCGGTTGCCGGAGTCAGTCCTGGTCGTTCTGGCCGGCCGCAACCCGTTGAGCTCAACCTGGCGCGCCGATCCGGGATGGCAACCTTTTCTGCGCAGTGTGGCGTTGCGCAACCTCAGCCCCGAGGAAGGGCGCAGCTATTTGAAGCAGCGCAACCTGCCCGCCGACGAACTTCAGTCTGTTCTCGACTTCACCCACAGCTATCCCCTCGCGTTGTCGCTGGTGGCCGATATGTACGACCAGCGGCCCGATTTCCGCTTTATGCCGGCCGCTGCGCCCGATGTTATCAAGATGCTGTTGGAGCAGTTTCTGCAGCGCGTACCCGGCCCGGCGCACCGTGCGGCGCTGGAAGCCTGCGCGTTGGTGCGTGTGATGACCGAGTCGTTGTTGGCCGAGATGCTCAACATGCCAGAGCCCAACGACCTGTTCGATTGGCTGCGAAGTCTGTCGTTTATCGAGACCCGACCGGGCGGCCTGTTTCCCCACGACCTGGCACGCGATGCACTGGTGGTCGATCTGCGCTGGCGCAACCCGGAGTGGTACGGCGAGATGCACCGGCGGGCGCGGGCGCACTATACACAACGCCTGCAAAGCACCAATGGGCCGGAACAACAACTTGCCCTCTTCGATCTGGTTTTTCTGCACCGTGATAACCCAATGGTGCGCCCTTTCTTCGAATGGCAAACCAGCGGCAGAATGCTGCCCGACATGCTGCGCGATGCGGACGGTAGCGTCTTGCTGGACATGGTCTCCCGTCTCGAGGGACCGCAGTCGGCGCACCTGGCCGCCCAGCTGTTTGAGCAACAGCCGGAGAACGTGATAGTCTTCCGCGACGGCGAAGGTCAGGCCACCGGCTTCCTGACCCTGATCAACTTGAACCGGCTGAATGCCGCTGATCGGGAGCAGGACCAGGCGTTTGTCAGCGCCTGGCGCTATCTTCGACAGCGGCGCGCGCCGCTACGCGCTGGCGAGTCGGCCACCTATTTCCGCTTCTGGATGGCCGACGACACCTATCAGGGTGTGTCGCCAACGCAGAGTCTGATCTTCATCAACATGGTGCGTCACTATCTGACCACGCCAGGCCTGGCCTTCACCTTCATTCCCTGCGCCGATCCTGATTTTTGGACCGAGGTGTTCGCCTATGCCGATCTGGCGCGGCTGCCCGATGCTGATTTCGAGATCGACGGACGCCGCTTTGGCGTCTACGGACACGATTGGCGCGCCACGCCGCCGGCCGCCTGGCTGGAGCTGTTGGCTGAGCGCGAGACTGCCCTGGCGCCGGAGACGATCCAGCCGCCACCGCCGGAGGAGCGGCTTGTCGTCCTCAGCGCAGAAGAGTTTGGCGACGCGGTGATCAACGGGCTGCGCGAGATGTCCAGGCCCGGCGGCCTGCGGGACAATCCACTGCTGCGCTCACGATTGGTAGTGCAACGCGCCGGATCCGATTCTGGTGAAAGCCAACGCAACACCGCGCTGGATGAGTTGCTGCGCGAGGCGGTTGCCAGCCTGCAGATGTCACCCAAAGATCTGAAGTATTACCGCGCTGTGTATCACACCTACGTACAGCCGGCTGCTACACAAGAGTTGGCTGCCGAGCTGCTGGATCTGCCTTTTAGCACCTATCGCCGGCACCTGAAGACAGGCATCACTCTGGTGACAGAGATGCTGTGGCAGGCAGAACTCGATACGTAGGAAAATCGTAACTGTTCACCCGTCATTGCCGTGAAGGCGGGAGTCTAGTGACTGTGAAGACGTGGATTCCCGCCTCCGCGGGAATGACGCAACAGTGAAGGGTTCATAATAACGGAAAATTGATCAACAATTGAGCACCTTTTGGTCTGGAGATCAGCCAGCCAACGGAGATAGACTGCGGTTGTCGTTGTGACAACCGCAGTTTTATTTAAGAGCGGCCATCGGCAACAGCGCCTGCTCCACTAATTTTGGATCAACCCACAGATCAAACGCAGACAAAGGAGAGTCGAAGAATGTTAACTTCCAAGTCCGACACCCACGTTGTGGTCATGGGCGCAAGCATGGGCGGCCTGCTGGCTGCCAGAGTGCTCAGCAATCATTTCGGCCAGGTCACGCTGGTCGAGCGCGATCCGGTACATGACCAGCCGGAATCGCGCAAGGGCCAGCCGCAGACCCGCCATCTCCATGGCCTGCTGGCCAGCGGCCTGGATATTCTAACCCGTTACTACCCCGATCTGCCGGAGGCATTGACAGCCAGAGGTGCGCTGGTTACCGATATGACGGAACATATGCAGTGGTATGCCTTTGGCGGCTACCGCAAGCGGTTTTCCATGGGCGTGCGCGCCGCGCTGATGAGCCGTCCGCTCCTGGAGTACCTGATCCGCCAGCGCACCCTGGCCTTGCCCAACATCACGCTGTTAGACAACACAGCGGTCAAAGGACTGGCTATCACGACCGACCGCCAACGGGTGACCGGCGTCCAGGTCGAGCGCCGCAACGACGATGCAGACGTACACACCCTGGCCGCTGATCTGGTGGTGGACGCCACCGGCCGCGGCTCGCGCACCCCCCAATGGCTGGCCGAGATGGGCTATGTCGCGCCGGACGAGAGCGAGGTCAAGGTTAACGTCGGCTACGCCTCGCGCGTCTATCGCCGTAACCCCGCGGACCCGCTCGCCAACGACTGGATTCTGGTGACTCCCGATGCGCCCAGAGAAACGCGCTTCGGCGGCATGTTCCCCATCGAGGGCAATCGCTGGATCGTGTCACTGGGTGGTTGGATGGGCGACCACGCCCCCATCGACGAGCCAGGTTTTCTGGAATATGCCCGGTCGCTGCCGGCGCCTGATATCTACGAGACGATCCGGGACGCCGAGCCGCTGTCGGACATCATCCCGCACAAGTTTGTCTCCAGCCTGCGCCGCCACTATGAAAAGCTGGCGCGGTTTCCGGAAGGTCTGCTGGTGATGGGCGATGCGATCAGCAGTTTTAACCCAACCTACGGCCAGGGCATGACCTCGGCGGCCATGCAGGCCATCGAACTGGACCAACTGCTGGCGGAGAGCGACATCAGCCAGCCCGGCCTGGCAGCAGCGTTCTTCAAACGGGCCGCCAGGGTGGTGGACATTCCCTGGCAGTTGGCCGTTGGTGAGGACTTCCGTTTTCCAGGAACGACCGGCCCCAAGCCTGCCGGCATCGATCTGATCAACCGCTACGTCGCGGCCGTCCACCGGGCAACTCAGGACGACATCGTGGTCGGCGCGGCCTTCATCAACGTGATGAACCTGACGGCCGCGCCCACCAGCCTGATGACTCCCGGCATGATGCTGCGGGTCTGGCGAGCTAACCGGCGCCTGAATCAGCAGCCCAGCAAGCAGAACCGGCTCACGAGTTCATCGACCGTTCCCGCCTGAAACACGCGCTGTGCTGTCTTCGTGAGATCGCGGACCATCCGAACACGGAACGGCGTTGAAACGCTTACTACGAACAAGTCTGTATCGCAGTTGCCAGCGCGACCACGTGCGGCGCCGGCGTTTGAGGGCCGATGCCGCACGCGGAGCCTGCGACGAAGCCGCCGCCCGCTCCCATCTCAACGCACAGACTGCGAGCGTGTGCCTGAATAGCCTCTACCGGTCCCGCCATCAGCAGATCGTTGGGAAAGCCGCCGGCCAACGCCATCTTACCGGCCCACGCCCGACGCATCTCGGCCAGATCGTTGTGAGCCGGATCGACCGGATGCACGAAGTCGAAACCAACCTCATGCAACAGCGGCATGACGGCCCCGACTTGGCCTGGCGTGTGAATACCGACCGGCTTGCCGTGTTCCATAGCCGGCGCGATCAGCCGGCGCGCCCGTTCGCCATACACCGTTTCCAGCAGATCGAGAGCCAGTCGCGGCCCTTGCGGCCCGCTGAGCACGTCGCTGATCAACACAGCAGCCAGCTCGTCACCGAAGCGGTCGCACAGAGCGCGCAGCAGGCGAAGCTGGTGTTTCAGCAGATCGTCCATGCGGCGCTCCGCCAGCGGACGATCTGCCTGCATAAGTTGCGCCAGGTCGAAGGCATCTTCATTGCCGGCCCCCATCACCCCTGTAATGTGGACGATAACACCGACATCTGTCTCCCGGACAGCGCGCAGATAACGCTCCAGATAGTTTAGCTGATCCAGCAGGGGCGCGGCAGGCCGGCCGAGCTCGCCCGCGCCGCCGTTTTGGTTGCCGCCTGGCCAGGAGAGGTCGCACACCACGGCGTCCATGCCCAGCCGTCCGGCCAGTTCGACGTGGTCCTCGGGCGTAGCCGGACGTCCGCTGAGCGGATCGTGTTGCGCCGGCCTGCCCAGCATATGCGAATAGAGGGCTGGACTGTTGATCCACATCTCCAGATAGGGCGTCCGGTCGGCCGGCTCGTGCCGGAGGGTCGCCAGCAGGCGGTCCACATCCGCTTGCGGCGTTTCCACCGCGGCCACGCGGGAAGCGACCAAGACACCCATTGCACCAAGACTTGCCCGGCTGGCCTCCACCACCTCCGGCGGCACGCGCGGCGCGATGCTCACCGACTCTGGCGCACCGAAGGCAACGGGCAGGCTGAGCGAGTTGCCACCCGGGTCAGAAAGCCGTGCGCCGCAGGAATAGCGCACCACCAGCCGCGTTGGCAGCACCACCTGGCGGGCCGGCAAATCCTCATCGGCGGCCAGGCGGCTGAGCAACAGTTGCGCCGCGTTGACCCCTAAATCGTAGACCGGTTGGCTGGCGACGGTCAGAAACGGGAACAGATGCGATGCGTGCGGCAGGTCGTCGAAACTGACCAGTGCGATGTCGTGGGGGATGCGCAGTCCATGGCGGCCCACGGCATCGATGATGCCCATGGCGATGGTGTTGTTGGCGGCGAAGATGGCCGTTGGAGGGTGGGACATGCGCAGCAGGGTGTCGGCCTCGCGCTCGCCAGCGCCGGCGCGGAACTCGCCAAAGCGGATCAGCGCCGGATCGGCCGCGATGCCGGCGTCACTCAGCGCCAGATGATAGCCCACCACCCGGTCGATGGCGGTGGACGTGTTGGCTGGGCCGGTAACGACCGCGATGCGCCGGTGTCCCAGCGCAATCAGATGCCTGACCAGCGCGCGCGCGCCGGCCACCGAGTCGCCGCGCACCGTGTCCACCTCCCAACCGGCGATGTCGCGGTCCACAACGACAACCGGAATGTTCCGCCGGCGCAGCTTCTCCAGGTTGTCCGCATCGGTGTCATAAGGTGCGATGATGACGCCATCGACCTGCTGGCTGATCACCACGTCGAGATAGCTCTGTTGCTTGGCGGGGTTCTCGTCGGTGTTGCAGAGAAAGACTGAATACCCTTTTCCCTGCGCGGCATCCTCAACGCCGCGCGCGATGGTGGTCCAGAAGGTGTTGTTGACATCGGGAACGATGAGGGCGACGGTGAAGGTCTGGCGGGAACGCAGGCTGCGGGCCGCGATGCTTGGCACATAGCCCAGCTCTTCAATGGCGCGCTGCACTCGCGCCTGGGTGGTCGAGCTGACCCGGTTGGAGTTGTTGAGCACCCGCGACACCGTAACCGCCGACACGCCGGCCAGCTTGGCTACGTCATGGATAGTTGCCAAAACACAATCTCCCTTCATCCGCCGCGTGTCGGACGACAGTCACTTGTGGGGACTCCTGATAACCACTCAACCTTCATTGTTGCGTCACTCCCGCGCAGGCGGGAGTCCAGCGCCCGTGAAGATGTGGATTCCCGCCTTCGCGGGAATGAAGGGTGAGCAGTTATTACTCCTGAAGCCCAGCAAAGGAGCCGAAGGTGACTGTCACCTCAACAAGCGCGCTACGCTGCTACGTCCACCATCACCTTCGTAAAACTCACCGGGTCGGCGTCCCAGGCGCGCAGCGCTTCGCCGGCTTCCGCGAACGGGAAGGTGCGGCTGATCAGCTCAGGAAAAGGCCGCTCGCGCGCCTCCAGCATCTTGATGACGGCGGGAAAGACGCGCAGGGCGTTGCGCGCGCCGCAGATGTCCAGCTCTTTGCGCACGAAAAGCGCGGTGTCGTAGCAGACGTCCTGCTTGGCGTAGCCAACATAGACCACTCGCCCGGCAAAGGCGACCGCATCCACGGCCAGCCGAAAGGTCTGCGGCAGCCCGACCGCCTCGACCGCCACGCTAACGCCGTCGCCGCCGGTGAGATCACGTACCGCGTGCAGCACATCCGCCTGGGCTGAGTTGATGGTGTGGCGGGCGCCAAATCGCCGCGCGCCGGCCAGCTTGCCGTCATCGATGTCGCTGGCAATAACCGTGGCGCCTTTACGAGCCGCAGCCGCGATCACGCCGATGCCGACCACGCCGCAACCCATGACCAGAACCGTGTCGGTCTCGCTGATACGGCCGCGGTTGGCAGCATGGTAGCCAACGCTGAGCGGTTCCGTCAGCGCCAGTTCCGGCAGCGTCAGGCGGGTACTGGTGAATACCTTGCTGTAGTGGATCGCCACCAACCGCGTCAACGCGCCATCGCGCTGCAGGCCCATGGTCTCGTTGAACTGGCAGCAGTTGGGCCGGCCGGCCCGGCAGGCCGGGCAGATGCCACATTCGGAGTAGGGCGACAAGACGACCTGCGCGCCCTGGGCGATGCGGTCGGGCACAGCCGCGCCCTTGTCCACCACAATCCCGCTGGCCTCGTGGCCGAGAACGCGCGGATAGCGCATCAATGGAAACGTGCCGCGGTAAGCGTTGAGGTCGCTGCCACACATTCCCACGGTGCGCATCTCGACCAGAACCTCCTCCGCGCCAAGGTGGGGTTCAGGTATTTCGACGAGTTCAATCTGGCGCGGCGCAACGAGTCGAACTGCTTGCATGGGTGGCTCCACAGTAATCGGCCAGGCGACAGAACTTCCGCCACCAATTTCACGAATTTCACCAATTCTGGTTCCGAAATTCGTACCATCCGTGTAATTCGTGGCAGATGCTCGGCTCTGGCAGTTCAGGATTGCTTCGGCACCGCGCCGGGATCGTCGTTTTCCGGCCGGCCTTCGCGCCAGACCACGTCGGCCACGGGGTCGATCATCGCCTGTATCTCGGCCAGTAGCCGCGGATCGGGCGCGACGCCAACCGCCTTGACATTGCTGTCCACGTGGCTGACCTTGCTCATGCCCACCAGAGTCGTGGCGACATCGTCGTAGGCCAGCGCGTATTGCATGGCCAGGTCGGCGATGTCCACGCCCTGGGATCGGCACCAGTCGGCCACCTCGCGGCTTTTTTCGATCACTGCCTGGGGCGCGGGGTGCCAGTCAGGCGCGCCCTTTTCGGTCAGAGCACGCATATGCAGCGGCGATGCGTTGATCAGGCCTACGCCGCGCTCCTTGGCAACAGGCGTCAGCATGGCATCCATGGTGGTGTCGAACAGGTTGTAGCGGCAGTAAGAGAGTATGGTGTCAACCCTGGTTTGCGAGATGACATCCGCAAGCTGCAACAGGGGATAGCCGGTGATGCCCACGAAGCGCACCTTGCCCGCCTCCACCAACGAGTACAGGGCCGGCAACGTCTCATGAACGATCTGTGCGCGGTCGCCGTACTCGATGTCGTGGATCTGGATCACGTCGATGACGTCGGTACGCAGCCGCCGCAGGCTTTCGTCCACGGAACTGACCACACAACGAGCCGAGAAGTCGAAGTGGTCGATGTCGTAGCGCCCGACCTTGGTGGCCAGGATCACCTGGTGGCGCTTGTCTTCCAGAAACTCACCCAGTCGGGTTTCCGCCAGTGTGCGCCCGTAGTAGGGCGCCACGTCAAAGTAGTTGATGCCGCAGGCGATGGCGTGATGAACCGCGCGCCGCCCCTCTTCCGGGTCGATGCGGCCAAACTCGGCTCCCAGAGGAGACGCGCCATAGCCGACGACAGAGACTTGCAGGCCGGTTCTCCCCAGGGTTCGGTAGATCATACGAGGCTCCTGTTCAGGAAGGTGAAACCGATTAATCGAAATCGATACCATGATAATGATAAACATCTTGGCCCATTTGTCAAGCTGGTTGGAAATGCTATAATGACCATACCATGAAACACACCGCAAACTTCCTTGCTATCGATCTGGGCGCATCCAACGGACGTGTCGTGCTGGGCCGCTGGGACGGCCAGCGCTTCGATCTGCACGAGCTGCACCGCTTCGCCAACGGTCCGGTCAACGTGCTGGGCAGCCTGTACTGGGACCCGCTGCGGCTCTGGAGCGAGATCAAGGCCGGTATGGCGCGCTATGGACAGCAGTTCAGCCAGCCGCTGGCCGGCATTGGCCTGGACACCTGGGGCGTGGACTTTGCGTTGTTGGACCGGGCCGGCCGCTTGCTGGGCAATCCGTTCCAGTACCGCGACGCCCGCACCGACGGCATGATGGAGCTGGCGTTCGAGCGAGCCGGCCGATCGGCCATCTTTCGCCACACCGGTATCCAATTCATGCAGATCAACACCCTCTATCAGCTTCTGAGCATGGTGGAAGCACGCGATCCCCAACTGGACGCGGCCGAGACGTTGTTGCTGATGCCCGACCTGTTCAACTATTGGCTGACCGGCCGCACCGTGGCTGAGTACACCATCGCCAGCACCAGCCAGATGCTGGACGCGCGCCGGCGCACCTGGGCAACCGGCCTGTTGGACCAACTGGGCATACCGACAGCCATCCTGCCGCCGGTGGTCGACGCAGGCACGGTGCTGGGCGATCTCAGAAGCGACATCGCTGGCGAGGTCGGCGCGCCGGGAACACCCCAGGTCATCGCCGTTGGCAGCCACGATACCGCCAGCGCAGTGGCGGCTATTCCCGATCTGGGGCCGGAGAGCGCCTACATCAGCAGCGGCACCTGGAGCCTGATCGGCGTCGAGACGCCACAGCCGGTGCTGAGCGATCAAGCGCTGGCGCTGAACTTTACCAACGAAGGGGGCGTCGCCGGCGATATCCGGCTGTTGAAGAACAGTACCGGTCTCTGGCTGCTGCAGGAAAGCCGCCGCCAGTGGCAGCGGGACGGTCACGATTACTCCTGGGACGAGCTGTTGGATCTGGCAGGCAAAGCACCTGCCTTCCGCAGCCTGGTCGACCCCGATGACCGCGCGTTCCTCAACCCGCCCGACATGCCCGCTGCGATCCGGGCGTATTGCCGGCGCACCGGCCAGCCTGAGCCGGAAAGCGTCGGTGCCGTGGTACGTTGCTGCCTGGAGAGCATGGCGCTGGCGTCGCGGGCTGTCATCGACTCGCTGGAGACGTTGCTGGAACGACGGCTGGAGGTGGTGCGGATCGTCGGCGGCGGCAGCCAGAACGCGATGCTTTCCCAGTTCACTGCGGATGCCTGCCAGCGGCCGGTGGTCTGCGGCCCGGTGGAAGCCACGGCGCTGGGCAACGTCATGGTGCAGGCCATTGCCACCGGCCAGATCAACGACATCGCGGCCGGCCGCCGCGCGATCGCCAGCTCGATCCCATTGCTTCGCTACGACCCGGAGGCCAGCGCTGCAGCGGCGTGGGAGGACGCATCCGGCAGGTTCGCGGCACTGCACGGGTAAACACAATGTGGAATTGACAGGAACTCTGACCAATCGTACAATGATCGTGTCTTTGACAACGAGGTCGAGACAAGCTACGTCGACCTGTCATGGTCGGCATTTTGTTTTCCGAAAGGACGTCTGTTGTGGACGCCATTGCTTCAAACGAGACACGAAGCGCAGTCCAGCTCGAAAAGGACTATGTGTTGCACACCTGGCAGAATCGCCAGGGAGACTGGGACGGTCCGACAGTGGTTGGCGGCGAAGGCGCCTGGTTTTGGGACGAGGAAGGTAAGCGCTACCTGGACCTTAGCAGCCAGGCTCAGTGCAACCACCTGGGCCACCAACACCCCGACATGGTGGCAGCTATTCAGAAGCAAGCCGCTGAGCTCTGTTTTATCCACATCGCCTGGGGAGCGAAGCCGCGTGCAGAACTGGCCAAGCGGCTGATCGAGACAAGCGGCATGGAAGGTGGCAAGGTATACTATGCCCAGTCGGGGGCCGGCGCCACCGAGCACGCGATGAAGGTAGCCCGCTGGATCACAGGGCGCCAGAAGATCATCAGCCGCTATCGTTCCTATCACGGCGCAACCAGCAACGCGATCGCGCTCAGCGGGGACTCGCGCAACTGGTCCACACCCGGCGTGCCCAACATCATGCACGCGCTGCCTCCCTATTGTTACCGCTGTCCCTTCCAGTTGACCTATCCCGGCTGCAACCTGCGCTGCGCCAGCCACATCGCCGACATCATCGAGTGGGAAGGACCGAACAACGTGGCCGCGCTGGTGGTGGAGCCTATCGTGGGAACAAACGGTGTTTTTGCCGGGCCCGGCGACTACTGGCGCGAGCTGCGCGACATCTGCAACCACTACGGCGTCCTCCTCATCGCAGACGAGGTGATGACCGGCTTCGGCCGCACCGGGGCCTGGTTTGGCTGGCAGCACTGGCCCGATGCCGCTCCCGACATCATGCTGTTGGGCAAGGGACTGACGGCTGCCTATCAGCCTCTCGGCGCGGTGGTGCTCAACCAGCACTGCGCCAGCTTCTTTGGCGATCATCCACTTCCCACGGGACTGACCTATTCAGGACATCCCCTGTGTTGTGCGGCCGGCGTGGCCGCTATCGACCTCTACGAACGAGACGGGTTGATCGAGCGCAGCCGCAAGCTGGGCGCCTGGATGCACGGCCAACTGCGGGAGATCAGCACGCACCATCCCAGCGTGGGCGACCTGCGCGGCATTGGGCTTTTTGCGGGCATGGAACTGATCGTCAACGAGGAAACGCGGCAGCCGCTTTCGCCGTGGCCACACATGCACCCCGCCTTGAAGCGTCTGAAGTCAGAAGCCAGGGATCGCGGGATAACGTTGACCACCCGAGGCAACCTGCTGATCATCTCCCCGCCGTTGATCATCGAAAAGAGCGATCTGGCCTGGGGTATTGCGCAGGTCGACGAGTTGCTCGACATCATCGACGAAGAATACGGCACTCAGTCCAACGGGTGGAGACCTGAGCGTACCCACCACATTGGATTCCGTTAGTCATTTCACACTCAAAGAGGAGACGAAACATGACCAAACCAAAGTTTAAGATCACCTACGCGACCCTTTCCGCGGACAACCCGGAACTCAACGAGATGTTTGACCAGGCTGTGACGCGCGTGAAGAGCCGCTTCGGCGCGAACTATCCTCTTTTTATCAACGGTGAGGAACGTTGGGCCGAGGAAACCTTCGAGGATCGCAGCCCCATCAACAGCGACTGGCTGCTGGGGACATTCCAGAAGGGCACCAGGGAAGACGCGGCCGAGGCATTGGCTGTCGCGCGCGCGGCCTTCGATGGCTGGCGCAAAACCCCGTGGCAGGAGCGCGTGGCGATCATGCGCCAGGCCGCCGACCTGATCAGCGAACGCAGCTTCGACATCGGCGCGGCGGTAACGCTGGAGATCGGCAAGAACCGGTTGGAAGCGCTGGGCGACGTGGAAGAGACCGCCGACCTGATCCGCTGGTACTGCGACGAGATGGAGCGCAACAACGGCTTTATCAAGCCACTGAACGAAGAGTCGCCCAAGCACCACAACACCAGCGTGCTCAAGCCCTACGGCGTCTGGGTGGTGATCTCTCCCTTCAACTTCCCCTTTGCGCTGGCAGGTGGGCCGGCCGGCGGCGCGCTGGTGGCCGGCAACACGGTGGTTTTCAAGCCGGCCACCGACACGCCGCTCAGCGGCTGGTTGCTGACCGAGTGCATCCGCGACGCTGGGGTGCCGGCGGGCGTTTTCAACTACGTCTCCGGGCCGGGACGCACCGTGGGCGAGGAGCTGATCACCAACAACGAGGTGGATGGCATCACCTTCACCGGCTCCTTCGACGTCGGTATGCACATCTACCGCACCTTCGCAGCCGGCGCATATCCCCGACCCTGCATCGCTGAGATGGGCGGCAAGAACGCCACCATCGTGAGCCGCAAGGCCGACCTGGACAAGGCCGCGTTGGGCGTCATGCGCTCCGCTTTCGGCCTCACCGGCCAGAAGTGCTCGGCGTGCAGCCGCGTCTACGTAGAAGAGCCGGTCCACGAGGCCTTCGTGCAGAAGCTGGTTGCACTGACCAGCAAGATGAACGTGGGCGATCCCTCGCGCCGCGAGGTGTATATGGGACCGGCAGCCAACAAGGGCGCCTACCGCGACTACCAGACCTTTGTCGAGGCGCTGCACCGCGACGGCGAGGTGCTGACCGGCGGCAAACTTCTGACCGAGGACGGCTTCGACAAGGGCTTCTTCGTGGCGCCGACCGTGGTGGACAACCTGCCGTTGGACCACGAGCTGTGGAAGGTCGAGATGTTCCTGCCCATCGTCAAGGTGGCGGGCGTTGAGTCGCTGGACCAAGCCATGGCGCTGGCCAACGACAGCGTCTACGGGCTGACCGGCGGCTTCTTCAGCGAGGATCCCGACGAGGGACGGTGGTACCTGGACAACATCGAGGCCGGCGTGGTCTACGTCAACCGGCCGGCGGGCGCGACCACCGGCGCGTGGCCGGGGTTCCAGCCCTTCGGCGGCTGGAAGGGCAGCGGCAGCACCGGCAAGGCCGGCGGCGGCTTCTACTACGTTCAGCAGTACATGCACGAACAGTCGCAAACCGTGATCGACTGACCCGTCACCGTACTCCTACTCCTACTCTTCCTCCTACTCATACTCTTCGGAGAGCGGAACCGGAAGAGTACGAGTAGGAGGAAGAGTAGGAGTAGGAACGAACAATGTGCGTTAGGTGACAGTCACTTTCCGAAAGTGACTGTCACCTTGGACAGAAGACAGGGCGCCGGATGTTCATCCGGCGCCCTGTCTTCTGCTATCAGCTTGAGGACGACGATACGATCAGTCCGATTGCGCTGATGGCGGGTGGTCGGCGGCGGTTATTCACTCTTTGCGAAGGAGGCGGCTTTCCACGCCAATGCAACTGACGCCCCCCCTCGAACCAACCTCAGATGTGTCCAGCTCAAATTCGTCAGCGGCTCAACCAGCCGCCGTCCACGGGCAGAATCGTGCCGTGGACGTAGTCGCTGGCGGGCGAGGCCAGGAAGACCACTGCGCCCTTCAGGTCATCCGGCGCGCCCCAGCGTCCCGCGGGAATGCGGTCGAGAATCGCCCGATTGCGTTGCTCGTCGGCCCGCAGCGGCGCGGTTACGTCGGTTGCCATGTAGCCCGGCGCGATGGCATTGACGTTGATGCCCAGCGGCGCCCATTCGTTGGCCAGCGCATGGGTGAGCCCGGCCA